>NZ_DATCRU010000086.1:0-116541 GCF_036568825.1 Mucilaginibacter sp. | reverse complement strand
CCTTTCATTTTCCCGCCATTGAATGGTACTAATGGGTCTTTTGTTCCCTGGATATACATTATAGCCATGGGCTGAGCAGGTTGATAACCCATATCCTGATCCATAGATGCGGCTACAACAGCTACTGCCGCTATGCGCTGGTTAAGCTGACAGGCCAGTCGTGAGGACATGAAGCCGCCGTTCGACATCCCCGTCACATAAATTCTGGATGGATCAGCATGATAGGTGTCGATAACATACGTGATCAGCTCATCAATAAACTTCACATCGTTAACTCCTCTTGAATTGGCAGGCGTACCTCGGCCATCATTCCAACTGCGCTCGATCCCTTGCGGGCAAACGATGATAAACTTGTCCCTGTCGGCAAGCGGTCTGAAATCAGCAAAAGTCATTTGGCGGATAGCCGTTCCCAATCTGCCATGCAATGAAATAACAACTGCCGGCTTATCACCGAGGCCGCGTGGCAAATAGGTTACAAACTCCCGGCGCATTTGGTCGACAATAATACTCTCGTTTTTTTGCTGAGCAGTTGCGGCTGTTGTTATAAACAACAGGATCAGTGATAAAAAAGTTAAAGTTTTCATATTGAGGCTGTAACGGTTAAAATCCATTGGACTTTAACTGCGCGAAAGGTTTAAATCCTTTTTCATATTTACCACCGGCAAATGCCCGCCATCAGGCAATGGTACACTGATCTTTTTTGATTGGTGATAGCCCATCGACTCATAAAGCGGGACGCCGGGCAGCGTAGAGCCGATCTCCATTTTAGTAAACCCATATTGATGAGCAGCCTTTTCGCAATGGGTGATCAGCATCCGGCCTATCCCCTGCCGGGCCCAGTCGGGGTGAACAAAGAATGCCCGGATACGGGCAGCATCAACCGCGGGATTAAGCAACGGATCGACATCGCTTTTATGCTGGTCACCACCATAAAGGGTGCTCCTCATGCTCCATCCACCGCAGGCCACCAGGCAGTCTTTTGATTCGACCACATAATAAGTACCGTCCTGTATTAATTGGCTATCAACACCAAAAACATATTTAATAGCGCCCTCGGTTTGTGCATCAGAATAATAACCATTACTTAACCCACGAGCCGACAATGCGATCAGCTGCAGCAATTCGTCTACGTCTTCAAAAGTGGCTAAACGGGTAGTTAATGACATAGCAACTAAAATATCTATTTTCTGTGAGTCTTTATATAGACAACCAAAATTTCCTTATAGTTTAATTTCAGCAAATATTTAATATTTATTTCATATATTTCGGACATTAACCATTACCCCTATGATATTCAAAAACGCTATTAGCTGGTTCGAAATCCCCGCGACCGATCTTAATCGCGCGCAAAAATTTTATGAGACCATTTTCGATATAAAAATGACCCCGCTGGATATGCCCCAGCTGCAAATGAGACTATTCCCAACAGAAAGCCCGATGAGTATTGGCGGTGCCATCTGCAGCAGCGGCGATTTTTATAAACCATCAGCCCAAAGCGGTCCGCTGGTTTACCTGAACGGAAACCCTGATGTGCAACTTGTATTAGATAAAGTGAAAATAGCCGGTGGAAAAGTTATTATCCCCAAAACACAAATATCACCTGAACATGGCTATATGGCCGTTTTTCTGGATACGGAAGGAAATCGAATTGCGCTGCATTCGGTTCCGGAGGGGATGATTTAAGAAGTGACATAATGCCAATCCATTTTCTTAAATTTGTTATATCATGATGCTAGTATTAAAGAAGGGCACCAGCAAAAAGGAAATTGAAGCTATAGAGAAGAAGCTTTATAAAGAAAAGACTTCAGGTGGTTTTAACGCCAGGGAATATAATGGGGTATTAAATCAAACAGAAGACCCTTTAACCATTCAATTAAAATTGAGAGATGAATGGGAAAGAGAATAAGAAATCATCGATTAAAATAACTCTCCTTTAAAATCTTTTAACGGAATACTTAAATCCAATAATTTGATTGAGAATCCTCTTTCTTTTACAATCGGCGCAATAATTTGCCCGAACGATTTCCGATCTTTAGTTATATATGCGTCAATTTTACGATTATATAATTGTGCAATTAGTTTACAGTCGTCCTTTATAACATTTCTCTCAATATCTCTCATTTCGTCTCTTCTATTCAAAAGAATTGAATAAAATTCACCTGCTATAACACCATCAAAGAAATCAAATGGTGTTATTTTCATTGTTCTTAAAGGAAGATTTTTTATATCATCCTTTACAGAGTATTCCGCAATCGCGATAGTCGATAAATAGATTTCAATTTTATTTTCAAGAAAGTGTTCAAAATAATCTATAGCATTTTGATGCAAGGGGTCATCCTTTTTAACTAAACGAATACAGAAAGAAGTGTCAATTAAAATACTATTCATTTAAACTCCTCTAATTTCTGCGAGCCAGGCATCAACATCCGGAACAGTGTTCCAGTTTTTAGCCGCTCTATCAATCAATACACTTAATTCTGATTTATCAAATACCGGGTTATATTCGATGTAATCTATCAATTTCAAATCAAAAGGTTTACCATCTGCAATATTTTGCTTCCCGCGAACCCTGATACCATAAACTTTATACAAACGTTTTTCACCTTCTACCAATTGTTGCTCAGTAGCCTCCACTGTAAGGCGTCCATATTCTTTAGTTACAATATGAAAATTAGGATTATTCCCTCCTTCACTATTTATTTTGCCATACAGTATTAGCTCTGTATCTATATATTCAGCTAAACCATTAAAATATTTAGTATCCTTCGTTATTTTAAGTATTCTTGAGTCAGATAAAGAATTGGTAAATGTTATTTCAAAATCCTTTTCTTTAGCTTTTCGTTGAAATTTTTCAATAATTTCTGCTCTCTTATAGTCCAGAAAATCCACAGTCCCTCTATTGGCAATCTCGCCTGTCAATCCGTTAAATAGAAGCACGCCGGAAATTGGTAAAAAAAATAAATGTTTTGCTGAACCTTCTTCTATTTTGTAGGATATGTGTGGTCTATCTAGTTTTTCATTCCGGGTCGGATATAAGAATGTTTCAATATCATTAATTATCTCCTTGATATCAGAAATATCAACGTCGGCTGGCTTAAGGGGTTGACTGCCAATTTTACCTTCTATTTTTATTTCGATATATCCCTTTTCTTCCATTATTACAAAAATAGAATATTTAATATTTTTAGACTTATACAATTCTAATCATTAGATTTTAATTTTCAATTAATCCATTCATTGAGAATCTCAAATCTCCTATCTCAAATATCACATCTAAAGCCTATCTTTGCCCATGCAAGAAAAAATCCTCATTCTTGACTTCGGCTCTCAGTTTACCCAATTAATAGCGCGCCGTGTCAGGGAGCTCAATATCTATTGTGAGATCCACCCGTTCAACCACATTCCCGAAATCGACAGTTCAGTAAAAGGCATCATCCTATCAGGCAGTCCATATTCAGTTCGCCAGGAAGATGCACCACATTTTGAGTTTTCAAAGCACCACAAAACAATGCCGATATTAGGCGTTTGCTATGGTGCGCAATATATTGCTCATTTCAATGGCGGGGAAGTACTCCCATCAAGCACGCGTGAATATGGGCGGGCGAATCTTCAATATATCGAGAAAGGTCATCCGCTATTCAAGCAGGTTCCGGAAGGTTCGCAGGTTTGGATGTCGCATGCAGACACTATCGCCCGTATTGCAGATGATTTTGAAATTATTGCCAGCACCGAAACTGTAAAGGTAGCTGCATATCATATTAAAGATACTGAAACCTATGGTATCCAGTTCCACCCGGAGGTAACACACAGTATTGACGGCAAGCAATTGCTGCAAAACTTTTTGGTTGACATTTGCCACTGCAAGCAAGATTGGACACCGGATTCGTTTGTTGAAACGACTGTAGCTTCTTTGAAAGAAAAATTAGGGAACGATAAAGTGGTGCTTGGTCTTTCCGGTGGCGTGGATTCATCGGTAGCTGCTGTGTTATTACACCATGCAATCGGCAAAAACCTGTATTGCATTTTTGTAGATAATGGGCTGCTGAGGAAAGATGAGTTTGAATCCGTATTGGACTCCTACAAACACATGGGCCTGAATGTTAAAGGCGTTGATGCCAAACAACGTTTCTACGACGCCCTTGCAGGACTGACCGATCCTGAAAAAAAACGCAAAGCCATAGGCCGTGTGTTTATCGAGGTATTTGATGATGAGGCACACCAGGTGCAGGATGTAAAATGGCTTGGGCAGGGCACTATTTATCCTGACGTGATCGAGTCGGTATCTGTAAAAGGGCCGTCTGCTACTATTAAATCACACCATAACGTGGGCGGCTTGCCTGATTTTATGAAGCTGAAAGTGGTTGAGCCTTTGAATACCTTATTTAAAGACGAGGTTCGCAAAGTAGGTAAGGCTTTAGGCATTGATCAGAATATTTTAGGCCGTCATCCATTCCCTGGTCCGGGACTGGCTATCAGGATATTAGGCGAGGTTACCCCAGAGAAAGTACACATATTACAGGAGGCTGATGCAATTTATATCAACAATTTGCGGTCGGCCGGTGTTTACGATAAAGTTTGGCAGGCCGGTACCATATTTTTACCGGTGCAATCGGTAGGTGTTATGGGCGATGAGCGTACTTACGAAAACGTAGTTTGCCTTCGCGCGGTGGAATCATTAGACGGCATGACCGCCGACTGGTGCCACCTTCCGTACGATTTGCTGGCCAAAATCTCAAACGAGATCATTAACAACGTAAAAGGTATCAACCGGGTAGTATATGACATCAGTTCCAAACCACCGGCTACTATTGAGTGGGAGTAAGTGGTTAGTTTTTGCAGGTATTATGGCATTGGCGGCATGTTCGCCAAAAGTGCGAACTGTATCCGCTCCGCCACATCCAAAAACGCCTGAAGCAAAAAAGGAAGCTGAAAAAGCAGCTGAAAAACCGGCAGTCTCAAGGGTATCCACCATATCCATGCTGTTGCCGTTTACTTTGGACGATCTAAACGCAGGTGCACAATACACACCAGCTACTTTAAGCCGGGCTAATCTTTCATTAGATTATTACCAGGGTTTTAAACTGGCTTTGGATTCGCTTACCGGTAAAGGTTACAACTATAAGCTGCAGGTGTTTGATACCAAAGATGCACCTGCGGCGTCAAGCAATCTGGCGGTAACTCCTGCTATCCGTACGAGTGATCTGGTTGTTGGCCCTGTATTCCCTGACGATCTGCAGGCGTTTACCAACGTGCTGGCTGGCTCGGGAAAAGTAATTCCTACGGTGTCCCCTCTTTCACCTGCTGCACCGGCGACAGTAAAAGATCAATTTTTAGTCACAGTAGCCACGCCGTTGGAATATCATGCATGGGGGACAGCTGAATATATCAATGAGCATTACAAGCCTAAGAAAGTTTTTATACTGAAATCAGGCTACAGTGATGATAACAGGTACATCACTCCTTTCAAAAAAGGGATAGATAGTTTGAGCAAACGCAAAACCAAAATCATCGCCCCTACTATTGTCCGCGGCAGATTGGATGAACTGGTGCCTCAGCTATCAGCAACCGAAGAGAATGTATTCGTGATACCATCTACTAATCAACAGTTCCTGGTAGTAACGCTGCGTTCGCTGGATTCACTTGCAAAAAAATACCCAGTTACTTTGTTTGGCCACCCAAGCTGGGCAAAGTTCAGTTATCTTAAACCTGATTTGCTGCAACGACTGAAAACGCATATCACCAATACGGACCGGGTGGATTATAAGTCGCCCCAGATAAACGCCTTTATCCGCAATTATCGCAAAACTTACCACAGCGAACCTACTCATTATGCCATGATGGGCTTTGATGAAGGCATGTATTTTGGCGCTTTATTGGGCGAAAATCCGGATGACCTGAAAAAATTGGACAAAAAAGATTTTTCCGGATTGCTGAATAAATATAGATTTATCAAAAAACCGGGGCTCGGGTGGATCAACACCCATGTAAATGTGCTCCAATACGATAATTTTGAGTTAAAAAAGGTAGAATGAAGGCATTAAACCAGCTTAAAACGTTTCAGCGAATATTGGGTAGCTACCCGGCCGAAACGCCCCTAAGTAAGTTTTTGCCAGGTTTCTATCGTCAGAATAAACAGATGGGATCAAACGACCGGCGCGTAGCCAACCGTTTGATGTATAACTATTTTCGTTTAGGTAAGGCACTTTATAATACGCCCACAGAAGACCGCCTCATCGTAGCTGAGTTTCTATGCAATTCGCAAACCAACTCGTTCCTTCAGCATTTTAAACCGGAATGGGCGCTTTGCATTGGTTTTGATATTGATGAGAAACTTAAGCTGGTTAAAACTGCCTATCCAGATTTTAAGCTGACGGACGTTTTTCCCTGGTCGAATGAGCTTTCAGAGGGGATTGATAAACAAGCTTTCTTAAAATCCTTTTTTGTTCAGCCTGATCTGTTTATTCGTGTTCGCAAAGGCTTTGAGCAAAATGTAAAGTCGGTACTCACCAAAGAGACGATCACTTTTAAAGATGAAGGCAACGGCTGTTTCTCGTTGCCCAATGGCACCCGGTTAGAAACACTTTTCCCGCAGCAAAACTTTTTCGAGGTGCAGGACTTATCCTCGCAGCAAACAGCCAATTACTTTAAACCCGAAAAATGGGATGCCTGGTGGGACGCTTGTGCGGCCTCTGGTGGCAAAAGTCTGCTGCTCCACGAACTTGAACCTAATCTGAAACTTGTTGTATCCGATATTCGCGAATCGATCCTCGCCAACCTGGATGAGCGTTTCCAGCAGGCAGGATTGATCAAGTACCAAAGGAAGATATTAGATCTAACCCAAAACGTCGACCCGGAGCTGCATAATTATGAGTTTGATGGTATCATACTTGACGCCCCATGCAGCGGCTCAGGCACCTGGGGACGAACGCCTGAAATGATCAGCCAGTTTGAACCACAAAAGATCAGCTTCTTTCAAAAGTTGCAACAAAGCATTGTCCGCAACGTGGTGAAGTACCTTAAACCCGGTAAGCCGCTTATTTATATCACCTGCTCAGCATTTAAAGCCGAAAATGAAGCGAATGTGGATTTCCTGGTAAAAGAAGCAGGTTTAAAGTTGGAGCAACAAACCATATTAAAGGGTTATGAGAATAAGGCTGACACTATGTTTGTGGCCAGGTTAGTGAAAACCTAATCTAATCATGCACAGATATTACTGTATCAGAAATTTTTCAATAAATAAACTAAAACATTAGTGAACGTTTACTAAATTTATAGTTGAAATTCAACCAGCTATAAATCAATGCCGACTAAAAAATATCCGGGTAAGGTTTTATTATTATTCCTTTTGCTAATCGTAACATTTAGTTGCCGAAAACCTTATGATCCGCCATTAACAAACGGTTCAGGTAGCTACCTGGTTGTGGAGGGATTGATCAATAGCGGTGGCGACTCAACCATTATTAAACTTAGCCGGACAGTAAAAATATCAAGCAAAACCTCGGTTAATCCCGAGTTGAATGCTTTAGTGGAAATAGAAGGCGACCAAAATGTTTCTTACCCTTTAACAGAAATTTCGGACGGCGTTTATGCGTGTGCAGGATTAAATCTTGATGCTTCACACAAATATCGGCTGAATATTAAAACCACGAACAATAAACAGTATCTTTCTGATTATGTCCCGGTAGTTACTTCGCCCCCTATTGATAGCGTAAGCTTTGATCAGAATGGCACTACATCAGGTCCGGGTTTAAATATTTATGCTAACACCCACGATGCCAACAACAAGGCCCGTTATTATCGCTGGGAATACCAGGAGACCTGGGAAATACACCCGGCTCTTGAATCTTACTATAAGTCGAACGGTGATACTGTTCTGCCGCGTGATATGGTACACGATAATATTTATAACTGCTGGCAAAGCAATAAATCAAGTGTTATCATTTTAGGATCATCGGCTAAATTGACACAAAACGTTATCTCAAATAGTCTTTTAGTCACGATACCTTCCACATCTGAGAAATTGGGTGATCAGTACAGCATCCTGGTAAATCAATATGCGTTAACCCCCGAAGCTTATAGTTTTTATACTAACCTTAAGAAAAACACCGAGCAATTAGGGAGCATTTTTGATGCCCAACCTTCTGAGATAGCGGGGAATATTCATAATGTCTCAGATCCGTCCGAACCCGTTTTGGGATACATAAGCGCCGGGACCAGTACAAGTCAGCGCATATTTATCAAAAAAGGACAATTGATCTATAATTGGAAGTTCACGCCGTATTATGCGGATTGTAAGATATTTTTTGATGATCATTATAGAATTCCGTGCTGTTACTTTTCAGCTGTTGCGGGCGGTATTACAATTAACCAGGTAGACGAATATATCAACTATAATAAAGACGGCGGGAACACTGCGCCGTTATTGCCACTTGAACCAATATCGCAACCCGGACAGGGAATTGTCGGTTACACGGCTACCATACCCGAATGTGCCGATTGCACCCTGCGTGGCTCTGATATAAAGCCGGCTTTTTGGCCGCAATAACTATAGGGAGATGAGATCCCGTTCTTATCATCAACAGCATGAGATTATACTTTCGGTTACGCCGTCGTTGTCATTAACTCATATTGAATTTCATTTGCACATCTGCACATTCTAGCATCTGCACATCAACTTCCTACAAATGCGTATTGCTTCTAAACAATTTAATCGCGATAGCTAACAGTATTACACCAAAAGCTTTACGGAGAATGCTTAACCCGGTTTTACCCAGCAGGCGTTCGAGCCATTTTACATTTTTGAGCACCAGGTATACAAACAGCGTGTTTAATATAATGCCTACCACAATATTTTGTGTTTGATATTGTGATTTAAGCGAGAGCAAAGTGGTCATAGTTCCTGCACCGGCTATTAAAGGAAAGGCCAGCGGAACAATGGATATCGTCTCGGGCATTTCTTCATTAAAAAAACGTATACCGAGGATCATCTCCATCGCTATAAAAAATATCACCAGCGATCCGGCAATGGCAAAAGATTGTATGTCCAGCCCGATGAGATCGAGTAGCTCATTTCCTGCAAATAGGAAACCGATCATCAGTACCAACACCGCAATTGAAGCTTTTTCCGACTGTATGTGCCCTGCCTTTTGCCGCAATTCAATGATCACCGGTATAGCACCAAGTATATCGATGATAGCAAACAGGATAGTCGTTACCGACAGGATTTCTTTCATTACAAAAGGGTGCATAGGCCTCTGGTTTAAGATGTGAACGAACACACAAACAAAACTATCAAATATATAAATCTGATAAAAAAGACTGACATGGAAACTATCGGCTCCGATATTATTTTATGTGTTGTTTTGACACTTCTAATATTCAAATAATATTATTATAATATAACCAAATCCCGCAACTAAATATTGCCAAAATCGTAAAAGCTCTGAATTGAAACCTTTTACAACTCTATGAACGAAGTTAATACATCTGTCCTGGTGATTGACGATGAGGAGATGGTGCGGGATAATATCGAGGACATTCTGATGCCGCACGGCAAGTCGGAAGAACAACACAATATCGACAGTGCTTTTGATATCCTGTTCGGCAGCCCTAAACCCTTGTTGCTCACCCGTACAAAATGTATTCCCGCCTTTACCGTTGATAAAGCCTCGAACGGGATGGAAGGCGTTAAAAAAGTAAAACAAGCTATTGAAAATGGTCATCCTTATGCCGTGATCTTCCTCGACATGCGTATGCCTGGGTGGAGTGGTTTAGAAACAGCCGTTGAGATCAGGAAATACGATGCAAAGGCCGAGATCATTTTTGTTACCGCTTACAGTGATCGCTCTATCGACGAGATAGTTGAGCAGGCCGGCCAGAATGTTGGTTATCATTGCAAGCCTTACGCGCCCGAAGAGATCATCCAAATAGCAACAAAGGCAGTTACCGATTATAATAAACTTCGTAACCTGGAGAAACTGATTGAGTCGATATCGTCAATAGGTTTAAGTAGAAATCAGCTTAATTCATTACTAAAAAATATACTTGAACAGCTTGCAGGCTCGCTGGATACCGATATGGCGCTGATAGGCAAGCTGGATAAAGACCTTCATTATGAAAAAATCCTTTCTATAGGCGCTATTGAAGGACGTGTGGATGTGGATCAGCTTACCGACAGGGTAAGAAATGCGGACATTGCAAAAGATGAGGTCATTCAACTGGACGAATTGGTATTAGCACGTCTTGAAAACTACTATGTGTTTGCCTTATTGCAAAAACAGGAGAAGCTCAAAACGGAAAAGATGTACCTGCTGAAGTTGTTCGTTCAAAACGCAGCCCAGGCTATTCGCAATGCTGAGTTAAATGAAAAACTGATCCGAAAGGAAAAATTATCCGCCGTTGGTCAGGTGATTGGTATGGTGATGCATGATCTGCGCACACCTATTAAGAACATCAAGTTCATGACGGATATGATGCGCCAGGAAAGCAAAGGTAACGAGCTGATCGATATGATCGACCAATCAGCAGAACAGGCGTCTAATATATTTGAAGATTTTCTCGACTTCCTGAAAGAAATACCTGTACAAAAAGTACCGGTTGATTTGAATAAAGTTGTTAGCGACGCCATTGAACTGGCTAAAATCCACGAAGGTTGGTCAAACATCACCATCCATTCGTATTTGCCGGATGGACAAGTTGTTCCGGGTGATGAAAGTAAATTGAGAAGGGTGATCAGCAACCTGGTGAATAATGCAGCCGACGTTTTGCATGATCATAAAATTACTGATCCTACTATCCACATCTCAGGCTGGGTTGAAAATAAACACCTGATGCTGGTGATCTGTGATAATGGTCCGGGTATCCCGAAAGATATCATGAGCACCTTATTCGAACCATTTGTAACGAAAAATAAACGCTGTGGCACAGGCCTGGGTCTGGCTATTGTGAAGCAATACATCAACGCGCACGGCGGCAAAATAGGCGTCAGCAATAATAATGGCGCCATCTTCACCATTGCGTTACCTTTATAATGTCAGGTTCTGTTTTAAATAAAAAGGCGACAAAAGACCGTCAGCAACAATCAGTCCGAAAAGAAACCACCAGGCAATACCGGCAGTTACTCACCATGTCGAAAACCGGTGCCTGGGAGTATTTTCCGTCTAATGGAGAGATGGACTGTAATGATATCTATTTTTCTATGCTGGGGCGGGATATTAACGATTACAGGCTGAATTTAAATGAAGTATGGACGTGCCTGCTTCATCCAGAGGACCGTCCGGAAGCAATGCGCAAGTTTTTAGAATACCTGGAGAATCCTGAAGGACTGTATGAATGCGAATTCCGCATGCTGCATGCTGATGGCAAATGGATCTGGATATATTCAAGGGGTGGGTTACTAAAAGCAGATGATAATAAAGGTATAGCAAGTATTATAGGGACTCACGTAGATATTACAGATCAAAAGCAGGCGCAGGAAGAAATTCAGCGCGAGCGAATATTGCTGCGCACCCTGATAGACAATCTCCCAGATACAATTTATGTAAAAGACGCCGAAGGCCGAAAGATCATAGCCAACCGGGCCGACGTAGCTGCCATAGGCGCCAAATGTGAGGCTGATGTGATTGGTAAAACTGATCTGGAGCTCTTTCCAAACAGTATCGGTTTACGTGCCTATAAAGACGATATGGAAGTGTTGCGCACAGGCGAACCACTATTAAACAGGGAAGAATTTCTATATAACGATAAAGGCGAACGGTTTTGGTTGTCGACTTCAAAGGTTCCGGTTTACGATGAGCATGGTAAGATCAGCCGTATACTTGGGTTGGGCCATAACATTACTGAACGAAAACGCGCTGAAGAAGCCCTAAACAAACTGAATAAAGAGTTAGCAGCACAATCAGAGGAGTTAAAAATATTAAATAGCCAGCTTCTGCTGCAGCAGGAACAGGAACTTGAAAAAGCGATTGCACAAGGTAAGTTCGAGATCGCATCAGAAGTTTTGCATGATATCGGAAATGCGCTGGTAGGATTCGGCTCGTATCTAACAAGAATAAATCGTGTAGCAGAGAGTAATAATTTAGAAAGCATCCGCAACCTGGGTACATTTCTGAAATCTCAGCAAACAGCTATCGGAAATGCTATTGGCGCTGATAAGGCTGCTGCATTAGTATCCATCACCGAAGGTATTGCCAAAAGTCAGGGTGATAACCAGAAAGAAATGAGTACGGCCATTGCTGAGCTGTTAAACATCGTTTCGCACATACAGGAGATACTTAATATACAACGCCAATCCGTTCGTAGCCACGGCGCCTCTCAGGAGCGAAAACCCGTGAACCTGGGCGGCATTATTGATGATTGCCGTTCGATGCTTTTTGCTTCGTTTGATAAGAAGGGGGTAAAGTTCAACGTGAATGTAAAGCCGGGCAATTATGTGATCAAAGGCGATCATACCAAGCTGATGCAGGTGATGCTGAATGTGATCAAAAATAGTCTAGAGGCTATCGACATGGAAAGTGAGGGCAAGTTTATCTCCGTTTCAATGGAATCAACCAATGAATATATTTTATTGAAGATCGCAGATAATGGGCAAGGCTTTGATACGAAGACCAGTAAGCATTTCTTTGAGCGTGGGTTTACTACTAAGAAAAAAGGTACAGGACTTGGTTTATACAATTGCCGTTCGATAGTAGAAAGCCACGCCGGAACATTTGATATCAACAGTGACGGGCCGGGATTAGGGGCTGTGACCACTATAAAATTTGCTTTTCAGGACGCCTAAACTTTATCACCAGGCTGCTGATGGTTCAGCACAAGTTCTTTAAACGCAAAAAGGCCTCCACAGAAAGGGAGGCCTTACTATTTTGTAGTAAATCAGAGTTTACTTCTCTTCAAAATCCGAAGCCCGGGGTAAAGCATCACCCATTTTACCCAGCTTACTGTTGTTTTTGCTATAGCCTAAATAGATGAGCAGCCCTATTACCATCCAGCCAAAAGCACTCGCCAAAGTAGGTAAAGGCAAACTAATTATCATAAGTAAACAGATAGCACCACCCAGGAACGGCACTATAGGCACCAGTGGTGTTCTGAATGGCCTCACCAGGTTAGGGTCTTTATACCGGAGAATCGTGACACCAATGCAAACCAGCACAAATGCAAACAAAGTACCTACTGAAGTCAGGTCGCCTGCAACACTTTCGGGAAGAAAAGCAGCGAACAGACCCACGAACACAAATAATATCAGGTTGCTCTTATAGGGAGTTTTGAATTTGGGATGCAGATCGGAAAATACTCTTGGCAATAAGCCATCGGTTGACATTGTATAGAATACGCGTGACTGGCCAAGCAGCATCACTAATATTACAGACGAAAAGCCCAGTAAAATAGCAATGGTTACCAATGTGGATAACCATCCATACCCTGTCATATAAGTACTAATTGCATAAGCCACAGAAGCTTCTTTACCAGCGTGCATAAAATCCTGGTAAGGTGCTACACCAGTTAATACCCATGAAAACAGGATATACAGAACGGTGCAAATAGCCAATGAGCCCAAAATACCAATAGGCATATCTTTCTTTGGATTTTTAGCTTCCTGTGCAGCTGTTGATACCGCGTCAAATCCTATGAAGGCAAAAAACACAATACCTGCTCCACGGAGTATCCCGCCCCAGCCGTGATGGAAAAAGTCGAGATAAGAGTATTGAGTACCATCAGGCAATGTTGCCGGAGGAGCGTTAGCAGGAATAATATATGGGGTATGATTGGCAGCTTTGATAAAGCCCCAGCCGATAGCGATAAACACTAGTACGATGGCCACTTTTAAAAACACGATGATGCCATTTACGATTGCTGATTCCTGCGTACCTTTCACCAGTAACAATGAAAGTAAAAGCAATATCACCAACGCAGGGATATTAATAATTCCATGATGATGAACACCATTCATTATAGCTGATTCCATCGGCGAATGACACCATTCATAGGGTATTTTTCCGCCGACCAGCTTATTTGCGTACTCGCTCCAACTGATAGAGACTGTTGCGGCACCGAGTGCATATTCAAGAATGAGTGCCCAGCCGATAATCCAGGCCACTATTTCGCCCATCGTTGCATAAGCGTAAGTATAGGCACTGCCGGCGATGGGTATAATGGAGGCGAATTCTGCATAACACAAACCTGCAAAAGCGCAGCCCACAGCAGCAATAATAAACGAAATGGTAACTGCAGGGCCTGCGAAACCGCCTGCTGCTGCCGCTGTCCTTACGAAAAGGCCTGCGCCGATAATCGCTCCAATACCGAGGGCAATAAGGCTCCACACACCAAGCGTACGCTTTAAGGTGTGTCCGCCCTCTTCCGACGACGCAAGCAATGATGAAATTGATTTTTTTACGAATACACTCATTATAAGATCAGTTTTGTTTTATTGAGATAAAATCAGTTTTTTCCAAACGTAATTAATTTTATTCAAAATCTAAAGTAGCCATAAAACTGAGGGAGATCGGCATATTTTTTGAAAAAATATTGAAGGAAAGGGCTCGAAGGACTAGTTTGATTTTATATCCCGGTTTTTTGATAGCGGAATATATTTACTAAATTTACATTAACAACGATTAAGCAGTGAACACCATACATCCTCAATATATTACCGACGAACAAGGTAAAAAGGTATCCGTAATACTCCCGTTAAGTGAGTATGAACAGTTATTGGAAGAACTGGAGGAGCTCGAAGATATAAAGCTTTACGATGAATCTAAAAAAAATGACCAGGAGCCATCTATGTCATTTGACGATTATGTAAAGCAAAGACGTTCGAAGTAATGCAAATGTGCGGCACTACTCTTCAGCGCCCTCATATATCAATTTTATACAGGTTGTCATTCTGAGCGATAGCGAAGAATCTATTACGTAGCTTTGTTGCTACCTTAATCTTATAATTGAACCTGAACCAAATATGCGTCAATATAACTTCTACACTTATATTCTCACCAATTTCAATAAAACAGTATTGTACACCGGCGTCACTAATGATTTAGAGCGACGACTATATGAACACTATTTTGGCATCGATCAAAAAGAAAGCTTTACGAGTAAATACAAATGCTTTTTCTTGGTATGGTTTGAAAGATATCAATACGTCAACCATGCTATCGAAAGAGAAAAGGAGATAAAAGGCTGGACAAGAAGCAAGAAGAATAAATTAATAGAGGTGGAGAATCCAGAATGGCGGTTTTTGAATTATGATATCATGGAATGGCCACCTAAGAAAGTAGATGGCTCAACTCCATTATAACCTGAGCAATAGCGAAAATCAACCATACAGATGCGCGGTAACCAAGATAGGATTCGCAACAGATGCTTCACTATCGTTCAGCATGACAAGTATTGTGGAGATTAGTTCGTTCTTCAATGACGTGATTTTATGTTTCCATCATTTCACCCAACAAAAAAGGAGCTCATTCCTGAGCTCCTTTCATTTAAGATTATTTCTGCTTATGCTTTCTTATCAATCTTAGCAGCCTGCACATGCATCGATTGCACCTTGATCTCTTTTTTGACCTGGTGATCGATACTTGCTGACTTCGCGCTATTTGCCGGGTTCAAGTGAGGCGCAATAACCAGCGATACGATTGACATCAATTTTATCAGAATATTCATTGACGGACCAGAGGTATCTTTGAACGGATCACCCACGGTATCACCGGTCACTGATGCTTTATGCGGATCAGATTTCTTGTAGTGCATTTCGCCGTTGATCTCAACACCTTTTTCGAATGATTTTTTAGCGTTGTCCCATGCACCACCGGCGTTGCTTTGGAATATACCCATCAACACGCCTGATACCGTAACACCTGCTAATAAACCGCCCAATACTTCAGGACCGAATACAAAACCTACGATAACCGGAGTGATTAATGCAACCAGACCCGGAGCCACCATTTCGCGGATAGAAGCTTTGGTTGAAATCGCCACACATTTTTCATATTCTGGTTTTGCTTTGTATTCCATGATGCCTGGTATTTCGCGGAACTGGCGGCGAACTTCTTCCACCATCGCCATTGCTGCACGACCTACTGCCGAAATAGCCAGTGAGGAGAAGATGAATGGGATCATACCGCCCACAAATAAACCAGCCAACACGTTAGCATGATAAATATCGATATGATCTATACCTGCTACTCCAACAAAGGCGGCAAATAGCGCTAATGAAGTTAATGCTGCTGATGCAATAGCGAAACCTTTACCAGTTGCGGCAGTAGTGTTACCAACTGCATCGAGATTATCTGTGCGGTGACGAACTTCTTCTGGTAAGCGGCTCATTTCAGCAATACCACCGGCGTTATCAGCAATTGGTCCGAAGGCATCAATAGACAATTGCATTGCTGTAGTAGCCATCATGCCTGCTGCCGCGATGGACACACCATAGAGACCTGCACAGTAATATGATCCATAAATACCGGCTGCTAATACCAAAATTGGCAACACGGTTGATTCCATCCCAACAGCCAAACCGCCAATGATATTAGTAGCGTGGCCTGTTGACGACTGGCGGATAATACCCAATACGGGGCGTTTGCCCATCGCGGTATAATACTCGGTGATCATCGACATTAAAGTACCTACCACCAAACCAACTATGATAGCGCCATAAACGCCACTACGGGTGAAGTGAGAGGCGCCTTCTTTTAATGAGCCGTTAACAAAGTCGCGGGTCATATGAAATTCGCCTTCCGGCAACATCCATTGTACCACGAAGTAAGTTGCGATAGCTGTCAGAACAATTGATGCCCAATTCCCTATATTCAATGCGTTTTGAACGCTGTCAGTCTCTTTTTTTATTTTAACAAAAGCGGCACCTATAATAGAAAAGATCAATCCCAATCCTGCAATCACCATTGGCAATAGCACCGGGGCAATCCCACCAAAGCTATCGTGTGACTCGATCTCGCGGCCAAGCACCATGGTAGCCAGCATAGTTGCTACGTACGAGCCAAACAAGTCGGCGCCCATACCGGCAACGTCACCTACATTGTCGCCTACGTTATCAGCAATGGTAGCGGGGTTACGTACATCGTCTTCAGGGATACCGGCCTCTACTTTACCTACCAGGTCGGCACCTACGTCGGCAGCTTTGGTGTAAATACCACCGCCTACACGGGCAAATAGTGCGATAGATTCAGCACCTAATGAGAAGCCTGCAAGAACCTCTAAAGCTTTCGCCATTGCTTCCCCATTCACGTTGCCGCCTACACTTTTTACATACATGGAATAGAATACAATAAACAATGAGCCCAGACCGATGATGGCCAAACCGGCAACACCAAGGCCCATTACTGTACCACCTGTAAATGATACACGCAGCGCCTGAGCTAAGCTTGTGCGCGCAGCCTGCGTGGTACGAACATTCGCTTTAGTTGCGATACGCATACCGATAAAACCTGCAAAAGCAGATAAGAACGCGCCGGTAACAAACGAAATGGCGATCACCCAGCTTGAGTTAGGCACAGTGGTACCAGACCAGGCCAACAAAACTGCTGCAATGATCACGAAGTAGCTCAGAATTTTCCATTCTGCTTTCAGAAAGGCCATCGCACCGTCGGCTATGTGGCCCGAAAGTTCGGTCATATCACCATCGCCCGCGTCTTGTTTGGTAACCCATGAAGACTTACCAAGCATAAACAGGATGCCGATAAATCCCATAATTGGAATAAAGTAAATTAGGTTATTGTACAAAAAATCCATGTTAAAAAATTTGGTTTATAATTGATTGTATTTTAGAGTGATTGAACGCAAAAATAATTGCGGTAGGCAAAATAGCAAATTTAATTTCTTAACCACGCATAGCCCGATTATAAATTTTTTGAATAGCTTAGGGTTTTCAACTTAACTGGACTTCATGAAGGAATCTCAACCATCACAAATGAAACATGAGCTTGGATTGCTTGACGGCACCATGCTTGTCGCCGGGTCGATGATCGGCTCGGGGATATTTATTGTAAGCGCCGATATCACACGAAACGTTGGCTCCGCAGGATGGCTTATCGTTGTTTGGCTCATCACCGGGTTTATGACTTTAACCGCTGCCTTAAGTTACGGTGAGCTAAGCGGTATGTTCCCGAAAGCAGGCGGACAATATGTTTATTTGAAAGAAGCCTACAATAAGTTGATAGGCTTTTTATATGGATGGAGCTTTTTTGCTGTTATACAGACAGGTACTATCGCAGCTGTTGGAGTGGCTTTCTCGAAGTTTACAGCATATCTTATTCCTGCAGTTAGTGAGGATAATATTCTTTTCAATTTGTGTTTTGTAAAGATCAGTGCGGCACAAATCGTATCTATCGTTGTGATTGTATTCCTCACATTTATCAATACACGAGGAGTAAAAAGTGGTAAGATCATTCAAACCACATTCACCTTAGCCAAACTGCTGAGTTTATTCGGGTTGATCATCTTCGGATTCATAGCATTAAACAGCGGCACATGGCATCTTAACTGGAGCGATGCATGGACTTTGCATAAATTGAATATGGATGGCAGCTTTGCTGAATACACCACTGCAGCAGCTTTTGGTGCTATCGCGGCATCCATGGTTGGCTCTATTTTCAGCAGTGATGCATGGAATAGCGTGACTTTTATTGCTGGGGAAATGCGTAATCCAAAACGCGACGTAGCACTAAGCTTATTTTTCGGCACACTCATCGTTACACTGATCTATGTTTCGGCGAATGTAGTTTATACTGCCGTTTTGCCTTTACATGAAATAGCTACAGCCGAAAAAGATCGCGTAGCAGTGGCTGCGTCGCACGTAATCTTTGGCAATGCCGGCACCATCGTTATCGCGTTAATGATCATGGTATCTACATTCGGATGTAACAACGGGCTGATATTTGCCGGGGCGAGGGTCTATTATACCATGGCGAAGGATGGCTTATTCTTCAAAAAAACAGGCACGCTGAACAAATATGCCGTTCCGGGTTTTGGATTGTGGATACAGGCTTTGGTAGCATCGCTCCTTTGCCTTAGCGGGAAATATGGTGATCTATTGGATATGATCTCATTCGTCGTTGTATTGTTCTATGTGCTGACTATTTTTGGCATTTACAGACTAAGGATAAGTCGTCCCGATATTGAAAGACCTTACAAAGCTTTTGGATATCCTGTGTTGCCAGCCTTGTATATCCTGATGGGTATTGCATTTTGCATCCTGCTCATTATTTATAAGCCTAACTTTACCTGGCCGGGATTGATCATTGTATTGATCGGTATTCCTATTTATTATTTTTCACAACGTAATTCAACTAATGAGGATCAAAGCCTTAATACTGACTAATTTTATACTGATAGGCGGAATTGTGGGTGCACAAACTCTGCAATCGCGCTTACAAATTGCCTTTAACCGTTTGCAGGCCGACAGTCAATGCAAATATGCTTCGGTATCGTTAACGGTGCTCGACGCCAAAACCGGCGAGACTGTTTTCACTGCTAACCCGAATATGGGATTGGCTACAGCATCAACGCTTAAGACGATTACTTCAATCACCGCTTTTAATATACTGGGTAAGGATTTTCAATACCAAACCCAGTTCGGATATAGCGGTATTATTTCTGCAGATGGTACTTTAAATGGCGACCTCATCATTAAAGGTGCAGGTGACCCGACCTTAGGAAGCTGGCGATATAGCGGCCATCACGAGAATGATATTTTAATGCAATTGGTAGCTGCGATACAAAAAGCGGGCATCAAGAAGATCAATGGGCATGTGGTAGGCGATGATTCCATCTTCGGGACGCAATCAGTGCCCAACGGCTGGATTTGGATGGATGTAGGCAACTACTACGGCGCAGGAACTTCAGGCCTTTGCTGGCGCGAAAACCAATTCGATATCAAATTAAAAACAGGGGCGGTAAATACACCGATCAGCGTACTTCGGACTGTCCCGAGCACGCCTTACCTGAACTATAAAAGCGAATTACTAAACGCACCTTCAGGTACCGGAGATGATGCCTATGGCTACCTGCCCGTTGGCACCAAACTAATGTACCTCCGCGGCACTTATGCACAGGACCAGGAAAAGAAAAGCATATCTGTTGCCATCCCCGACCCTGCGTATGATGCGGCTTACCGGCTGACCGATACGTTGAAAAGATTAGGATTTGCCGTAACAGGTGATCCTGAATCTGTATTATCGCTGAATGCTGCGAGCCAACTTGTACCAACAATCGCTACCAACCTGAC
The DNA here is from genome assembly GCF_036568825.1 of Mucilaginibacter sp. GTDB lineage: Bacteria > Bacteroidota > Bacteroidia > Sphingobacteriales > Sphingobacteriaceae > Mucilaginibacter. Next base: position 96,308 of record NZ_DATCRU010000086.1, on the reverse strand, counting down.
TACTATAACTTCCCCGCAATTAAGTAAGATCGTTTATTGGCTCAATCAGAAAAGTATTAACCTCTATGCAGAGCAGTTGCTCAAAACCATCGCGTGGAAATCGGGCAAACAGCCATCAACCGATAACGGTGTGCAAGTAGAACAGGATTTCTGGAAAGCGCGTGGTATTGATCCGCACTCATTAAATGTAGTTGATGGCAGCGGTCTTTCTCCCGGCGACCGCGTAACTACCATGACCATGGCAACCGTCCTCAAATCAGCTAAAGGCACGGATTGGTACCCGGATTTTTATGAAAGTTTGCCGGTGTATAATAACATGAAGATGAAAAGCGGCAGTATTCTGAATGTACTCACCTATGCGGGCTATCAAACGCACAACGGTCGCGAGCTTTGCTTTTCTATTATGGTGAATAACTTTAATGGTTCTAGCAGGGCGATTAAGGAGAAGATGTTTAGGGTATTGGATGAATTGAAGTAGGTTTGATTATAGGTTACCGGTTCAATTGATGTTCTGGCCGCTCAATTGCCGCGGAGGCTCTTTTACTTTTTTCTTGATAAAAAAGTAACAAAAAATCAAGTCAACAGACACTTGCTTCTTTGCGCAACAAGCCTTTGCCCTGCAATCAACCAAAACCACGGGCTGCAATACTTTGCCCTACTATCGTTCCCGCAAAGCCCTCGCTTCAGCAAAGTTTGCTAATGCCCTTTCCACTACGCAGGCCACCATTGTTTTGATTGATTTCGCCCGAAGCTGGTCTGTTGACCGGGTCCATTTGATACCATGGGTTCTATAAATGCCCCATACGAAAAGAGTGCGGGGCTGACAGAAAAGCGGGCCGGGTGTATGGCGTGAATGACGGTTTAGCTTTCGCAATGTGCGCAGCACGGAGAAAGCGTTAAGAACCGGCAGAGGGGGATGAAGCTTTTTTCTGTCTTGAGTTATTCGCAGTTGTTTGTTTTTCAAAGGTGCTCATGAGCTCGCTATCGCTCGGTCTTGGTTACTTTTCTATCAAGAGAAAAGTAACTAGGCCCCAGCGGCTATGAGCCGAACGGCTTATTTTATTTACCTGAAACATCTCAGATGTTACAACCACCTTAAATAACCCCATACAACGCACCACCCTTCTCCCCCATTCTATCTACCGTCCTTTCAACTGCAGGATCCTTTTCCAACACCGGCGCATGATGTGGTTTAATCCTCGCATCGATGATCAGCGGACCATTACAGCCCCAATGTTTGTGCTCAGTAAAACTATCGATGCCATAAATGTCATGAGAAGGGTTGCTGCGGGTAAAGGTCACCCATACAAAATTGTTGATGCTTTGAGCAGTGAAATCAGCATCATCACATAATACCAGCAGTGGCAGGTTATCTAAATCCTGATCACGTAAATGTTCATCCAGTATTTCAAATACGATTGGCAGATCGCTATTTTTTATATTTTTGGGAACTTCAATAGCGAGTACACCTGGCATCACCATTTTAAATTTCTCAAATGGTCGTGGCAAAACAAATCCGGCAGGTAATTCGCTCCAAAGCTCTCTCCTTACCGCTCCTGCCACTGTCACTGCCACTTTACTTCCCGAGTTCAATCCGCTGCCGCTATAGTCAAGGGTATCAATGGTAGTCTTGGTGTAAAAATGCAAGTCGCGTGTAAGGTCGATGCGTTGCAGTACGTGTTTCAGGAAACCGCCAATATCATTCACACTAAGATTTGGATCATCCTCTTTAGCAACGATGAACAGGTATTTTGCCAGGCTCAATTGTCCCTTTCCTAATATTTGGTTGGCGATGGTAAGTATTTCCTGTGGCTTGCGTTCATCTAAATAGGGTGTATAACGCTCACTGCCTATAGCAAACAAAAGCGGGTGCACACCGGCAGCATCAACGGCATTAACAGCATGCAGTCCCGGTATTTCTTTAGGAATAGCCGCGCCTGTTATCTCGTGGATAAGAGCACCGAAGCTGGTATCCTCCTGCGGTGGCCTACCTACAACAGTAAATGACCAAATAGCATCCCGACGATGGTATACATTATGCACCTTCATCAGCGGAAAAGGATGCTTTAGACTATAATAACCCAAGTGATCGCCAAACGGGCCTTCGGGTTTATTGTCATGCGGCATTACAGTCCCGGTAATCACAAAATCGGCATCTGCTGAAATGCAAAAACCTTCGTCATCATAAAAATAACGGAAGCGGCGTTTGCCCAATGCCCCTGCAAAAGTAATTTCTGATAATCCTTCAGGCAATGGCATCACCGCAGCTACCGGATGTGAAGGCGGCCCCCCCACAAAGATGCTCACTTTTAATGGCTGTCCTTTTGCGTTGGCTTTGGTTTGATGTACACCTATTCCGCGATGTATCTGGTAGTGGAGGCCAATTTCTTTATCAGTGATATAATCGTTTCCCGCCAGTTGAATACGATACATACCCAGGTTGGCATCCATAATTCCGGGCTTATCGGCATCCTCAGTGTACACTTGAGGCATAGTTATAAACGGACCGCCATCTTTGGGCCAATTCACGATCTGCGGCAAGTCGCTGATTTTTGCCTTCCCAAAACTAACCGGTGAATTACCGCTAACTTTCATCGGCAAAGCAGACCATGCGGTCAGCCCTACATTAGCATACTGAAAAGGATGCTTAATCGCTTTGATCGGATTATTCTTCAACTCGATTAGTGTCTTCACCTGCTCCAGTGTATCCCTGAAAATAAAACGGGAGCGCTCAAGCGTCCCGAACAGGTTGGAGACTGCAGGAAATTTACTGCCTTTTACATTTTCAAACAGGATTGCCGGGCCCTGGTGCTCAAATACCCGCAAATGGATTGCTGCCATCTGCAGGTATGGGTTCACCTCTTCTTTAATCCTTATTAAATGATCGTTTTTTTCAAGATCGGCAATGCAGGCCTGTAAACTCGGGTAACCCATTGGCAGGTGAAATAGTTATTGCCAAAAGTAACCAAAAAATGAAGTTTTAAGCTATATCGATCTCCTTATCCAAATAAACATCCTGTATGGTATGCAGCAATTCAACGCCTTCTTTAAACGGGCGCTGGAATGACCGTCTGCCAACGATTAGCCCCGCACCACCTGCACGCTTATTTATTACAGCATGTTTTACAGTATCTGCCAGGTCTGATGCACCTTCCGATTCACCACCGGAGTTGATCAGTCCCGCCCTGCCCATATAACAGTTTGCCACCTGGTAACGGCACATATCTATAGGGTGCTTTGTAGTTAATTTGGAATACATCAGCGGGTCGCTTTTTGAAAAATTGATTGCAGTAAAGCCGCCATTCACATTGGGCAATTTTTGCTTGATGATATCAGCCTGTATGGTCGACCCGATATGATTAGCCTGGCCTGTAATATCGGCTGAAGTCTCGTAATTTACTCCGTCTTTCTTAAAACCATTATTACGTGCATAGCACCACAATACCGTAGCCATACCCATGGAGTGCGCCTCTTCAAACGCTTGTGCTACTTCCACAATCTCCCGGTCCGAATCCTCTGATCCAAAATAGATGGTAGCGCCTACTGCGGCGGCACCCAGATTCCAGGCATCCTCTACTGTGCCGAACATCACTTGCTTGTATTTGGTGGGATAAGTGAGCAGTTCATTATGGTTCATCTTAACTAAAAACGGAATCTTGTGCGCATATTTTCTCGACATCAAAGCCAGGTTGCCAAAGGTGGTAGCCACCGCACTGCAATCCGCTTCAATAGCGAGCTTGATAATGTTCTCCGGATCAAAATACATCGGGTTCTTTGCAAAGGATGCGCCTGCAGTATGCTCTATCCCCTGGTCTACAGGAAGGATCGACAGATAACCCGTATTTGCCAAGCGGCCATGCCCATACATCGCCTGCAGATTGCGCAAAACCTGCGGATTGCGGTTGCTTTGACCAAAAATCTTGTCTACAAAATCGGGTGAAGGCAGGTTCAGCTGATCTTTTGGAAAGGTGTTGCATTTATGGGTAAGCAGGTCCTTGGCCTGATCTCCCAACAGATCGGTAATTTTCTTTGATGCCATGACGTAGGTATTTGTAATTGTGAATACAAATTACGGCATGTTCTGTTTACAACGGATATTTTTTTACTAAATATCTGCCCCCGAAAAACAATTGCTACATTTGGGCTCTCACTAATTCTGCCCACCTATGTCGGTAATAGTATTTACTGTTATTCTATTGCTTGGTTCTTACTTTGCAGGCCTTCTTGGCTCGTTAACGGGTCTGGGCGGTGGCTTTATTATCATTCCCCTGCTTACACTCCTGCTTAAGGTTGATATGCATTATGCTATCGGCGCATCACTGGTGTCTGTGATAGCTACTTCCTCCGGATCGGCGGCGGCATATGTTAAGGAAGGTATCACTAATATCAGGATAGGCATGTTTTTGGAGATCGCTACTACTGCAGGCGCATTTACAGGTGCTGTGCTGGCTATTTATGTTCCAACTAATGCAATCGCAATTATATTTGGCCTGATCCTTATTTTTTCAGCGATCATGTCACTACGTAATAAGGTTGAACAGATCATTCATAAAGAAACATTTCTTTCCAAAAGACTCAGGCTTAGCGGTAATTACCCAATGAATGATGAGGTGATCGGCTATAGCGTAACCAATATTGCCGGTGGCTTCTTTATGATGGTTTTTGCAGGTATCATTTCAGGTTTGCTCGGTGTCGGTTCGGGTGCATTGAAAGTAGTTGCAATGGATGGTATTATGCGCATCCCTTTTAAAGTTTCTACCACAACCAGTAATTTCATGATAGGCGTTACCGCAGCTGCCAGCGCGGTGGTTTACCTTCAACGGGGATATATCCATCCGGGCATCGCCATGCCGGTAGTAATTGGTGTTTTGTTAGGAGCTATCAGCGGATCGAAAATATTGGTGCATAGCTCATCATCCAAATGGCTGCGCTGGACCTTTGCTATTGTAGTTACCGTATTGTCCATCCAAATGATCTATAATGGAATCAAAGGAAACATATAATTCGCCTGTTCCCCTGGAAACAAATCAGCAAAAAGGCAAACCCGGCGGTCTTAAAGATAAGGACATGCAGCTGATCATCGGTTGGATCTTAAGGGGTGGAGTTGCTGTTTCTATGGTTCTTGTAGTTATTGGCGGTGTATTCTTTGTATACAGGCATGGCTATAGTATCCCGGATTACAAGACATTTAAAGGCGTTCCTGATTTCATTCATAGCTTCGGCGGAATCATTAATGGCGTCGTTAGTATGAAAGGGCAAGCAATTATTCAGCTGGGAATTATTTTACTAATTGCTACGCCGGTTATACGGGTTGCATTTTCGGCAGTAGGATTTTTATTGGAGAAAGACTACCTGTATACTTTTATAACATTGATTGTATTGCTGATCATCCTGGCAAGTATGATCAGCGGGCATGCAGGGTAAGCATTTGCGGTACTGCGTTGATGTTAATGTCGCTTGCAGATTACTCACCCGGTCATTGCTTCGCGCAACCCTCCTCTCTTCCGCAAGCGGTAAAGAGGGGATTTTTTTCGACCCTCCTTATGGCAAGCCATAGAGAGGGTGGAACAGCGTAGTCCCGACTTTCGTTGGGAGGGTGAGTCCATGCGGCTGCAATTGAACCAATACTTTGCTTTTAATGAACTGCTACCGCAGAAGCCAATTGCCTGGTTTCTTCAACGATCTTCTCAGCCAGCTTAGCGCTAACCTGCACCAACGGCAATCTTACTTTATCGTCGCAAACACCTAATGCTTTCAATGCAGTTTTTACACCGGCCGGGTTCCCTTCGGCAAATATCATCCGGGTAAATTCTATAACCGATGAATGAGCAGGCTGTGCAGCTTTGAAGTCGCCTTTTAAGCAAAGGCGGATCATGTCTGAAAACAGTCTTGGCAACGCATTCCCAACTACTGATATCACACCAACTCCACCTAAAGCAATCATTGGCAGCGAAATAGGATCATCGCCGGAGATCAATAAGAAGTCTTCTGGTTTGTCGCGCATGATCTGGTTCAGCTGGTCAAAGTTGCCTGATGCTTCTTTGATGCCGATGATATTTTTAAAATCTTTAGCCAATCTTACCGTAGTTTCAGCACTTACATTACTGCCTGTACGTCCCGGTACGTTGTACAATATGATTGGCAACGCAGACACTTCAGCAATCGCTTTATAATGCTGATAAATACCTTCCTGAGTGGGCTTGTTATAAGCCGGACTTGCTGATAGTATAGCATCGTAACCGGCAATATTAAAAGATTTTACTTCATTAACAATCTCATGGGTGTTGTTGCCACCTATGCCGGCAACCAGGTTAACACGGCCAGCAGCAACCTGTACAGTAAATTCAAAAACCTTCTTCTTTTCTTCCTTACTCAATGTGACAGATTCGCCGGTTGTACCTAATGATACGAGGTATTCCACCCCGCCGTCGATCAAATAATTGATCAGATTCCTGAGGCCTGCATAATCCACCTGTCCGTTCTCATCGAAAGGGGTTACCATAGCCACGCCTGTGCCATAAAATTTTTCCATTGTCGTAATAAAAAGAGTGTAAAGATAGTGATTAGTGATTAGAGATGGGAGATTAGAGGTTAGTTTTTTGTGGTTTACGACACTTACCACGTCATCCCGAACTTGTTTCGGGAACCCACAGGACAGGTCGACGCCATGCTGTACACCTTGCAAGTCGGGTGCTGAAACAAGTTGCAGCATGACAAATCAGAAAACAAGTCATGCTAATCCTTAAATCCTACGAATCATGGTTCAGACGATATTCAGCCTGATATTTCCGCCCTGTACAGTATGCGATTGCTTCGTTGCGCGGCACACACCACCCGCCTTGCGCCTCGCAATGACACATTTTTTTGTAACAATTCCGTTGAAATCCTCTGTCCCTTTTATTTAATAGTTAATTGTACTAATTTGTAATAACCAATTACAAACGCGTCTATTATGAAAAAAGAGACCTTGAATGTCACTGACAAACCGGGTCCGGAAGAAAAAGAAGCGCCTGCTGCTTCCGGAACCAATTCTATCATCGATCGCCGTCATTTTATTAAAACAGCCGCCACGGGAGCTTTAGCGCTAACCATTGTTCCGCGGCATGTGCTGGGCGGTCAGGGCTATATTGCGCCCAGCGATAAGCTAACCCTGGCCTATGTGGGCTGTGGTACGCAGGGCATGCGGGAGATACAGCCTTTGTTGGCTGTGCCTTCAATACAAATTGTTGCCGTATGCGACCCTAATCAGTATGCTGTGGGCTACAGGGACTGGTCGAAATTTGGAATAAGGGATGAGGTAAGAAAGACCCTCAACAAACCTGATTGGAGCCCTGGTGGTGACAATACAGTGGTTGGCGGACGTGATAACGCCAAGGATATTGTTGATACTTATTATAGTACAATCAGGGGGGCGGATAACTTTAAAGGCTGCAATGCCTATGCCGACTACCGCGAACTACTGGAAAAAGAAAAGGATGTAGACGCCATTAAGATTATCACCCCCGATCATTTGCATGGTTTGTTTGCCATAGCGGCATTAAAGAGAAATAAGCACGTTTTGATGCAAAAGCCTGTTTCTAATCGCCTGCTGGAAGGAAAAGCGGTGATAGACCTGGCGAAGGAAAAACCTAATATCGTAACCCACCTTATCCCCTGGGATTCAAATGGCAAAATGGACCAGGTAATGGAGTGGATAAATGGAGGTAAGATAGGAAAGTTAAAGGAAATACATAACTGGACCAACCGCCCGGTATGGCCGCAGTTCCCTACAATGCCAACGGAAACCGTGCCTGTACCTGATGGTTTGAACTGGGATCTGTGGCTTGGACCGGAAGCAGATCGTGCATACTCACCTGAGTACACCAATATGTTTTTCAGGGGATGGTATGATTTCGGTGGCGGCTCTATGGCTGATATGGGGCACTACAGTTTGTGGACTGTATATAACGCCTTACAGCTGACCTCACCGGAGATCATAGAACCGAATTTAAACCACTTTGTAGTAATGAATGGCGTTACTCCTTCAAGTGTAAAAAATGATTTTTCGTTCCCATTAGCTTCTACAGTGCGCTTCAGGTACCCTGCAAATGGCGACCGTCCGCAGGTTGATCTTTGCTGGTATGATGGCGGCATGAAACCCCCGCTGCCTGAGGAACTGAGAGCAATAAATGAAGAACTGCCTAACGAAGGTTTTATGTTCGTGGGAGAAAAAGGCAAAATACTGACCGGGTTTTATGTGAATAACCCTCGACTTTTCTCAAAGAAAAAGAAAGAAGTGAAAGCAGCAATTCCGGGCGGACAGGCTTACGGGCATGATAAAATGATAAACGCATTGCAGTTATTTGCTGACTCCTGCAAGGCTGGTAAACAATATCCCGGCAGTTTTATCGAAGCTGAGGCATTGACTGAAGCCGTCAACTTATATGCTGCAGCTCTGCGTTCAGGACACTCGTTAAAATATGATGCAGCAAGTCGACAGATAACCAACCTGCCCGATGCAAATAAATACCTGACCCGGGACTATAGAACCGGTTGGGATCCGAAAACCATATAGCTACTGATTAAAACTATGTTATTTCGAACCCGCAGAATGGACGAGTGCTAGGGGGCGCGGGTGAGAAAACTTATACGATTAAGCATGGCGGACTTGGTATATCGTATAAGATTTCTCCTCACCCTTCTTCACTTGCCACCCGGTTCGTCGAAATGACATGATTTATAAAAAGTTTAAATATGTTCTTAAAAACTTATAACAAAATGAACAGAAGAAAATTTATTGGTCAGAGCGCGGTAGGAATGGGAGCAATGGTAATGATGCCTCATTTACTGCAGGCTGACGAACTCAAAAAATATAAACATCCCGTTGGCTTTCAAACCTATCCGATAAGGGACCAGGTGTCCAAAGATTTTTCGGGGACGATGAAAACGATGGCCGGTATGGGTTATCAGTATACTGAAATGTGCTACCCGAAAGGCTATGCAGGAGCTGGGTTTGCGCCTTTGGTAGACGTAAAGGCTACCGATCTGAAAAAGATGATCGAAGATGCTGGTCTTTCTTGCCCGAGCTGCCACATTGGGATGGGCGACCTGAAAAATCATTTTGGCGAGTGTATGGAGTTTGCACATGGATTGGGATTAACACAAATAATAACACCCGGTTTGGAAACGCCGGGTAAGTCGATATCAGATTTTAAAGAAGCGGCCGGCGAGTTGAATAAGATCGCCGAAAAGATCAAAGCTGAGGGAATGGCCACCGGTCTGCATAACCATAGCGGTGAGTTTAAGATGCTGGACGGTCAGTTGATCTATGATGGCATTATGGAGGCTTTGGATGGCAACCTGGTAAAGATGCAATTCCAGACTGAAGTGATCACCTTAGGATATAAAGGATCAACTTATTTTAAAAAATACCCTGGAAGATTTATCTCTGCCCATTTATCTGATTGGACTGCTGATAAAAAGCAGGTTCCGGTAGGTAAGGGTATTATCGACTGGAAGGAGTTTTTTGAAGATGCTATTAAAATTGGTGGCATCAAGAATTTCTTTGTCGAAATGAACCAGGAGAATTATAAGGATAGCGCGGGATATATTCATGGATTGTTGGGTTGAATAAATGGATTCCCATTCTGTCATTGCGAGGCGCAAGGCGGGTGGTGCGGGCTACGCAACGAAGCAATCGCATACTATACAGGGCGGACATGCATAGTTCGCGATTGCTTCTTCACCTCACAGGCCGTTCATCGCAATGACATAACGGATTATTACTGCTACTAAAAACTCACCCCAATTCTCACCCCATTCTTTATATTGCCACCACTATTGAATGATGTCCCATACATTACCCTGAAAGTAAGGTATTGCAAGCCAAAACCAAGTTCATAGTAATTGTGCAATTCAGGCGTAGCGAGATAATTGAAATCAACGATTTCCTGCAATTTCAACTTGCGGACCAGCGGTATCTTATTTGTGATAAAACCTGAAAAATTGTGCTCAATATGTCCCTCAATATATTCTTTGTAGGTGCTAAAACGATAATAATCAAGTAATAAGAAACTATTTATATTATTCTGATAAAATAATATCTGGTTGCCGCTGAATTGCTTATAGTCGGGATAGTATAAGACATTGGCCTTTAAGAATTTGCCTGCTCCAACGAAAAATGAAGTCCGTCCATAAACGCCAACGCTAATATCCTTTTTGCTGATGTCGGCACTTAGCAGATCATAATCGACATCAGAACCAAAGATATTTTTAAAGCCCTTGGTAAAAGTTAAACCGATAGTTGGATAATCAGATGGCAAATATCTCCGACCAAAAGGATAGGTCTCATACTTATTGCTGAAATCATAAGTTGTTCTTAAGGTAACTTTGAATGATTGGTTCTCCGGGAACAGAGGTGTATCCTGATCTGGTGTCAAAGGGTTGTTCGAAGTAAACTCATGATGATCAGGATGAAAAAAGCTGTAATTGTTGGTATTGGGCAGCCATTTCCGGTTGGCATATTCAACAGTCGCGCTGGCCTGCCATCCACCGGTTATTCTGCCGGATAAAGTCGCTGATGCAAATTGCTTTTGATAAAGTTTCAGGTAATTCTCGCGTTCAAACAGGGTATAAACCGAATTGAAAAGTGATGAGATAGGAGAAAGATTATTCAGATCAGCCATTTCTGTACCGCCTGAAATGTTTAGGTAAAATTCACCGACAGGTATTATTGCGTTGGCATTAGCATTGAAAAGGTGATCAGAAAAGCCGTAACGGACTTTGCCTCCAAAGCCGATCACTTTATTGGTGTTGGTGTCCAGCTGTTTGCGAAGTGTAAATCCATAATTGAGCACAGGGCCTTCTACAGTATTAAACTGAAAAGACGGTAACAACGGATCGAGGTGAAAAAATTCGCGTTTATATCTTTTGATGACGTTTACGCCGGTCAGCATTAAGCCAACTGGGGTGATTTTATTGGTTTCTTTATCCAGCGAATCCAGGTAAGGCTTTGATTCACGTTTTTGGGCTAGTATTTCCTTTTTTTGATAATCGGTTCGTTCCTCGTTGGTCAGCGGTAGCGGCCGTTCTCTATTCCAATAATCAGTATCGCTTTTATTTACTTTTTGCGGGATATGCAGTAGCTCATTAAACTCATGTTTCTTGAAAACAGGGCGCAAGTCGTAATCTTTATAGACGGATACAAAATACCCCTTCAGCCTAAAGCCAAACAATGCCCCGCCAAACTCAAATTTATTGGACGATTGCAGCCAGGTATCACCCACCGGCATAAACTGCTGATTGACGCGCAGTGTATCAACAAAGTTGATATTAGCACGACTGGTAATTTGCAGATCGAGTGCATAAATGCGCCAGCTATCGTCGATGATGTAAATGACGCCGTCAAAGCAAGGATCATGCGCTCTTCTTGGGGTAACTTTTATTTTGTTGATGGTGACACCGTTTTCAACCGAAGTGCCAAGCAGTTTATATCGATAATAGAATAGTGCATTATCTGAGACCGGCGATACCAATGGCCGGTTACTCAGTCCACCCCAATTTTGAAAGTTTTCATAGAAATTCACCTTTGTATCGCTGGCCCGGTTAAAGCTGAACATCTGGTTACTGCCGGAGAATTTGGACGAGATCATCTCTTCGTGCAATTGCCCCGGATATTGATAGCTTAGTTTTGATTCGGACTCCGATAAATAAACAATGCCTCTACGGTTTGAGTCGAGGCCAATCTCTTTTCCAGCTTTCTGGATATCAAAGCCCATGAATTTTTTTGGTGCGGATAACAACTTTTGCAAACCCTTGATATAAACTTCGCAGGTATAAGCTTTTATTTCGTTCAGGTGCGCTTTTCGCTTTCTAATAGCCTTGCGGATAATGGCATAAGCCGGATCCTCGCCATTGCCGTTAATGGTTACAACCTTTAATTCATAAAGCTCGGCAGAGAGCGTAATATTAAGCGTGGCGTTGGATTGAAGATCGATATGGCGCGTTTCCTGCTTATAACCAACCGCCCTGAATTGCAAATCGTATTGACCCGGCTGCAACGCCAATGAATAATCGCCTTCACTATTAGCTGATGCGCCGTTGGTGGTGTTTTTTACATACACATTGGCAAAGGATACAGGCTTCCCGCTTTGGTCGGTGACCTTGCCATTAACGGTTACCCTTTGCGCAAAGGAAGCAAAACAAATCCCCCAGAATAAAAAGAATAGTAAGGCAGATTTCATAGACAAGCGGCTTAACGCTAATACGTTCCTAAATTAATAAAGTAATTAGACGCCGTTTGTTAAAGATTGTTAAAGCCAAGCTTATACAATTATGTCATTTCGAACCTGCCGAGCGGGGCATGGTATTGGGGCAGGTGAGAAATCTTCTGCGTCATGCAAAAAGAAGATGCAATGTTGTAGAAGATTTCTCTTCGCCCGCACCGGCCGCTCATCGAAATGACATTGGTGGTAGGCTTACACTATCATTCCCATCAATTCCTCATCACTAATAATAGGAATATTCAATTTAGTAGCTTTCTCCAGTTTTGATGGCCCCATATTATCACCAGCAACCAGGTAGCTGAGTTTGGCTGAAATAGAGCCTAATATCTTACCCCCATTTCCTTCGATAATATCTTTGAGCTCGTCTCGGGAGTATTTTTCAAAAGTGCCGGAGATGATGAACGTTTTACCCACCAGCTTTTCGCTTTGCAGGGTAACTTCTTTTTCCTCGGATACAAACTGCAAACCATGGGTTTTCAACTTTTCGATTTCTTCGCGGTGCTTTTCATCTGCAAAATATTCGATGATGCTATGTGCTATGCGTTCGCCGATTTCCTCTACACCATTGAGCTCATCGAAGGATGCCGACATCAGGTTATCGATGGTTTTAAAATGTGTGGTCAGTTTTTTGGCAACCGTAGCTCCAACATAACGAATGCCCAAACCAAACAATACCCGGTCGAACGGCATTTGCTTTGATTTTTCGATACCGTCCAGCATGTTATTAATGGATTTCTCGCCGAAGCGTTCCATCGTTTTTAATTGGTCGGCTTTATTATGTAATTCGTATATATCACTGATGTGGCTGATAAAACCCTTCTGATATAGTGTCTCAATAGTCTCGTCGCCCAAGCCATCAATATCCATTACTTTACGACCGGTAAAATGCTGCATTTTCCCAACGATCTGCGGTGCACAGCCCTCATCATTCGGGCAGTAAAAAGCTGCCTCGCCTTCCTTGCGCTCCAGCGTTGTGCCACATACCGGGCAATTGGTAATGTATTGAATTGGTTTTGCATTAGGTTTACGCTTTTCCAGATTTACGCTGATGATCTTCGGGATGATCTCACCACCTTTTTCGACATAAACTGAATCACCCTCATGCAGGTCAAGGCGCACAATTTCGTTTGCATTATGCAACGTAGCACGCTTAACGGTTGTTCCCGCCAAAAATATCGGTTGAAGGTTCGCTACAGGAGTAACAGCGCCTGTGCGGCCCACCTGGTAGCTAACACTCAATAGTTCCGTCTCAACACGCTCGGCTTTGTATTTATAAGCGATAGCCCAGCGTGGTGATTTTGCGGTAAAGCCAAGTTCCTGTTGTTGCGAGTAGTTGTTCACCTTGATCACAATGCCATCAATATCATAGCTCAGGTGAAAACGCTTGTTCTCCCATTCGCTGATAAAGTTCAATACTTCCTGAATATTCGCACATAGGCGGCTTTCATTATTTACCGGGAAGCCCCAGCTTTTCACCGCTTGTAAACTTTCCCAATGGGTTTTAAATAATTGCCTTTCGGTATATAGAAAATACATAAAACTATCCAGCGGGCGTTTGGCTACTTCAGCAGAGTCCTGCAGTTTGATAGTCCCCGATGCAAAGTTTCTTGGATTAGCATAGGGCGGCTCGCCGTTTTCAATACGCTCATCATTCAATCGTTCGAAGGCTTTTAAATGCATGAATACCTCACCGCGTATCTCGAAGTCATCGGGGTAATCACCTCCATTAAGTTTCTTCGGTATACTGCGGATGGTTTTTACGTTAGTGGTTACTTCATCACCCTGTGTACCATCACCGCGTGTAACAGCTTGCTCCAGTTTACCTCCTTTATAGGTGAGGCTCATCGACAGACCGTCGAATTTAAGCTCGCACACGTATTCAAAGTTATTTCCTATGGCTTTCTTAATGCGCTCATCAAAATCAAGCAGTTCCTGCTCGTTGTAAGTATTTCCCAGCGACAGCATCGGCCAGCGGTGCCTCACCGTTTTGAATTCTTTGGTGATAAATCCACCCACATTTTGCGTCGGTGAATCCGGATCGATCAGCTCGGGGAATTGCGTTTCCAGGGCAATCAGTTCTTCCAGTTTTTTATCAAATTCAAGATCGGTGATGGTCGGCATTGCCAGCACATAATAGTTGTAATTATGCTGTCTGAGCTCGGCCGAAAGGGCTGCTATCCGTTTTTTTGCTTCTTCGAAAGTCATAAGCGAAGATAACAAATAAGTGATTTTGCAAAGCCTTAAGTTGAATAGTTAAAAAATGTTAATCTTTTTAAATTTCTACAAAGGAGATAGGGTAAGTTGGGGAAATGTGAATCCACAATTGTGGAAAACGGGGATGGAAAACTACTCACCTGGGGAATAATTTCCCCGTTTATATTTAAGTATACTGAAACAGAACGTTATAAAATAAAAATAGCTGAGCCTCGCGCCCAGCCACCTTTACTAATTAATTTAACTGTTATATGTAAGGCAACAAGTGTGCCAAGTTTTAAATTTTCTTTTTATGCAACCTGTTTTAAGTTCAAAATACCTGTAAAAACTTTATTTTTTACCTAAAAGAAAATCATTAACAGTGTAAGTTTATCTATGCCTGATCTTGTTGAGTGGGTAACAGAGGTTGCTTTTACCCGAAATGTATAAACAGCTTCCACAATTGTGTAAATGCATGCACATGGGTTAGTTAACCAGTGATCGGTTAACCAGTAATTAGTTAACCAGTGATTACTCAGTTACCAATGGCAAATATTTCCTGATAACTGATAACCGGTTAACTGGTTACTAGCAATCAATGTTTCCCAGCATCCGGACTTTGGCCCTGTCCCTGTGGATTTTCCTTCGCCAGCATAGCTTCCTTAATTAATTTTACCGGCGCGCTGCCATAGCTCAGGAACTTTTCGTTGAATTCCTTCAGGGTATATTTATCACCTTGTTTGCTTTTCCAATCGTCGCGCAGGTCCATTATTTCTTTATAGCCGGTGAAATAGCTGTCTAACTGCACGCTGGTCACACTTACGCGTTTCCATTTGCCTTCGGCCTCGGCTTGCTGCTGAAATGCCTCGTGGGTTAATAATGCCATAGCTGTTTGTTTAGGCATGTTCTGGCAATGTACGCCATAATCCAGAATGGTGTTGCATACCGAGCGCAGGTGCCATTTATACCACATCAGCCACATTTCAGGGTCACCGTTGCCAAAGCCGTTGTCCAGCATCATTTGTTCGCTGTAAACTGCCCAGCCTTCAACCATGGCCCCATTGCCAAAGATCGATTTGATCATGCTTGGCGCCTTGTTTGAATAAACGAGCTGTACGTAATGTCCCGGTATAGCTTCGTGGATACATAGTATCTGGATAATGTATTGATTGTATTCGCGCAGGTAACTTTCTGCCTTTTCAGGTGCCCATCCGGCTAAGCTGCCAACGTTGAAATAAGAATTTTGCGCATTATCATACGGTCCGGGCGAACTCATGGACGCACCTGCAACACCGGCCATATACCCCGGCTCTTTGCGAACCACTAATGGCTTGGTCGGATCCATAGTTAACAGATCCTTTTGAGTCACAAAGGCCGTCAGCTTTGGCAACAACTGAGTAATGGTTGCCTGGAACTCGTCCGGTCTGGTATGTTTAACCGATAGCGTATCGATCATTTTGGCAATCATATCCAAAGTATCAGTTGGCTTGGGTTGGTTCCCGAAATATTTTGGCCACAGTTTCAGGGTGATCTTCGCCATTTCATGATGGACGAGCTTCTTGCGCTCAACAGCGGCATTGTAAATCTGTTGCGCCGTTTCAGATGCCTGTATTTCGTATTTAAACTTATCCTCATACAAATCCTTACCCAGTCTGAAACTGCGGGGCTTATCATTTTTAAGATTTTTAAGGAAGCTGGTGAAGCTATTTATAGCATCGGTACATAGTTTTGCCCTGTCCAGCATTTGCTTTTGGGCCGCTTCTGGTATCTTGGTTTTTTTAAGGGAATCGGCAAAATCAGTCCCGAAAACACTTAAGCCGCCCTCATGCTGCTCAATGGCCAGGTTGGTGAGCTCTACAACCGGGTTTTTGATATCCTTTTCAGCCTCTTTATAATAAGCCGGAACGTTGAGCATCTTTTGGTAAAAGTTGGTCAGGCGCTTATCCAGCGGGGCATAATGTTCATTTAGTATATAAGCAAAAGTGCCGATAACGTTGTACGATGAAGGATCCCACTCATAAGCTTTCAGTTGCTCCATCTGCCATTGCATGTACTGCAGTTGATTTTGCATCATGGCATAATCCATCTTGTTGGTTTCAAGGAAGGCGGCTGGCTGATATTTGCCCAGCGAATCCAATTGTACCTTAACAAATTTCAGCTGCTTATCGCGTGTTTTTTTATCCGGAACCAGTAAAATGGAGTCGTATTTATGATAGCCTACGCTGGTGCCCCAGTCAGGAAATTGTTTCCATAGTTCATCCAGGAAAAAGGTTTCATATTTATTAAAAGCGATGTCATCCATGCTGCCTTGTATGGGGCCTACAGAGGCATCTTTTTTACATGCGGCAAAAAGAGCGACGCACAGTACAAAAGCAAAAGTTTTTTTAATCACCGGAGAAGTTTTTAATCGTTCGGATAAACTTAAAACTTTTTAGGGGAAAATGCCTAATGAAGCCCAAACACTATTTTAAAAATCTCCGAAGCCCGGTTTGAAATTGGTTTTCCGTGGCTGAATACTGCTGTATTGAAATCAAAAGATGCTATCTTTTTAATTGTTGCCAGGCATTCGTCTTCATTTTGATATTCTCGTGGTAACCGCAAACGGGAATGATTTTCGGCTGCATCCGCTGCTATGATCACTCCCTCATCACCGGGATAGAATAAAGTGATCTGCCCCGCCCAATGTCCGGGGGAGTAAATGACTTGCAAAAAACCCTTATCGGGAATCCAATCGCCATCATTGACTTCGATTATTTGTTTAACCGGCTTTATATTTATATAAGGCAGCCGGACACGCGAACCGATAGTGGCAATACCGAGTATTTGATTTTTGATATCCGACTTAAAGTGATACGCCACTCCCCGGCGTACCAATGCAGCGTCTTGAGGGTGCATATATACAGGCGCGTTTACTTCATTCACTATATCGGCAAGGCTGCCCGAATGATCATGATGAGCATGGGTTACTATAATATGCTTAATATCATCAGGATGCCTGCCAATTTCTTTAATAGCGGCAAAGATGAGTTGCTTGCTACCCTTAGGGCCGGTATCTACCAAAATTAAACCTGCCGGAATACGCACCAAAAACACGTTGACAATTTTCAGCGTTATTTGGTAAATATTCGGACTGACCAATGCCACATGCATAACTAAATTTGTTACTTTACTAAAACTTACTGCCTGGCTTGTTTCTTATCTAAATTAAAATATTATGGCTAATCATGATGAAATCCTGATAAATGAATTGATAAAACTCCTGAACGGCGGCAGCGCTCATGCCAGTTTAGACGATGCTTTGGATGGTCTGCCCGTCAAATTAAGAGGTGCAAAACCTGATAACCTGCCCTATTCCATCTGGCAACTGGTGGAACACATCCGTATAGCGCAATGGGATATGCTTAAGTTTAGTGAAAGCGAAAAGCACGAGTCGCCAAAATGGCCTGATAAGTATTGGGTTAAAGATGTTGCCCCAAAAGACGATGCCGAATGGGAAAGTTCATTAAAGCAGATAAATGACGATCTTAAGGAATTTATCGATCTGTTAAAAACCGGGGATATTTACAAAGCGATCCCTCATGGCGAGGGGCAAAACATACTGCGCGAGGCATTGCAGATAGCTGACCACAATGCTTATCATACAGCCGAGATCATTGTGATCAGGAGATTGTTAGGAGCCTGGAAATAGCCTTAAGTCGAAATCTCAAGTCAGAAGTCCAAAAACTAATGCAAAAGACTTAAGACTTTCGACTCAGGACTTTAGACTTAAAAAATCAGTTCTTCTTTATAAAATCCACAATATCAGGCACCAGTTCGGCTTTCAGCGGTAAAGTGGGATTGGTATAGGTTTCCATATTCGCATCTTTATCTGCAGGGCCGTCCTTCATAATATGGCTCATGCCTTTTATGGTGATCAGTGTAGCATCTGATTTGGCTTTCTTCAGCTTTTCGGCATCAGCAACTTTTACCTGCACGTCGGTTGTACCTTGTATAATAAGCGTAGGTACTTTCATCACTTTTATTACGCGCTGAGGAGGATACCTGAAATATGACATCAGGTATTTTTGTTTAGCTGTGCTCACCAGCGGATACAGGGCCAGATCGACATTGTCAAATGTTTTTCCTTTTTTCAAACTATCCAGCCAGGTTTTAAACTCGTCCTGTTGGTATTGCGGCCTGGACTTAAATATTTCAGTCATCAGTTTATCGCCTTGCTCGCTGGTAGCATTGATTGAAATGATGTCTTTAACCGGTTGGTCGCGTGCGGCAAGCATAGCGGCCAATGCACCTTCACCATGCCCCAGTATAACCACTTTTGAAAAACGCTGATCCTCATTCAGCATTTCGATCAAACCTACAGCATCATCCACATAATCGTCAAAGCGCAGCTCTTCCAGTTTATTGGCTGTTTTGCTTTGACCCACCATTCTTTTATCATAGCGCACCGATGCAATGCCGCTTTTTGCCAGTCCTTCGGCCAGCATTTTGTACATATTGCCATTCAGCCCGGTTTGTTCATTATTACCGTTGCGATCGGTAGGGCCTGAATCGGCAACGATGATCACAACCGGAACTTTGCCTGAAACATTCTTTGGCATGCTAAGCGTACCGCTCACATTGCCAGAAGGGATCTTTAAGTTTATTGGACTTTCATCTGATGCGTAGCTTTGCGCAAATACGCTTATGTTAAGCAGAAGAGCTATGGACAGAAGTAGAACTTTCTTCATTTTATGGTTATCGGGGAAACAAATATAATGTCTGGCGCGAAATAAAATCAAACATGGATATTTAATTTGGACTGAAGTAGTTATTTAGTCAGAAAATATTATAGATACAGTTTTATTAAAGGCCATATTTTTCTGCCCAATTAATTTTTGTTTAAAAATAGTTTTTGGCGTAACCGTATTATTAATTTACCGTTAAAAAACGGGGTCGCAATTTTGGCAGAATGCGATTTTTAGTTGCTATATTGTGCCCTGATTTAAACCACTGAATATCGAATAAACCTTTACACGCCCCCAATTGATGAGAATTCTTTCCGGATGTCTTTTTGCCGTATTATTTGTGTGTGCATGTACCTTATCATATGCACAAACGCCCTCCTCGGCGCTGGTAGGCAAAGTTTATTCGGATAAAGGACTTGTTGATGAAGCCACAGTGGTATTGTTGCATTATCCGGATTCATCAGTAGTGAAATCTACTCTGAGCAATAAATCCGGCATATTTCTTTTCAGTAATATCAGCAAGGGAAAGTACCTCATCTTTATTACAAAGCTCAATTATATTAAATCATATTCCGGCCCCTATGAGGTTGAAGAAGGCAAAAGCAGGGATATTGGTTTTATTTCGGTCAAACAATCCCCAACCCAATTAGGCGAAGTAGTTATAGCCGGAAGGAAAGATTTTGTTGAGGTAAAGAAAGATAAAAGCGTGCTGAACGTAGAGCAAAATATCACTGCAGCAGGGGCATCACTTTATGATATTCTGAATACTTCTCCTGGCGTGAAAATAGTTAACGATGAAGTACTGTACCATGGAGGCCAGAAGGCGCTGATCGCTATAAATGGCAAACCGGTTTTGTTGAGTGGCGAAGAGCTTACCAATTTCCTGAAAAACTACCAGGGAAGCAGCATCAGCCAGATCGAGCTGATCGATAATGCAGGCGCTAAATACGGAGCTACAGGCTCTGGGGGGATGATCAACGTGATATTAAAGGAAAAGAAATCGCTTGGCTCAAATTTTTCGTTTACTGAGAGCGCTGCTTACGGCGATAAATACAAATTCAATTCTGGAATCAATTATAACCTGCGTACCGAAAAGCTGAACCTTTTTGCATCCTATAATTATTCCAACAACAGCATTCCGCATACCATCAGAACAAACAGGTATGTCGATAACAGCGCGGGGTATAACTATTTCTCGCTGAATTACGATGCTGATGTGAAAACAAGTAATCATAATTTTAGTGTAGGTGCTGATTATGATATTACCTCTCGCCAAACGCTGGGTTTCCTGGTAAACGGTTTTTATAACAATGCCGATATCGACAAAAGAAATACCACCTATGTTTATACAAACGGTTTGCGTGATTCAAGTATCAGGTCATCATCGGTAATCGACAGGAATCTTTATAATGTGAACTATAACCTGAATTATAAGATCGACCTGGACAAAGAGGGCAAGAGCGTTTTATCAGCTGATGCGGATTATTCCGATTACCACCGTAAATCTCAGGAAGACCTGCGGAATGATTTTTTTAATGCGACCGGCATAAACGAGAATGATCCGATTTTTTACGGCGATAATTCTCCCTCACATATCACTATTAAATCAGCCAATATTGATTTTAGCCAGCAGATAGCAAAAGGGACCAGGCTAAACTTTGGCTGGAAAAGCAGCCAGGTGAACAGTGATAACCAGATCGTTTTTTCTCAATTAAGGAACGACTCATCCATCAATGTACCTCAACTGACTGACCATTTTGTTTACACGGAGAACATTGACGCCGGTTACCTTGAATTTGAAGGTAAATTCAACAAGACAAACATTACAGCAAGCGTGCGCGGCGAGCGCACCCATTTTACAGCTGAATCTGTGAATCCGAGCCGTCATGCTGATAGCAGTTACTTCAGCCTGTTCCCGAATGTGCAGATAAGTCAGCAGATAGATAAGAACAATTTGTTCACTTTGTCTTATTCCCGTACAATAGGCCGTCCGAATTACCAGGACTTAAATCCTTTTGTAAGCTATGTAGATAATTTCTATTCCAGCACCGGTAACCCTTTTCTGCGTCCGGACTTTATCAACACCTACCGTTTATCAGATTTTATTGCTGATAAATACCGGGTAAGTTTGAGCACCATCATTACCAACAATTACTATCAAACCATTTTTGATCAGTACTCATCGGGCAATTACGTTACTACCAAGGCAAACTTAGGTACGCGTTATCAATATATGATCGAGTTTAGTCTTCCTTTCGATCTGACTTCCTGGTGGCATGTTGATGCACAGATCGATGCATCGCACGAGCGGTATGTTTACAAGCTTTATAATGTTCCGGACAAGAGTACTAATAATGCGAATATTAACTTAACCCAAAATTTTAAAATAACTCCAAAATTAAGCGCTCAATTGATCAATGAATATCAATCGCCTACTTATTATGTCATCAGCCAGTATCAATACCTGGCATGGACCAACGTGGGCTTGCGGTACGCGATCCTGAATAATAAAGGCGCTATCCGACTTGCAGTAAGCGATGTTTTCAATAGTAATTTCAATAAATACACCACGACTTTTAACGGGCTGGACATCTTCTCGAGGGATAAGGTCGGATCAAGGTTTGTTACGGCTACGTTTACTTACCATTTTGGGTCGAGCCCTATGAGAAACAAAACCAAAACTACCGAAGAGCAGAAACGGCTTAATGGAAGTGCGGAGAATTAATAGGTGGGTTTATACAAAGCACCGTGTTGACTCATCCCGAATGCGCTACGCTGTTCGACCCTCTCTCCGCTACGCGGAAAGAGGGTAAAAAAACGAAAAAATCCCCTCTTTACCGCTTGCGGAGGAGGGCGGTCGAGCGAAGCAATGACCGGGTGAGTCAAATAGACAATATGCTTACCCTAACAATATTCCCCATCGGGTCAAATATTGGTAGCAAAAAAATCATATACCAGAATCCGTGCCGTAGGTACGAAAGTAACATTGCATACCTACGGCATGCTAACGGCTGATTATTTATTGGATTCTACCAACATTTTGTGCTGATGGCACATTAGCTTGCAGAGTGTTTAATTATAATTTGGTATACGATTATAAAAACAGAAACCCGCTTCTTATTAGGAAGCGGGTTTTTTGGTGATAAAGTAAGCCTATACTTTATGCTTTGTTCTTTGATTCCTGAATTTCCAGACGAATTGCTTGTGCTAAATTCTTAAGCTCTTGCATGCCTTTACGAACGCGGGTACCAGCAGCGCTGTTGCCTTTGTTGTAGAATTTGTCTGCATCTGCTTCCAATGATGCAACAAGGTTTTTTACATCAGTAAATTTTTTCATTTGAGTTACTCCTTTTAAATATTGAGGTTTATTGTTTTAATTAAAGCTAAGCTAAACTGTTTTTATTAAAAAAAAAACTTTTACGCATAAAAAATAATGGCTTTAAAGTGGTTTTTTTCCACATTTTGAGTATGACAGGGGCATTAAATAAATATTATGATTATTGATATTTCATAAGATAAAATAATACTTATTTTATACTTTCAGTATCGGTAAATTATTTACTCCAAGATTAATTATAACATAGATTTTACACTAAATCAATTTAGAGGCATATTAATTGACCTTATTGAATAATATGATCGTTATAAAATAAACTATATCACTTTCTTTAATATTTCGGGGTGCGATTGTTGCGTTTTAATGATCAATTCGCCGAAAAGTGTGTTCGCCCACGCAAACCATTTGCGTGTAAAGTCGGCCGGATTGTCTTTATTGAAGGATTCGTGCATAAATCCGGTTCCGGCATGGGTGTGTTTCAGCCATTTTAAGCAGGTAGTTACCTCTGCAGGATTGGTTGAAGTGATCGCACGGATAATAATGCTCATCGGCCAGATATAACCCAAACCTACATGCGGTCCTCCGATACCTTCAGCAGCCTTACCTCTGAAGAAATATGGGTTTGAAGTACTCAATACAAATTTACGTGTAGCTATATAAAGCGGATCGGTTGCCTTCATTGCACCAAGGTAGGGTAATGCTAACAAGCTAGGTACGTTAGCATCGTCCATGCATAGTTGGTTACCAAAACCATCTACCTCATAAGCCAGGATATTACCAAATCCGGGGCGATTAACTACAGCATACTTATGTAAAGCGGTCTCTATCTCGTTGGCTAACGCACGGCAGTTTAAGCCGGTAGCATGGTCTTTGGCGATACTCTCATACATCTCAGCCAATTGCCTCAGACTGGTTACTGCAAAGAAATTAGATGGTATCAGGAACGAATAAATAGTGGCATCATCGGAAGGCCTGAACGCAGAGCAGATCAGTCCCACAGGTTTTATTGGGTTACCGTATCCGCTCAATGGCGCGGTATCGGTAGATACTTCCGTTTTACGCTGGAAATGGTATGGCCCATGTCCTTTTTTGCGCTGCTGGGTTTTAAAGGTATCAACGATCAGTTTACCTGCCTTTTGCCACTCGTGATCGAAGAAGCTGCTATCACCGCTGATCTTCCAGTAGTTATAGGCTAAACGGATGGGGTAGCATAGCGAGTCTATCTCCCATTTACGTTCATGCAGCTCAGGTTTCATATCGGTGCGATCGGTATTCCATTCGCTGCCGGTAGCACGCTCGTTAAAGGCATTGGCATAAGGATCTATCAGTACACATTTCGCCTGTCGGTTGAGCACACCTAATATCAGGTTCTTTAACTGTGGATCATTCTTGATCAATGGCAGATAAGGC
The DNA here is from genome assembly GCF_036568825.1 of Mucilaginibacter sp. GTDB lineage: Bacteria > Bacteroidota > Bacteroidia > Sphingobacteriales > Sphingobacteriaceae > Mucilaginibacter. The sequence goes on along the minus strand of NZ_DATCRU010000086.1, from coordinate 72,381 downwards.
CAAACCTGTGCTGATGAATCTCTCAGCCACATGGCATCGATATCACCGGTGATGACAAAGGTATCAACCTTGCCATCTTTATCATTGAACTTCACTGTGGTATCCAGTGTGTTCGGATAGCAATTTTCAAAAAGCCATGCTATTTCAGGATCAGCTATGGTGGCTTTTACCTTTACAATTTTATCTTCAACCGCAGAGCTGTTAAACCGGCGCAGGTTAGGACTGATGCGTTTGGTTTGATATTGATCCAGATCAGTAAACCAGGCGGGTTTTAAACCCATTCCAATTCCGGCAGTAGTGATGCCATTTATCTTGATAAAATTGCGGCGTGTAAGCATAATCAGGTTATTGATGTGGGTGTAAAAATAAAAAAGCCTTTCATATAACTGAAAGGCTTTTAAAAATGTTTTAAAGTCTCCTATTGGGGGAGATTCAGAGGGGCTAAGCAACCGCCATTTTCTTTTCTTTATAGGTTCCGCTCTTTAGCTTCTCAGCAACTTCGCTGAAAGCATCCAGCGTGCGGTTTACGTCTTCTAAGGTGTGTACTGCGGTTGGGATCAGTCGCAGTTCAATCAATCCTTTTGGTATTACAGGGTAAACTACTATGGAGCAGAATATGCCGTAATTTTCGCGCAGATCCATTGTTAAACTGGTAGCCTCGTTCAGTTCACCTTTCAGGAAAACCGGGGTAACCATGGTATCTGTGATACCAATATCAAAACCATGCTCTACCAAACCTTTTTGCAGGGCTTTGGCAATTTTCCATAGTTTTTCTCTCAACTCTGGTTTTGATTTTAACAGTTCGAAGCGTTTCTTCAAACCTAAAACCATTGGCATTGGTAATGCCTTGGCAAAGGTTTGCGAACGCATATTGTAACGCAGGTAGCTGATTATGTCCTTGTTAGATGCTACAAACGCACCAATACCCGCCATTGATTTGGCGAAGGTTCCGAAGTACACGTCCACCCCATCAATACAGTCTTGCTCTTCGTGTGTTCCTGCACCGGTTTTGCCCATGGTACCAAAGCCATGAGCGTCATCTATCAGCAGGCGGAACTTATATTTATCTTTTAATTTGATGATCTCTTTCAGCTTGCCTTGTGCACCTGACATTCCGAATACGCCTTCGGTGATCACCAGGATACCGCCGCCGGTTTGTTCAGCTAATCTTGTAGCACGTTCCAGTTGTTTTGCACAGCTTTCTACATCATTATGCTGGTATACAAAGCGCTTGCCCATATGCAGGCGAACACCGTCGATGATACAAGCATGAGACTCAGCGTCATACACGATCACATCATTACGGTCAACCAAAGCATCGATGATCGATACCATACCCTGGTAACCGTAGTTCAATAAAAACGCAGCTTCTTTACCTACAAAATGAGCCAGGTCATTTTCCAACTCTTCATGGTGCCTTGAGTTACCCGACATCATACGCGCACCCATTGGGTATGCCATACCGAAATCTGCAGCGGCCTGTGCATCCGCTTCGCGAACTTCAGGATGATTAGCTAAACCTAAGTAATTATTCAAACTCCAAACCAAATGCTCTTTCCCGTTGAATAGCATGTGAGGGGCAATCTCGCCTTCCAAACGAGGAAATGAGAAATACCCGTGCGACCATTCCTGATGCTGCCCTATCGGCCCACCCATGGTTTTCGAAATCTTATCAAATAAATCCAAAGTGCTGCTTTTTTATTAATAAAACACAAATATAGGCTTTAAACGCCCTTTAACCAAAGCTTATAACTTTTTATAATAGGTTATAACTTTACTATAGCTTATAACGCTCAAACTGCCGATTAAGTTATCCGCAGTTTGTACCAATTCATTTACAAATCCACCTAAAATAAAAGAGGCACAAATAAATGTGCCCCTTTTAATATTATATATTATGGTGGAAGGTTGACATGGTTAGTCTACATTATCATGCAGAAACGAATTGTTATTCCTTATCTCCGTCTTCCCATCCTCATCCGACAATAATGAGAACCTTGATACCTGGCTTTCATCCGAAGGAGGCGTTTGCTGTAAAGCGATCTCCTTGCGTTTGTAGGCTGGTACATTTTCCAATTCTTGGATGTTACCTGCACGCAGTTTCATGCTCAGGTCTTTCAGGCGCATGATACGCTCGCGTGATTTACGCAATTGTTCTTCAATGCTTTCGTCCGTTTTATGATCGTCAGCGCCAACAACAGGCTCTGGTTCTGGTTCCGGCTCAGGAATTGGTTCCGGTTTAACCGGCTCAAAGTTCATTACCGAATCTGCGATCTTAAAGGTAAACTCCTCGCGCACTTCAGGCTCTGCCGCAGCAGGTTCTTCCGGAGTCAGATCATATTTTATAACGGCAGGCTGTTCTTCTGCTTTTGCAAACAGATCGAATAAGCCGGCTTGTTTTTCTTCTTTTACAGCTTTGATGTAAGGCTCAGATTCAACTGGCTCAACAGGAGGTTTTACCTGGTTGATAAACTCGTTTACCACAGGTTTTACCAACTCTGGTTCAGGCATCAGCATCGATACTACCTTTTTGCTGCTTTGCTCTTTTTCACGCTCATCCCTGGTTTGGAAACCGGTCGCAATGATCGTTACCGAAAGCTTCTCTCCCAAAGCCTCATCACGACAATTGCCCCAGATCAGGTCGGCGGCTAAACCAGCCTCTTCCTGGATAAAGTCAGTAATAACTGATACTTCATCCATAGTAACTTCTTTATCACCTGAGCTAATGTTCAACAGGATATATCTTGCACCTTCAATCTCGTTATCTTTTAACAACGGTGATAATAAAGCGCCTTCAACAGCTTTCAATGCACGGTTCTCACCTTCAGCAGTTGAGCTACCCATGATAGATACACCGCTGTCCTTCATCACCGTGCGCACATCTTTAAAGTCAACGTTGATATAGCCTGGTAAAGTAATGATCTCGGCGATACCCTTGGCAGCAGTGGTCAGGATGTTATCTGCCTGCGCAAATGCTGAACCTAAAGTCAGGTTGCCAAATATCTGGCGCAGCCTGTCGTTAGAGATCACCAGGAATGAGTCGACATATTTCTTCAGTTCTTCCAAACCTTCTTCGGCCTGCATCTTACGGCGCTTGCCTTCAAAAGAGAATGGCGTGGTAATAATACCTACAGTCAGGATGTCAAGCTCACGGGCAGCTTTTGCAATGATAGGGCTTGCGCCTGTACCGGTACCACCACCCATACCAGCGGTAATAAACAGCATCTTGGTATTGGTACCCAGCATCTGTTTTATATCGTCGATATTTTCGATAGCCGAGTTTTTACCAACTTCGGGGATTGAGCCTGCGCCCATACCTTCGGTTAAACTGGCACCTAATTGAACTTTATTGGGGACAGGGCTTAATTCCAAAGCCTGTGCATCGGTATTGCAAATTATGAAATCAACACCGGTAATCCCTTGCTTGTACATGTGGTTTACCGCATTGCCGCCGCCGCCGCCAACACCAATAACTTTGATGATGGACGACTTTTCTTTTAACATCTCAAACTGCATAATCCTTATTTTCAGTTAAATGTGAATGACGAATTAGTTTATTAACTCATTGTAATATTACACCATTTTCAACAATGTTTTTCCACAATTGTCGATAATGTGGAAAAGTCAGCCATTGTTAATAAAATATTACTTAAGGAAATCTTCGTCTTTAATATCATCTTTTATAAATTTCTTCCCTGTCTCCAATAGCTTGCCCAATAAGCCAAACTTTCTGTCATCGGTATATTTGGTTTTGTCTGTTTTGGCTTCCACTTTTTGCGGGATATCATTGTATTCCATCTTCTGGATACCTTTTATCAGCAAACCAATGCCAGTTGCGAAAGTCGGGCTCTGTAATTCTTCATACACATTTTTTGGCAGCGTTTCGTTCTTGGCCAAGTGCTCGTTAGGATAACCCACGCGGCAATCTAAACCGGTAACGTATTCTACCAGCTGCGGCAAATGCTTTAACTGCGCGCCACCGCCGGTGATCACAATACCCGCGATCAGTTTTTTCTCGTAACCTGATGACTTGATCTCGTAATACACATGCTCCACGATCTCTTCCATACGGGCCTGAATTACATAAGCCAGGTTCTTTACTGATATTTCTTTTGGTTCACGACCGCGTAATCCCGGAACGCATACAATCTCGTTCTCTTTATTCTCTTCAGCTAATGCCGATCCGAAACGCACTTTCAGTTGCTCAGCGATGTTGCGCATTACCGAGCAGCCTTCGCGGATATCCTCAGTTACGCTGTTACCGCCAAATGGAATAACCGCAGTGTGACGGATGATACCTTCGTGGAAGATGGCTACGTCAGTAGTACCGCCGCCTATATCCACCAATACCACACCTGCCTCTTTTTCTTCGTCACTTAATACCGACTCAGATGAAGCCAAAGGCTCCAGGATCAGTTCCTGGCTTTCCAGGCTCGCTTTATTGACACACTTCACAATGTTTTTGATAGCCGTAACCTGGCCTGAGATGATGTGGAAGTTAGCTTCCAAACGTACGCCTGCCATACCGATCGGGTCTTTAATTCCCGGCTCGTTGTCCACGGTAAATTCCTGCGGCAATACGTGGATGATCTCCTCGCCCGGAGGCATCACCAGGTTATACATATCTTCTACCAGCTTATCGATGTCCTTACGGCTGATCTCGCTTTGCAGGTCCTTACGGGTTATCAATCCACGGTGCTGCAGGCTTTTGATATGCTGACCGGCAATACCAACGTTCACCACACGAATCTCAACGTTTGATTGCGTTCCGGCCACATCAACCGCGATAGTGATGCCGTTAACTGTTTTATCTATGTTCGATACCATGCCACGGGTAACACCGGCCGATTCAGCTTTGCCAATACCCAATACTTCGATCTTACCGTTTTTACTCCGGCGACCGACGATAGCACATATTTTGGTAGTCCCGATGTCCAATCCTACTACGATTGGCGAACTTTTTTCGTGTGTCGAACTCTTGTCCATACTTAATTAATTGTTTGTGAATGTATCTTTACCCATTTTTATTGAATCTGCTTTGGCGGTTACTGCCTTTAGCGAATCCTTTTTGAAATTATCGCTTTTTACCCCCACTACCTGGTTGGCAAATTTGATGTTAATGATCTTATACCTGTCCCACCCCACCTGCGGCAGTGCCTGCTTATAAAACACCAGCAGATTATGGAACTTGTTCTCCAGCGAATCGGCATTACCCAGCAAAATGCGGTTAGTGCCTACCCGTGGTATCAATTCGATCTCGTGATTCGTGTTGACATACAGTTGTGCAATCTGTGCTGTCCAAAGCGAATCCTTGTTGATGAACTGAACCGTTTTATAAAGCTGTTTGGCGATATCTGTATGCAGCGTATCCAGTTTGCCGCCATAAGCTTCATCAATATATCCGTTTGCCACCAGCACCTTTGCCGTGAAGTTTGATGACATCGGTATCTTCAACCCGTTCTGATCGATATAAAAATCCTGTCCCGCCTGGTTCATTACCCGCATCACCGGCTGGCGCTGACTGATCTCCACTTTGATCACGCCGTCCATATCGGCATACACTTTTGCCGATTCGATGAATGGATTAGCTTTTAACTTATTCTCCAGATCGTGCAGGTTGATGCTTTCCATATTGCGGCCAACCAACTCGTGTTTGTGTACTTTCAGGATATGATCTACTTCTTCTTTGTCGATGAAATACTGGTTACCCGGAATATAAATCTTCACCGCTTTGCAGAACACACCTGACTCTTTGAAGCCGATAAAACTCATGAGCACCACCAGCCCACCCAGGCAAACCGCCCAGGCCGATCCGATTAAAATGCGTTTCCAGATGAGTCTCTTAAACATTTTCCAAAGCCTTTTTTAAAGGTTGAACCAATTGGTCTATATCGCCTGCCCCTACCGTTAAAAGTAGCTCAGGTTTTTCAATCCTCACAAGATCGACCGCCTCTTGTTTTCCACATTTCCGTTTATTTAACATTTGCATCTTGCTGAGAATCATATCAGATGTGACTCCCTCAATCGGCAATTCCCTCGCGGGATATATATCCAGCATAATCAACTCATCACTCATATCCAGCACTTCGGCAAAGCCATCGGCAAAATCACGGGTGCGGGTATATAAATGCGGTTGAAAAATTGTTGTGAGTTTTTTATTTGGATATAATGTTTTGATGGATGAAATAGCCGCACGCAACTCTTCCGGGTGGTGCGCATAGTCATCTATGTAAATGTGTTTGTCTGTTTTTACTATGTACTCAAAGCGACGCTTTACTCCCCTGAATGATTCCAGTGCACGTTTAATTAGCGCTGGTTCTATATCTACCTTTAGAGCAACTTCGATTGCTGCAGTCGCGTTCTCGATGTTATGAATACCGGCTATACCCAGTTTGATATTATCTATCTGCGTGCTGCTGTTCTTAAAGTCGAAATAGAAATCGCCATCCTTAACCCTGATATCAAATGCTTTTACATCTGCCGGACCTTTACCGCTATAAGTGATTCCTTCGGTTGTTAAAGGCAAATCTTCATGGTAGATGAGCGTACCGTTTTCTTTCAGCTGCGATGCAAACTGCCGAAATGATTCTGTTAACTGATCATGGCTGCCGTAGATATCCAGGTGATCGGCATCCATCGAGGTAATAACCGCTATATCAGGATGTAGGGTCAAAAACGAACGATCAAACTCGTCAGCCTCAACTACTACAATGTCATTCTTACCATACAACACGTTGCTGTTGTAGTTAGATGCAATACCACCCAAAAACGCAGAACAATCCTTGCCTGAATCTTTCAAAATATGTGCAATCATACACGAGGTGGTGGTTTTGCCATGCGTGCCGGCAACCGCAATAGTAAACATGCTTCGGCTGATCAATCCTAGTACTTGGGAACGCTTGAATAACTCAAAACCATTGTTCTTGAAAAAGTTCAATATTTCTGAGTCTCTTGGTACTGCGGGAGTATAAATGATCAGCGTGCATTCGTTGGGTGTTTGGAAAGCATAAGGTATCCAGTCGGCTCTGTCCTCAAATATTACCTGGATGCCTTCGTTATGCAGCTGGTCGGTTAGGTCGGTTGAGGTTTTGTCGTAACCGCAAACAATACAGCCCAAATGGGCAAAGTAACGGGCCAATCCGCTCATGCCGATGCCGCCTATGCCTATTAAGTATACCCGCTTTATGTTTTGCAGTTCCATCTTGTTCTCAAAAAAGCCTCCCTCCGCAACCGCACGGAGGGCAGGCTGAAATTTAAATTAACCTGTTATTTGTATAACCTCTTTCGCGATCGTTTCATCAGCATCCGGCAGGGCCAGTTTGCTGATGTTATCGCTTAATTCTTTTTGTTTCTTCTTATCATTTAAAAGCTCCAGGGCCACATCCATCAGTTGAGCCTGGGCATCCTTATCGGCCACAAAAATTGCAGCGTCTTTTGCCACCAGCGACATTGCGTTGGTAGTCTGATGGTCTTCTGCTACATTCGGCGAAGGCACCAGGATAGCAGGCTTACCAACCACACAAAGTTCCGATATAGTACCACCTGCCCTGGATATTATTATATCGGCAGCAGCATAGGCCAAATCCATACGGTCCACAAACTCCATTATGCGGATATTCGGATGAACCTTGCCTCTAAATGACTCCATGATATCCGGATAGTAGTATTTACCTGTTTGCCATATCAGTTGCACATCAGCTTCAATGATCTTATCGATATTGGCCAGCACGCTTTTGTTTAATGTGCGTGCACCCAAGCTTCCACCTGTTATAAAAATGGTCTTCTTATCGCCAGACAGCTTAGCCCATTCTAATCCCTGCTCACGTTTCCCCGCAATATCAACCGACTCCCTGCGTATAGGATTGCCCGTGATGACGATCTTGTCCTCCGGAAAAAACTTATCCATTCCGTCATAAGCCACACAAATCTTCTTAGCCTTTTTGCCTAAACGTTTATTGGTGACGCCTGCATAAGAGTTTTGCTCCTGTATAAGGTAAGGCACTTTCTTTAGCGATGCTGCATAGAGTAAGGGACCCGACGCGTATCCTCCAACACCCACCGCTGCATTAGGCCTGAAATCACGAATGATACGCAGTGATTTCAGGATACTACCAATCAGTTTAAAAGGCAGCATCAGGTTTTTCAGTATCGATTTACGCTGGATGCCTTGTATATTCAGCCCAACAATTTCATAACCAGCCGCAGGCACCCTTTCCATCTCCATGCGCCCCTTGGCACCTACAAAAAGTATTTTTACTTCAGGATCAAGCTTTCTCAAAGCATTGGCAATAGCAATCGCCGGAAAGATATGCCCCCCGGTGCCGCCTCCGCTAATGATGATTCGCTTATGCCTGTGTTTTTTCATCCTTTTAGCTCATTTGTTCACTGGTTCATTAGTTCATTGGTGAATGGCGTATATTTGCCGATTCAATTTACTTCCGACTTCCGACTTCCGACTTCCGACTTCCGACTTCCGACTTCCGACTTCCGACTTCCGACTTCCGACTTCCGACTATCAAAAAACTTCACTCAACCAATAGCTTATCTATCCGTATAAAGTCCCAAAAATCATTTCGATCAGCCCGCTGACTAATACGACATTATTTTAACATTAAAGAAATTTACACTGGGCTGTCTCGTTTTTTTAGTAGATTTGAGGGATCTAAAGTGAATACCGAATTACCTTTTCGTGATAAAATAAGTTCGCGCTGGGCAAACCTCACCGGCGATCCTTCCGTCTTCCCTCTCGAATACAGGATATTTCACGCGCTTTGCATCATTATGGTCATCGCCATGATTATTACCACGCCTGTCAACCTGATCATCAGTGAATGGGTAGCAGCTGGCCTGTGCGTAGTAGCCGGGCTTGTATTTGCGTTTTTCTTTTACCGGTCGCGGTTTATTGGCAAAGTACGGGGCAGTATCTTCATTACCGCTGTCATTTGCAATGCGTTATTCTTCATCAATTATTTTTACAATTCGGGCATCAGCGGGCCAAATGATGTGGTTTTCGCCCTTGCGTTATATCTCATCATATTCGTTACGCCTCAAAAGCAACATAAATATTGGTTTGCGGTAAATATGGTCTTATTGCTTGCAATGCACGGCATCGAATATTATTATCCCAAACTGGTACCCTACACTTATCTGAGCCGCTCAGATCGTTTTATTGACGTTACGGCAGCTTACCTGGTTGGGGTGTGCATCATGTATTTCACTATCAGAAATGTACGCCATAGCTACGATTTTGAGCGATTGCAGGTTGAAGAGAAACGAAAGGACATTGAGCAACAGCATCAATACATACTGGCACAAAACGAGCAATTGGAACATATCAACTCTGAGAAGAACAAGCTGATGTCAATCATTGCGCACGATTTGCGCGGTCCACTTAGCAACATCCAGAACTATCTTGAGCTGGTGGGAGAATATGGCCTGGATAAAGAAGAGCGTGAAGTAGTGGAGAGCGACCTGCTGCGGGTAACACAAAGCACACTGAATATGCTCTCGAAATTACTCATATGGTCCAAATCGCAAATGGATGGCGTCGTAGTGAAGTTGAGCGATATGAACCTGAACGAGACACTGAAAAACACGCTCGAAATGGAGCGCATAATGGCCACAAAGAAGGATATCGATCTTACTTACGAGGTCGATCCAACCATTAGTGTAGTAGCGGATAGCGACATGCTGCAACTGGTGGTTCGCAATATTGTGAGTAATGCTATAAAGTTTACACCTGCAGGCGGCCGGATTGAAGTGCACACTCAGCGCATCAACAACGAATGCCGTATCAGCATTACCGATAGCGGTCGCGGCATACCTTACGAACAGCAAGCGGACATGTTTACCTTAAAGGCTAGGTCTACCTTCGGTACTGCCAACGAGAAGGGCGTTGGTTTAGGATTGATTCTGTGTAAAGAATTTACCGAACAACAAGGCGGCCACATCGATTTTGAAAGCGCTCCCGGCAAGGGCTCTACATTTTATATTTTTATGCCAATGGGGTGATTTTTCAGTTTGCAGTTCTTAGTTAGCAGTTTGCAACTACTCGATTTTGTTTGTATTTTGTTAGCTAAATTTTATCTACTGCCTACTGCCTACTGCCTACTGCCTACTGCCTACTGCCTACTGCCTACTGCTTCACTCCTCCCCATCCTTCAACTTATATTTCTTTTTCAGCTCTTCGATCAATGTATCAGCATGGTTTAAAATTTCAGATGCAAAAACAATCTTACGGTCTAAAAACCTGGAGCGTACCAATTCTACATATTGATTAAAAAGCACTTTATCAGTATTCAGCAATGGTGGATTGGTTTTGATAAAGGTGTCAATTTTTTCCCTGCGCAATTTTAGGTCTTTTATGTGCGAAACGTCATTGATAATGGCATTATATTTAAAACTAAAGAGCTGCGCCCTGATTTTTCTTACTTCTGTATAAACACCATCTGTCAGGTTTTCAAAAGTTTTCAGGTTTTGACCCAACTGTTCATACTGTGTCAGTTCACGGTTAAAGGGTAAATCGGCAAAATAACGTAACGAAGCCGAATTTTTCATTTCCTGCAGCGTCGCATCGTGCGGTATAAATACCTTGTAGGCACCACCCCATAAGCCAAACCAATACAACTTACCTGTAGGTACCTGCCCGGGTTCAACATCAGTCAATAGTTGCATCAACGTATCTATATTGGCTTGAGCATTTTTTGTATATGCCAGGTATTCATGCAGCTCCGCGGTGTCGGCTTTCAAATCGGCATAAAGTGTTACAGCAAACTCCTTTGCCCGGTCGCGCTCGTTAATGTGCTCACGTAAACTCTCGGCAAAAAAGCCCATCGTTACGGCTACAAATATCATCAGGCCTTCTAACAGGTATTCCTTAAAGCTTTTCTTTTCTACCTCGGGGTGGTGGTGCACTTCCATGTTTCAGTTTGCAGTTTTAAGTTTGCGGTTTGCAGTAAATTTATTTTTATAAGCTTGCTTGTTTTTAAGTCTGCTAACTGGCCACTGCAAACTGCCTTTTGACTACTCCTCCAACTCATACTCTTTCTCCAGCTCTTTCAAAACCTTATCTGCTACGGCCAATTGTTTTCTGTATTCCTGCATCGACCGTAAGGTCAAAATTTTAATAAATATCACCATATTAAGATATTTTCTTGCCACAACCGGGTCCCAGTCTAAATGCGCGTTATGTGTGATCCTGGCCCTGGTCATAATATCGTAAGAAACTCCCAAATCGCCCGTGGTTATAATCAGGGGAACCATCTGTTCGGTGATAAACTTTTGAGTAATGTCCTCACGGCGTTCAACGTGCTTTGCCTGCAGATCATATTCATTCATCAAGCCTACCATCTTCTGTTTAAAACTACGAATGATACCCGACGATTTCATCTGCTCATAATTCTCAGTTGAAGGTTCAAAAGGCAAAACCGCGCTGGCAACAATCCCCTTAGCAAAAATCACTGTATCGTTCCAGGCGGCAGGCGGTTGACGCATATCGGTTTCAATGCTATCAATTGCGGCTATTTTATGCGCCGAAAAACGCAGTGCCTGGTGTAACAGCGCAGTATCTTTTTTTATATCACCATAGTACGACCGGGCAAACTCAGCGGCACGTTTATGTTCGGATATGTTTTCCCTGATGTTTTCGGCAATAAAGCCCATCATAACGGCCAGGAATATCATAAGGCCCTCAAGCAAATATTCTTTAAATCCCTTCTTTTCTACTTCGGGGTGGTGGTGAACTTCCATGTTTCAGTTAGCAGTTTTGAGTTGGCAGTTAGCACTTCTTTTGTTTTTTGGGTGCATTTGCCAGTTATGAATTGTAATAATTGTTTTGTGGTACTGGAAACAGCACACTGCCCGCTGCACATATGGTTCCGTCATGTAATTTAAATATTAATATTTAAAATCGACTATAACTATCTGAGTATTTTATAATTGCAAACATTGAGCTTTAGTCTGCCCGCCTGCTATCGCCAATAATTAAGCTTTGATTTCCTCAAAAAATTGCTTATCTTGTTAAGGCATTTAATCTTTAATTAAAAGCAGTCTTGTTTCTTTGCTTAAGCGGGTTATTTTTGCATAACTACTTTACTACATCACTTAATGAAAAATGGACTAAATAGAAGTTTACAATACTGGTTTGGGATTTCTATTTTCATCCTGGTCGTTATATCTGCCGTTTCCTATACATTTATTACCAATTTACTCGAAAGCAACAACCTGGTTGATCATAGTAATTCCGTTATTCTAAAGCTCGAAAAAGTAATGTCGGTCATGAAGGATGCCGAAACCAGCCAGCGCGGATACATACTTACAGATCAGGACGACTTTTTATTACCCTACAAAGGTGCCTACCAAAGCGCCTCAAACCTTTTAAACCAGGTTGAGCAATTAACCAGCAGCAATCTTTATCAGCAGCATTATTTAACAATGGCCAGGCGACTGTTGAATAACGAAAATAACCTGCTGGCCAGCATGATCCAAAAAGAGCAGGTACGTGATACTATTTATGTTGACGACCTGCGACTGGGTAAATCGATGATGGACAGTCTGCGTAAAGCCGTCAGCAAAATGGAAATTCAGGAAACAGAGCTATTGCATATACAGCTTAAGGAATTGAACAAGTATACCAATCTTGCCCCCGTAATGATCATTATTACTTCAATCGCGGCGGTAACCGTTTCGCTGCTATTCTTCTTAAACATCAGCAAAGGCATCGATGAAAAAGAGATGATGCAAAAGCTACTGGTATCTAAGGAAAAGGAAACAGCCGAAGTAAACAGGGAACTCGCTACGGCAATAGAAGAGCTAACGAACCTGAACGAAGAATATATTGTAAGCAATGAAAGTCTGAACGAATCCAAACAAAGCCTTCAAACGCTGAACAATGAATTGGAGGAACGTGTGAGTATGCGAACCAATGAACTACAGGAGAGCGAGAAACGGCTACAGAATATAATGGATACCATTCCGCAGATTGCATGGACCAGCACACCAGATGGCAGTATAAATTTCTATAATAAGCGTTGGTTTGAGTACACCGGTCTCAATTTTGAGGAATCGAAAGCATGGGGATGGAAAACTGTGGTACATCCTGATGATCTGCAATACAACCTGGATCAGTTAAGCTTAATTTTAGGAAAAGGGATTGGCGGTGAATTTGAAATACGCGAAAAAAGCAGGACCGGAGAATACCGCTGGCACCTGGTGCGCATGCAACCTATCCGGAACGATGATGGCAGCATTCGTTTATGGGCCGGTACCGCTACCGATATACAGGAGCTTAAAGTATTGCAGCAACAAAAAGACGACTTTATCAGCATAGCCAGTCACGAACTAAAAACGCCGGTTACTACCCTGAAGGCATCATTACAGCTTATCGAAATGCAAAAGAGCAATTTGAGCAGTGATAAACTGGATGATATGATCGGTCGTGCCAATAGAAGTGTGAATAAAGTAACCTCACTTATTGAAGGTTTGCTAAACGTAAGCAAATTCAGCCAGGGACAGTTCACGCTGCGCCGGTCGGCATTTGACCTTGTTAAGCTCATTCGCGACTGCAGCAGCGAGATGAATATACCCAAAGGCTACACCATAAATGTAATTGGCGAAAACGAATTGAAAGTAACTGCTGATGCTGAACGAATAGAACAGGTGCTGACCAACCTGGTAAGCAATGCCATAAAATATGCCGAAGAAAGCAAGGAAATTAATATCCTTATCGAAAACAGGCATATAGAGGCCAAGGTCTCTGTTATTGACCATGGTCCGGGCATACCGCCGTCAAAGATCCCCTTTTTGTTCGACCGTTATTTCCAGGTACAAAATAACGGAAACAATAGCAATTCGGGATTGGGAATCGGCCTTTATATCTGCTCAGAGATCATCAAAAAACACAATGGTGAAATTGGTGTGGATACCGAAATAGGAAAAGGCAGCACTTTTTGGTTTACGTTGCCGGTGTAATCAGTTTGCAGTTTTGAGTTTGCAGTTTGCAATACCAGGATGACGTATTGACGATTATTTATAAGTTAATCATTTGCACATCCACACATTTGCACATCTGCACATCTGCACATCTTCACATCCCTTACGGTTCAACATCATCCAGTTCATCAATATGTATCAGCAGGTCCTGGTGGAAAGTGTCACGTTTAAAGCCATCAGGAGTATAATAAACCACGTTCACATATTCATCGCTTTCAATAAAGCCGCCTTTACTGTCATCCTCTACTACATAACCCTCAACAGCCATCTTTGGACCGTCGGCAATCATTACCACAATATCGCCTAAAATGAATTTCTTTTCCATAACGGTAAAGATATTAAGCCTGCCACAAATTTCATAAAAGCAGGTATTTTTGATGTATCATGAAAACTCTTGACGATCTCCTGCCGCTCGGCGACCCGCGCCTTTACCAGGTATGTGAACCTGTTCTGCCAGAAGAGCTTCCCAAAGTAAAAGATTGGGTGGCCGATCTGCATAACGTAATGCAGCAGATACGTGAGCGCTACCATTTCGGTCGTGCAATTGCTGCACCGCAGTTGGGGATTATGAAACGGCTGATCTATATGAATATTGACCGGCCTGTGGCGTTTATCAATCCTGCCCTGAGCAATTTAAGTGATGAAAAATTCGAGTTATGGGATGATTGCATGAGTTTTCCGAATCTGCTGGTCAAAGTAATGCGACACCGGGAGATCACCATTGATTACCTTGACGAAAACTGGCAGTCGCAACAATGGCATTTGAAAGATGATCTTTCAGAGTTACTTCAGCATGAATACGATCATTTGGAAGGAATCTTGTGTACTATGCGCGCTATAGATGACAAGTCGTTTAAGTGGCGAAAGTGAATTAATCAAATTTAATAATAATGCTGCGCAGTCGTAAACACGATGAAGTCTACCAAGAAATGTACGAGTATCAATGCATGTATATTACGGTACCTGATATAGTAAACGCTGCCTACAACTCCGAATAGAAAAGTAAATATAAATTCACTCAGACTATGATACTTATAATGCAATGCGGAAAAAATTACAGATGATATAACTATGGAGATATAAGGCTCTTTAAAAAAAGTCGACAATCTGGTTAAAACATAAGCCCTGATTATCAACTCTTCGGTGACTCCTGCAGTAATGGAAATAAAAAATATTAATAATGGATGCCCCCTGAGCACCTGCATTTCTATACGCATTAACTGATAGCTATCGCGATAGCCGAACCAATATGGTACAGAGGAAACAATGGCTTCTAATATGTACGCCACATAAAGTACCAGTACGGAAAGTAATGTAAAGCCTACGCTTGAGTCGTTTCCTGTCCATACAAGCAGAGGTTGTTTTTCAATCCGGTTCGCATAAAAAAATAAAAAAGCAACAACAATCCACTTTGCAAATTGAGCGTAAACAATCTTGTCATGATAGCTGATATTAAACATCCCAATAATAAGATTAATGCCAAATGACATTAAAACAGCTAATAGTATTCCGATGATAAGAATGACAATTTGAGGTTTATGAATGTTACTAAGGTCTGGGCTGAGCATTATAAAATAAAGGTTAGGTTATTTCAATTTCAAATGTGTAGCAATATTCATGTTGATATAATCTATCAGGAAATGTGTTATGATAATCGCCTTTATATTACGGTATTTGATATAATAAATACTGAATATTATGCCGATGAGAAAAGTAAAGATCAATTCGCGCAGACTGCCGTATTTGTAATGTAATGCTGCAAATAGCAAGGAAGACACTATAATCGCCACAACATTATTTTTAAACAATTGCGATAAGCGTGTAAGCAAATAGCCTCTAAAAATAAGTTCTTCAGTTACGCCAGCTGTGAGCGCTATGAAAAATATCATCGCCTGGTGCCCGGTAATAAGTGCTATTATCTTTTTCATTACGATGTTCTTTTCATGCAGGCCCAGGAGAACGGGCACAGCTGATACAAATGCCGCTCCTATGCTTGACAAATACAACAAAAGCACCGAAAGCAGAAAAAACCCTATCGCATTATTCTCTTCTTTCCAAAGCAGAAATGGTTGACGTTCTATTTTAAATGCATAAAAGAGTAACACCACCAGGATACCCCAGTAGATAAAACGAGAGTAGAACAACTTGTCATAATACGCCATTTGCATATGTCCCATCCAGATATCAAAGAGAATGAGCAGGCCAAGTGTGAGGGCAATACCGCCGAAAAGAATAGTGTTATTTGGTTTTTTAGAGGATGTGATGGTTGAGGTCTCCATTATTTCAATTAAACATGATGAAAATAAACAAATCACTTGTCATCACAAAATTTAAAGTAGTGAGTGGTGAATGGTGAATAATTTTAATTGACCATTCACTACTCACCACTCACTAATTCACTATTTTAGCACCTCAAACAATCATAGTGCATACCGCGACCGCCCTCACCAAATCACCCCGTCAAATACGTATCGCCAATGCGCTGTTTTTCTTTGTGTCGGGCTTTGGGTATACCACCTGGACATCGCGCATCGTTTACATACAGCAATCCCTCCATCTGAACGAGGCATTCCTGGGCTGGGCACTATTGGCGCTTCCTGCCGGACTGATGATCACCATGCCCATTACCGGCCGCATGCTCGCTACTTTCAGCAGCAGCCGTATTATGCTGGTAGGCGCCGTAGCCTTTAACCTGATGCTGGGGCTGCTTGGCTTTACTACCGAATATTGGCAATTCATCGCCATTTTATTTTTCTTCGGCTCATCGCGCAATATTCTTAACCTCAGTATCAATACGCAATCTGTTGGCGTTCAGAAACTATATAAAAAATCCATCATCACCACTTTCCACGGTATCTGGAGCTTTGCCGGGCTTTCCGGATCAGTATTTAGCCTGATAATGGCATCTTTTAAAGTGCCCCCAACCTGGCATTTGCTGGTGGTAAGCATAGGGCTTTGTCTCATCGCGTTCCTCGCATGGCCCAATACGCTGCATGAAAAACCTGAACCACAGGAACGCAAACCGATATTCTCACTTCCCGATAAAGAACTGCTCAAATTTGCCCTGATCTGCTTCTCATCCATGGCCTGCGAAAATGTAATGTACGACTGGAGTGGCGTCTACATATTTAAGGCAGTACATGCTACAAAAGTGATAGCCACTGCATCCTTTGTAGTCTTCATGATAGCTGTTACTACCGGGCGCTTTGCCGGAGATCATATAGTAAACAGAAAGGGCATCAAAATGGTAATGAGATACAGTGGCGTGCTCATTGTAAGCGGTTTTGCAGTTGCCATCGCTCTTCCATACATAATACCAACCATCGCAGGCTATGCACTTGTTGGACTCGGTGTATCATGCATGGTTCCTTTGGTGTTCAGTGTAGCCGGAAGGTCAAAGTCCATGAGCGGCGGACCGGCCATTGCAGCCGTATCAACCGTAGGCTATTTAGGATTCCTGCTGGTACCGCCTTTAGTAGGCTTTGTAGCACAAGCTGCCAACCTGCGCTGGGCATTCTCATTCATCGCTGTTTTGGGACTACTGATCGTCTGGATGACATCTAAAATAGAGGAATAGAAGTGAGTGGTGAATAGTCAATAGTGAATAGTGGCAATGACCATTGACTATTGAGTATTCACCATTGACTACTGACCATTGGGCAATTAAGACACATTTAATATCTTTATTTTCTGAATTTATGAGCGGTACCAATAGGAAAAATACAGGCAGAGTGCAAAAATCAGAAGCCCGAAGTCCGAGGTCAGAGCAGAAAGCTAAAAGACCAAAGCAGAAAGCTGTTGAAACGAAAGAGGATATCCATCCCGAAGTCAACACTTCGCAACCCGAAGTCGAAAATAAATCCGAAATCGCAACTCCGAAATCCGAAATCAAAATGGAAGTACACCACCACCCCGAAGTAGAAAAAAAAGGACTTAAAGAATACCTGCTGGAAGGACTGATGATATTTATTGCTGTGATGATGGGCTTTATTGCTGAGAACATCAGGGAGAATATCACCAATAATGAACATGCCCGCCAGTTAACTGCGCAGTTGGTTCAGGATTTAAAAGCCGATACTTCCGAGTTAAATAGGGCCAGCAACTTCCAGGTACATAAAGTGGAAACGGCTAACGATAGTTTATTTGTTCTTTCGCAACAACCATTAGCAAAAATCGATCTAAAAGAGCTACAAAAGCTGATCATTAAATCCCATAATTTGTTCCCGTTCCATCCAAGTGGTGGAGCCAGTGCGGCCATCAAAAACGAATTACATTTGAAACAGTTCTCAGAGTCAAAGATTATCAGCCTTATTGCAGAATATGAAGGAGAAGCCAAATTGGCGAGTACTGTTCAGGACATTTACTTGCAATACCAACGTAATATGCTCGATCCGTTTTTGCGGCAACATTTTACGCCTGCAAACCTCAATGCTGCCTTTAATCATAAAGCATTACCCGATGCGCAAATGCGGAACCTTACCCAAGCCGACATTACTCAATTAGGCGCGGACATGGCTTTGATAAAAGTAAATAGTGCTGAACTTGTAAGAGACTACAGTGGTTTAAGAGAGAGGGCTACCGATTTGCTTCAATATGTACAAAAGCAATATGATTTGGAGTAATAAATAAAATCCTAAAATCGTGCCTTATTTTATCTTCAGCTCAAAGCTGCCTTCCACATCATATTTTGGAGAGGTGGCTTTGGTATCTGTAGCAAGCGTAGTATGGAAAGAGCCTTTGGCAAGCGTAGTATCCTGATTATATTTTTCAATAGCTATATTACCCAATTTCTGAGGTCGCTCGCTTTGGATCAGTGTATACTCCAGGTTCTTTTTACCTGTTCCCTTTAACAAAAACTGAGCGCCGGATATATAGCTGGCTTCATCATCAATGGGTGCGCCCGACGAGCTGATGCCAAAGCTAACTGTATGGGCCTTATTTATAGCGGTAACACCGTAGTATTGCTCGCCATCTATATTGATGTTCACAAATGCAATGGAATCCTGTTCTGCATTAAAAGAGTAAACAGAATCTTTGAGTTTAACAGTCAAAGTACCCTTGCTCGCAAGAAAATTACCTGATGAAGGAATAGAGCTTATTTTAGTGGAGTCGGTTACCTGGGCAGTGGTTTGAGTTACATTTTCATCCTTCTGGCAGGCAGTTAGCACAACTGATATCAGCGTTAAAAAACCTAAAAAAAGGATGGAAAACCTCACCATAAGCACTTCCTTTTGTGATAGATTAAATTTAGGTAAATAATTGGGTTTTGCAATACCCTAAAAGTCATAATATTGAAATTTAACAATTATTAACTTTTGAGTTAACCTTCCTTAAATAAGCCTTAAAATATTTCACCGATATTAATAAACAACCCATGAGAGTCCTGCCGGCCAAAGCCATAATCGATGCTGATATTTGTACGGGACACTTTATTGAGTTTGATACGTAAACCGGGCCCGACAGCAGGTTGTATGGCTTGCAGCCGCGTACCTGGCTCAGCCGAAAAAGATTCGGCATTAAAAAACACCACGCCCCCCAGCAAACCATCACTGGTAATACGGTAACGGTATTCCGTTTCACCATAAACCATTTGGGCGCCGCGAAAGCGGCCTTGTATGTATCCCCTGCCTGCGTTGGTAGAGGCATCCCACAAAGTAGACGGAAGATCGAGGTAAGGCGGCCGCCCGGCTAGCGTCAGCCAATCGTACGACCAGAATGCAAGTACATTGTGCGATGATTCAGGGAAACGGAAATATTTGCGTACATCCAGTATTAAGGAACTCCAGGTAAACGTACTGCCCATTGTTTTCAGATTTTGCCTGAACTCATAAGTTGCATAAAAACCCGCAGTAGGATTGATTGGCGAATCCCGGTCATCAAACTGCCCGTTTAGCGTAAAACCCGTTGAAGTAGAGTGTGTTTTTGTTGACTTTCTCCTGTAGATCAGGTAATCTGATTCTGTACCATTCTCCGTTGGGCCGATAGTGATATCCGCGTGATAATCGATTATATAACCTGCACCCAAATAAAAATTACCGGTAATATGCCTCAGTGCTACCTCTGAAAACCGGATATAGTTATAATCCATCGGCGCCTGGTTTTCTATATCCGAAGCGCTGCCCAATCCAAAAGTAGACTGCGGATAATGATACAATCGGATTTCGCCTACGAAATTATAATTGTTGTTTTTGCTCCAGATACTTGATTGAATTGGCAGCGTGACCTGCTTATTTTGCGTATAAGCGATGCTCCCGACAAAAGTGGACACATTAGATTGCGGAGCCGTACGAAAAGCTACATTACCTGAAATCAATACTGCGAATCTCGATTGCAGCGAATAACCAAAAGCAGGTACTATGGATGCCACCGGGTGTAACCCCACCGAATCGCCCTTCCGGCTTAACCATTTTGTATGAAAGGTTTTTTGCAGCACATCGCGCAAATCGGTGAGCTTACTGGTATCGGTATGGGGCCTGGCAGTATCCGGCTGGCTTGCCAGTGGAATGTATTTGTCGTTCTGCGCAAAAGCAGAAAACGATGACATAACAATCAGCAGTAAAAGCAAAGCTTTTACATACCAGCACGCTATATTTTGCAACTTGTGAACGATCGTTTCAGGGGTTAAAAACGCTACGACCGCAAATAGCGCAAATAGTTTAATTTAAATTACTCCCCAAATGTTAAATAATCTTAAAAGACAAGATTGTTACATATAGGTGAATAGTTGATTGAGTTGAATGGTTGATTAGGTTGGATTAAGTTGTTAGAAGGAGATAAATGTTGTAGTGGTTAAACCACTTAACTGATCAACTTAATCCAACTCAATCAACTTCACACAAATTGTCATATTTGCATCAAATTGATTCCGTCAGCTATCTGCGTTTCTACCAATACCGTTTATTGAGTATATGATCAAAATACTTTGTTTTTTATCGCTGTTTGTCAACGGCCATTTT
This sequence comes from Mucilaginibacter sp., assembly GCF_036568825.1. Taxonomy (GTDB): domain Bacteria; phylum Bacteroidota; class Bacteroidia; order Sphingobacteriales; family Sphingobacteriaceae; genus Mucilaginibacter. The sequence goes on along the minus strand of NZ_DATCRU010000086.1, from coordinate 51,436 downwards.
AAACCTGCCAAAACAGATACCGCTACTTTTGCCACAGGCTGTTTCTGGTGTACTGAAGCAAAATTCCAGCAATTAAAAGGTGTCATAAAGGTAACATCGGGCTTTACCGGAGGGCATGTTGCAAACCCAACTTATGAACAGGTTTGCACCGGCGAAACCGGACATGCTGAGGCTTGTAATATCGTATATGATCCATCAGTGATCAGTTATGACGACCTGCTACAGGCATTTTTTGTCGCCCATGATCCTACTCAGCTTAACCGTCAGGGTAACGACGTAGGCACACAATACCGTTCGGCCATTTTTTATCATAATACTCAGCAAAAGCAAAAGGCTGAGTACTATATTAATAAGCTGAACGAGGCTAAAGCTTACAAGAACAAGATCGTGACACAAGTAACGCCTTACACGATTTTCTATAAAGCAGAAGGTTACCATCAGAACTATTACAACCTGCATGGCGATCAGCCTTATTGCAAATATGTGATACAACCCGAATTGGAAAAGTTTAAGGCTGTCTTTAAAAATAAGTTGAAATAAATGAGATTCCGTTTAACGTTGCTGATTGTCGTTGCTACGATTTCCGGGGCATCGGCACAAAATATAAAAAGTGATAAAGGACACGGGAATAACCCTTACTATTCCAATACCGATACCAAACCGCTGCATGTAAGCAATGCCGAATGGAAGAAGATATTATCTCCAAAACTATACGCCGTAGCCCGTGAAAGCGACACCGAAACTGCTTTTACCGGCAAATACTGGGATGCCACTGCCAAAGGCACTTACTATTGTGCCGTTTGTGGGAATAAGCTATTCCGTTCTGATGCAAAATTTGCCAGTAATTGCGGCTGGCCCAGCTTTTTTGAGCCTGTCCGCAAAAACAGTGTTGTTTATTTAGAGGACAACTCCTACGGCATGCAACGCACCGAGGTGCGCTGTGCACGATGCGGCTCTCACCTTGGTCATATTTTTGACGACGGCCCGCCGCCAACACACAAGCGCTACTGCATGAATTCTATTTCATTGGATTTTCAGCCAGATCAGGGGTTTTAAAAAGCAGCCTGTTTTGTGATGTCTGATTTTGTGTCATTCGGTTAAATTTAAAATACCAAAGCAATTATCAGATAGGCCCCTTTATTTCTGTTAAGCTTTACGGAGTCAAAAGAATGGGTGTTTTCACCCGGTAAATCTGGGTGTTTTCACTATGCTTTTTCCTGGAAGATCTGCCTACATTTAACTATCTATTAAGACCCTGATAGAATATTTCAAAATATTAGATCTGCGAACAAAATCTAGTATAATTCTAAAAATTTACCTGCCTGCCGAATAAAATAAAGAGGCCAAAACCCAACAAAAGGTTTTATCTATTATGTTGATCTAATATTCAGAACTGAGGAAACTTAAAATCATCGTTATGAATACAAACAATCAATTTACAGTTGATCTCGGCAATCTGAGTTTAACTGATGCACAAAGAAGAAGCATAAACGCAGCTATTCACAGTGCGGTTGCAAAAGAACTGGGGAATATTGAGTTACCCAACAATGTGGCGCTCGTGCCATTTGTTCAATATCTCAAAGGCCCGATTATCAATGGCATCCTTGTGTGGGAGCGTGCTGAACTCGGCCCCGAAGTGCAAAAAACAGTACAGGGGCGTGTTTTTAATGAAGGTCCGTTAAGCGCTGAATTAAATGAGCAGTGACCATGACCCAATAATGTGCCCTGCCCATCGTTGCAAGCAGGGCTCATTAATGCTTGGCGCCCGCCTTGAAAATGGCATTATCGCTATTTTTCCTCAGGCGCTCACTATAGATGCTGAGTTTATTGAGCAGGCCAAGAAACACCCGACTCCGGCCGAAGAGCGCTTCAGGTTTACTAATAAATGTATTGAAGGCGGATGCAAACAATGGACAGGTACAGGCTGCGGTGTAGCCGACCGTGTTGTTCAGTTTTTGGATGCTGTAAATGAGATTGATCCACATTTCCCATGTTCCATAAGGCACAAATGCAGGTGGTTCGTACAAAAACAGTACGATGCATGCAGAATATGCCCCTATATTTTGACTGAAATAACAGAAGCCGAGGTATCAGATTACTTTGAACATTTGAGTCCTGAAGGTTAAAACCATTCCTCTTTGATCTTTCGCGAGAAATTCCTGCTCCCATAGAACGGTATACTCATCATTCAAGCCTTTTCTGAAACAAGAAGCGCTCAAAAATAAAATGCTCCATCGTCTCGCACGCAGGAGCATTTAACCTAAACCTTATCACATTTTTTGTGAGAAAAACAAGGTAGCAAAAAATTCCAGAATTTCTACAGAATCAAAAGAAAATTATATATAAAAATAAACACTTTGATATATAATTTCCTTTAAATTAATATTCGCTTTTCTATTTAACTTATTGGTATTATTTTCGTAAAAAGTGATATGCCAATTATGGGATCATCATTATCGCATTAATTGCTGACAGGAGTTGATATGCTGAATATTTGAAAGGAGATAATGAGTCCATTAAATACCTTAGATGCATTAATTGGGAGTGATGCATTTATAGAAGATATTTTTCAGGAATTACCTATAGGTATAGCGGTCAGTAAAAAAGACGACGACCGCTTCGTGTATACTAATGCCCGTTTCAGCGAGGTGATTGGCTGGCCGCAATGTGAACTAGCAGATAAGCAGACGCTTCTTCTTAAAATTTTTCCTGATGATGACTACCGGCAGGCAATAATAGATAAAATGCAGGCCGATCTGAGAACCGGCGACCAATTACTTATGCGGTGGCCGTCTGTTGAGATTGTAACAAGGTCTGGCGAAAAGCGGTTTATAAATGTAAAAAGCATCCCGGTAAAGAACAAAGATTATACCATCACTACCATTATGGATGTAACGGACGAGGTAATGAAATCAAAGGCTCTTGAAGCAACAAGGAGCGATCTGAGAAAAATAATGGATTCGTCTGCCGATATGATCTTTGCTATCGATACAGACGATATCATTGTAAGCGTTAATGCGGCTTCAGAAAATGTTCTTGGATACAAACCGGAAGAAATGATCGGTAAGCGATTATTCGACTTTATTTATCCGCCTGATAAGGAAAGAAGTCTGCAGATAGCTAATACCGTTAAAGCCGGGCTAAAAGTGACCAACGTAGAAAACCACTATGTTCATAAAAATGGGGCACTGGTGCCTTTGCACTGGTCGGCAGTTGCTGATCCACGGGAAAATGTCCGTTATGGTATTGCCCGTGATGCTACGGAAATAAAGAAAAGCAAGGCAGCACTTATAGAGTCAGAAAAGCTATACCGTTACCTGTTCGACAATAACCCTTTACCCATCGCTGTATGGGATTTTGAAACACAGCAATTTATTGATTGCAACGAAGCTGCAGTACGTAAATATGGCTATACTAAACAAGAATTTTTACAGCTAAATATCCGCGATATACGTCCGGCAGAAGATATCCCGCTTGTCGATAAGTTCACCATATCGGAGCAAGCATATGAGCAAAGTCATCAACGCCTGTGGCGTCATCTAAAAAAGAGCGGTGAAGTGATGTACATGGACATCCGTGGCGAGCTCATCAATTACAATGGCCGGCGCGCATCCATCGCTATTGTACAGGATGTAACAGAAACACGCTACTACCAGGAGCTTGATACCCTTGAAAAACAGGTCCTGGAATATAGCGCACGGAACGAAAAATCATTGAAAGAGATTATCAGCTTTTATTTATCAGGGATGGAATCTCTGCATAAAGGTATTCAATGCTCAGTGCTCGAAAAACATAATGACCGACTATTCGGACTCTCAGCGCCCAGCCTGCCAGACGAATTCTGGCAATTCCCGGATGGCTTACCTATTGCCGATCAAATGGGAGCCTGTGGAACAGCAGCCTGGTTAAAAGAAAAGATAATTGTCAGTAACATGACAACTGATCCTCGTTTGGAAAACTTCCGCGAAATAATTGCAAGGTATCCCATGAAGAGCTGCTGGTCATACCCGGTCATCGATAGCAATGATGAAGTAATGGCCACATTCGCTCTCTATTGCTGCGAAGAACGGGCTCCTTCCAAACAGGAAGAAAATACGGTTGAGAGAGCTACCCATCTATTGCGCATCATCCTTGAAAACTATCACCGGCATAAGGCCATTCAGCTAACCAACGAGCGCTTTGAATATGTCATGGAAGCCACTTTTGATGTTATATGGGACTGGGATCTTGAAACAAATGCAGTTTATTATTCCAATAACATGCAAAAATTGTTTGGCCATCGTGCAGGCACAAGCTATGATAACCTACCGTTTTTCTCCGAAAATGTTCATCCCGATGATCGGGAACGTGTTGTATTATATCCCGACCAGGTGAAATACGGTACCATGGTACACTGGACCCATGAATACCGTTTCCGTAAAGCATGCGGAGAATATGCCCATATATTAGACCGGGGAGTTATCATCCGGGATGAAAATGGTATCGGTAAACGAATGATCGGCGCCATGCAGGACATTTCTACACTAAAAAAACAGCACGAACGCCTCATCGAAATAGCTCTTATCAACTCGCACGAGATCCGGAAGCCTATTGCCAGCATATTAGGTTTGATACAATTATTTAAAGATATCAAGAACCAAAACCCTGACAAGCAATTACTGCAACACCTCGAATCAGCAACACAGGAACTGGATGATGTGATCAAACGCATCATCAACAAAACGGAAGATTTATAAGCAAACAATCCCAAACATTGCCTAAATTCATTCCGTTACTAAACGGTACACATCCGTAACGCTAATACCTTATGATAGCTCATTTCCCTTTTTTCCTGGTAATGGTTGTCGCCATTATATTATTGATAATGCTGGCAGATAGAATAAAAGTTGCCTACCCCGTATTGCTTGTCGTCGCGGGATTACTCATAAGTTTTATACCCGGAATACCTGTATTGCATGTAAACCCTTCATTGATATTCCTTATTATTCTGCCCCCACTTTTATACGAAGCTGCCTGGGCCATATCATGGAAAGAGTTGTGGCGCTGGCGGCGCATCGTGGGTAGCTTTGCTTTTGTGGTGGTTTTTCTTACTGCTATGTCGGTTGCTTTTGTGGCCAACGCATACATTCCGGGTTTTTCATTGGCATTAGGTTTTCTGCTTGGCGGAATAGTATCACCACCCGATGCTGTAAGTGCAAGTGCTATTCTAAAATTCGTAAAAGTCCCAAAACGGATGTCGTCAATACTGGAGGGTGAAAGTTTATTGAATGATGCCTCATCGCTTATCATTTTCCGTTTCTCTTTAATAGCCATCGGTACAGGCCAGTTTATCTGGTATCATGCTGCCTTAAGTTTTGTATGGATGTTATTGGGAGGTATTGGGATAGGATTACTGATTGGCCTTATATTTATGAAAGCACATAAATACCTGCCGACTGATGTGAATATGGATATTATACTTACATTGGTTACTCCATATGTAATGTACATGGCAGCCGAAGAAGTGCATAGCTCGGGCGTATTGGCGGTTGTCAGCGGTGGATTATTCCTGTCAAACAAGAGGCATTATTTTTTAGGAAGCTCTTCCCGTTTACGGGGCATAAACTTTTGGGAGAGCCTTGTGTTCCTCCTCAACGGGCTGGTGTTTTTACTGATCGGCCTGGACCTGCCCGAAATTACTGACGGGCTGAGACAGGAGGGCATAAGCTTTCAGGGTGCTATAGGCTATGGCTTATTGATAACCGGAATATTAATACTCGTTAGGATATTGTCAGCCTATGGAGCGGTATTTGTTACCCTGATCGCCCGCAATTTCATCAAAGTAGCCGACCCGAGACATCCTGGCTACAGGGTTCCATTCATATTAGGATGGACAGGAATGCGTGGTGTAGTCTCGCTCGCGGCTGCCTTGTCTATTCCTGTTCAGTTAGATAATGGTTCAGCTTTTCCGCACCGTAACCTGATTTTGTTTATCACATTTATTGTCATACTAACTACGCTGCTTCTTCAGGGTCTCACACTTCCCTATCTGCTCAGGAAGATAGCATTGCCGGCGTTTGATGATTATTTACCCGATGATAAAGCAGAAGAAGTGATAAAAAGAGGGCTTGCCAGGAATGCAATCAAACACCTTAACGACAACTATAAAGACCACCTCGCCAATCATCCCCTGCTGCAGCAAATGATCGACAAATGGAATTCAAAAATAAACGAGGAACTCGACCCTCAAATTCCTGCCGAAAGCAAAAAAATATATCTTGAGGTAATAGACGAGCAAAGAAAGTGGCTAATCAACCGGAACAATATCGACGGTCATATCGACGAAGACATTATCCGGAAACACCTGCGTCAGCTTGATCTGGAGGAAGAGAAGTTTAAGATAATTTAATTAGTAATGAGGTTATTTTTAATCAGCGTATTTTAATCTAAATTGGCGTAGTGTATACCTCACTTGGCATAGTCGATTTTATTATTCTCTTTTTGGCACTGCATGGCCTGGTATTATCTATTGTGCTGGCCTATCATTCCAGAAAGATCCGCAGCAACTATTGGATAGCTGCATTAATTTTTGTCATAGCCGAAATAACCCTTGTGAATGAAGCACAGCAATCAGGATATCTGGAGGCCCATACCCGTATTATTCCCTTTATTCCTGTATTACGACTGGCGGTAGGCCCAATGCTCTATTTTTATATCCGCAGCCTGGTATACAATAAAGTTAGATTAGATAAAAAGGATTATTGGCATTTTCTTCCACTGGTACTTGATATGCAATTCCTGATTATAGCCATCTTGTATATCTCAGGCATTTTAGCCATCCCTTCAGTACAACAATTTTATTTCACCCCCGCTGTTCAGAGACTTCTTTTTAGAAGAAGTATTTTCCTGGATAACCTTCCCGTCCTGCTCTCTTTATCGGCTTATTCCATTGCTTGTTTGCGGATGATACGTAGCCAACTGGCAGTTGACAGTCAATCTGCATACAAACTGGCTGACCTGAAGCGGGCCCGGAATATTGTTTATATGATAATCGCACAAACAATCGGATTGCTTATAACCGTAATACTATATACATACACTTACGTCTGGAGCTATTATATCATATTTATACCTGCAACCATATTTATCTACTGGACAGGTATGGCTATTTACCAGCGCCAATCGCATATGACGGCAGAAGACGTATTGGAATATGTAAAGCCGATCCCGAAAGTGTATTTCACAGACGAGGAAGCAAACACTTATAAGAGCAAACTAATTTATCTGATGGAAACCGATAAAGTCTACCTTGATCCCTCGCTGAAAATGGATATGCTGGCCGACAAATTATTGCTAACTGAACGCTCCGTTTCTAATTTACTAAACCATCACATCGGGAAAAATTTCAATGACTTTATAAATGAGTACAGGGTTGAAGAATCGAAAAGGAAACTTGTAGACCCGGCCTGCCGGCAATTTACTATAGCAGCTATCGGCCTGGATTGCGGTTTTAATTCACTGGCTACTTTTCAACGCTGCTTTAAACAGATTACAGGTGTAACTCCCGGACAATATCAAAAGCTTGCATCAGACCCGAATACTACTCAAATCATGATTTGAGTAGGTTAACATCACCCAGGTGTCTTCTTTTGCTCAAAAAACAAAAATTATGAAAAGACATTTGATTTTAAGCTTATCTCTCATCGTAGCTTCATTTGCAGTTAAGGCATCACCACGTTTTACTTTTAACACAATAATTTCCGGCTTTCATCAGGACGCCTTAACCGACTATACGGGGAAATATGAACTGAGCCGCGATACAAACCTGTATGTGATAATTAAAATTCAGGACGGTGCATTGGTAGCAACACAATCGTGGGATAAAGTTGAAAAGCACCTGGATCATTTAAATGGCGATAATTTTATAATTGCGGGCCAGGGCTGGTCAGTAGAGTTTGTGCGCGGCGGAGACAAAAAGGTCGCTAAATTAATTGTGAGCGCCAAAGACGTTTGGAACAAGGTCAGCAAATAATTTCTCATTTATGAAGCGCATCATCACAATACTTTTAGCGTGCAGCTTGCTTTTTATTTGCTGCACAAGCTTTGCGCAGCAAAAGCATCCACAGATATTATGGGATAATTATGGAGTCCCGCACATTTACAGTAAAACTACTGCAGGTATGTATTATGCCTTAGGCTGGGCCCAAATGCACAATGATGCCAATCTTTTGCTTCAGTTGTATGCCCAGGCACGTGGTGTAGCGGCTGAATACTGGGGTAAAAGGTTTCTTAATAACGATGAAATCGTACAAAGATTTGATCTTGCCCCATTGGCACAAAGGATATATAACGAACAGCATGCCGAATACCGGGATTATCTTGACGCATTTGTAAAGGGCATTAATGACTATGCCAAATCACATCCTGAAAATATCGGCGAAGGCTATAAGCAGGTACTTCCAATAACTTCACAAGATGTAATTGCCCATATGATAAATGTATTGAGCCTGACATTTGTTGCGGGCGACAAAATTTACCAGGCACGGCAGCAAGGAGGTCATCCCGGATCAAACGCAATGGCTATAGCAGCCGGCCGGTCGGCATCAAAGCACGCTTTGCTAATGGCAAATCCGCATTTGCCCTGGCGTGGTCTATTTACATTTTTTGAAGCGCATTTGAATAGTCCCGGATTTGAAGCTTATGGCGCTGCGCTCGCAGGCATGCCGATGCTGGCCATTGCCTTCAACAACAACCTTGGATGGACACATACCAACAACGTGATTGACGCGGCTACGACCTACAAATTGAGCCTTAAAGACAATGGCTATTTATTGGATGGAACAGTGAGAGCTTTTAAAACACGAACGGTAACACTGAAAATTAAGCAGGATGATGGCTCTCTTAAAGAAGAGCAATTGATTTGCAGGGACGCAGAGCAAGGCCCGGTAATTAGCGAAAAAGGCAGTAATGCCTACGCTGTGAGGATTGCCGGGTTGAACAACCCATATTTGATTGAACAATATCACAAAATGGCAAAGGCATCAAACTTCAGGGAATTTGAAGCCGCAGAACAAATGATGCAGATGCCAATGTTCAACGTCATTTATGCCGACAAAGCAGGAAATATCATGTACCTGGATGGCGGCAACTTTCCAAAAAGAAGCGGAGGCAACTTTGACTTCTGGCATTATAATGTGGATGGCACGCAATCTAAATACATCTGGACCAAAATACTGCCTTACGACAGCTTGCCTAAAGTATTTAACCCGCCTTCGGGGTTTGTACAAAATTGCAACGATGTGCCATGGACCTGCACCTATCCTCTGGCCTTAGATCACCGGAAATACCCGGCTTACATAGCGCCTTATCAAACATGGTCTTCCGTAGATATGCGCGAAGAACGGGCTATTAATATGATCGGCGATAATCATGCGGTTACCCTCAACCAGTTCGTCGGTTACAAACTTAATACGGGGCTCGAAATCGCTGACAGATGTTTGGATGATTTGTTGCAAGCTGCTGATCAAGATCCTGATACACTTGTAACCAAAGCTGCAGCAGTGTTAAAAGCATGGGACAGACGCGCAGATACAGCAAGTCGCGGTGCAATACTCTTTATTCAATGGTGTAACAATATGTTCAGCGGAGGCAAGCCTTTTTTTAAAAACAAGTATGACATCAATCATCCTATTACAACTCCAAATGGTTTATACGATCCTAAATACGCGGTAGAAAAACTTAAACAGGCAGCGGCACAGGTGATCCAGATGTATGGCTCTCCTGATATTTCATGGGGTAAGGTGGCTCGCTTCAGACGGGGTAAGTTCGATTACCCGGCCAATGGTGCCCCACCGGATTTTGGTTCATACAGATCAATAAACTATTTCAGTGACAAGGACGGCAAATTTGTAGCGGACGGTGGTGATTCTTATGTTGCAGTTATCGAGTTTGGAAATAAACCAAAAGCAATGGTGCTACTGAGCTACGGTAACTCTTCTCAGCCTGGCAACAAGCATATGGGCGATCAATTGAAACTTTTATCTGAGAAAAAACTGCGCCCGGCACTGTTAAACTATAAAGATGTTTTAAAAAATCTGGAGGAAAAGGAAATATTGAATTATTGATTATGATTTCTGTTAAGAATACATCACCCAGGCGGTCTCAACCTCAATTTCATTCCATTTAAATATGCGAGATAAACCGATAAACCATTTATTATCAACAACAAACAATCCTGGCGTCGGGTTGGTTGTATTATTATGAGAAGGATAATTTATATAATAATAGTCATCCTGGTAGTTGGGTGGCTATTAGGTTTGTTTGCATTTCACGTTCACAGCCATGCCATACATATCGTATTAGTCTTGGCGGCCCTGCTGTTTATAATAAACATTATTAACGGCGGCGCTGACGCTACAAGAGGACGCTGGTATTAAGATTTACTCACTTCGGACGAGCCGGGGTGAGTAATTTAGTTTTCGTATTTTGATCAGCCAAATTCTTTCCGACTTCCGACTTCCGACTTCCGACTTCCGACTTCCGACTTCCGACTTCCGACTTCCGACTTCCGACTTCCGACTTCCGACTTCCGACTTCCGACTTCCGACTTCCTAAAACACCTCTCCTACCGTCAAAAACAAACCTCTAGAACCCTGATTACCAAACCCATAATCAATATCCAGGTTGGTTTTAGATACCTTACTCAGCTTTATACGTAAACCTGGGCCATACCCCGGCTGGATAGATTGTAAAGGAGTACCGGGAGCCGATGAGAAGCTTTCCCCGTTCAGAAACACAACACCGCCCAGCAGTCCGTTAGGCGTTATCCTGAAACGGTATTCGGCTTCCGCATACACCATTTGCGCCCCACGAAAGCGGCTTTGGATATAACCACGCCCGGTAGTAGAATAAGTATCCCACGAAGTACTCGGCAGGTCAAGATATGGCGGTCGGCCAGAGAGCGTAAGCCAATCGTACGACCAAAAGGCGATCACATTATCAGAATTCTCCGGCAGCCGGTAATATTTGCGTATATCTACAACTAGTGATCTCCAGCCACTATTACTACCCAGGAATTTCAGGTAATCATAATATTGAATAGCCGCATAAAAGCCCTTAGAGGCATTAACAGAATTATCCCGGCTATCGAACAAGGCATTCACACTCAAACCCGACGAAGTGGTGTGTGGACTAGCCCCATAAGCGTCATAATCAGACGGCACCCCATCCAGTGGTCCTTTGTGCGAAATGTTCCAATGCTGCATCAGCTTATAACCCGCACCCAGGTAAAAGTCGCCGGTAACCTGTCGCATTACCACCTCCGAAAAACGGAACAGGTTATAACGCATTGGATCCTCATCTTTAATATTGGAGTTTGTTCCCAGCCCATAAGTACTTTGAGGATACACATAGAATCTCGCATCGCCCACAAAAACAAATTTGTTATTGTTCGTCCAGATATTCGATACGATTGGCAATGTAAACTGCTTCCGTTGCGTAAAACCCATACTAGTTGTAATAGCTGACACTTTTGAATTCGGTGCAGAGCGGAAAACGATATTACCGGTTATCGTTCCGGCAAATTCGGTCTGCAGCGAATAGCCTACTGCAGGCACAAATGACACAATAGGCTTGCGGCCAATAGTATCCAGCTTGGCAGGTTTATAATTCTTAGTAAAAATAGACTGTAATAAATCAGAAATATCCGTTTCCTGTTCCACTTCTGCCGGCATTACCTTGGCGGTATCTTTACGCGGATATTTGGTTATGGGGATAAGCGGCCTGTCCTGGGCATACAGGTTAGCGGTTAATAGCAAGCTCCCAATCAGTATAAAAATAACAGCGAAAAACCGCCTCATCGATAAAGTTATAAAATTGACTACCCGGTGTCTATAAATGTCTAGGGGCGCAATATTAAAGTTTTTAATCTGCTAAAAAAAACCGCATATATCTTTTAGGTTGAGCATAATAAAACTTTTTATTTAGACTTACGTATTATCTATTTAATAGTAGATAATTTGATATTATCTATTTTTTTATAGATATTTATTGATTATCTAATTTAAAATTGATAATTTTACAATATGAGGTATAGCGTAGTAACAGGAGATATCGCCAATTCCACATCGATAAATGCTGATAAACGTGAAGAGTTGATCGATCATACAAGTGCGCTTATCAAATCATGGGTGACCAAACCGGAATATGCCGAGATATTCAGGGGGGATAGCTTTCAATTAGTATTTGACAATGTGGCCGAATCATTGAAAAGAAGCATACAGATCAGATGCTGGCTTAAAAGCTACTCAGATAGCACCGAAAATGAGTCCCTGGATGCGCGCCTGTCTATCGGCATTGGCGATGTAGCTTATTTTGGAAAATCGGTTTTAGATGCCGATGGTGAAGCCTTTCATTTATCGGGCCGTGCCTTTGATGAAATGAAGACTACGCAAAACTATTTGCAGATATCAACCAATGATCCCAAACTAAATGAACAATTAGATATCATCCTTAATCTAGCCAATATTATCATCAGTCAATGGACAAAAAACCAGGCCGAAGCGGTATTTCTTTTACTCGAAGGAAAGACTCAGCAGGAGATAGCCAATGAACTAAAAATTGCCCAATCGGCAGTAAACAACCGCATAAAGCTTTCCCGCTGGAAAGAAATTGATAAAACAATGCGTTATATTGCATCACTAACGCAATGATGTAATGGAGCTGAATTTATTATTACGTTTACTGGTTGCCCACCTGCTTACCGATTTTGTGCTACAGCCAACTGCATGGGTAAATCAGAAAAAGCAAAAGAAACACCGCTCAGGCAAACTCTATCTGCACATATTGGTAGCTGGCGCCACAGCCTATCTTTTCTCAGGACTATGGTATAACTGGTGGCTCCCACTCGTAGTAATGATAACCCATTTCTTTATCGATCTTTGGAAACTAAACCGCCCCGAAAATCTAAAGTATTTCCTCCTCGATCAGCTTTTTCACATCCTGATCATCATAGCTCTTTGGATCATCATCAGCTTCAATTTGCATACGGTTTGGGCATACCTCACTGCACTGGCACAAAACACCAAATTCTGGTTTGTAGTTACAGGATATGTACTGGTTACCTGGCCGCTGGGTTTCATCATAGGCATGGCAACCGAAAAATGGCGCGAAGCAGCCGAAGTAAATAAAGAAGGATTAGCCAAAGCCGGCGTTTGGATAGGCTTTTTTGAACGTCTGCTCATACTCACTTTCATTATCAGTAATCAGTTCGCGGCCGTAGGCTTTCTCATCGCTGCAAAATCCATTCTCCGCTTCAGCGACAAAGAAAACACCCAAAAGAAAACTGAATACGTTTTAATAGGCACACTGATGAGTTTCACAGCTGCCGCAATTATTGGGATTGTGATAACTAAATCGTTGTAAACATTTTTTCTCTTCTTTTCTTATCGCCCGTTCAAGCGTCCCGCTTGAACGATTCTATTTTGAGCGTCTACGCTCAAGAAAGAACTAATAAAATAACCGACTTGAGCGAGGACGCTCAAAACGTTATATGTTCAAGCGCAGACACTTGAACAGGCGGGGTAAACATCTTTTCTCTTCTTCCCTCTTTACCGCCTGCGGTAGAGAGGGTGGTCCAGCGTAGCGTCGACCGGGTGAGTCAACTCTGCAAGCGATCTGTCTACCCCCCCGGGAAAATAGTCCATGCCCTTGCTCCCTTCCTCCATTCCTTTGCGAAGCTAAACAGCGCAACTTTGACTTATCAATTCAAACACAAAAAATTAAGTTAAAACCATGAAAACTTTCGCAGTACCAACAAGGGATCAGGTGTCAGAACACAACCAGGCAATTTTTGATAATCTAAATAAAGCCATTGGCATGGTGCCGAACCTGTATGCAACTATGGCCTATTCTGAAAATGCCTTAGGCAATTATGTAACTTTCCAGGGTGGCAAAACCTCATTACGCGGCAAAGAAAAAGAAGCTGTTAATTTGATCGTCAGCCAGGTAAACGGATGTATCTACTGTTTAAGCGCCCACACCATGTTGGGTAAAATGCATGGTTTAACCGATGAGCAGATAATCGAGATCCGTAAAGGCAGCGCTTCATTTGATGCTAAACTGGATGCATTGGTAAAACTGGCAAAGAACATCACCGAAACTAAAGGAAAGGCTGACAGCGCGCTAGTAGACAACTTCTTTGCAGCAGGTTATAATGAAGGCAGCTTGATTGATCTGGTTATGCTGATAGGCGATAAAACCATTATGAACTATTTGCACAACCTGACCCATGTAACGGTTGATTTTCCTCTGGCTCCAGAACTATAATATATTTCAATTTTCACCCCACTTTCCATAAAGGAAAGTGGGGTGAATATGACATAACAAAAGCTATCCCGACCGAGCCTCTAATTATATTTGCATAAAACCTTCAGAACCCATGGAAAAGAGATTTCCGATACCGCCATTTACAATGGAAACCGCCCAGCAAAAAGTGCAGGCCGCCGAAGACGCCTGGAACACCCGCGACCCTGAACGTGTATCACTGGCCTACAGTGTTGATACAGAGTGGCGTAATCGTTCCGAATTTATTAACGGGCGCGAAGAAGTAGTAGCGTTCCTGAAACGCAAATGGGCAAAGGAGCTGGACTATAAATTAAAAAAAGAACTATGGGGTTTCCGTGAAAACCGTATGGCTGTGCGTTTTGAATATGAATGGCATGACGACTCAGGCAACTGGTATCGCAGTTATGGTAATGAATTATGGGAGTTTGACGAAGATGGCTATATGCGTAAACGCTATGCCAGCATCAACGATCTGCCGATAAAGGAGTCGGACCGGAAACTGAAGTAATTTATGCAAACGCAAAAGCCGTTAACACTGGTCGACCCTAAAAATGGCAATCTCGCTTTCAAGATTTTTCCTTACAGCGATAATAGTCATTTTGATCATGTACAAAGAAACAATTACTATACTGTTGTCATCAACCTTTCAGGCAGCGGCAAGTTAAAATCTGATTTCATGACGTACGATTTCACAGGACAGGTGATGATGTGTTTCTCGCCTTACCAGCCATTTATGATCAGTCCGGTAGAGGAGTTAAATGGCGTCGTATTAAACTTCCATCCGGATTTTTTCTGTATCCACCTGCACCAGAAAGAGGTGGCCTGCAATGGTGTATTGTTTAATAATATTTATCAGCCGCCATTTATCACACTTACTGATAAAGATGTTGTCATATTGCTCAATATAATTGAACAGATGCAAGCCGAAATGCAAAATGCTGCACTGGCACAATACGAACTTCTGATATCCTACCTCAAAATATTGCTGATCCACGGCTCCCGTCTTAGGGTAGAACAAAACCCACTTGCTTCAGCAGAAATCTCTGGATTGAAAGAGCCTTTTGTTTTGCAAAACCTGAAGGACGCTATCGAGAAACATTTTAAAACCAAACACTCACCGGCTGATTATGCCGAACTGCTTAATATCTCACCCAAGGCATTAGCCAAGATCACCAAAAACCACTTCAATAAAACACTCACCAATATGATTGCCGAGCGAATTGTAATTGAAGCCAAACGGGAATTATACCTTACCTCGAAACCCGTAAAATCTATTGCCTACGAGCTAGGCTTTAATGATGAATTTTATTTCAGCCGCTTCTTTAAAAACAATGCTGATGTATCACCACAGTTATATAGGGAGACTGTGGGATTTGCAAAAGCGGAAGTATGATCATTGTTAAAGATTGTTAAACTAAGGTCTGTCATAAAATAAAAGACCTTGCGTAGTGTTTTCAATAGGTATTATCAAAAACCTTATAAATATGAAAACACTTAAAAATTTATTCACGGGAGTTCTTGCTATCTGTCTTTTTGCCATCACTGCAAAAGCACAAATCACACAAACACATTCTGACAATCCCTTGCATTTTGGAGTAGGTGCAGAAGGCGGCATCACGCTTTCGGGCATTGCTTCAAAAACAGAGCTGGGCGCCACGGGCCGTGTACAGTACGATGTCTCCAAAAACTTTGCCTTAACGCTCACCTCCGGCTATTATGAGTTCCTGGGCACCAATGTCCGCGCTGCAATGGGCATGGTACCTGTCAAGCTGGGATTGAAAGCGCACGTCGGCTCCGGGTTTTATTTCAGTGGAGAGGCCGGCGCGGGATTTGAAACACAAAATTTCAACGTCCTTAAAAACGTCGACAACGGTATTCCCAGAACAACCAAATTGCTGTGGTCGGGCGGTTTCGGATATGCTGTTAAATCGTGGGATTTCTCACTTCGGTATGAGAGCTTTTTTGGAAACAATAAAAGCTATTATGTCAATGACAATATCAACACCAATTTTAGCCTGGTAGGATTGCGTGTTGGTTATACATTCTGATCGTACTAATATGCATCGCGCAGAGTTGACTCACCCGGTCATCGCTCTCGCTCGACCACCCTCTCTATGCTGCGCATAAAGAGGGTTTTTATTTTTTCCCCTCTTTACCGCTTGCGGTAGAGAGGGTCGACCAGCGTAGCGTCGTCGGGTGAGTCAACTCTGCAAGCGATCAAAACGCCGAATACTTCTCCGGTTCAGCTATCATATGCCCTATCACCAATTCCTCAATCTCGGGAATAACAACCAGCTCTGTTTCATAATGCGCTTTCTCAAATGCGCTCAATGCATCCGATTGCTTCTGCACCCAGACAACATCGGTAACACCTTTATCTATCCTGTCCAAAGCTTCCAAACCAATCGCTGCAGCTATTGACAGATTCCTAGAATGATCCTGGATCTCCATTAAACGCTTATTTCCCGCAAATAAAGGCTGCATGTACGCATCATTCTGTTTCCATGTTTGCAGGTAAGACCGAATAGCTTCCTCGGCATTTTTATCCTTCTTCTCCAAATACAGTTTCACCAATGCCCTAAATTTTCGTTTTGTTGCCGGATCAGCCAGTATCACATCCGAAACAGAAGTAAGTGGTGTAGTTTGATAAGATGCCTGCGGCGCTCTCATCATCATAGCAACCAACTTGCGATAACCTTTTACCTGGCTAAGTACATTGGTCAATACCTGCAAATGTTCGGTTGGCTCTCCGTTGGTCAGGCGGCGCAGGGCACGCTCATAATTGGTCAGATGATTCAGGCCTTGCTCATCCAGTTCGTTACTCAAAATATATAAGCGACGATACATATCATCCACATCCGCCACACTTGCCGGCGACCACAGCCTTTCAGCAATAGCAGCCGCACGGGGCCAAACCCGGCCATCAATATTATTGTTGTCTGCAAGTTCGGTCCATTGCGCCGCCTCGCCGCCAAGGATATTGGGGTTATTAGCCGCAGCTATTGACGCATTGTTATAATGAATATAAGCTGGCAAAAACAGGTCGAGGTAAAAACCTTCAGATATCAACACCGGGTTATGCTGCGCAATATCATTGGCTATGCCGTATGATTTAATCATACTATTATCAGAAGGTATCCATTTATGCACAATAGCATCCTTTGGCAGTTTGTCATTATAGATCTCCTCCCAGCCTACCATCGTGCGGTGATGTTTTTTCATCAGTCCGTACACGCGTTCAACAAAATAGCGCTGAAGATCGTCCGTGCTTTGCATCTGGTGCTGCTTCATCCAGTCCATTATCTTCGGGTTCAGCTTCCAGGCCTGTCCGTTGTTCTCGTCAGCACCAATGTGCATATAACCCGATGGGAAAATGCCCGACATCTCCCCAATAAATTTATCCAGGAAATCATACACCTTCTCATTCGTCGGGTCGAACGTTGGAGCAACCATATTAGCCACAATGTCTGCTATGGAGGTAACCGGCGGGGTTTTTATCTCCGGGTGCTCCTTTTGCCACTGCATCCGCTGACCAGGGTGATACGGCCCCGGCTGACTCGCCAGTTCCGGATAACCTGCAAACCAGCTTTGCGCATGCCCCGGCATATCAAACTCCGGTACAACTACAATCCCACGCTCCGCTGCATATCTTACAATTTCCTTTAGTTGCGCCTGGGTATAATAATCACCATTCGATCCCTTTTGATGCAATAATGGGAACACCTTTGATTCCACACGGAAACCTTCATCATCCGTCAGGTGCCAGTGTAATACGTTCATTTTTACTGCTGCCATTGCATCAATATTCCGTTTTATTTCGTCATAAGAAATAAAATGCCGTGCCACATCCAGCATCAATCCTCTCCACTTAAACCGGGGTGAATCCTCAATTACCACACAAGGGAAATAATAACCGTTCTCATCCTTATCACAAAGCTGAACGATGGTCTGCAAGCCACGCAAAGCGCCAATTGTATTTGCCGCATTCAGCATAATTTGCTTCTCATTTACTTTAAGCGAATAACTTTCATCCATTCCGATACCTGCATGAACCTGGGCTTTCACATTTACCATTAAAGACGCCGAATCATTCTTATCCGTCGGCGTAATATATTGCTGACCAAACGCCAAACCTGTTTTGCGGTTCAGTGTTTGATAAGCCCGGTTAACCGCCTTAAACAAAACAGTATCTGCTGCATTACCTTGTACCGATACAGTAAATTTATTGGTGATACGATTTTTGCCACTCATTTCGGTGAGTTGTTTCGGCACAGGCATCAGGTTCAATGTATTCTGCTGCGCATTAACAGCAATACAACAAGAAAACAGGAAAGCAATAAGGATGATCTTCTTCATATAATTAATCGTTGTGATGTGGATTATTTTCGATTTCTTTCAGGCCCTTTTCGGTGCACATACCGCGTATGTAAACTTCTACAAGGTTCTTAAAAAGCTTATCAGGACCACCTTTAAAGTGTTTATACTCTTCAGAACGGGTCATTGATGTGTATAAGGTTAATATGCCCTTCAGTGCAACTTCAGGAATCAGAAAATCATGGAAATAGCCCTCATTAACTCCCCCTTCCATTAACCCCATAAACATGCTGCCATAGTTTTTGCTGCTTTGCTCAATAGCTGCATTCTGTAATTCAGGATAATAATGATTCAGGTCATGAAAAAACTGATGATTTACGCCAAAATCTTTTTCTAACGCACCCCTATAAACAATCAGCAAAGTATTTACAGGATCATAGCCTTTATCCAGAATAGCTTTAAACTCAGTATAGTAACCGTTATATAAAACCTGAAGGCATTCGGTCAGCAGATCTTCCTTGCTTTCAAAATATTTGTAAACAGTCTTTGTCGAAATCCCCATAGGCTCGATCAGCTTCTTAATGGTCATATTGCGTATGCCATGCTGCAGAAATTGCTCCAGTGCCACTTCAACGATCTTTTCTTTCAATTGGAAAATATTTTTAGGTTAATATTTTCCTAAGATAGATGGAAAATATTTAAAAGCAAATATTTTCCGAAAGATTTTCTTCCTGGAACCGTGAACATTATTTAAAACAAAATGCGTGCTTGTCGGTTATATCACCACCAAGTCTAATTAATTAATTATCAGATGGAAACGAACGAAAATCCTCTGCCTGATGAAGATGGAAAAGCAGCAGGTATAGTAAGTTATTTCTTTATTATTGGATGGCTTATCGCTTATTTTGCTTTGCATCATAAGAACAAAACCGGACTTGGAAGCTATCAGCTCAGACAAACTTTACTGTTCCATATCATTTCGACGGTCGTAGTAGCTGCTTTAGACCTAATTTTCTTTTACCTCCTTTTTAGTCCCGATTATTGGGTGGCATCAGCTTTAAACTGGCTAACCAGAACTTCCATTATTGTCCTTTGGGTTCTCGGTTTTCTTGGAGCGATAAATGGCGAAAAGACCCCCATTCCACTCATCGGCGAAAAGGCACAAAGTATGTTTGCAGGTATTTAATCTCCCCAATTTGTCATTGCGAGGCGCAAGGCGGGTAGTGTGTGCCGCGCAACGAAGCAATCGCATGCTATACAGAGCGGCCATGCAGGGGTCTGACATTTTGTTTGAACCACTCATTTGTTTGATACGCTATTTTTCTCCGTCACAAAGCGCCAAATTTTTACTATGACCAAATCTTGATAACCCCAAGATCAGGAATGCATTAACCGTTTCCTATTAAAGTATTGGGCCATTTTTCAATTAAAATTTGTTCAAAAATGTGCTCAAAAACCGAACTATTAACCCTCATTTATCGTTCAATTAACAACAAAGGTTTAAGATTGACAAAAAGTAAAGCCCCCAATGAACTTCAACTCTGTCAGCATCCCAAGCGTTATCGAGCGTTATAATCAGGCGCTTATCAACGTATCATCAAGTCCCGAAAAGAAAATACAATTGTATGAAGCGGGCGTAGGTTATTTAATAGGCGAGCTTGCTTTTTCGCAAGGGCTCTCCCCCTATCGCAACATCAACAGCTCCCCTGCCGATCTCGACTACCAGCTTTTAGCTAAAGCCGGCTTGCTGATTGCCACCGGCGCCAAATCAGGTGAGATTGTGCTCACCACCGGATTCCCTTATACCACCTACGAGGTGTATAAGCAACAGGCAGAAGATTTCTTTTCGCTGAAGGATGTTTTTATCGAGTTCAATGGCGATACTTTTTCAACCAACGAACATAAACGCACCCACCTTACCATAACCCATGTAGAAATAATGCCCGAAATTTTGGGCTGTATAAATGGTATACGCAAGGGCCCTGTCGCCGAAAAGGATAATTTCTTTATCGTCAGCCTGGGTTACGGCACCTGCGAAACCGGCCTGAGCACTGAAAACGGACTGATCGGCCGTACATGCACAAGTGTCCCCGGCTTGCGCCATGCAGTGAATAATATGCAAACCGAGCTGAACAGGAGCTTCAATATGGGCATGAAAAACGAGCACGTAGTAAACCAGAACTTTCAGCACGGCAAGGCGGTTGTTAACCGTAAAAAGCAGGACCTAACCGGCATCAGGCAAAATCAACTGGCCAGTTATTATGACGAGATCATATCCCCTACCCTTAAAAAGAATTTCCTTGATTCTGATTTTGAAAAAACCGATAAGCTTTACCTGGTAGGCGGCGGCGCTTTATACCCGGATCTGGTAGAATACTTTAAAAAGGAATTCGACGGCGTGCTGGATGTTATCGTTCCGCCGGGCGCAGCAGATATGGCCAGCACAGGTTATTGCCTGCGTTCATTACAGTGGACCGGCCCTCTAAATGCCGACAAAGCCATCGGCCTGGACATTGGTAATGCTTATACTGTAGTAACCAAGGTCTCTGGAGTGCCTGCACCCGCCCAACCAATAAATATTACCGAAGAAGCATTGGCAAACGCAGCAAAAGCACCTTCGGCAGCAACTAAATAAGCGACAATATTCTTTGTCTGAATCAGAATTTTCAGAATTATTGAATTACCAAGATTCTGATCATTCTTAAATTCAGGAAATTCTGATTCAGACATTTTCTTCACCTCATTCCCCCTACTTTTGTAGCGAAAAGAGAATATAATCCGTAAGGGCAATTATGAAAACAAAACCTTTACTATTGCTCACTTTATTTGTTGCCATAACTTACCTCGGGTGCAAAAAAGAGAACACTCAGGCTGGCATTTTAGGTGTGTGGACCCAAACCCATAGTACCGTTAAAATGCAGTTCGTTTTTAAAAGTGATTTAACTTTCGAAAATGATGTGCTGGAGATTGACAGTGCAAGCAAAAGTACAATCGGTTATCGTTATAAAACTGTCGGCACATACACGCTGCAGAATACTACGCTTACATTAAAAAGTACACAAAACTATTCAAATCCCGACAACAGTTACGGCCCTGAATCATCCCTTGTTGCTGTCAACGGCCAAAGCAATGACACTTATACCATTGGGTTTAATGGGCAGAAAAACATCCTTTATCTGTATTTTACCTGTCCGCCCAATGCCAATTGTGTGCCATCCCCGCTGGTTTATACTAAGCAGTAGCCGGGGATGCTTATCCACTTCAGGCCGTCTTTTTCCCGGTCACCAGTAAAATTATACCTCCTATTACCAGTATGCCTCCAGCATACGGTGGCCAGTTTACGGTATGCTGACGATCAGCAGAAACCTGTATGGGGCCGGCGTCAATAACTTTTTCTTTTTTGGTGTAGGTAAACCCTGTCCATATCAGCATGGCTGCGCCGATGATTAAAAGGACAATCCCGATGGTTCTGTTCATATTTGGTTGATTGGTAAGTAAAAAAGGAAAAAGTGCGGGAAATGTTTGATGGTGATTTTATCAAACAAATTGAATAGCCACAGGTTAAATTGATATGATACAAGAAGGCCAGATTTGGGCAAACGATATGCAGAAATTTAAAGTGATGGGCTTTGAACCTTCCGGCCTTGCCCTGATATTTGGTATTACTAAAATTGATTACCTCAATGTCGACGAAAATGGCAAACGGGAAATTCCGGTGGACATATTGGAAGAATTCCTTACAAAAGAAATGAGCGACTTTAAATTAGTATCCTGAGAATGGATTACTTGTGACAGTATTAATTTCATTAAAGTCTTTTACGGTGCTTCCATCATACCGGTGCACACCTCTTACAGCGCCAAACCAAATATCACCATCATTAGCTTCTAAAATTCCAGAAATCATTCCTTCTTTTGACTTTATTTCCATTACAGTTGGGTTTTTATCAGACAATGTCTTCCTGTCGTACCGGGAAAGTGCCCAGCTTTGGCCATAGGCGCTTATTGAACCAGTCCAAATATTGCCTTTTTTATCTTCGATTACAGAACCAACAAACTTCTGTGTGAAATTAGCAAATGAACTGCCGTCGTAACGCCACAGGCCATCTTTGCCACCGAGCCAGATATTGCGTTTTTTATCTTGGATTATGGACCAAACATATGTAAAAGGTTTGCCATTATGGGTGAACACGGTAAATTTCTTCCCATCATAAATGCAGGCATCACCCCTGGTTCCAAACCAGAATTTTCCATTCTTGTCTTCAATGATAGAATTAACATCGTTATTGGACAGTCCTTCTTTCATTGTGTAATTTCGAAAGGATCTGCCATTGTAGCAGCTTGCTCCTCTTCCTGTGCCAAACCAAATATTGCCCGTTCTATCTTCATAAATGCAACCAACATCATTACCGGCAAGTCCGTCCTTAGTCATAAAGTTCCGGAAGGATTTCCCATTATATAAATAAACACCTGAGCCAATAGAGCCGAACCATAAGTTGCCCTTCCTATCTTCCAAAACTGAAAAGAACCTGGCCGAACTTACTTTACTGGTAATATTGGTAAACGATTTCCCATCGTATCGAAAAATACCATCAAATGCAGCAATCCAAATGTTTCCCTTTCGGTCTTGTATAATATTACGAACGATGTTCTTGGGTCCGTGTGAGGTAATTAACTCTTTGTTTTCGGGCTTGGTATCAGCTTTTGGTAATTCAGTTTTGTTTTGTCCTTTACAGTAAGTGCAAAAAATAAGCATCAGGAACAAAGCATATTTGATCATTTTCTTTTAATTACTTAAGTGTTTCAACTAACCCATCCGCCCGTTCAAACGTCTCGCTTGAATGATCCAATTTTGAGCGTCCACGCTCAAGAAAACATATGAACCATTCTACCCAAGCGCACTCATCGTCACCTCAACAATATCCCTGAATATCTTTTTATCAGCACCCGACTTTGCAGTAACGCGGATGCCCTTTATGGAATTTAAAATAAACTGGGCCAGTGCGTGGCTGTCTTTCTCATTAGATATTTCACCGCTCGCCTGGCCTTTTTTGATGGCCTCGTTAAAATACTTTTCCAACTGACGGTCATTTTCACAAAGCATTTTATTTACTTCAGTATCATGCGGAGCCATCTCCACACCAGCGTTCACCAGGAAACACCCTTTGTGCTGCTTGTCACTCACCAATTCGGCAATCGTGTATTCAAACATCCGCCTGATGGCTTCTTTAGCCGACGGCGCCTTGTCCACAAGTGCTTTCATTTCATTAGTGGCTATCTTCTTGTAGTTCTCCAGCGCACGGATAAACAGCGTATGCTTATCCCCAAAGGTATCATACATACTCGACCGGCTGATGCCCAGGCCATCCACCAGGTCCTGCATCGAAGTACCGTTATACCCTTTGTGCCAAAAAATGTTCATGGCCTTTTGCAGCACCTCATCCTCATCAAAATCTTTAGTCCTTGCCATAACAGAAAAGCTTTGCCCGTTTATGAGCAAAGCTATTGATTTTTGTGATTAGTTGGTCAGTTAATCAGTTAACCGGTGATTAGTTACCGGTTAATCAGAGTCGTTTAATCTATCTCACTGAACCCTTTCACATTCGACCAATCACAATCTTATCCCCCTGATCAACTGGTCACCGGTTAACTGATTAACAAACTGCCAACTGCAAACCTGCAACTGCAAACTGATTACCTTGATCCACCACCGGCTAAAATAGTTTCCCCAGTCAGCCATTTTGAATCATCAGATGCCAGGAACACGGCAATAGGTGCAATATCATCAGGCTGGCCAATACGGCCCAGCGGCGTAGTCGATTCTGCCCATTTCTGGAAATCGCTGCCAATAAAGCCCGCAGAATGTGAGCCTTCAGTTTCCACCATACCCGGATTGATTGAATTTACGCGGATCTTCTTAGGGCCTAATTCTTTTGACAATACCTGGGTGATTGAATCAACAGCGCCTTTGGTTGCAGTATAAATAGCACTTCCCGGAGGAGTAATACGGCTCACCACCGAACCTATGTTGATCACGCTGCCGCCTTTGTCACCAAAATGACCAACTGCATTTTGGGTGGCCAACAATAAACCAAGCACGTTGGTATTAAACTGGCGGTGAAATTCATCCTCAGTAATTTCTTCTACCGGACTGAATTTATATATCCCTGCATTATTTACCAGGATATCCACTTCACCATATATGTTCTTTGCTTCGTCAAACAGGCGTTTCACATCAGCTGCTTTTGATACGTCGCCTTGTACTGCAACAGCCTTACCGCCATTGGCTTCAATTTCGGCAACTACTTTTTCAGCGCCATCTTTTGCTGAAGCATAATTTACTACCACAGCCGCGCCTTCTGCTGCCAGGCTTTTTGCTATACCTGCACCAATACCTTTTGATGCACCTGTTACTACTGCTACTTTGTTTTCTAACTTTTTCATGTCGTTATCGTGATTTAAATTTCCTTTTCGGAATGATTGTTCCGCAAATCTAAATCAAAACCGGAACGACCGTTCCTAAAAAGTTCAAAGATTATTTCAGGATGACACTTTGGTTTGGGATCAGATGGTTGTAGTGGCTATAGAGGTTGCAATGGTTGGAAAAGTTTGGCCGATCATCCTCTTAAAAATAGCAACTGTAGTATTCATAACCTTTTCAACAATTTACAACAACTACAACTTTTACAACTTGATCAAACCACCCAACTACTTAACCATTTAACAACAAATCACCAAAAACATTTGCTCCTAACTAAAAAATTTAGTATCTTTGATTATTCCTTTATGCCAACCGGCATTCAAATCATCAATGAGAAAAATTAAACCAAAACTTGCTTCGGCCGAAAGGCTGAGCAATCTTATCACGCAATATTTTGAATGGATCAAAGGGGAAAATCATACGGAACAAAAAGAAATAAAAGGTGTACCTACTGATGAAATAGTTTGGGTCCGCCAGCCCGAACCTCCTACTATTGCAGGTCTGGCACTTCACCTCGGTTTCAACAGCCTCAAAGAAATGGCAGATTATGAAACCACCGGAAAATACCCCGAGCTAATTCAAGGCGGCCGTCTGCGCATCATATATGAGTACGAGAAGAAATTGAATAACGGTCCCGCCTCCGGTGCTATTTTTGCGTTAAAGGGTATGCTGGATTGGACTGGTCAGGATGAGAACAAACCTTCTGAAGCAACCAATGTAAATCTCAAAACCGAGATCATAACATCAGGGCCGCCGCTTGCTTCATCCGAACGTGACGTGGTATTGTAACTACCTGGTATAATAGTAATCTTCTTCCTCTTTATAACTACTACTCGCATCGTCGATGACGATATTGTAGATCAACTCATAGTGCAATTTAAATTGAGAGGAAGTAAGCTGATTGATTTGTGAGCTACGCGACACAACGTTTACAGGATGTAGAGTGTTAGGAGAGGTCGCGGCATCATAAAAGCCCACCATGTTACTAAACCCAGCCATGGCTTGACTGATATTCAAACTGGAATTGACAATGCTATAATTACCGTAAGTTGAGTCTACACCTGCAACATTGTTCAACCCAATGGCTAACGGATCTGACTCAGTTCCCGGGTAATGAAAATAACCTACACTGCTGAATGTTCCATTACTGTTAAACCTTGCGTTCGCCGCATTAAATACGGATGCGCTGTAAACAGTATCGATCTGCTTTATGCCATTCACATATATTACAGTCTTTTGCTGCTGCAAATTCCATTTGCCTATTATAAGTTTAGATGCGTTGTAAGAATCGCTGCCTTTTTTACAAGCGGTAAAACTGCAGACCAACAAACTTGCCAGTAATGGGATATAAAACTTGCGCATAATTATTCAGGCTGATAATGTTTGGTTTAAACTAAAAATAAAGTTATAAATAATTACCTACAAATCAAATGCTTACAAACCAATTAGCCTCTGCACTTTTCACTGCAAATTATACCGCAACTACCCATATTGTAGTCAATCAGGGAGGAAGCAGTTCAGGCAAGACTTACGCGATTATGCAGGCGCTTTTTAGCCTTGCGGGTGAGCTACCAGCGCAGGTGATAACCGTGGTTGGCCAGGATATCCCTAATCTTAAAGCAGGCGCTTTGCGCGATGCCCTTAAAATATACAATGATTCGAAGCCGATAACCGCCTGCATTAAATCTTACAATAAATCAGAGCGTATTTTTTCATTTCGCAACGGCAGCATCATCGAATTCAAAAGTTATGGAAATGCGCAGGATTCCAAATCTGGCAAGAGAGATTATCTATTTATAAATGAGGCCAATGGAATAGATTGGGAGATTTACAGCGAGTTGGCTTTACGTACGCGAAAACGGATCTATATCGACTACAATCCCAACACTGCCTTTTGGGTGCATGACAATCTGCTTGGGCGCGATGATGTTCAGCTTATCATATCCGATCACCGGCATAATCCCTTCCTGGATAATGGCACGCACAACAAGATCGAGTCACTACAGCAAACAGATAAGGAAAAATGGAAAGTATATGCCAGGGGTATCACAGGTAAAGTCAGCGGACTTGTCCTAAGCAATTGGCATCTATGCGACGCTATTCCAAAAGACGCAAAGCTAATCGCCCTGGGGCTCGATTTTGGTTTTACCAACGATGAAACCGGCTGCATCGAAGTATACCGGTACAACGGCGAGCTTTGGATAAATGAGCTCATTTACGAAACGGGACTAACCAACCTGGATATATCCGAAAGGCTCACCACTCTTGGAATCAGCAAACACGTAGAAATTATTGCCGACAGTGCGGAACCTAAATCAATTGAAGAACTCAAACGTTTAGGTTGGTATGTGATCGGAGTAAAAAAAGGAGCCGATAGCATTAAAAACTCTATCGATATCTTGAAACGTTATAAACTAAATATCACCCGTAACAGCGTCAACATGCGCGAAGAATTAAGCCGCTACAAATGGCGCACGGACCGTTCGGGCAAAGCCATAAATGAACCTGTAGATAGTTACAATCACCTCATCGATCCGCTGCGATATATTGCATTAAATAAATTAAAAATCAATAAATTAGCTATGCCCAAAAGCAGACTCCCTTACAAGGAAAAAAACACGCAGGCGCCGCTCTCAAATCTGATAAATCTATGATCGAAAAAACGCTTAAAACAATCGATGGTAGCCTGAGGGTACGCATTCCCACCATCCTCAACGAGATCACGCTCGGTCAAATGATCGAGATACAGGAGAAGCATTACCTCGACGATCTGGATGCCATCAGCATCCTCTCCGGCATCCCTAAAGACGACCTGAAAAACGTCATCAACTTTAACGATTTTAGCGTCTTCGGCGAATCAGTCCAATCGCTGGCACACCAGATCAAATACTTGTATAATAGCGACATTGTTCCACACAACGTAAACTTTATGCTC
Source organism: Mucilaginibacter sp. (assembly GCF_036568825.1). Lineage (GTDB taxonomy): Bacteria > Bacteroidota > Bacteroidia > Sphingobacteriales > Sphingobacteriaceae > Mucilaginibacter. The sequence continues at coordinate 23,387 of NZ_DATCRU010000086.1, read as the reverse complement.
GGCAAACGCAAAGTGGTAGTTAAGGTAGTTCATAACCTTTCTGTTGAGCCAGCCGGAGCATTCCTGGCTGCACGCGATATTATTGCCGACGAGATCAACAACCACATTAACTTGTATGGCGAAGAGAACTGGAAAGAGCATTTTCAGCCCTCGCTCAAAGCCTGCTGCAATGTATTGGCACAATACTTTTTCTGCCGTGCTACGGGCAAAAAATACGACGAATACGAAGCTGAAGAATTTAATGATGAGGTTAAAAAATTAAGGGTAACGGAGGCGCTGCCCATAGCCAAGCATTTTTTTACCTGTTATCCCGACTTATTGAAACAGAAGATCGGGTTCTTTCAGCGCCTGCATCTGTACTGGAGAAGAAGGCAGGTATTAAGGCGTTTGAAAAATTTAAATATATAAACACCATCAACTCACTCGCCGGCGGCGACATCACCAAATGGGCCGAAATACTAGCCCTCCCCTACGACCGCGTGCTAACTAAGCTTTTGCTGAATAAAACCGAAGCTGAGTATCAACGAAAGTACCAGGAGTTATTAAATGCGCAGAGGTGATTTAAGATTAGATTTACGAATTGAGTGCCTTTTTGTTAAGTCAAGGACACTCCGTTAGAAGCATTGCAATGAACCCTTAAACCAGTGAATGAATTGGGGCAAACTAATTATCGGATTTTTCTTTCGGCTTTATGAAACCAAGGCACATAATAATACCTCCGAAAATTGTTAACAATAGAACAAGATTGCCATTATCATTTTTGGCGCTCGAATAAAAGCTGTCGAACAAAATATTAAAGCCCCGGTGAAAAATAAGAACTTATTCCGGACTTGAAATCTATTAATAATTGCCATAATTCATATCATGTTAAGGTTTTCCGCAGTTAAGCTTTTGTCTGAATCAGAATTTACAAAATTTTAGAATTAGCTAAATTCTGAAAATCCTTTAATTCTAAAAATTCTGATTCAGACAATCCCCCAATCAACCAATGACAAATGACTAATGACCAATGACCAATAAACCAACAAAATGCCAATCAGAAACCAAATCGAAGCAATAACCCAATCGCTCACAGAACAACCAAATTTCATCTACGGTACAGTAAATGAGATCAATCAATTGGCTGATGACGCCTCATTCCCTTGCGTTTTCATGTATCCTTTGCAACCCATTGCTGTTTCGCCACAAATCAATGGATCAGTAGACAACACATTCTCAGTCTACATGGAATTCCTCTACAAAACAGAATTTGACCAATACACCTCCAGCAACGAATACTATGTAAATCAGGCGCTCCGCATGGCTAACGAATTTATCGTCAAAGCGTCCAAATACCGCGAAGGCGACGGCCGTTATTTCCGCATCAAAGCTGGCGACAAAGCCAAATGTCTCCCCGTTTACAACAAATTCGATGTTAATTCAACAGGTGTTAGCTTGACCCTCAGCTTAGCGACGATGTATTTCGAAAGCTATTAAGCTCTATCAACTCACCCCGACAACGCTGCGCTGGTCGACCCTCTCTGCTCCGCAAAGAGGGTAAAGAAAAAATAAAAATCCCCTCTTTACCGCTTGCGGTAGAGAGGGTGGTCGAGCGAAGCAATGACCGGGTGAGTAAATTCTGCAACATGCAAAACAAATGACCAACAACCACCTAACCGACTTCCTCGAATCCCTCAAAGCAGACATCATCCATTCCCTACAATCAAATGGCAAATACGCCACCGGGCAAACCGCACAACAAATCACTATTGATGCTAGCGATAGCGACAATCCGCAATTGCAACTACCTGCTTATTTACAAATACTGGAAACTGGCCGTAGCCCAACCAGTCCAAATGCAATACCCGGCAGCCCACCCATGATCGATCGCATAAAGCAATGGTGCCAGGTCAAAGACATACCCGACAAAGCCGCATGGGCGATCAAAAAGTCTATTGATAAAAAAGGGTTCAAAGGTACACCCGGCATACTCTCTGAGCCGCTAAGCGATGCCAATATTGATCTAAGACTCGATCAGGTCATTAATCCAATGGCCGACGAAATAGCACAGCAAATAATTGATTCATTAGGCTTGAGTTAAAAATTCACTCAATCACTAATTCACTCATTCACTAATTAAAACCCATGTCTCTCTTCCCCCAAATACGGATCACCAATCAAGTGAGCACAACCGATCATGGCATCATCTACACCAATGGCGACGTTTATATCATTATCACCGATGAAAATAATAACCCCGCCAATGGTAACAACATGTCCGTAACCGTTGCCTTTTACGACACAGGAAACACCAACAATCACGACTTTATTGTTCCCGGCCAAAGCTTATTGGTCTACAGCGGCATCCTGAGCCGGAAGCAAGCTTCGGATGGTACTATAATTGACATCCGCAATTTCACGGTGGTCGATTCTGCCGAAGGTACGCCCAGCCCACCGACGGTGTGTGATGCCGCCATCAACGCTATCATTACCGACAAAAAAGAATCTGCTCCCGGTGCCGCCGACGGACAAATTACCATCAACGCCTCATCCAGTTATGGCCCCATCCAGTACAGTTTGGATGCCAGCAATTACCAATCATCGCCTATATTTACAGGCCTGACCGGAGGCTCCTATACCGCCTACATACGCGATGCAAACAATTGTACTGCTGTTAAGCAATTCACACTGCTCACAGTTCGCAACCTGCTGATCGGCGATCCATCTGTCGACTTAGGCAATGGCAATATCTCCCGGTGGAATGCAGCTTTCAATCCAATCGTATTCACTTACCAGCGTAAAGATTTCGAGGTAACCAGTATCACACAGGATAGTCAGACACAAAAAGCACAGTTAAATATTAATGCTACAGTGATCGGCACGAAAGCCAATGAAATGATCTATGTGAATGCGGGAGCTTACAATGGCGTTTATCAGGTTTCCGGGATACAATATAATGCCCTCATCATCAATACGCCTTATGTCTCCTCGTCAACAGCAGGCGGTTATGTCAACATCAATAGCCTGCGGCCATATTACAAAATGCTCACACAGATCACTTACCAGGATAAGCTAACCGGCCAGCAACAAACCATTCAGGCTATAAACAGGCCGGATAATAAAGGCATCATTCGAGCAGATTTCTCCAACTTTCTGCAAAGCCTGCTGCGCGCAAAAGACGAAAGCACTTTTACCCAAGCAAACTTTCGCGACGATAACCTGAGCGCCAGCTATCAAATCCAATATGCTGAAAGCTGGGACAACGGCACGGCAGACGGTTACACCTCATCCTATATTCCCATTACCGATCCCTATTATGTGGTTTATTCAGCCAAGCAATTAGGTACCAAATACGGTGGCAACCTGGCGGCCTATGTACCTTTTGCATTAGTGACCGACAATTCTCAACTGGCCAAATGGGTCACCGATTTTGCCGAACCTGCTTACTCCAACGGCTACCCTTTTGATATCGGTTTTATTTATAGCGAGAGCCTGCTTGGCCTGAATATCTATTATGAACTCACTTTACTGGATATAAACCGCAATCCATTGCCCGGAGATGCACAAGCCAATTTCCTGTTAAACGAGGACGGTTCATGGCTTTTAAACCAGGATAGCAGTAAACTCATCATTTCAGGGCAAACTATTTCTACAACGCCTCTTCCGGCGCAATTAGGATTGAACCGTTTATTGATCAACGGCAACTTCCCCGATGAAGCACGATATCTTACCCTTACCTTAAAGTACGATGACGAAAATGGAGCGACTCACGCAATAACCCAAACCCAAACTATCCGCATTGATGATGCAATTGATGAGCGCTCTGTTTACCTGCGGTGGATAGGCTTAAGTGGCAGCTGGGAATATTACCGCTTCGTTTACAACCAGGAAATTTCGCTCGATGTGCAAAACGCCACCATCATCAAAAACTTTGTATCCGACTGGGAAAACCAGGATGGTATCGAAGAAGTGATCTCCAAAGATGCAGGCCAAAAAATGAAAGTGATGGCCGAGGACTTGTCGGTTAACGACATCAAAGGTCTGCAGTCCATCAAATATTCCCCTAAAGTGCAGATGCTGATCAACAAAAACCCGGTTAAATGGCAAACCATCGTCATCAACACCGCCACCTACAGCGAATACGAAACCATGAACGGCCAGGCGCCTTTCAGCATCACCTTCAATATGCCATCCATTAATATACAAACACAATGATTCGGTGAATAGTGAGTGGTGAATAGTGAATAATTAATCAAAGTTAATAAGTCATAGTTGACCATTGACTACTCACCACTCACCACTCACCACTCACCACTCACTATTCACCACTCACCTGCCGAGCGTTATTTCTTGTACATTATTTATAACCATACCCGCAGCTGTATAACTATAATTGATATGCAAGAGCAGCGAATTGCTGGTCGGCATTTCAAACGAATAGGTTTTTCCCATCATTATTGCCGTGATCTGCGAAAAGGTAATATTGTTGCCGGAAATATTATAAGTAAACCCAAGAGGCGGTACAGAAACGAAATTAGGATCAGCAGAATATTCCTCAAGACCTGTACCGTCGTTTTTAAATTGAATATAAACATTAGTAGCCGTATCAGAAAAGCGGACGGTATAGGGTGTATCCGAAAAGGCATTTGAAGACGATGTGGTTGTGTACTGCCGTACATACCATTTACCTATTAATGCAGCCGGGATTTGAGACTTGGCATCCTTTTTACAAGCCACAAGGTTACCCATTAAAATCACCAAAAAGAGTATGCCGAAAACTTTATTCATTAAGATTTAGATTATTGGTACATCTAAGTTAATAAATATCACAATAATCCATGCTTTAACCTTGCAACTTTTCAACCTTACAACTTTCACTCAGCATGAACCAACTCCAATTATACATCAATGATCAGCTCGTCGACCTCAACGACGATAGTCCCATCGCCCTCACCTTCCAAATCAATAATCTCACAGAGGTGCAAAATCAACAAGGTAACACCAGCAACCAGTTCAAACTTCCGCTTACACAACGTAACCGACAGATACTTGGCTTCCCGGATGATATTGCCTTTACCACCAATGCACCCTATCAGCAATATCCTGCCAGGTTAATCCAGGATGGTCTGGAGATCATCCCTTATGGTATTGCTGAGCTTAACAGCATCGAACAGGATAATGCTAACGTTACTGTCTTATCCGGCAATGTCGATTTCTTCGACGCCATAGACGGGAAATTATATGACATGGGCGATAGCACCAGTCAATGGACCAACTACGGCCAAAACCTTGTCTGGAAAAATTATGATCATACCTGGAACCTCCAGAATGCAGCTATTTCCCAAACCAAAACCGACGGCTGGATATACCCGGTTATAGATTACGGATTTATTAACGGGCAGGATTTTACTCCATCTATCGATGTTCATTATCTCAGGCCAGGCTTCTTTATCAAATCAGCCATTGATCTGTTGTTACAATCAACTGGCTATAAAGGCAAAGGCTCATTGCTTGATGATCCGTTATACCCATTACTTATCTGCCAGTTCAGTAACAGTTCCTGGACGCATGGAACCGATTACCAGAACCAACCGGATAACCGGAGCTGTGCTGTAGCAACCGGAATTAATACATTACTTGATCATCCAAGTGACGCTAATCCAAACGGCACCCTGGTTTGGGATATCGTAAACTCAGACCCATCCAATCAATTCTCAGGCGGTACTACATTCGTATCGTCACAGACAAATAATGTGCTTGTTACCGTTACCTTTCCACATGTACGCATGACCGGTAAAATAACCGGCAATCATCCGACACATTTTAAAGTGGTTCTGATCACGCACACATCCTCTGGCGATGCCGAATCAGCAAGTATTGATTTTACCTGGGATATGGGTTCGTGGCAGAGAACCAGCGGTGACGGTGGCAATATTAGAGGAAATGTTGATATTTATAATACGGTAACTTCATTCCAAGCAACACTGAATTCTGGTGAAAGTGTGGAAGTGCGTTACACATGGCTGGGCGACAACCCCGCATCATTTGTCATTTACCAGGGCGCTACCTTCACCGTTCAGTCGCAAAATCAGAATGTACAATTCGGTCAAACCGTTCAGTGCGAACGCATCTTCCCCGATATCAGCCAGAAAGATCTGCTGAAAGATACCCTGCAGCGTTTTGGCATTATATGTCAAACGGATAACGCGACACGAACAGTAAGCTTCAACTCATTACGTGATATTGTGAATAATATCCCGATAGCAAAAGACTGGACTGGAAAATGCATTGATCAGGGTAAGCAGGTGTCATTTCAATTAGGCAATTATGCACAGGCGAATTATCTGAAATACAAAGAGGACGACAATGTATTACCAAAAGACTTTGCCAACGCACAGATCAATATCAATGATGCCACCCTCCCTGCAACAGCCGATCTCTCCCAGAGCCAGTTTGCCCCAACATTAAACAGACCATACTTTATAGGACAGATTGCACAAATAAAAATGATCGACAATACGTCCGGCAGTATGGATTTTTCCATTGGGGTATCGCCGCGCATCCTGGTTGATCAGAAAACTCATCTTCCATCCAATAAAACCGTTACGTTTACTGACGGCGTTAATAATATTATCGTAAACGATATCATCTCCACCCCCTATTTCTATAAACCTGAAGGCGATTATAACCTTTGCTTCTGCGATATGCCCGGAACAGCTAATACCACTTTGCCAGGACTAAAAACCAAATATTACCCCGAATTGCAAAAGGTGCTAACACAAACCAAAAAGGTGATCCGTTATTTCCTCTTAACTCCCCGGGACATTCTTGAGCTGGATTTGATGATACCAGTCTACTTGCAACAAGACAACGCCTATTACTACATCAATAAAATAGACAGCTGGCGCAAAGGTCAACCTTGTAAAGTGGAACTGGTAAAATTGGGATAGGTTGTTTCAGGCCCTCTCCTTTGGAGAGGATTTAGGTGAGGCAAGATAGTAAAACAAAATGTTTGTAAAATCAATTATTGATTCTTATATTTGCTAATATACTTAGCAAACCTTATTGTATGAAAAAGATTTTATCCCTTCTTATATTTTTACTCCCCTGCTTCGCGTTCGCTCAAAAAAAATCAATTGATGGGTTTATGGATATTCCGTTTGAAAGTGACTCAGCAACGGTAAAAGCTGCGGTGTTGGCAAAAGGAGGTATTAAGGTGGATTCACTTTCCAAAAAAGATCAGCTTACATTTTCCAATTTTTCTTTTAGCGACAGGCCTATAAACAATTTGAACGTTTTTTTTATGGACAATAAGGCCTATGATGCTTTCTTTGACTTTTCAAATACAGATGATATATTGAATTATTATGATAGTTTGGTTGCAGATATCACAGCAGTTTATGGAAAACCTGGAGAAGTTTATAATGCTCCGGGATATACTAATTCAGAAAAGATCAGAATGCTTCTAAAGGGAAATATTGATATAAGAACGTTATGGCAATCAAAAAATAGAAACGTGATATCTCTTCACATTGTTCTTTACGGCAATGCATTAATTCTTCGACTCAGGTATCAGAACACTGATCTTTCGAACGCGGCTGCAGCAAAAAGGCGATCCGATCTTTAAACAAAGTCCAATTTTTTTAATAATTTAATAAGCCTTCAACAATTTATCTTTCACATCAAATTATGCCAATTAGCATATAAAACATAATAACTCTTAAATATATGACTGACGACATTAACAAAAAAATCACGATTGATATAGAAATTATAAAAGATGGTCAGGATCAGATTGATCAATATAAAGCATCTATCGACAATCTTCGGAACAGTATCAGTGGCCTCAGCAAACCATTTGATACTCTTTCCGGAAATATTGACACCCTGAATAAAGACTTTTCGCAATTGGCTGCCAATGCTGAAAAAAGTGCTGCAAAATTATCCGAAACAGCAAAAGATCAGGGTACTCAGCTACAAACTACAACGGAAAATATAAAAAAAACGGGCACAGGAATATTTAGTTTCTTTAGCGATGGATTTAAAAAAGTCTTTAGTAACGTTATCGGTTTTTACAAATCTTCTTCAGATTCTGCGGGTAAGGCAATAGTCGATATTAATAAGGATGCCAATAAAAAAGCTGAAACGGACACGAAAGCATCCCAGGATAAAATCCGTGCAAGTATTATCGATAGCACTCAAAAAACTGCCGACTCGATTTTTTCTATAATGACTAAAAGCAATGATTCACAGCGTGACTATGAGATCTTAAAAGATGAAAGAGATAGAAAGGCTAGAATAGCGGCTGCTGGAGATGATAAGGCCCAAATAGCAAGTATTAACCAGACCTATGATAATCTAGAAAATAATGCAAAAAAGAAGGCTTTCAAAGCTGATCAAAATGCAGCAAGGGCGCAGGCAATTATAAATGGTGCCATTGCCATTACCAAAGCTGAAGCCACATTAGGCCCAATAGCCGGAACTATAGCAATAGGAGTTATTGCTGCACAAACAGCGGCACAATTAGCAATTATCAGCAAACAACAACCACCCGCACTTGCCAAAGGCGGTTATTTCAAATCAGATGGAAAGGGCGCTGTGCTATCAGGCTATAGTCATACAGACGATACCAATGCATTTCTGCGTTCCGGCGAAGCAGTTGTGGTCTCAGAAGCTATGCGCGATCCTTGGGCTCGCAACCTGGTCAGCGCTATCAATGTTGCTTATGGGGGTCGCGATTTCTCGGTTCCCCACCTGTCAAGAGGTTATGCTGTAGGTGGCATATTTACCGATGGCGGCAATGCCAACCGTTACTATAACCAACCTGCAAATGACCAAAAGAATTTAGCCAACACAGTAGCTTATCAAATGATCAATAACTTCCCTCCTGTATATGTCGATGTAAAAGACATCAACAATCAGCAAAACATCCTCGCCCAAACCATCAACAGGGTAAATCTATAACTGTGCATTAAAAGTCCTTCTCCCTTGGAGAAGGATTTAGGATGAGGCCCAACTTAATCCAACCCAATCAACCACTCAACCTAATCAACCACTTAACTCTCCCCATGAACATCAAAATCGCCAACACACTCTTCGACGACGGCATATTCTCCGAACTATACAAAGCAGGATTCATCACCGCTAAAGTTTTCACTTATCGCGAAATATATCTTTGGGTACAGGCACAAATACAAACCCGCGGCCTAACCAAGAACCAGGCAGTACTTGAAGCCGGCGGAAAATTCAACAGGGATGAGCGCACCATCTGGCGGGCGCTAAATAGTTTTGAGGAGAATTGATCATCAAAAAGGCGTTCATTGAAGTAATAATGATATTTAATAGACAAAAAACTTTCGGGGCGCACTTATAAAATTCCGCAATGCCCACTTTTCTGCATCATCTGTTGCCTTATCGTAAAGCTCTTTTAATAATGTGCGTCCTTTTTGCTCATCACCTAATAAAATAAACGCGATGGCTCTTCCTGCTTCATATTCAGATCGTTTTTTATTTTTAACGCTAATTGTGTCGAGTATCCGATTATATTTTGCTAAACCTTGCTTATAGTGTTGAATAGCAGAACTCGTATCATTATTATTTTCGCAGACACCACCAACGTCTATTTCTAAATCAGGATTTGTCGGCTCTATTCTAATCATCTGCTTCCCTGTCAGAATCGCCTCATTATATTTTTTATGTTCAAACTCAACCATAAATCTGTCAGAATATGCTAGGAAGTAGTTGCTATCAATTTTTATGGCTTGGTTAATAAGCTCTATTTTCTTTTCATACAAACTCTCTGCATCCAGACTCGGTTGTGTGGCCTCCAACATAAGCGCAGAATCGCTCAACTTTTTAGCTCTATCATAGTTAATACTTGACTGAGCACAAACATAATTGCTTGTAAGAAGATAAAATCCCGAAAATAAAATTGCCAGAATAAGTCGCTTCATCGGCTTAGGTTTTACTAAAATAGCAAATAATTGTCGTTCGCTGTAACAATTAGCCCCCTCACCCATCTAACATGATAAATCATATTTATCATGAATTGGAAATCCCCGTTCCGAAAAAAGACTGATACCCAAAAACCGAAGAAAAGCAAACTGCGCGAGTGGATGGATGCACTGCTATTCGCCTTCGTTGCTGCTACTATTATCCGTGGATTGCTTTTTTCAGCTTATGCCATTCCTTCCGGCTCTATGGAAGGGACGGAACTGGTTGGAGATTATCTTTTTGTAAGCAAGATCAGCTACGGTCCCCGCATAGCCAATACACCGCTTTCCATACCTTTTACCGAACCGAAAGTTTATGGTATAAAAACCTATCTCGACTGGATCAAACTACCCTATTGGCGTCTGCCGGGATTCACTGAGGTAAAAAAAGGCGACATTGTGGTATTCAACAAACCCGAAGAAGCCGATCCGCAATATAATTTACCCGTAGACGAACGCACCGCCCTAATCAAACGCTGTCAGGCAACACCAGGTGATGTACTGACCATTGTAAACGGACAAGTCTACATCAACGGCAAGGCCGCGCCGAATGCCCCTGATTCTCAAACCGATTATCGAATAGTTACTGACGGCTCCAATATCAACCCGGATTTCTATTCAAACTTAAATATTAAGCCATCTGAAACAGACAGTACACATACCGCCGTCACAATCCCATATAAAAATGTGACGGTCTTAAAAAGCAACTCTTTTATAAAAAGCGTAACCCCTTTTGTCCAGCCACCGGGCGTTTATGCTAAAGATGTCTTTCCACGCAATCCACTTTTTAAGTGGAACCAGGACAATTATGGCCCTCTGGTTATGCCTAAACGAGGATATACAATTCCACTAAATGATTCAACAATGGCATTATATCGGCGCGCTATTGAGCTATACGAACATAATAAAGTAGAAATCCAGGGTAACGATATTCTTCTAAACGGACAGAAAACTACCAGCTATACTTTTAAAATGAATTATTACTGGATGATGGGCGACAACCGTCACAACTCATGGGACTGCCGCTTCTGGGGCTATGTACCCGAGGATCACATCGTGGGTAAGGCAATGATCACCTTTTTCAGCACCGATTCAACACAAAATTTCTTCAGTAAGATCAGATGGAACAGGATATTTAAGCCGATAAATTAAATTAGTGAATTAACGATTGCTTGATTCAAGCGGATTATTTTTTCAAGCTGTCTATTTTTTCCAGACTATCTAATCGTTTCTTCTTGACAATAAGGTAGTTATTTGAAACATATCTGAGCGTAATTCGAGACTCATCAGGAAAAATATACACGCTGGTATCTGCATTTAATTTTATTGGCCCCAGCATAGTTATTGTTCTCTTGTATTTAGATGAGTCGTTTACAACACTTGCGCTACCGGTTATTTCATCAGTTCCAAAATAATATTTTTCGTTTTGGCTATATTTCTTATCTGCACCTCTAAATATCACAATTGTTTCAAATGGCCTGATGCTTATCATAACATCGTCAAATCTATCTTCATTACTCAATGAATAGTTTTTCAGCAATATACTATGGCTTGTTGAACTGTGTTGTGTATTACTAAAATCAATCTTTGCAAAAGAACCTGTTGTGATGATTGTCCACAAGATCACGTTTTTCTTAACAAGTGCCAGAAAATATGGTAAGTCTTTCATTGTAACAAGGTTTATCTCAAATCTACAAAATTCATAACACAATGGTAACACCACCTTAAAACCTAATTTTTTAGCAGGTCGTATAATAGGTAAACAAACCAAACAGATGACTGCCGTTCCACTCCCCCAAAAAGTTTATGAGCAATTCAGTACTTGCCCGCCCGATACGCTCGAAGATGAAATATCACGTACCTCCATCCGTTTACGGCTTCAGCAAGCGCCAAAAACTGACGAAGAACACCAGGTATACCAAAACGAACTTGACAGGTTAAGCGGGTTAAAATATTTAAGCCAGTTGCGTAAAGGCAAACTAAGCCGGGAAGATTTTGAGTTGAAAGTAAAACTAATAACCAATTTAAGTTGAGATTTAGCTAAATAAATATCCTGATAGGCCAGATCTATTTATCTCTCCCGGAAACGCCCAGCCGGTCAAAACTATCCACAATCAAACGGGCAATAACCGAATCCCCTTTATCCGATGGGTGCAGACCGTCATAAGTCATGTTGATAGCTGCCGGAGGATAAGGATACTCATCGGTTTTTGGATCATAGGGAATCGTCGTCGACTCCGGATATAGAAAATCTTTGTATTTACCTGTTTGCGGATCCTTCAGGCGTTTAAAATTGACTATATTCTTAATATCAAACCGTGGATCATGATAAATATCGATCACTGGCAGATGTTCATATTTTCCAATGGCGATCACCGCATCCGCAACTTCCGACAGCAACTGCCCGTTTTTCGGCTTGTAAGATCCATAGGCATTATTGTTGTGATCAAGCACATAAACAAAATCACTGCGCTGCATGGGCGTTATCAATATTATTTTAGCCTGCCCGTTCAACTGGCGAACTTTATCTATAATTATCCGGAATGAACCAAAAACAGTCCCTGTTCCGGTTGCATTTTTATAATCATTAATATTGCCAACAGGAACACCGCCCCACCAATCGTTCGTTCCCAGGAAAATAGTATAAACGTCAGCCTTTATAAGCCCCAGTTTGTCTATGTTGGCTGCAATGTCGGTTGATTTCCATCCGTTGTGGCCTTGGTTAATGTATTGAACGTTTGGCAATGTGGCTGTAACCCGGCTCAGATAGCCACTGGTCACTCTGTTCATTGTTTCATCCGGGTGATCGTTTAAATAAGTAATCGAGTCGCCGATCGCTACCCAAACTATTTTCTTTTGGCCGAAAGAGCTGAATAATATAATGGCAATCAATAATATCAGGTATTTTTTCATAGAAAGATATATAGATGAATCGCTTTTATTCCGTAAGAGATGGTTCAATCTGAATGGGTATCCTTAAACGAACCCTACAAACTTTTCCCGCAATACTGCCGGGCTTCCATTTAGGCCCATTTCTTAAAAATTTAAAATTCTTTCTTTCGTTTCCGGACATCCACCCTTAACAGCTTTTATATGAGTTAATCGTCCGTTCTTTTCGACCACAAATTCAATGACTACCTTTAAATCGCTCAAGTCTTTTAAACAATTTTGAGGAATGACTATTATTTTTTGAAGTGATTTGTAAAAGCCGACCTGGCCGCCCGGGAATTGAGGCTCCTTCTCAACGGCTGTGTAGATTTTATCCGGATTAGTTATGTGCTTTGACTGTGCATTCGCAAAACATACACAAATCGTCAAATTAATGACAAGGAGTATTTTTTCCAATCGATTAGAGTCAGGTTTATGAGCTATTACAAAAATAGAAATTCTCCACCACTGACAAAATCCTGGCACCACCATCTTGAACAACTATCCCGATATTTGAATATATCAATCAGAACACGATTAAAGGATTAAAAGAATCACCATGATCTTGCAAATCCGATAAATCTAAAAATCGTGTTCAAACCACTGACAAATCCCTGTCACCACCTTAACAAACAATAAACCCGATCTTTGAAATATGCCAATCAGCAGAATAATCATTATCTATCTGACAGCGCTGGTAATCTATTATTGGAGAGAATCAGAAATTGAACAAGATTAAGTGATTCAATCTTGAAAATCTCGATAATCCCAAAATTGTGTTCATCTCAAATCTCACGTCTCAAATCTCACATCTTAAAAAATGTACAAAATCTACCTATACGACACCGAAACCGATAACATCGGCTCAGGCACTTTATCATCAGCTTACATTCAGGCCGAGCTGCAAAACGCAGCCGGCCAGGATGTAGAAATACACATCAGTTCCGTCGGCGGCAGCGCTTTCGACGCCATTGCTATCTACGACCTACTAAAAAAGTACCCTGGCAAAGTAACAACCTATATAGATGCACTGGCCGCCTCCGCCGCTTCCATAGTGGCTATGGGCGGCCAGACGGTGGCGATGAGCAAATATGCCTTGCTCATGATCCACAAACCAATGGTTGGCTCGGGCGGCAATGCCGATGAATTATTGAAAGATGTACAAATGCTCAATGTAGTTCAATCGCGCCTCGCACAGATCTATATGGACAAAACCGGTTTGGACGGAGTTACTGTGAACAGTTTGATCAACTCCGTCACCTGGATGACTGCAGATCAGGCGCTCGATCTGGGTTTTATCGACCAAATTGAGGATTACAGTCAACCTATCATTAATAGTGCACTTATCAAAAAATATACTGACTCGGCACCTGCCATTTATCGACGCTGCATCAACAAGCTCTTAAACACAAATACAAACATGAACATTGAAAACAAGGACCTTATCGAAAAAACCACAACGGTTTTGGATAAGATTATGAACTTCTTCAGGAAGGTCGTCAACAAACAAACCATTACCGACAAAGGCACATTACATCATGCCGGAGAACTGGACGAAGGTACAGAAGTGTACCAGGATGAAGACATGACCACTCCGGCGACAGCTGACTGCTATACCACCCCATCGGGCCAGAAGGTAGCAGTAAAAGGCGGAAAAGTGCAATCGGTAACACCCTCAAGTGATCCGGATGCTGACGATGATGACGATACCGACATTTCTGATGACTTCCTCATCAATCCCAGGAAAAAAACTGACGTACAAAATCGTATCCGTTCGATCAAAGCTAAATTACATGCACAAAATGCCCTGCTAGCGGAAGCAAAAGCAGCGCTTGATGCAGCAAATGGTCGCCTGAACAAAACCCGCGATGAAATAAAAAACGAGATCCACTCCGACTTCACTCCCGAAAACTCCCGCCGCAGCAACAAAGCCAAATCCGAACCGGCCCCATTCTTCGCCCCGCAATCCACTCTCGCAAAAAACGCTGTTAAAAAAGCTATTGCTAAATAGTTGAAAAGGTTGTATTGGTTGTAAAAGTTGGAGTGGTTAAAAAGGCCGACTTTTAAATTTTAAGGCGACAACCCTATCTTCTATAACTACAATTAATTCAGCCAATACAACTTCTTTACAACTACTACAACCTCTACAACCAATACAACCTCTACAACTACTACAACCTCTACAACTACTACAACCTTTACAACCCCTACAACAAATACAACCAAAATGCCCCAATTTACATTTACAAACAATACCTACGCCGGCGAAGCGCTGGCAGGTTTTATGGCCAGCACATTACTGGAAGCCGATTCGGTGAAACGCGGTTTGCTGACTGTTATTAACGACGTCAAATCCCGCAAGGTCATCCTTGATGTGGACGACGACGTAGTGCTACAGGACCCTTCCGGTATATTCGCCGACCAGGGAACCACCGCATTACAAAACGAAAGCTACCTCGACCCGGTAGTATACGAGTTTATGAAACAGGAACAATGGGACAAACTCGTCCAGTCATGGGAATCACAAAGCCTTAAACCAGGTGCCTTTATGGATTACGAAGGTGTTGTCGATTTGTCAGATTTTATGGTTCAGCGCTATTTAACCAAAATTCAAATTGCAAATGAACGCCTATATTGGTTGGGTAAATCCGCAACTAAAGAAGCCGCCTTTACAGCTTCATTCGCGGGTTTATTGCCAACTATCTCAGCAGCTACAGGCGTTTATAAAGTAGGCTTGGGCAAATCAGCAACCTCTATGACCGCTACAGCTATCGATGCTTCAGGAGTAGTTACCGTATCCGATACCTCTACCTTGTCTGATGGCGACGTGGTAACCATTACCGCTGTAACCGGTACCAGCAAAGATACTACCAATGGCGCGCCGGGTATCGCAATTCAAGGTCAGTCTTATTTCATTCAGATAGCAAGCGGTACAACCTTTAAACTGGTTCGCAATTTCAATGAGATCAATACGCGCAAACCGGCAACTTTCAGCGGAACTGCAACCGCAGCTACTGTCAGCTATATTAACGCCAGCAACGTATTAGGCGTATTGAGCAGCGTTTATTCACAACTCGACCCTGCCGATCGCAGCCAGGAAGACTTCAACCTGCAAATCCCCCTGCATATAGGTTATGCTTATGCACAGGCTCAGGCAAACAAAGCAACAAACGTCCTGAATGCTTTCTCTGACCCTAAAAAAATGGATTATTTAGGTGTACCTCTTCAACTGATGAACCATTGGCAGGCAAATACTATTCTTGGTGCACGCTCATCAAACTTGTTTTTAGGAGTCGATTTGTTAGGTGATGCATCCGAACTGTCAACTGTTTACATGAAGCCTTACACTAACGACAACGTAGTGCGCATGAAGGCCCGAATGAAAGCCGCCGTGAACTACAAATTTGCCAACGAGATTTTTTACTTGAGCGCCTGATCATAATGAGTGAATGAGTGAGTTAGCGATTTAGTGAATGCAAAAAATAAGCTACTGATCTTTTATTAAATTGATAATTCATTAAATCAAATAATTAACTCACTCATTCGCTAACTCACTCATTCACTAATTAAACAACACATGTCAATTTACAACAAAATAAACGCAGGGTTCAGCCTGGGTACAGCGGATCCCGTCACTTCCGGTATCGAGGATGTCATCTACATCTTCAATCAGGATGACATCACCCTAACCTACAATATCAGTAATCCACTTATCGTAACCGGTCTCACTGCTGTATCCGGAGCCAAGATCTACAAGTTCGAAGGTACCAACAACAGCTTCAATACCATGTCGAAACTGGCCAAAACACAGGTTGGGCCACGTTATACCGAGGAAATCGATTTTAACATTGCCGGCTTATCAACCGATATCAAAACACAGCTAATGGCAATGGGCTACGGACGGGTAAAAGCTATCGCTGTTAACAATTACAAATCAGGCGATTCGGCTATCGAATTATTTGGTGCAGTTAACGGCCTGATCCTGACCGATGCCGAGCGCAACGCAGCCGACGAAACCCTGGAAGGCGGTTACAAACTTAAATTAACCAATCCCGACAAAATGCGGGAACCCTACCCTCCCCGTGCTGTATCCATCGCACCAGAAAGCGGATCAGCAACTTACGCCAGCACACTTGCCGCTATTGAAGCGCTGGCGGCATAGTGAATTGTGAATAGTGAATAAACGTCGCAAACGCGGTCACCCCTCTGCTGGTATCAAGACAATTAAAACGGCGCGATTCATCACTCACTATGAATTCACTATTCACCACTGACTACTCACACAAATCGGTGTAATCACCAATAAAATCTGTGTAATCACAAAAATTAATGAAAACCTATCTACCACAAATTGAACGCCGCATATTAGTACGTCCTAATCAAACTTTCGGCATACTGAATTACGACCTCGACAATGCCTATCCTCAACGCATGCTGGAACTGGTTGCATCTTCACCTACAGCAAAAGACTGCTGGAACAAACGGGCAAAATTTATAGGCGGAACCGGTTTTGAGCAGATCGATCTGGGTAAGGCGGTGATCAATTCAAAAGGGCTCACACTCGCAAAATTGTTAAAGGCTGTCGCTTCCGATAAAGCTTTATTTACAGGCTTCGGCATTCATATCAACTATAATGCTGCTTACAAAGTGGCTTCAGTGAATTATATGAAATTCGAAGACATTCGCATGGGCGATACCGATTCGCCGGAGACTGCCGACAAATATGCCTTATACTCCGATTGGGGACGCAAAACCTGGAAAAACATCATGCGCAGCAAGATCACTTTCCTGGATAAATACAACCCTGATCCGACGGCCATTAAACAACAGGTAATTGCTGCAGGCGGATGGGATAAGTATAAAGGGCAGCTCTTTTACTTTAACCCCGAAGTTGATGATTATCCGTTGATTGAAGCCGACAGCGTTTGGGAAGATTTTGAAACCGAAGCCGGCATCAAAATATTCAACAACCGCGAGGTAACCACAGGCTTTCTGCCGTCAACCATGCTCTTTATGCAATCACGCAGAGAGGAAGCAGATAATAGTCGCCCTGACAGCGATGAGCAGCATTATTACAATGTACCTTCACAATTGGAGCGCGACCTTGGTACTTTCCAGGGAGCAAAAAGCGCACAGAAGATCATTGTGATCGAATATGAAGATGAGAACTCAAAGCCCGAGTTCAAGCCTTATTCTATCCAAAATAATGACAAACTATTTGAGTCGACGGAAAAATCAGTAGAGGCACGTATAATCAAAGGCTTCTCGATACCAAAGGAATTGATTAACGCTGAAAAATCATCCGGCTTGAGTAATGGCGGCGAAAAGAAAGAAGCCATCCGCGAATTCAACGATAACACCGCCCCCGACAGGCAGGAATTATCTGAAACCTTCGCCGAAATATTTGGCAACTTCTGCACCAATATCAACCCATCCTGTAACTGGAATATCTTACCTGTACCAACCTCAGTCGCCGACGACAATGCCGGCATCACCGCAGGAAACAGCATCAACGACCTGCTGCTTTCCACAATACCAACCCAAAACAAAATCGCCACCCTGGTTTACGCCTACGGCTTTAAACAGGAAGAAGCAGAGAGAATGGTTGATTAGTTGATTGAGTTAAGTGGTTGATTGCGGTTGAACTTGCACATTGACCAATCTATTCAGCCAGTCGCAGAGTTGACTCACCCCGAATGCGCTACGCTGTTAGTCCCTCTCTATGGCAAGCCATAAAGAGGGAGAAGAAAAAATTAAAAAATAAAAAATCCCCTCTTTATGCGCAGCATAGAGAGGGTGGTCGAGCGAAGCTATGACCGGGTGAGTCAACTCTACGCCACAACACTGTGCCATCAATCTAACATAATCAACCATTTAACCAACTCACTCATTCACTCATTCACTCATTCACTCATTAACAAAATGCCCACCCCATACCTGATCGACCAGATCACATTTCAAAACTACGAGGACTTATCGGTCAACATCAAATCCGACCGGATAAAAGTCTTCGTTAAAAAAGCACAGGAGCTCGATCTGAAGCCTTTCCTGGGTCATGCTTTGTATTATGATTTTATCCAGTATTTCAATGTTGACGGTACATTGCAGGATAATACCCCCCAGCAGTACAAAGACCTGTTGAACGGCACTGAGTACCTCGACCGCTATGGTCACATCGTTCTTTATGAAGGCTTGTTGCCGACCTTGGTTTATTTCACCTTTGCCCGCTTTGTCGAGGCCGACGCAGTACATTACACATCCTCAGGCCCCGTGATCAAACACCACGACAATGCCGACCCACTTTCGCCCCAGGATATAACCAAACTGGTACAGCAACACAGAAGCGTAGCCAATGCCCACGCCAACGAAGTAGAAAAATTCCTGCGCGACCATAAAGCCGATTTCCCGCTATGGCAATTCAACCCTAAAAACAGGAGCAGCCGCCAGGCCGGCCCACGCATCCGCAGTATTGACAAAACAGCCTTCAATTATCCCGGCGATGATTATGCAGGCAACTACTTACCGCTCGATTCAATCCTAAATAATTAAGCAAAAAGGGTATCAAACTGAGCCAGCCTGTCCTGAGTTTATCGAAGGATAGTGCGGTGCGATAAACCTCGTTTACTATATTTTGGATTCCTTCACATGAAACCAACCGTCAATAGACCAGCTTCGGCCAAAATCAGACAAAACAATGGTGGCCTCAAGCGCAGGAAAGGGCATTAACAAACTTTGCCGAAGCAAGGGCCAGAGCGAACGATAGTAGGGCAAAGTATTGTCCCGATAATTATCGGGATGGTTTTGTCTGATTTGCAGGGCAAAGGCCAGGTGCGGCAAAGAAGCAAGCGTCTATTGACTTGATTTTTTGGTTACTTTTTTATCAAGAAAAAAGTAACAGCCTAGCGGCAATTGAGCAGCCCACACACCAATTGAAACAACAATATCATTATGTCTGACAAAAAAATAACCGAACTCCCCATAGCCACATCCATCAGCACCTCTGATATTTCAATCCTGGTAGATAACGGCACCGATTACCAATTCGCCTTCTCTACCCTGCTGGGATTTATCGGTTCCAACCTAAACCTCGGCGCCAATATCTCCTTCGGCGGAACACTACCTCAAAACACCATTGGCAAAAACGGCGATGTATTCATCAATACCTCAGCAGGCAATTTCGCACAAAAAATATCCGGCGTGTGGACCGTCGTATATACCCTTCCATCATCTTCAGGCTCAACAGATGGAACGGTGTTATATGGCCTGGGTGTTCCGGGCAGCGCAACCGGAAACAACAATGATACCTACATCAATACCGGAACCGGCATTTTCTACAAGAAATCAGCCGGTACCTGGAACCAGTCATTTTCCATGCAGACCGGACCCGCCGGACCACAAGGCATACCTGGAACCAACGGCACAAATGGCACCAACGGCAAATCCATTCTCAATGGAACAACCGATCCTTCCAACCTGTCAACCGGTGCTGATGGCGACTTCTATATCAATACCAGCACATTCATGTTCTTTGGCCCGAAAGCCGGGGGAGTATGGCCGGATGGTGTAAGTTTAGCCGGAGCCGATGGTGCAATCGGGCCAACCGGAGCTACAGGCCCAACAGGTCCGCAGGGAATAAAAGGCGATACCGGCGACACAGGTCCTGCCGGGCCGGCAGGAACAGGCGTACCAACCGGTGGAACCGCCGGACAGGTATTAGCCAAAATAGACGGCACCGATTACAATGATCACTGGATAGACCCACCCGCCACAGGGCCATCTATTGATGACACAACCGCTTCGACCACATCGGTATACAGCAGCGCCAAAACCACCAGCCTGGTAAATGCCGAAGCCACCGCCCGCCAATCAGCCGCCAATAAATTCAATGCAAACTTTACGCAATCCATTATTTAGTTGATTAGGTTGAAGTGGTTGTAAAAGTTGTAAAGGTTGGAATTGTTAGAGATTACACCACTACAACTACTTCAGCTACTACAACTTCTCCAACCTTTCTAACCACTACAACCAATGACAAGTAACTCAAATCAAACCGTCTTCGCCACTTTAACCTCAACCTATGTTGCCGTAAAGCTGGCATCAGGGTTGGCAGCCAACACAGCCACCCTGCTTTTTACAGGAGCAACCAACGGCTCGGTCATCACCGATATACTTTTCAGAAGCACCGAAACCTCCACCGCCCGCAACCTCGACTTCTTCATAGGAAACACCGCCACAGCCGAAAACAACCTGGTGCAGGTAAGCATCCCGGCAAACTCGGGCAATAACGGTAGCACCACCCTGGCATCTCTGGCAGCACTAGCCCCTGCGGTATTCGACCTCGACCTGGCAGGCAACCGCGTCATCACTATCGAAAGCGGCCTACCCCTTTACGTAGTAAACAAAACCGCCCTAACCGCCGATATCTACGTACGACTAAAAACAAGAGGATTCTAACATGCAGCTGGCAGTATCCACATCACAAAACCACGCCATAATGCGCCGGAAGAAAAATGTCTGGTATAGTGTCCGCGATGGTAATTGGGAAGATCCGAACACGTGGATGAGTAATGCGTTGGCTAAGCATCTAATTACCGTACCCCAGAGCGCTGATGATGTATACATAGGTCATTCCGTAAATCTTGATACGAACAGTTTACAATCTACTACAATAAACAACCTTTTTATTTCGGGGAAATTAACAGCTGCAAATGCATCTCAAATCCTCACAATAAATGGGAATCTGCAAGTTACAGGGTTTATTGATTTTACAGGCTCAAATATAACTGTTAACTTAAATGGACTTTCAAACTCAATTCAATACTCAAACTTTACACCTGGGAACTCGACAATAAACTTTGGAGCACCTTATAATGATCAGTTTATCTTAAATCTACCATATAAAAATCTAAGCACAACTGGTGCTCAAAAATATATGGTAAGTGATTTGACGATTTCGGGAACATTCACCCCATTAAGTGGTTTTGAATGTGGAGCATATAATTTGGTAGTAAATGGCAATTCCACAATAGGTCAAACGGGCCAGCCATATAAATTTACAAAGAATTCTTCAACTGGATCACTACTATTTATTGGCAGTGCAGATTTTGAAGGAATCACTGATTTATCAGTAGGAAACCCAAACGTTGAGTTTAGAGAGGGATTGATTATACACACCTTTAATTTAACAACAGGGTCAGGAACTTGGACATTTTCAACTAACAGTCAAACTCTTAATTGCGCTGCATATGTAGGAGGAGTATGGAATGCTGCTATTGTTGTTTCGGGTTCTATTACGGTTACATTAACGGGTGGCACACTTCAAACTAATAGCACTATTAGTGGCACTGTATCGAGTTCTACTTTTAATAATAATGGCGTTCTTTGGTTAGGTTACAACCATGTGCCAATGGCAACCGGAATTTTTAATTATAAAAACACCTCATCTTCTACGCTTGGCTATGTATTTAATGGCGATTTCACCTTACCGTATACATCTTATGCGAATCTTTTTATAGGAGGTTCAAGCGGCACAAAACATCTAAGTGACTCCACTATAGTAAATCAAACTTTAGTAATAGGTTCAAATGGTTTTGCTGGCTCGATACTTGATTGTTCAGGATTTGATTTGGATGTAAAAGGCGCATTTACTTGTTATGATGCTTTTTTGGCAAGCTCATTCTGCAATATAACTTTTGAGGGCGCTGCAAGATTCGATCACGGATCAAATACTTCAACCGTAGTGGATTTAAGAGCAGGCAACCCAAATGTTGAATTCAGAGCTGGTCTTACTTTGAGTGTATATTCTGTTTACACTGGAACAGGTACTTTTAAATTTACAACGACAAATCAGATTGTTGATTTTGCCATAATTAATGGAGGCGTATTGGCATGCAGCTGGCTTGTAAGTGGAGCGATATCTGTCATTCATTTGCATGGCAATGTCCTGGTACCAATGACAGGCACAATTAATGGAGATAATACATCTTCAACATTTGATTGCAGAGGCATACTTACTTACCAAAATACTACGGCGCCAATGATAACCGGCAAACTATACTGTAATCAAGCGACCAATACATTTGTTTATGGTGCATCGGGCAATCAGGATATTCAAATACCATCCGACCCAACTTCAGGCTATCAAAACCTCACATTAAATGGTTCAGGGGCAAAAAGGCTGTTGGGTAATATATCTGTAAAAGGAACATATATCCTCACTTCCCCTGCTACATTAAATACCAATGGATTTACATTGACGAATCCTTAGCAAAAAAATAATTTTATTCATTAAATCCCTATTCCTCTTTCCCTCATGCAAAACCTCACCCTCTGGCAGCGTATCACCGCTGATACGCCTGCATTTTTCAAAAAAGTACAAGTATTCGGCGTTGGCCTGGCTGGTCTTGGCGGTACATTGGCTACCATTCATGGTATTCCTTCAGGCCTCACTGCTTCTTTAATTTCGGCAGGGTCGGCCGTAGCAGCCAT
>NZ_DATCRU010000085.1:0-15024 GCF_036568825.1 Mucilaginibacter sp. | reverse complement strand
GGCTGATGGAGTGTTTTCATCATACCGACCCTATCCCGCCGGCATCTATAGAAGCATTGAACCTGTACCTTGAAAATTGCTTACCCGATCTGTTTAAAGCGGTTGAGCAAATACCTGTTAGCAACCTGATCGGTTCATCGGGTGCATTTGAAACTTTTGCTGCATTGATCGACAATTCTTTTGATTTGAAAAAGACCAAAACCTATTATTTTGAAAACGATGATTTAACCAGGATAACCGATCAAATGATCCGCTCTAATCATGCCGAGCGCGAGGCCAATAAAAGCATTATACCGGTGCGGGTGGATATGATCGTTGTGGCGTCGCTAATCACACGTTACATCATGCAGAAGCTAAATCTTAATAAAGTAGCTCTTTGTACCTATTCTTTGAAAGAAGGGGT
The DNA here is from genome assembly GCF_036568825.1 of Mucilaginibacter sp. Lineage (GTDB taxonomy): Bacteria > Bacteroidota > Bacteroidia > Sphingobacteriales > Sphingobacteriaceae > Mucilaginibacter. Next base: position 14,621 of record NZ_DATCRU010000085.1, on the reverse strand, counting down.
GCTGGCGGAAATGATGGCCTAGCGTATTGATAAATAGCACGTTGAAAAACCAATCAACAACACCAAAACAGAACTCAAGATAAATTCCTTTCTGAACTTCCCAAATATTCCTACGCTTAGAATGCACCCCATGAATTGAAAAAAAATCAGAAGCGCATCAATTATAAAGTTAAACTCGTTAGCGTCATAAAATTTGAGGAAGCCAGTATAAGCAAGCAATATTATGAGATTAATGGCTACAATGTGAATATTAAGTCCGGACGATTTATTATCTCTCTCCATTCAATGCATATTAGACATATCCAAAAAATTCACGCAGGTAGAAAAACCTATAACCAACACCAGGAAAGCGCTTAAAAGCCATTCCCATCGCCTGACGGCGATTGACATTATGACACCGACAAAAAAGTGAATTGCAATGAGGAACGCGTCGATAACGATGCCGCCGTCAACAAGCCTACAGCCTATGGTATAGACAGCAAGAATGCCAATATTGATACCGACTACTTTCCACCTGTTTTGAGGCGTTGGTTCCTGGTTAATTTCTTCCATTCTAAACTGCTGTTTCTTTTTGTAGTTTTTTCAGATAGTTGATCTTATCATCCCGGTAAAACAGGTTCATGGTCTCAAATGGGATGATGCTCATATCTTTATTCACAATATGCACACAGGATTTTTTTATGGCGCGTACGTCAAAATTATGTGCGTCTATGAATTGCATAATGATGATTCTGAATAAATTGTCATAGCTCAAATTAGGGGCGTCAATCTCCGGCAAACAACACATGATGGATTTCAAATGTTCCCCCGCCTTGTCGACAGAATTGCCTGTGCTAAACATATTCAGCAGGTGCATTTTTAATTTTTCGTCCTGCTCATAAACAATTGTGTTTCTTGAATTATCCAGCAGGTCATCCGGGTTGATCATCCTTGTCAAGGGGAATACCTGGTCACCCAATTTTAAAGCATACCCCATTACCAGTGCATCCGGATTACAAGGTACCGGGATCAGATCATTTTTGTTGAAGATATCCGTTTGCTCTAAAATTGCCGATCGAACTTCAGTTAGTGTGTATCTATCTGTCTTGCTATCAAAGTTCTCTAATCTGCCGGCTTGTTGTGTCGGTTGAAATGTCACGCCGCGCACACAACGTTGCTTCAGTGCATATTCAATTATTTCGCCAATCTCATCAGTGTTCAACCCCTTTTGAAGGGTTACCACTAATGTGGTTGACAAATTATACTTGTTTAAATGCTCAATTGCTTTTCTCCGCACATCGCGTAAGTCCTCGCCGCGCAGTTGTTCAAGTGCTTCTTTTTTAAATGAATCGAATTGCAGATAAATTTCAAAATCGGGCATATAGCTTGCCAGGCGCTCTGCAAATGCTTCGTCTTTTGCAATCCTGATACCGTTTGTATTCAGCATCAGGTGCCTTATCGGCTTCGTTTTGGCTATATCCAGTATTTCAAAAAATTGTGGATGCACGGTTGGTTCGCCGCCACTTATTTGCACAACATCTGGTTTCCCTTCATTGGCAACTATTACGTCCAGCATCTGCTCTATTTCTTCAAGCGTACGATGCCTGCCGTAAGTAGGCGATGACATCGCGTAGCATGTTGGACAGCTAAGGTTACATCTGTCGGTTACTTCTACTACAGTAAGGCACGAATGCTGCTCGTGATCCTGGCAAAGACCGCAATCGTAAGGGCAACCATAGTGTGTAGGCTTATTAAATTTCAGCGGCATTTCGCTGCGCTTAGCGTAGTTTCGGCAGTTTTTATAATATTCGATATCGGTGGCAATAAGCACCTTTTCAAAGCCGTGATCGCGGCAATTTTTAAGCATATAAACATTGCCATCCTCGAACACGATCTTAGCGTCGACCCGTTTTAAACAGGTTGAGCAAATGCTGATGGTGAAATCATAATAAATATACGGGCGTTCAGGCATATGGCTTAGGGTCTACAAGTTTTGATGGATAAGCAAATACTTTATAATAATACAAAAGTCCGGCGATACAAACCAATTGAATTACCGACAATCCAAAACTAAAAAAGTAATCTGGTTTGATAAACTCAACCAGCAAGCGAAATACCAGGTAGCTGACCATGAACAGTTTAAACCTGGAGCCATCGGTAAGTACGCGTCTACGCTCAAAAGTTTGCAATATGATCAGCAATATGATCCAGAATAATATCTCATATAAATTAGTTGGATGTCGGTGTATCCCATCACCAAAATCAATAGCCCAGGGCAAATTTGATGCAACGCCGTAGGTGCCATCCTCCAACCCGGCCAAAAAGCAACCGATTCGGCCTATGATCATCGCAACGATAAGCGGGTAAACCATCAGGTCACCTGATGAAACGGTTACTCCTATTTTCTTTTTAGTCAGTTCTACCCCGATAAGTCCTCCCAAAAATCCTCCCACAATGGTTTTATTCCCCATAACGTAAATAAGACTCATGTGCGGCAACATATCCGGATTCTCAAAAATGCCTACCAGGTGCGATCCGATAAAAGCTCCGGCAGCAGCTCCAATAAAAATCAGCAAACGGTTTTCGGAACTAATAGGATCATCATAATTCCTTCTCAAATAAACATAGTATCGGTATCCTATAAAATAAGCTAATGTTTCACAGATGAAATGAACGGGGATTGAGGATTTACCTAAAGGAATATTAACAGGAAAATGCAAGGTTTTTTCCTGAAAGATACTAAAAAGGGTTTAATGAAATATGGAACGAATCGCGTATTTTAATTTATACCATGCCCGGGCATAAAAAGGTCTTCTAACGAATATAACACCAACCGGGTTGATGATTTGGGAATTCGTTATTGATTTAAAGACTATAGTATTATTCGACGTAGTCAACTGGTTAATGCTGACTTCTTCGCTTTTATAGCCGATAAAACTTGCAACCAAGGTATCAGAGGTCGAGCGTACTTCAATCTTAAATTCACCATTTATATTTGTTACCGTTCCTTCATTTGTTCCCCTTATCTTAATCGTTGTCCCAGGTACGGGCTGCCCATCTTCCTGTGCGATTATTCTGCCCTTTACTATTATGGAGGAGTCGATAACCGGTTCATGTTTATTTTGATACGGGGATTGTTCAATTTTGATAGTCGGCCTGATATCCGCATTTACGTATTGAGAAAATCCTAATATCATAGCGGCCACGCTCCAGCCTTTCCAATTCAAAAAGCTTTTCCGGTTGTATCTTAAACTTTGATTTAATTTATCGAGTTGCTGCGTATCAAATCTACCGCAAATATGATTTCTACTTGACATGTAGTGTATAATTTCCGCATCCGTCATCTTTGTAAAATCAACTACCGTTTTACTACATTGCCCGCAATAACGTCCATTATTTTGCTGTGTCATTTGCTGCCAGGATTGGGCGCATGGTTTCTCAATTGCAATACTTTTGATAAGGATCATGATACATTTTTATAACATGATGCATCCCATGCCAGAATTCCATAAAATCTAATGAAAATATAAGGCACATTTTTTATTCGTGACTGGCTTCCTTTGTATATTGCAACCTTATTGCTGAACTCTGCTTATGAAATTAAAGTTTACGCCCCTTTGCCTTTTCTTATTGATCTCCGTTTCTGTTCTGGCACAAAGAAGGCACCACGCCGCAACTGTCGATACCCTCATATCTAACTATAATCCTGCCGACCTGTTTTCGCCGGCATTTTATCCAGAAAGAGGCAACGAAAGGCACAGTGCTAACGGCGAGCCGGGACCGAAGTACTGGCTAAATCGCGCAAACTACAAGCTGAAAGCTAATATTGATACTAACACCAAAGTATTGAGTGGAACCGAGGAAATCGATTATGTAAACAATAGCCCCGATGCTTTACAATTTCTATGGCTTCAGCTCGATCAGAATACTTACAAGAAAACTGCCCGGTCAAATTACCAAACCAGCACTACACCTGCGGTAACTGATCATACAGATGGCTATAATATTGAGTCGGTATACATTGCTAATGGCAAGCAAAGTCAAAAGGGCAATTTTATCATTTCGGATACCCGCATGCAGATCCGTTTGCCTAAAGCTTTGACGGGAAATGGCACGCACATTAAACTATACATCAAATATCAATACACCATCCCAGCAGTATTTGGCGGCAGAACGGATTATAACCAAACCAAAAACGGCAAGATTTACGAGATTGCCCAATGGTTCCCGCGCATGTGCGTTTATGATGACAGCGAAGGATGGGATACCTTACCATTTATGGGTGCAGGTGAGTTTTATTTAGAGTATGGCGATATAGATTATGAAGTAACTGTTCCATGGGATATGATCGTAGCGGGATCGGGTGAATTATTGAACCCAACACAGGTGCTTACTTCTACCCAAATCAGTCGTTTAGCTGCTGCCCGCAACAGCGATAAAACCATCATGATCCGCGATGCGAATGAGGTAAATAATCTATCAACCCGTCCAGTGCATAACGGAACACTTACCTGGCACTTCAGGATGAATAATACCCGCGATGTGGCTTTTGGTGCGTCAAGAGCATATGTTTGGGACGCGGCAAAGGTTAATCTGCCGGGTGGTAAAAAATCGCTGGCGATGTCTGTTTATCCGGTTGAAAGTGCAGGAAATGATGCATGGGGCCGGGCAACTGAATATTTAAAAAAATCGATCGAATACTTTTCTGAAAAATGGTTCGTCTACCCATATCCGGTTGCTGTAAATGAAGCCGGAACAGCTGGGGGCATGGAATATCCCGGAATTGTTTTTGATGGTATTACCGATAAAAGCAAAGAGCTATATTGGGTAACGGCACATGAGATTGGTCACAACTGGTTTCCTATGATTGTCGGCTCCAACGAGCGTCGTTATGCATTTATGGATGAAGGTTTCAATACATTCATCGATATTTATGCCTCTAATGCTTTCAACAACGGCGAATACGGCAAGAAACGTGACGGCGAATACGCCCCGGGTGGTGGTAATCCTGCCGATGAGATCATCCCAACTATTCTCGATCCGGAAGCACCAACGATTATGACCGCTGCTGATGCTGTTCCCGAAAAATATCGTCATCCGATTGAATATTTCAAACCGGCATTAGGCTTGGTATTACTGCGTGAACAGATTCTGGGTAACGACCGCTTTGATTATGCTTTCAGGAACTATATTCACAAATGGGCCTTTAAGCATCCACAGCCAGATGATTTTTTCCGGTCGATGGATAACGGGGCAGGCGAAGACCTGTCATGGTTCTGGAAAGGTTGGTTCTACAACAATCTGCCGCTCGACCTGGAACTGGTTGGCGCCGAATATGTAAAGAACGATCCAAAGCAAGGCCTAAAAGTCTCTGTAATGAATAAAGAAGCTATGGCCATGCCGTTTACCGTGGAAGCTACTATGAAAGATGGCAGCAAACAACGTATGCAAATCCCGGTAGAAGCCTGGCTGCAAAATAAGATGATAACTTTTACCGTACCAACTACCCAGGAAGTAAGCCGCGTGGTTGTCGATCCGGATAATGCGTTACCAGATATTAATAGAGGGAATAATGGGTTTGTGTTTAGGTAAGATCTACTTTTTGTTCTGGGTGTCACACTGAGCCTGTCGAAGTGCGGTGCGTAAAGGCCTTTGCCCGCCAATGCTTCGACCGGCTCAGCATGACAACGCTCTTATGTCATTTCGCTTTATAGTCCCTCGGATTCTAATACTCACTGGTACCATTAACAACGTCACAACAGCCCAAAAACAAATTGGCATATCCCCGCTGCAAACAATAACAAGCTGATATACCAAAGCGGTTTTTTCTTAGCTAAGAGTGATATCGCCGATATCGAGATGGCTATCTGAAAAAAGGTAACTGCCCGTGCAAGAATCATGTCCTTTTCCAGGTGCTCTCTTGATTCCTTTTCAAAATCGAGTGCCTTTTCCTGAATTTTTTCCTGATCCTTTTTCAGCTTTTCTTTTCTTGTGGCGTTTGATTGCGCGCTGTCGGCAGCTGCTTTGGAGAAATTGATCTTGGTAACTGCATCAGCAACTTCGGCCTTAATACCTTTTGCATTGTAATAGGACCATTGATCAGAGGCTCTCATCTGGGTGATCAGCGCTTCGTTAGATTGATGACCGGCCATCAAACTGCTCACAGCTGCAAAGGCAGCCATAAAAGCTGTGGATATCGCTACATACATCGACCATTTATCATGGCTCTCATGTGCAGCCTCGTGGATATGCTCGTGTAAATGTTCGGTGGGTACTTCCGGATCTTCCATTTTAATAGGGTTTAAATTCCTATAAAATTAATGACAAATCCGGAGTTTCCTATACCAGTCTGATCAATTGCTGATATAATTTTTCGGTAGGCAGTCCAACAACATTGGTATAGGAGCCATTGATCCGTTCAATGCCGGTGAGGCCAACCCATTCCTGTATCCCATAAGCTCCGGCCTTATCCAATGGCTCATATTTCTCTACATAAAAGCTGATCTCATCAGTGGTAAGCTTACGGAAAAACACTTCAGACACATCATGAAAGAGATTGTATTGATGCTTATATAGAATACATACGCCCGTGATCACCTGGTGCACCTTGCCGGATAACATGCTGAGCATTTCTTTAGCATGTTCCTTCGACTCGGGCTTGCCCAAGATATGCCCGTCAATGCTTACTATAGTATCAGCTGTCAGAACGATCTCATCATTGATGGATTCGTCAAAAGCCTTAGCTTTCTTCTCAGCTATATAAACAGCAATTTCCTGTGGTGAAAGATGTTCAGGATAAGATTCGTCCACATCCTTCAGCACAATGCGAAAGTCAACATCCATTAACCGCAATAATTCTTGTCTACGTGGCGATTTGGAGGCCAGAATGATCTTTGGTAAGTTTCTCATAGGTTATTTAGTTCATAGATCATGGTTCATAGTTCAGAATACCTTCATTGTGATTAGATTTCTGGGTATGATCTATGAACCATCAACCATAGGCTACAAACTACCAGCTGTAAGCCTCTTCGCTCATCCACTTGCCTTGCACCTTCAGTACCTTTTCAATTACATCGCGTACAGCGCCCCTCCCACCCGGATTAGGTGACACATAGGCACTGATGGCTTTTATTTCTTCGGCTGCATCAGCAGGGCAAACCGCCAATCCGGCCATTTTCATCACGTCAAGGTCTGGAATATCGTCGCCCATAAACAAAACGCTGGCAGGCAATACGTGCTTGCTTTCAAGGTACAATCTGAAATTCTCCGATTTGGTATGGGCACCAATATATACATCCTTCACGCCCAAACTATTTAAGCGATGAATAGCTATCTTCGACCGGCTCCCGGAAATAGCACACACATTATAGCCGCACTTAACCGCCAGCTGAATAGCATAGCCATCTTTTATGTTGAACTGACGCGACTGTTCACCATTCTCCATCACATATACAGAGCCGTCGGTTAGCACGCCGTCCACATCAAAAATGAACGTAGAAATGTCTTTTAATTTATGTAAAAATGATTCCACTTATTCAGTTGGCAGTTTTGAGTTAGCAGTTTGCAGTTAATTCCATAATCTCAGATAACATTTAGGTTTCCCAGTTAATTAGTCCGGTTTGCCAACTGCAAACTCAAAACTGCAAACTGCCTACTGGTTATCCCTCCACTCGTACACCCATGCAGATTGGATCTGCTCCAGGTGACCTTCGTTCGATTCTTCACGTTTACCAACAAAATTAGGCAGGCTCAGCACCCAGTCCAACAGTTCGGTAAAGCGTATGCGGTATATTTTTGATTCATCAAAATCATCGCCGAACTTCTCATAAAGCTCTATTGCGATGTCTTCATAATCGTTCCAGTTAATAGGTAAGGCAAATTTATTGTCGCTCATATTTTTATCAGAACAGTATCTGTGTAATCAAAATTAAATCGGTGTAATCTTGTATTAATGGCCTAGGAAATTCGATTGATCAGGCAGCGTAACTTCGATATCGCCGTCCTGCACTACACACTGACAACCCAGGCGCGAATTGATGCGCGGATTAACGGCACGGTCGATGAAATCCTCTTCTTTATCTGATATTTCCTGGATGTTATCCATTCCTTTGTTCACATAAATATGGCAGGTGCTGCACCCGCAAACGCCGCCGCAGTTGTGCTGCAGTTCGATACCGTTCTCGAGGCAAACATCCAATACTGACTCACCTTCGGCAATGGGCAGTTCAACTGGTTCGTGCCCTTTTTCCTCAAAGCTGATCTTAACTTTATAGATATTCATTTAAGGGCAAAAGTAAGAAAATTTAAGTATGCCCTATCCCCGATTCTCCATTTTGATAATACCCTGACTTAACAGCTTATATATCTCCTGTAAATCAGGATTTTTCTGCAATTGTTCGAGGTGCGAAGCCATCGTTTCCCCATCATTCCGTACTGCTGGACCTGTTTGCACATCTGCCGGAAGATGCTCCTGTACCTTCTCTGCTGTTTCCAGTATCAATGGCCGGAGCAAATCAAACGGTAATTGCTTTTCAGCCAGTAGCTGTTGCGAAACATGATATAAATAGTTTGGAAAATTATTAGCGAATACCGCAGCAAGGTGCAAAGTCTTTCGTTGATCCGAATTTACCCGGTAGACATTTTGTGAAATGGTAAAAGCCAGTTCATTCAGAGTCGACGTAATCTTTTCATCAGCACCCTCAATACAAAGTGGTACCGTATTAAAATTCAACTCACGAGTTTTACTGAAGGTTTGTAGGGGATAAAATACTCCTACATTCTGTGTATACTTTTGTAGGATTTGCAGACTTGTTGCTCCTGAGGTATGTACGATCAGCTTATCGTATTTAGTCAGTTCGGCAGCAATTTGCTCAATAGCGTCATCCTTAATAGCGATCAGAAACAAATCGGTTTCCGGGTTGATCTGCGCCAGGTTATCGATAGCTTCAGCCTTCACATGATAAGCCGGCAGCGAAGCATTTTGCAGATCGCGGCTATACACCTGCACAATAGCATGCCCGGCATTTTTAAAAGCTGCTGCCAGATGAGTTGCCACATTTCCGGAACCGATAATGGTAATACGCATAGTGTGCAAACTTACGAAGTTTTAAAAACTTCGTAAGTTTTTCTTATCTTCTCCTCTCCTATTGTGTGTGTCCTCACAGACATTCGTCGTCAGTTACGATTTGTGAGGACACAAACCGCGGAGAGAGAAGAATGAAACAATTAAACCGTTTTCAACTCCTTATTCCTTCTGAAAATCGACATCAAAAAGCCGATCACCATAATCACTGTACCCGACCAGAAGAAATTGATATATGGGAACCGCACCGCTTTCATTACAATATATGGCCGTTTGTTTTCAGGTTGCTGATAAACCGTGATTGTTTCTTTGGCCGTTTGCGGATCGATCTTTGAGAAACGCAGTTTCAAGCCGGCATCATCTACCTTGCGCGAGAAATCGAACACACTGCCGTTTTTGATCATGTAAATCGGCTCGGCAGTATAGGTTTTGCCATGGGTCGTTATTTCCAATATGGCGCCAACAGCGATATCCTTATTGGTTAGCGGAATGTTTTCTACGTGAGCTGTTTTATCCAGTCCTTTCAATACAATAAAACCCTCACGGTAACGGATGGTATCCCCAACGCTTACTTCATGCCCTATCGGTGCATCATAATTCTTATCGTCATCCGCTTCACTGTGTGCTGCAGTATCCGTTTCCATACCCGAGTTTAGAGGAGCCATGGTGACGTGCGTATACAAATCGTTTAGCAAGTAGTGCTTGGTATCCGGCGATGAAACCAATCCCATTTTTGGGTTGAATTGGGAGTTCGGTTTCAGCAAAAATTCTGCTTTCACCTTGCCATCGGCATCCATCAGCTTATAATCAACCTTAAAATAATGGTTAGGCATCGATAGGGAATCGCCCAGGTAAGTCACCACATAATCGCCCATCTTTACCGGTTTATTTTTTACCAGCATAATGTTCTCTTTCGGATCGTTACGTTTGGCGAACTCGGCTGAGTATTGTTCGCCTGTGTCATTGATCGAAACTACTTTACGTGTTCCGGCAGCGATCACCGCTCCTACAAGGATCAACCCAAAACCAATATGGGCAACGGCTGAGCCGGCTAATTTGATCTTGCCTTTGAGTGCATCTGCAAATACTTTTCCATTTGATAGCACACTAAAGATAGCGCCGAGCATAATCAGCGAGAATACGATGCGCAGATGATAGATGCCTGTAACGTATACGATCAGCACGGTAATAAGCAACGCACAAACAAAGTAAACCCCAGTAGTGATAAAGAAGCGGTTAGTCTCCGTCTTTTTATACTTCATAAACTGCGCAAAGCCCATCAGCAAAGTTACCACTACCCCAAACCCTGCCTGGAAGACGTTATACAGAGTAACCGGGTTATTCGGCGGTGCAATATTTGTTTTGAATATGGAATTCCACACCGGGATGGATGTAACTACAATCAATTGCAGACATGACAGCGCTAAAAATATAGAACCTACAAACATCCAGAATTCGCGTGAGTAAGTTTCTTCTTCCTTTTTGGTAATCGGCAGTTCTTTCCAGCGAATAACCAATAGCACGATGGATATTATAGCAAACACAGCCACATCAACCACCAAATGCCAGAACATACCTAAATCGGTAAATGCATGCACCGAAGTATCTCCCAAAATACCACTGCGGGTAAGGAATGATGCATACAGCACCAGCACGAAGCTGATGAGCACAAGGAAAGTCGCTGTAAAATAAGAATGTCCTGTATTTTTATAAACGATTAGTACGTGAACCGCGCCAATCAATGTGAGCCAGGGAATAAGCGCTGCATTTTCAACCGGGTCCCATGCCCAAAAACCATCAAAGTTCAGTGATTCATAGGCCCAGAATGAACCCATGATAATACCTGTACCCAATACCATCACCGCGAACAGTGAATAGGAAATCGCAGGCTGTACCCATTCCTTATACCTCTTTTGCCACAAACCGGCTATCGCGTAAGCAAATGGCACTACCATTGAAGCAAAGCCCAAAAACAAAGTCGGCGGGTGGATAACCATCCAGTAGTTTTGAAGCAAAGGGTTAAGACCATTACCGTCCGTAATGTAGCTAAGATAGTTTTGGTACAGATCGGGGCGCTGGGCGAATATCGGAGCTGATGATTTCAGGTCGATCGCTTCGCGCAACAAAATAAATGGCGAACTACCTATCCGCGCACCAAATATTTCGATACCAATCAGCATAGATGACAGTAAAACCTGCGACAAGGATATAACAGTCATTACCGGCTTTTCCCACGACTTTGCTCTCCAGATCAGGATATTGCCCAAGACTGCCTGCCAGAAACCCCATAGCCAAAAGCTTCCCTCCTGGCCTTCCCAATAACTGGAAATGATATAGTAAACCGGTAAGCTCTTTGACGAGTGCTCCCAGGCGTAATGATACTCAAACAGGTGGGTATAAATAATATAGAACAGGCAAACGCCGATACCTATAACCGAAAGTGTATTGATATAAAAGCCAATACGGCCAAGGCGCTTCCATGAATTATCAAGCGGGTCTTTATTGGTAGTCGCGAAGTAGTAGCTGATGGTTGAGAACAGGGCTGCCCCGAACGAAAGAATAACAAAAAGCTGACCCAGCTGACCGGGTAAAAGGTGTTCGCCTTTAAAAGTATCCATTAAAAATGATTATAAGTCGGCCTTTTTAGCGCTGGCCTCTGTAATTTCAACCTTGTCCTGAGTGTATTTTGAAGGGCATTTCATCTGGATGTGTGACGCGTGGAATTCATCGCCCCTCATTTCGCCCACCAAAACAATTTGTTCAGAACGCTCAAAGTCCTGCGGTTTGGTGCCAGGGAATACCACTTTGCACTCCTGCCCTTTTTTATCTTTCATATAGAATGAAAAGTAATTGGCATCTTTTGCAGCGTCGTAATAAAGCTCCTTTTGCTTGTCCAGGAAACCGATCACATGCAGTTCGCCGCTGTTAGCTTTTGCATCGGCAAATGACCCGTAAGTGCTTGAGCTGCCGTAAAAACCAATAATTATGGCGATGGCTATAGCTATGACCAATAAACCTATAATCGAACTTTTCTTCATTAGTGGACTTTGCTTCTATTATTCAGGACTACAAAAATAAGAAACGTCTGTTGAATAATGATTATTGCAAGTCATTAATCTTATTTAGAATCGTTCTTATTTGAGAGTCAGAGGTCGGAAAGATTAAAATGATAAATAGAAAAATCAGTAACTTTGGATAAACCTTAACACAATGAAGAAACCCATTCTTATATGTTTATTTCTTTTGGCAATTATTCAATTTTCCAAAGCTCAAACAATTCCATTAGAAATATATTCTTCAAACCGATTCTGGAAATCGGACAAAACAAAAACCGGCTCAGGATTTAAATTTAGAAATACTACGACAGTAAAGCAGCCATATGTATTTACTATTTATAAATATCATATCACATTCAAAGACCGGAACTTTACCACTTATAAAATCAATAAGGTAGAAGCTAAATGGTCGGACGCGACTCACTATTTAGTCTCAGATTTAAAGGGACAAACCTTCATGGTCATAAAAAGTGATATTATAATTGACAATAAGCATACATATAATATTGAAATCATAAAAACAGCTAAAGACGGCAAGGAGTTGGCTGTAACTATGTATGACGTCAAAAAGGTAAAGTAATACTTAATTAAAACAAAAAAGCTCATCCTCAGATGAGCTTGAATGATTTTAGTATTTTGATCAGTTAAATTTCTTCCGACTTCAAATTATGGCCACACACCCAAATTCTGGTACGATACCGCGATCTTGTTGATAGCGCCAACAAATGCCGCAGTACGCAGGGTGTCGATCTTGTCGTTATGTACGTAAGTTTCCCTGATCTCGTGGTATGAACGGATCATGGTATCTTCCAAACCTGAGTTAACCAGTTCCAATTCAGATGCTCCTTTTACAATAGTAGCACGTTGGAGTGGAGTTAAAGCCACACCTGTGATACCTTCTACCATGTTTACCAGGTTGGTATTAGCAGTTTCTTCAAAGCGGCGATTCATACGACCGAATGCTACGTGCGAAAGGTTTTTTAGCCACTCAAAATAAGATACAGTTACACCGCCGGCGTTACAATACATATCCGGTATGATGATGCCGCCATTCTGATAGATAATGGCTTCCGCATCCGGTGATACCGGTCCGTTTGCACCTTCGGCAATCACTTTAGCTTTGATCCTGCCGGCATTAGCTGAGGTAATTTGATTTTCCAAAGCCGCAGGTACTAAAATATCGCAATCCTGCTCAAGGCCTTCCAGTGAGTGTTTAAATTCTTGTTTTGCGCCTGCATATCCTAAGATAGAGCCGGTTGTTTTGCGATGCTGAAATACAGCTTCAACATCAAGGCCATCGGCATTATAAATAGCACCTTCAAATTCGCATAAGCCAACGATCAATGCTCCGTATTCCTGCAGGAATTTTGCAGAGTGGTATCCCACATTACCCAAACCCTGTACGATCACTCTTTTGCCGGCAATGCCAGGTGTTAAGCCGATCTTTTTCATATCTTCAGCCACATTTACGCACTCACGAACTGCAAATGCAACACCACGACCAGTAGCTTCGCGTCTGCCTGCGATACCATGCAGAGCGATAGGTTTACCGGTTACAGCGCCCATTGAATCCAATTGGCCAGGGTTCATAGTAGCATAAGTATCGGCTATCCAGCTCATCTCGCGTTCGCCCGAACCATAGTCAGGTGCAGGAACGTCGATGCTTGGGCCGATGAAATTCTTTTTGATTAATTCTACCGTATAGCGACGGGTGATGTTTTCCAGCTCCTGTACGGTGTAGTTTTTCGGGTTGATTTTGATACCGCCTTTTGCACCGCCAAATGGCACGTTTACAATGGCGCATTTGTAGGTCATCAGGGCAGCAAGCGCCATTACTTCATCTTCGTTCACCATTTCGCTGTAGCGGATACCGCCTTTGGTTGGCGACTGGTGCTGCGAATGCTCAACACGCCATGCGTCGATTACTTCAAAGCCGTTTCCCTTACGGATAGGGAAACGAAAACGGTAAACACTGTTACATGATTTGATCTGGTCGAGCAGCCCGGCATCGTGTTTGGTAAATTGCGCGGCGTAGTCAAAATTCTTGCATACATCGCCAAAGAAATGAGTTTCTTCAGTAACGATCGATTTGTTATTTGCTGTAATTTGGAGTTCCATAATTATTAATTCCTCAAAAAAGTGCTCAAATTTGGTACAAAAATTATCAATATTGCAAATAGAAAATTCTTAGTGTCTCAGCTACACCACTAAAGAGAACGCTTAAATCTATGTTTAAACAACATAGGTTTAGATTTTGAACTAATTTCCTTTTTCGATTTTTTTTAATCTTCTGTCGATGGCGAACAGATAAATGGCCAAACCGATAAAAACAATGCAGATAACGCCAATCACAACGTAGATCTTACCCGAGCTGCGCATAGTATCTGCCATCTCAACGTTTGATGGTTGTTGAGCAAAAGCGAAGATGTTGCAGAGGATCAGGCAGAATAAAACAAAAAATCTTTTCATTAAGGCAAATTAGTTTTAAGCCTCACCCAACCCTC
>NZ_DATCRU010000084.1:0-6980 GCF_036568825.1 Mucilaginibacter sp. | reverse complement strand
CAGTAAGTGGTTGTTTGTTTTTCCTATAGTTCTGGTTGGCGGATTTGTTTATTTCCTGATCCGTTGCATGATACATAAATACAAAGAGCCCGATTCAAACTGGTTACTTGTTATCAATACCCTGATACTAATGGCATATTGTGCAACGCTATTTTTCAAGGTTTACCAGTTAACCATGTCGCACTGATCATTCGGTTTTCATCGCCTTTTCCGCCGACTTTTTGTATTCATACTCCCCACCAAAGAGGAATCCCCATGGTTTCAGGCTTTCTATCCGATCGAAAATGATCTTCAGGATAGCGATCACCGGTATAGCCAGGAACATGCCCGACAGCCCCCAGATCATTTCGCCAATCACAATGCCGAGGAAGGATATCAAGGCATTTAACCGCACTTTTGAACCCACTATGGTTGGTAACAGGATGTTTGAATCTACTGCGTGTAAGATAATTACGCTTATTATCACATACAATACATTCTGCGGATTGCCGGTTGCAAATGTGATGAGCGAACTCAGGAACAAGGCAGTAAATATCCCTACATAAGGTACGATATTAAACAAGCCTACGATCAGACCGAGCAGCATAGCATATTTAATGCCGATCAGCAAAAAAATGGTGCAGGCAATGGTTGAAACCACTACCATTTCGAGCAGAAGCCCCAAAATGTATTTTCTGAGGATACTCTGGATATTAGTAACGATGTCATATACAATTGGCGAGTTATCATCCCTGAAAACCCACACCAGGAAGCGCAATAACAAGCGCCTGTAAAGCAATACCAGGAAGGTAAAAATCAAGATAAAAGAATAGAATAGCATTAACGATGATACTGCCCCTAGAGTGGTACCGATGACGTTTCCGCCCGAGGCCATCAGTTTATTGGTAGCATCGTGCACATAATCCATTTGTTTATCCATATTGATATGAAAGCTATCTTGTATCCATTGCCGAATGTCGTCTACCGATTGCCCCACCTGCTTTTTCAGCATTGGCCAATCGTCAGCCACCCTTGATATTTGGGATCCTACCAGGTACAGTATAAAGCCTATAAAGGCTACCAGCAGTAGAATAGATATGAGCGAGGCAAGACTACGGTGAAGCTTAAACTTCTTTTCAAAGAAATTACATATTGGCAGCAGTAGGATAGCAAACAGAAAACCGAAGATGAGCGGATCCAGCAGGTCTTTACCTAAAATAACCAGGTAGCCGAGGGCGATAAGACCAACTAATACCAGTGAAAGCTTTTCGTAAAACGGGGCGGCAACTTTTTTAACGCTCATAGGGGTAATGCGGTTTTTGTTCTTTGAAGATAGCGATAATTATCATTACTTATAAAATATCCGCAATTCTCTCCAGTAGCTGACGGATGTAATTATCTACTATTTTTTCAGGCTGTTTACTAAAGGTTAGTGTTGAGCGGTTGGCTAATATTACATTGAATGATATTGCCCTGTGCCCCAAAACGGCTGAAAGTCCGTAAATACCGGCGGTTTCCATTTCAAGGTTCGTAATACGTTGCCCGTTTAGGTCAAATTGCTGCAGCGCATTCATAAACTCGGGGTGTGCGGTATGAGCCCTTACTTCTCGCCCCTGCGGAGCATAGAATCCGGGTGCGGTAAAGGTTATGCCTTGCAATGTATCGTGGCCAAGTTTAGCTAATAGTCCTTTATCCGCCGATGCAATGTAAGGAACAAAGCCACCATCCTTTGGCAAGGCCTGTTTAAGCGCATTTAATAATTGCTGTTCAGGCTCCGTATTCTCCCGCTTGTAATAATGCATTAAAGTATCCAGCCCAAATGCAGCTTTGGAAACCAGCAAACTATCGACAGGTATATCAGCCTGTATAGTACCCGATGTTCCGATACGGATAATATTCAATTTCCGTAATTGTGTTTTGGGTAAGCGTGCCTTCAGATCGATATTAACCAATGCGTCGAGCTCATTCAATACGATATCAATATTGTCCGTGCTGATCCCGCTTGACATAACGGTTATTCTTTTCCCATTGATGGTACCTGTATGGGTAACAAATTCCCGTTTTGATTTCTTGAGTTCGATCGTATCAAAATAGCGGCTTACCCTGGGTACGCGGTCCGGATCGCCAACGGTTATTACGGTATCAGCCAGGTCTTCCGGTAATAAATGCAGGTGATAAACGCTGCCATCTTTATTTAATATTAGTTCGCTCTCAGCTATCGGTTTCATTGTTCGTAAAGGTAATCAACCCGGTGATAAAAACCGTTCCGGCCGCTGTTTGTTGATTAATTATCATCTATTATAAAAAATACAACCATGGCAAAATATTCAGAAAAAGCAGGCGAAAAGGTTGAGAAAACCATGCACGAAATGAAAGAAGGCAAGCTAAAAAGCGGCAGCGGTAAAAAAGTAACCAGTAAAAAACAGGCAGTAGCCATAGGCTTGTCAGAAGCACGGAAAGAAGGGGCGAAAGTGCCTAAGAAAAAATCTTGATTTTTGTCTTAACTATGATTTGAATGATTTTTTGACTTACTATGATTTTCATGTTATTTAAGATAAAAGTTTTCATTTAATCATTCAAATCATAGTTCAGACAGCCTCTACAAATTATTTTTAATCGATCAACTCTAACTGAAAATCAAAAAGGTCTTTTTTAAATTGATGATTTCTCCGGTATAACACGTCCACATACATATTCATCGCATTGTTAAGAATACCTAATGCCTGGTTATCATATTTTGGTTCCAGGAAATAGGTGTATTTGTTTTTCAGATACTTATCCAATATTTCCGATTGATTTTCGTTGATGAAAAACGCTGTATCCGGTTCGGCGAGTACCTCGGTCATCCGGGGCTTTACGTCCTTTTCTACAGCATAGATGTGATTCACTGTCGCATAAATATCATTTAATGCCATACGGCCATAAACGGGACTTACTGCACTCATCACAGTGTTATAATTGTCAAAATCCTGAATTGCTTCGGTTTGATATTTAAACACCTTTTCGTAATGTGTTATTAATTGCTTTTTCAGCTCATCAGTCGATGACGCTTTATAAAACATTCTGAAAATATTTTTATCGAGGGCCGTCAGCCGTGCTTCTTTCTCTTTAAGCTCATTTGTAAGTTGCTCCTTTATATTTTCAGCATCTTTAGGATAATATTTTACACCTCTAAAGTCAAACGACCTTATATGATCACCCTTACTTTCGATAAGTGTGGTGAGCTTTGCTATATCCAGGTTTAGCGCATTGATGAGCTTAGGCGCATTACTATTTTCATCACTGAAAAGATCATCGAAATGTTTCAGGTCATTTTCAGAGTCCTCCGCCAATACCTCGTCGAAATTAAAGACAGTGAGTAAACGGCTATTATAAAAACCCTTATATGCTTTGTTAAATGAATTGGCGACTTTTTCATTTTCCAAATGCTCTTCAATTAGTTTGATGTCGACGATTGCCAATTCTTCTTTTGATTTTACGTCTTCATATATCAAATCACTAAAATGCGTTTGCAACTCCAGTGGATTATTAAATAGTTTCCATGGCGATTCATTTACAACCGGAGAATGCAAGTTCAACTGACCTACGTTGTTTTCACGGTCTTCCAGGTCGGGGTGAGAAGCCCATTGGTTATCGAGCGTAACCTGTACGTTGTCGAGAGCGTCGATCTTTTTGTCGGCTACCGGTAAGCCATTTTTATCCGTTTGCAAATTATAATCATCGGCATAGTTTTTTATAAATACCGAGTGCAATTCATAAATATTAGCCGGGCGCTGATTTTCTGCAAGTTCTGAATTGATGATACCGAACATTTGGTTGTAGCAGGTATCACCGATTTCAATTCTTCTTAATGATGAAACCACGTTGTTGCCGCCGCTCGCATAAGCTGCAATGGTATCCGCATGAAATTCCATTTGCCGGGACAGCTGCATGTAGCTCTTATTAATAAAAATGTACATCTTCCGGAGAATCTCCTGGATGCCTCTAACGATATAAACATTGATCATAGCTGCGAAACGAAGAACCCAGTGCGTTCTTCCCCAGGCATTTAATGCTTTATGGTAACCTGTATTCTCATACAATAAATTGTACAATGCCCTGTTCAAGTGATATACATAACTGCCAAAGCGCATGCTTCTTTGCGAGAAATGGCCGAACTCATGCGCCAATACCGTTTTAAATTCCGATTGATTAACACTATTCACCAAACCAAGCCCGATAGTCAGGCTTTTTCTGATCGGCATGAATAAGCTCCAAAAATTTGGCCTGAATGATGCACTTGCATTTACCTCATTGGTCAGGTAAACATGTTTAGGATAATTGGTCCCGACCTCATCAGTTACTTTGCGAATAAAACTGAATAGTTCCGGATGCTCATGCTCCTTTATTTCGTGACCGGTAATTGGTTTTTCCCTTTTTGCAAAAATGAATTTGATAAGGAAAAATACAAGCATTAGTCCGGAAAGTATAAGCCCCAAACCAAGTGCAAGAACAAGAAAGTTGCTCACAGCCATCATCATTGCAATGCCTATCCAACCCATTGCTATTGCAATGGCCGTAGCTGAAATGAGCAGTAAGATATAGACAAGCACGAAAGATACTATCGCACCAATTACTTTGTAAGTGCTCTTTTTAAATTGTTTTGATGGCCTGGTAATGCTTTTCTCAGCATTTTCAGGCATTTTCGGGAAGGATAAGGTTAGGTCGGTCATATAAAATATTAATTAAGTTGTAAATGCGTCCAATATCTTCATCAGCGTCACCGCTTCTTCAATAGGACAGGGGTTTGGCCCTTTATCCCTGAAGTAGTTTACGATCTTTTCAATCATAGGTTGCTGAATGTGTTCAGGATGGGTGAAGTTTACCGTTTGCTCTTCATAAATGTTTCTCCAGCTTACAAAAGTGCCGAAGAAGGGGAAGGTGATTCGTCCTTTGGTGCCGATGATCTCGCAGCTATCCACTACTTCGCTTTCGACTACATTAAATGACCAGGAACCGTTTACCACCACGCCATTTTTAAAAACGATCTCTCCGCAAACATGGTCATCAGCCGGATTCGCTTTCGACTGGTTTAAAGAGTATCCATGATATTTCTCGGGTTCGCCGAAATAATACAGCATCAGGTCTAGTTGATGAGGAGCCAGGTCATGAAAATATCCGCCGCCGGACAGTTCCGGCAAAACCCGCCAGTTGGTTTCCGAGTTGGCGATCAGGTCCGGCCTCAAACTTTTCCACATCCTGATCTGAACAGTTCGTACCTCACCGATAGTTTGATTATCTAGCAATTCCTTCACATACAGAAACATCGGCAAAGCCCGGCGGTAATGAGCTACGGTGAGTTTGCCATTATATTCTTTCACGGCATCAGCCATGGCTTGTGCCTCTTGTGCGTTGCGGGTAACTGGTTTTTCTACATAAACGCCCAAGCCTTTTTTCAAAGCAGCAATCGCATACTCCAGGTGATTGACCGGCGGCGTGGCCACAGAAACTGCATTAACTTCAGGATCATTTAATAATTTTTCAGCATCGTCATACCAGCGGCCAACGTTGTGCCTTGCAGCATAATCGGCAGCTTTTGCGGCATTGCGCCGCATCACGGCTACCAGCCTGCTGTTGTGTATTTTATTATAAGCCTGTCCGCTCTTTTTTTCGGTCACGTTACCGCAGCCAATGATACCCCAGTTGATGTTATCCATTTAGTTTATTGTTAAATGCATATCGCACAGTTGACTCATCCGGTCATTGCTACGCTCGACCACCTTCTCTTCGCTGCGCGAAAAGAAGGGTTTTTTATTTTTTTTACCCTCTTTCCGCGTAGCGGAGAGAGGGTCGAACATCCGCTGGCTAGCGGAGCATTCGGGGTGAGTCCGCACGACGTATGCTTATTTCAAAATACCCTCGATCTTATCCAACTCCTCTTTTGAAAACTCGATATTATCCAAACACTTCAGCGAATCAGCCAATTGTTCAGATCTGCTGGCGCCAATCAATACCGAAGTAACGCGATGATCTTTCAGCAGCCATGCTAAAGCCATTTGGGCTAATGTCTGACCGCGCTGAGAAGCGATATCGTTCAGTTGCCTTGCCTGGCTTACCCGTTGCTCGGTTACCTGGCCTTCTTGTAAAAAGCCGGTTGATTTTGCAGCTCTTGAATCTTGCGGAATGCCATGCAGGTATTTGTTAGTCAATAGACCTTGCGCCAATGGCGAGAATGGAATACAGCCCACACCATCTTTTTCCAATACGTCTAATAAACCGCCTTCAACCCAACGTTCAAACATAGAGTATTTAGGCTGATGGATCAGGCAGGGCGTTCCTAATCGTTTTAATATCGCAAATGCTTTTTCAGCTTCAGCAGCAGGGTAATTGGACACACCAGCATACAGCGCTTTACCCTGGCGAACGATCAGATCAAGTGCGCTCATGGTTTCTTCCAACGGTGTTTCGGGGTCAGGACGGTGATGATAGAAGATGTCTACATAATCCAACCCCATACGTTTTAAGCTTTGGTCTAGGCTGGATACCAAATATTTTTTTGAACCCCAGTCGCCATAAGGGCCATCCCACATGGTATAACCTGCCTTGCTCGAGATGATCATCTCGTCACGATAACCACTGAAATCTTTTTTCAGGAGTATCCCAAAATTCTCTTCAGCTGATCCCGGCGGCGGGCCATAGTTATTAGCCAGGTCGAAATGTGTAATGCCGCTGTCAAACGCCAGATGAAGTATTTTACGGAAATTTTCCATCACATCCACACCGCCGAAGTTGTGCCACAGGCCCAGCGAAACAGCCGGTAATTTAATGCCGCTGCGACCGCAGCGACGGTATATCATGTTTTTGTATCTGTCTTTAGAGGGCAGGTAGGTCATTGGTTTAAAGCTTTAAATGTTGAGGCTTAAAAGTAATAGATTTTTTGTCTGAATCAGAATTTACAGAATTAAAGAATTGCAAAATTTTGGCGACACCATTCTGAAAATTTAAAAATTCTGTAAATTCTG
>NZ_DATCRU010000083.1:0-10515 GCF_036568825.1 Mucilaginibacter sp. | reverse complement strand
CCTACGGCGGTCCAAGTAATGCGACGGCAGCATTCAGCCCGCTATTCCTGTATTTTGTTGAACGCGTGGTGATCGAAAAATACTCCATCGGGTCTGACCCGGGTGCCAATATGGTGAACATCGGCGAAACCTTGCAGGGATTGTCAAGCAACACCGGTACCGGCAAAGCGTTAACTTACAACGGTTACACATTTGCAGGCATACCAATGGAGATCAATTACCCTTATCCGTGGGTAGCCGGTTCAGGTGGTTACAATGTGGCTACCCCAACCGCTTCGCCTTACAAGGTGTACCCATACAACTATTACAACTATGGCGCTACCACTATACCGGTTGCACCAAATAACCATACCATAGGCGCCCAAAGCGGCAGCACCAACAGCAGCGGCACCACTACCACCTCGGGTTATTATGTTATTTCCAGCTCAGGTACAAACCTGGTAAACGACGTAAAAACCGCGCTTTTGAACAACAAACCGGTAATGATGGGCTTCAACGTGTATGATAATACCCGTACCTACAAATATTTTGAAGGCTTGAGCACAACCAGTTACACTTATAACCCGCTTACATCAAGCGGCAGCCTTGCTTCGGGCGTAAAATTATTGGGCGGCCACGCCGTACCGATTGTAGGCTACATCAACGACAGCACCCAACCAGGCGGAGGCGTATTTATCGTCCAGAACTCATGGGGCACGCCATGGGGCAACAATGGCTATTTTTACCTGCCATATTCAGTTATCCAAAGCACCAGGGTAGTTCCCGCAGGAAGCCTTTATGTGGCAGTGCTATAACAGAAACCATAAACATGATATACAGGCCCCGGCATTGTCCGGGGCTTTTTTTTACTGCCAACTAATAACTGCCAACTAAAAATCGTCATGCTGAACTTGTTTCAGCACCCCATCATAAAGGTCTGAGATAGACAAGTCTGCTACATGCAAATCGCAGACCTAGCAAGCTTGAATGTCCTGTAGGTTCCCGAAACAAGTTCGGGATGACGGTATTTTCCTTCAAGCCTAACACTCCGGCAAGCTTATCGGGATATTAATTGCTAAGCCACCGTCAGAAGTTTCTTTGTATTTGGAGTTCATGTCGAGGGCGGTTTGCCACATGGTTTTTACTACGGCGTCGAGGCTTACTTTGGCTTTGTCGGGGTTGGTTTGCAGGGCAAGCTGCGAGGCGGTGATGGCTTTTATGGCGCCCATGGTGTTGCGCTCGATGCAGGGTACCTGTACCAGTCCGGCGATAGGGTCGCAGGTGAGGCCGAGGTGGTGCTCCATGGCAATTTCGGCGGCCATTAGCACCTGTCGCTGCGATCCGCCGAGGCATTCGGTAAGTGCAGCAGCAGCCATGGCGGACGATACGCCTATTTCGGCCTGGCAACCGCCCATAGCGGCAGAGAGCGTGGCGCCTTTTTTGAAGATGCTGCCCACTTCGGATGCCGTCATGATAAACTGCATGATCTTCTCGTCGGTGAAGCCATCGCAAAAAACAATAAAATATTGCAGCACGGCAGGCACCACACCCGCAGCGCCATTGGTAGGCGCCGTCACCACGCGACCGAAGGAGGCATTTTCCTCGTTCACGGCCAGCGCAAAGCAGCTTACCCAATCCAATGTTTTCTGGAAACTATTGCCGGTATTGCGGATGGCCGATACCCATTCGTCATAATTCTGATATTCGCGGTCGCCCAGCAAACGGCGGTTCAACGTAGCGGCACGACGGGCAACACTTAAGCCTCCGGGCAAATAGCCGGTGGTATGGCATCCGCGGTAAATGCATTCCTTCATCACGCGGAAAATGTTGAGGATACCGGCACGGGTTTCGGCTTCGCTGCGCCAGGCCAGTTCGTTTTCCATCACCACTTCGGATATTTTCAGGCCGGTTTTGATGCACCAGTGCAGCAGATCGCCGGCGGTATCTATCGGGAAAGGCAGATCAACTTCGGCTTTGCCCTGGCTCTGATCGCCCTCCTTCACCACAAAGCCTCCGCCTATAGAATAATAGGTTTCTGAAATAGCCTTGCCAGTCTCCAAAAATGCCTGGAAGGTAACTGCATTGGGGTGATAGGGCAAGCTTTCGTTAAATAAGAAGATAAGGTCATCAGGTACAGAAAAATCAATATCCTGCGTACTGCCTAATGATAGTTGATTGCTGGTTTCGATGTCTTTTATCTTGCCGTCGATGGCGCCTACATCGAAGGTAACGGGGTCATCGCCGCTTAAACCTAATAGTATTGCGATATCTGTTCCGTGGCCCTTGCCGGTTTTAGCCAGAGAGCCGTAGAGTAGAATTTTTATCCCTGTCACTATCGGCAACGCGCCTTGTGCAGAAAGCGTTTCTACAAATTGCTGCGCTGCCCGCCAAGGCCCAAGCGTATGTGAGCTGGATGGGCCTATACCAATCTTAAAAATATCAAATACGGATATCTGTTCGCGTTTCATCGGGTGCAAAGTTAGGATTGATAACATGCTTTTTACGTTATCTTCTTGAAATTTCGATTAAGATTTAATATTTTCAGGAAAAAATTCTAAAACTATAACCTCTAAACCCTTCATTAAATGGATCAGTCACAACCAGGCGCACCGTTACAGCCCAGACCAAAAAATTGGCTCGTCGAATCAATCTTAGTTACTTTATTTTGCTGCCTTCCCTTTGGCATTGCCGGCATTGTTTATGCCTCAGCAGTGAACAGCAAATATGATGCGGGCGATTACGCAGGTGCATTATACCAATCGCAGCAAGCGGCCAAATGGACCAAAATTGGATTTTGGATCGGCATAGCCGGTGTAGTAATTTATTTTATTCTCATGTTTACTGTCGGCATAAGTTTCTTCTCGACCCGTAACTTTTAATCACTTAATGCCCGGTAAAGAAAAGCTGTATTTTGCCTTGCCGTTACTTATAATAGCTGCCCTGGCAGTAATTTATTATAATTTCAACCCGGCTGAATACAGCTTTTTTCCTAAATGCCCATTCCACACGCTGACGGGTTATGATTGCCCGGGTTGCGGGTCGCAGCGGGCTATATATAAATTGCTGCATGGGGATATTATTGGCGCCGCCCGCGAAAATCTGTTATTGGTTCTCAGCCTTCCTTTCCTCGCTATACATTTCTTTTTCAAAATAAAATCCGTTATCCTGGATAAAGATTTAAGATGGAAAGTTATTTACCATCCGCTAACTCCTAAAATAGTTGGCGCATTGGCTGTAATATTCTGGATAATACGCAACATACCTGGATACCCTTTTAATTATTTATTGTCGAATTAAAGCTGATTAGCTACTGAGATCAGAGATCATAGCGTATCAATATCCAGTTGAGCGCTGATATGGTTATAATCCTTAATGATAGTCTGTAAAAACAACATATCGTTCATGCCGTTTGGCGGGGTTATGCTCAGGTGCTCTTTCACACGGAGGGCCATGTTATAAACCACCACATTGTTACCGGTTTTCATATAGGCGTTGATGATCTCGTGGATCAGCTCAATATCCCTATCGCTTAATTGCCCGGCTTCCTTAAACACAGGCTGGTAGCCATCATACGTTGGCATAAAAACAATATTATTGATCCCGGTACGGGGTGCAGTACGTATCAGGATGGTTCCCGCAACAATATCGCCTATACGCTGTGTTTTTTCGTTAACTGCAGCTACTATTAACGCAATCAGTCCGGGCCACATGATAAGGAAGTCGACTATCCTGAATAGCCATCTCATAAAGTACTGACCCATCTTTGGCTGCCCGCCATCCAAACTGATCACTTTGATCTTCATAATACGCTTGCCGATGCTTTGCCCATTCATAAATATCTCGAAGATCAGATCGTAAAAAACGAAAAGTACAGCATATACAATAACCGCGATGATGATACTTAAACTGCCATGAGTAAACCAGTCAGTTATACCGCCGATAAACAAGGCCAGTATGTATATCAGGAAAAAAATAGCCAGATCGATCAGTCTCGCCACTATCCGTTCACCTAATCCAGCAACCTCGTAATCGATATCTATGTTCTGCGAGGTGGTTATCTTTATTGTCTGCATGTAAAAAATATTCTGTTACTAATATACTTTTTTAGTTGAAAGATAAAATTATTGTCAGTAATTTAAGCCCAGATTAGACCGGAAGCAATTAATGCGTGAGCCTTTATTCGTAAAACAGAATGCCGAGAAGTGGAGTCAGTTTGAGCAGTCGATCACTAACGACCCCGATGAAATTGCGGAACGTTTTATTAAAATAACCGACGATCTGGCTTATGCCAAGACATTTTATCCCAAGTCGAAAACTACCACTTATTTAAATGGGCTGGCTGCGAAACTGCATCAGTCCATCTACAAGAATAAATCTGAAAAAAGCAACCGGTTTATTACGTACTGGAAGTATGAGCTGCCTTTACTTTTTAAAACCCACCAAAGGCCTTTGCTTTATTCCTTTATTTTCTTTGTAGTTTTTTGCCTGATGGGCATCCTTTCGGCCAAATACGACCCCAATTTCCTAAAGCTTATTTTGGGCCCCGATTATGTGAACATGACCAATGAGAATATTGCCAAAGGGGATCCGTTCGGCGTATATAAAGACCATAACGAGTTCCTGATGTTCTTTTACATTGGCACGAATAATATTTTCGTATCCTTTATCATGTTTGTAAGCGGCATCCTATTCTCCGTCGGCTCAGTGTTCTTTATGCTTAAAAACGGCATAATGCTGGGCGCGTTCGAGTACTTTTTTTTCAGTAAAGGATTGGGTGCGCAGTCTATCCTGGTTATCTGGATACATGGTACCATCGAAATTTCATCGTTTATTATTGCCGGTGCGGCAGGGTTGGTGTTGGGCAATAGCTTCCTGTTCCCGAAAACATATACCCGTTTAATTTCACTTAAAAAGGGCGCTAAAGACGGTATCAAAATCGTGCTTGGCCTGGTGCCCTTGTTTATTACTGCTGACTTTTTTGAAAGCTTCGTTACCCGGCATACCGAGATGCCGGTATGGCTAAGTATTACTATATTAGCGTCGTCACTATGCTTTATGATATGGTACGTGATTATTTATCCTAACAAACTTTATAAAAACCTGACCTTACATGGATTCGAAGATTGAGCTTGCCAAACCCCGCGATTTCGGGGAAATTATCGGTGATACATTCGCCTTTGTCAAACAAAATTTTAAACCGCTCTTAAAATACTTTTTCATCTTTTGCGGCTTTTTCTTGCTCGCCACTGGCGCAGTGGATACGCTAAACCAGATTCAAACGCTGAACAGGTTCAATAATTTTAATCCCAATAGTTTTGATAACCAAATGGGACCTTTTTCAACTTTTACGCCTACGTATTTTTTGACCTTGTTTTTTATGCTGGTTGAATACATGGCAATTACAGTGATGACATTATCGTTTATGGCGCTATACAAACAAAAAGGAAACGAGGTGCCTTCGACTGAAGAAATGTGGGGTTATTTCAAATTCTATTTTTTGCGCGTCGCAGGCAGTGCCTTTGTTGTTTCGATATTAACCATTCTGGCTTGTTTTCTTTGCCTCGTCCCGGGGATATACCTCTATCCTATAATGTCATTAGTGTTTCCAATTATAGTGGTAGAAAATGCAAGCTTTGGATATGCCTTCAATCAAAGCTTTCGGTTAATAAAGGATAGCTGGTGGACGACCTTTGGAGTAATGATCGTGATAGGGCTGATTCTTTCGGTAGCGGCCGGCGTATTGGTACTGCCTTCTGTAATATTTACTGCAGGGAGTGTTTTTATGCACATGACCAAAGGAACCGCCACATCTATTGCAGGAGTAGTAATTACCTCTGCTTTAAAACAATGTTCCCATGTTTTCCACATACTATCTGTGGTAGCTACCTGCTTAATTTATTTCAGCCTGCACGAAATGAAAGAAGGCACCGGTTTAATGGAGCGTATCAATCAGTTCGGCACGGGACAAAGTAATACAGATACCACCCAGGAAGAGTATTAACATGCGGTTTTATTTATACCTGATATTGTTTATACTAGGCATAAATGCAGGCATTGGTGCTGAAAAAAAGGCGACCGTGGTTAAGCATGAAAAAGCTGTATTGAAGGTTGACACTGCCTCGGCTGTGGATGTTCGTCGTTTTGATCAGTCAGCATTAAAAAATTATCGTAGTAAACCCGAATTTAATTATAAGGAAGCGGCTGTCAATATCTCCTGGTGGGACCGTTTCTGGCGCTGGTTTTGGGACTGGCTAACTCACTTTGAATCTCAAAAAGGCACAGTTACTTTTTGGAGCGCATTTTTTAAAGCATTAGAAATATTGCTGTTAGTGGGCGGTGTATTTGCATTGATATTCTTTATCTTCAAGGCACAAGGCATCAGCCTGCTTGGAATATTCAGAAAAAAGACCACCAGCGCGCCAATACCTTATTCTGAGTTTTTTGAAGATATCAATGCCATCAACTTCGATGAGGAGATAGAAAATGCCATTGCCAAAGCCAACTACCGCTTTGCGGTGCGCCTGCTTTATTTGAAATGCCTGAAACATTTAAGCAATGCCGGGCTCATTGATTGGCAGATCGACAAAACAAATAGTACCTATATCAGCGAGCTTCAAAATCGACAGCAACAGGATGCTTTCAGGATGCTAACCTTACAGTTTGAATATGTTTGGTATGGTGAGTTTATGATAGACCAGCAGGCCTATAAAACTATCGACTCATCTTTCAGGAATTTTAACAAGCAGGTGGCATGAGGGATTTTAAGATATACATATCAATAGCGACTGCCCTGCTGGTGATTTACCTGGTAGCACAGTATAATAAACCTGCACCCATTAATTGGCAGCCAACGCTTTATTACCAGGATAAAATACCTTATGGCACTTATATCCTGCACAACGAGCTACAAAATTTTTTCCCGGGTGCCACGGTAACTAATACCAACCAGGACTTGTACGATCTTTTTCATACATCAAATACTATTAACAGCAATTACCTAATCATATCAAGATCAATAAACATTGGCAAGTATGATTACAAAGAGCTGGTGGCATACATTGAGAAAGGAAACTCTATACTGATATCCACTTTGGACTGGGGAGGAAAACTTGCCGATACACTGGATATTTCAACCGCGGTAGAGCGTGAAAAGAATGATCAAAAACTCAACTTCACAAACACTAAACTGAAGGGGCAGCAAAGCTACCAGTATGACAAGGATATTACCGACAAATACTTTTACAGCTTTGATACTGTGCATGCAGTTGTACTATGTAAAAATAAAAATGGGCGCGCTACCCTGCTGAGTTTTAAATACGGCAATGGCAATTTGATTTTATGCGCCAATCCATTGATATTCAGCAATTATGCTTTACTAAGCAACCACGGTGATGATTATGCCGCAAAGGTGCTGTCCTATCTTCCAAAAAGCCAGGCTATTTATTGGGACGAATATCAGAACGGTGATATACAGGAAGATGAGTCGCCGATGCGTGTATTTTTTAATCATTCTGCCTTGAGCTGGGCCTATTATATTAGTCTTTGGGGCATGGTAATATTCATTCTTTACGAAATGAAACGCCGTCAGCGCATTATCCCGATCATCGAGCCCCTTAAGAACTCTACCGTCGAGTTTGTCAATGTAGTGGGGCAGGTATATTACGAGCAGCGTAACAACATGAATATCGCGCAAAAGATGATCATTTTCTTTTATGAGCATCTGCGCACCAAATATTACCTAAAGACCAACCCGCTTGATGCAGAATTCGTTGAGCGCTTGTCGCAAAAAACAGGTATCGAATTTTCTTTTGCGCAGGAACTGATCGGCCATATTAAATATGTGCTGGTACAGCACGAGGTGGGTGATCACGAATTAATCAGACTAAACCAATTGATCGAACAATTTTATAAAAAAACCAGGTAGACATGGAAGAAGGAATTTTTGAACAGCGAACCGACCTTGGCAAACTGAATGCCGCGGTAAACCAGATAAAGGCGACGCTTGGCACCATCATCGTTGGTCAGCAAGACAGTATTGATCTCCTGATTGCGGGCATACTGGCAGACGGGCACGTTCTAATAGAAGGCGTTCCCGGTGTGGCAAAAACGCTAACTGCCAAGCTGATTGCAAAGGCTATCGATGCGCAGTATTCGCGTATTCAGTTCACGCCAGACCTGATGCCTTCGGACGTGCTGGGTACATCAGTTTTCAATCCAAAAACAATCGATTTTGAGTTTAAGCAGGGGCCGATATTCGGCAATATTATCCTGATAGATGAGATCAACCGTGCACCGGCAAAAACACAGTCGGCTTTGTTTGAGGTGATGGAAGAACGCCAGGTAACCATCGACGGAAAGAATTATAAAATGCAGGAACCTTTCATCGTACTGGCTACTCAAAACCCGGTAGAGCAGGAAGGTACCTATCGCTTGCCTGAAGCTCAGCTCGACCGTTTCCTGTTTAAGATAGAGATCAAATATCCATCGCTGGAAGAAGAAATAAGGATTGTTACTCAACAGCACCAGCATAAAACGAATGATCAACTGGCTGAAGTGAAACCGATCTTATCAAAAGAAGATATTATATCGCTTCGCAACCAGGTTAGGGGCTTCCATGTTGAGCCTAAGATATTGGAGTTTGTAGCAAAGGTGATCCACGAGACACGCAACAATAAATCGCTTTACCTGGGTGGCTCGCCGCGTGCTTCGTTAGCTGTAGTAAATGCGGCAAAGGCATTGGCAGCTATCAGGGGTCGTGATTTTGTTACGCCAGACGATATTGTTTGGGTAGCGCCTGCCGTGTTAAGGCACCGCATTATGCTGACGCCTGATAAAGAAATGGAAGGCGTTAGTCCCGATGATATTATCAAACAGATTATTCAGAAAATTGAGGTACCGCGCTAATCAATAGTGAAAAAGTTTTTCAGGCTATTTTATAAAGACCTTTTCTTAACCAACCGGCTTTTCACCGGGCTTGGCATTTGCGTGGTATTGTTTGTACTGTCGTTTTTCTTTCCCTGGTTTGCTGCTATTCCTGAACTGGCCTTTTGGGTATTAATACTGCTCTTCTTAGCCGATGCGCTTATGCTTTACCGCACATCCAAAGGCGTATTTGCTAAACGGCATGCCCCTGAAAGACTAAGCAACGGTGACGAGAACGAATTGGGTATATATATTGAAAATGCCTATCCTTTTAATGTCTCGGTAGGAATAATTGATGAGATACCTTTCCAGTTTCAGAAAAGGGACTTATGGTTTAAAACCAGTCTTAAACCTTATCAGAATAAACTCATCAATTATCTTTTGCGCCCCACCAAACGCGGTGAGTATGAATTTGGTGATATCAGGGTGTATGTAAGCTCGCCTTTAGGGCTTATCAGAAGGAGATACAAGATTGATCAGGCGGAGACTTTACCTGTCTACCCATCCTTCCTGCAAATGCGCAAATATGAGCTGATGGCCATATCAAACCGTTTGAGTGAGATCGGTATAAAAAAAGTGAGAAGGCTTGGCCATAGCCTGGAATTTGAACAAGTGAAAAATTATGTAGCCGGTGACGATTACCGCACCATTAACTGGAAAGCCACAGCCCGTAGCGGCGACCTGATGACCAATATTTATACCGACGAGAAATCGCAGCATGTGTATTGTGTGATCGATAAATCAAGGGCGATGAAAATGCCTTTTGAGGGTTTGAGTCTGCTGGATTACGCTATCAATGCGAGTTTGGTATTATCAAATGTCGCCCTATTGAAAGAAGACAAAGCGGGATTGATCACCATTGCTGAAAAATTAGGCTCTGTAGTGCCAGCTGACCGAAAGGCTGTTCAGATCAATCGAATATTAGAGGTATTATACAAAGAAAAAACCCGCTACCTGGAAACTAACATGGAAGTGCTGTATAGCACTATCCGCAATGTATTGAAACAACGCAGCCTGGTGGTGTTCTTTACCAATTTCGAAAGCATGTCTTCAATGGAGCGGCAGTTGCCATTCCTGAAACGGATCAATAGATTTCATTTGCTATTGGTAGTCTTTTTTGAAAATACCGAACTGGAAAAACTAAGTGAGGACGAGGCAAACAATGTCGAAGAAATCTACATTAAAACCATCGCTGAAAAATTTGCCTACGATAAAAAACTGATTGTAAAAGAACTAACGAAACATGGTATACAATCTATCCTGAGCAAGCCTCAGGAATTGACAATTAATACTATTAACAGGTATTTGGAGTTGAAAGCTAAGCAGAGGATTTAAATCCTTGATCGCGACTGCAAGTTATGACCCGTAGGGTCTACCGCTTTGTAGAAAATCACATATAAGAATTTTTGCCCTGTAGGGGCTATCCTTGATCGGAATGCACCGCCTGTCCGGCTGGTGAAGGGTAGCCTCTATGAGCAATGTCATTAAGTTAAGGATTAGTATGCTGGTTTAAAGTTTGAATAGGTTCGGAATTTACTTTTTGAGTGTTTATTTTTTATTGTTCTCTCAAAGGCCCGGCCTTTTCTTATGGGTAACGTGTTCTTAATGAAGAGG
>NZ_DATCRU010000082.1:0-37650 GCF_036568825.1 Mucilaginibacter sp. | reverse complement strand
CCATGGGTGTTAGTGATTGGTTAATCCGTGACCGGTGATCAGCTGAATTATGGTAAAGGTAATAATTGTAAGGATTATCAAACCCAGTCACTGATAACCGATAACCGGTTAACTGATCTCTAATCTTTAATCCCCGGTCTTTTCTTAACCGGCGAGACCGATTTAACAATAGTAAGACCTTTTACCGGATTTTTTACAGGCTTCATTCTTGACAATGAATTTTGATAAGCTTCCTCCAACAGTTGCTTCATATACCATTCCTGGAAATCCTCTTTATCCTTTACTTTAATATAACGGTACTGACTACCATCGCCCAAAAGCATATTGCCCGGGTCATCGATATCCACTCCCCGGTTAAAGCCAAAATTCACGTGATCAGCAAAAATGGCAATGCTGCAAAATACGTCGCCAGCCTTATCTGTAGGCGACCAGCCAAAAGCGACTGCATTGTAGTTATCGTAGATCAGTTCGTTGGTATCAGGATACAGGTCCCAAACAAACTCACGCAGCCACAAAGCCGCAGCCTTTATTTTATCGGGATAAGGTAAAAGGAATTTCACCAGGTCATTAACTTCTTCTTTGGGCATGATTTTAGTGATAATATGTTTTTAAATTTAGGGACTTAATTCGCACAAAACCAATTATCATTATCCATGCCTGTTAAAATAAAAAGAATATATGAGTCGTACTCCAAGGATGACGGCTACCGTATCCTGATCGACCGCCTTTGGCCGCGTGGAATAAAGAAGGAAAACTCACACATCGATAAATGGCTCAAAGAAATTGCGCCATCAACTGAATTGCGTAAAGAGTTTAATCACATGGTGGACAAATGGGAGAAATTCAAAATCGCTTATCATAGCGAATTGAAAAAATCACCTGCTGTTGATGAGCTTTTAGATGATATAAAAAAACACGAAACAGTCACCCTGCTATATGCGGCCAAGGATGAAGAGCATAATCACGCGCTTGTTTTGCAGGATTTTATCAAGAAAGCAAGTTAAAAATGAGCCGACAACGGGATTCGAACCTGCGACCTACGCGTTACGAGTGCGTTGCTCTACCAGCTGAGCTATGTCGGCTTAATTGTGATAGTTCAAAGATATATTACTACGTGTAAACAACAAATTTTGATTCAATTCTGTCAATTAACCCGGTCCAGAGATTTACGCAGATTAGCCCCCTGGGCTTTGAATTGGGAAGGTGTGAGCCCGGTAACCTTTTTAAATTGTGCCGATAAATGCGCTACACTGCTGTATCCTAATTTATACGATATCTCATTCAGGTTCATTTCTTTATAGGCCAGCAGTTCTTTTACTTTTTCTATCTTTTGCAGAATTACAAACTGTTCGATAGTAATGCCCTCTGTTTCTGAGAACAGCTTGCTTAATTGCGAATATTCTTTATTAAGCTCCTTGGAAAGGATCTTCGAAAAAGTAAATTTCTCATCCTCCTGGTAATGTATATGATCAACAATGATTGATTTTATTTTCACGATCTGCTGACTTCGGTTATCGTCCAGCAGTTCAAAACCCAACTGTTTCAATTGCGATTTGAATTGTTCGAGCTCAGCCGGTGCAAGCGGGTTCTGCAAAATAACCTCACCTAAGCTGACATGTAACGGCCCGGCACCAATATCGGTCAGGGATTGCTCTACCGCCCTGATGCAGCGCTGGCATACCATATTTTTTATAAAATACTTCAAAGTTTATTAGGTTAATGGATATGAATATAAAGGGAAAAAATTATTGCTGCAAAAAGAGAAATGGCTACCCAATTGCGGGCAGCCATTTACTTCAAGACTATCAATGCTTATTATTTGCAATTTTTGCAAGTGCAGTTGTCACCGCAGTTGCAATTCTGGCAAGTACAATTTGGGTTGCTGCATTTTTGTGCATCTTTCTGAACTGTTTCAGTCAATTTGAATTCTGTTTTCATGATCTTTCTTTTTTTAATTATTTAACATTACAAAAGTAGCCCGGCACCGGCAGCCGGATGTTACATTACTTTGGGAAAGATTTACAGAATTTTGTGTTAATTTAAGAGCATAACGATCCGGATTCCTTCAATTTATATTTTTGATATATGAAAGTAAGTCTTAGCGATGCTATCAATCAGTTGAGTTCAACCAACGGGCAATTATTTACTAAGGTGATGGAGCATGGCACCATGTCAGTCGAAATATACCGACCGATAAAAAATGATCCTCAAACTCCTCACAAGCAGGATGAATTATATGTAGTTATCAGCGGTAATGGTGTATTTTTAAATGGTGAAGAGCGCACCACTTTCAAGCAGGGCGATGTGCTTTTTGTAAAGGCGGGAGTAAAGCATCGTTTTGAAAATTTTACAGATGACTTTATGACCTGGGTGATCTTTTTTGAGTCCTAAGTCTTGAGTTCCGAGTCATAAGTCAAAACACCATTGGGGACTTTCGACTCATGACTTCAGACTTAAGTTAAATTTCTGTCTTTAAACCAAACCTCATCAGGAACAACATTGAAATTTTCCATCAGGCTAACCAGTTCTATCGGATCGCCAGAGGTAAGTACCAGCTTGCGATTAGTGGGTTTCAGGAATTTTTGTTCGACCATAACATCCATTTGTTTGAGCAGGTTGTCGTAAAAGCCGTTCACATTCAATACACCTATAGGTTTGTTGTGCAGACCAAGCTGCAACCAGGTTAATACCTCAAAAAACTCTTCCAGTGTACCAAAACCTCCGGGAAGCATGATAATACCATCGCACAGGTCATTCATCAATTGCTTGCGCTGGTGCATGGTATCTACGATGTGTAGTTCGGTCAAGCCGGTATGACCAACTTCTTTATCCATCAGAAACTGAGGGATCACTCCTACCGTCTTCCCACCGCGACTGATCATTTCATCAGCCAGCAGCCCCATCATCCCTACTTTTCCGCCACCAAAAATCAGGCTGATATTCCGGTTGAACATTACTTCGATCAATTGTTCGGCAGATTCCCGTAGAACAGGATCACCGTTGAAGTTTGCGCCACAGAATATACAGATGGAGGTCATGTTTAATGAGTGAATGAGTGAGTTAGTGAATGAGTGATTGATTTAGTCCGAAAGTCGGAAAAGTCCGATAAGTCCGAAAGATGGAGTTATTAATTTTCCAACAATTCTAACTTAATCAACCTAATCCAACTTAATCAACCAATCAACCTTTACTAGTATAATTCGGTGCTTCCTTCGTAATCGTGATATCGTGCGGATGGCTTTCGCGCATGCCGGCAGCGGTGATACGTACGAACTTGGCTTCCTGTAATTGTTCAATGTTGGCGGCACCGCAATAGTGCATACCGGCACGTAAACCGCCGATATATTGATATATTACTTCTGATAGTGTGCCTTTGTATGGAACACGGCCCACGATACCTTCGGGAACCAGTTTAGTTACCACGTCGGTTTCGTCCTGGAAATAACGGTCCTTTGAACCTTTGTCCATGGCTTCAACCGAACCCATACCACGGTAAGATTTAAATTTACGGCCTTCGTAGATGATGGTTTCGCCTGGTGATTCCTCAACTCCTGCGAACAATGAGCCTGCCATAATAGAGCTAGCACCTGCGGCAATTGCCTTTACAATATCTCCAGTTTGTTTGATTCCACCATCGGCTATAACCGGAATGCCACGACCTTTTAATGCAGTGGCACATTCGTAAACCGCGAATAACTGAGGAACACCTACACCGGCTACAATACGTGTGGTACAGATAGAACCCGGACCAATACCAACTTTAACTGCATCAGCACCTGCATTGGCAAGAGCAATAGCAGCATCAGCAGTAGCGATATTTCCTCCGATAACCTGAAGATCAGGAAACAGAGATTTTACGGCCTTCACCATATCGATAACGCCTTTTGAATGACCGTGAGCGGTATCAACTACAACCACATCCACACCTGCTTGTACCAGTGCTTTTACCCGGTCTATATTATCAGCAGCTACACCAACAGCAGCGCCTACTCTGAGACGACCGAACTCATCCTTACAAGCGCTTGGATAATTTTTAAATTTCTGGATATCTTTAAAAGTGATCAACCCGCAAAGGAGACCGTTCTGATCAACTACCGGTAGTTTTTCGATCTTATGATTTTGCAGTATTTCTTCGGCTTGAAATAGCGTGGTGCCTTGAGGGGCAGTGATCAGGTTGGTGCTGGTCATTACCTCGCTAACCGGACGGTCCATTTCTTTCTGGAAACGAAGGTCGCGGTTGGTTATGATCCCTTTCAGTTTGCGATCACCGTTGATTACCGGGATACCGCCAATGCGGTATTCGCGCATGATCTTTACGGCATCGGCCACGGTTGAATCCTCGTGTAAAGTTACGGGATCTTGTATCATACCGCTTTCAGAACGTTTTACTTTGCGTACTTCATCGGCCTGTGCCTGGATCGACATATTTTTGTGAAGGATGCCCATTCCACCCGCTTGTGCTATCGCAATAGCCAAAGCAGATTCAGTTACGGTATCCATTGCCGCTGACAGCACAGGAATATTCAACCTGATCTTTTTGGTAAGCCATGAACCGGTTTCTACGTCGCGCGGTAAAACTTCTGAATAAGCCGGGAGTAGTAATACGTCGTCGTAAGTTAAGCCTTCGGCGACAAATTTGGAGGGATCTAACTGCATAGCAAATAACTTTTTGGATTTATTATTTGCCGGGCAAAGATAGCAATAGATTTGCGGATGTGCAAATGTGCGAATGTGCAGATTTAAAAAACAATCATTTGATTGCTTTAAGTTGACACTTTCTTAATGTGCAGATGAGTAGTGTGCAGATATGCCGATGCGGGGATGTGCAGATGATAATTATTGCAGAAATAAAAATGTTTTCATCTGCACATTTGCAAATCCACACATCTGCACATCAATCAATACTTTCCTACAATAACCTTGTAAAAGTTATCAGTATCCAGGTATTTTTTGGCCATTTGCATCACATTTACAGAGTCAATAGATTTAATGATCTCCGTGTACCTGTCGTAATAGTCGTAATCCATTCCGAAGAAATAAATGTTTTTGAACTTATCGGCATGTGAGAATATATTTTCGAGGCTGCCCAAAAGTGACCCGAGCATATAATTTCTTACCAGAGACAATTCACTTTCAGGTATCAATACGGTTTTGAGGATATTGATCTCTTTCTCGATCTCATTAACTGCTGCTTTGCAAACATCGGCGCCGACTTCGGTTGCAATAAAAAATGCGCCGCCTTTACTTAATGAACTTGAACCAGAACCAATGCCATAGGTGTAGCCTTTATCCTCGCGGATATTGGCCATTAACCTTGAACCAAAATATCCACCCAAAACAGTGTTCATCACCTGCAAGGCAGGAAAATCAGGATGGGTACGATTGATCGACGGCAAACCCATGCGGATGGCTGATTGTAATGCATCCGGTTTCTCAACAAAATAGAAATGATCTGTGGCAGGTTTTAA
The DNA here is from genome assembly GCF_036568825.1 of Mucilaginibacter sp. GTDB lineage: Bacteria > Bacteroidota > Bacteroidia > Sphingobacteriales > Sphingobacteriaceae > Mucilaginibacter. The sequence continues at coordinate 32,182 of NZ_DATCRU010000082.1, read as the reverse complement.
ATCAAGCTGGGAAGTATCTGCTTTGACGGAATAATTCGACCAATCTTTGCCGAAAGATTCTTTTAACTGATCAATTGTTGATTGTTCAATTTTGCCAGATACCAGGATGGTGCAGTTTGATGGCTGGTACATTTGTTTAAAATGCTCCAGCATATCCTCGCGGTGAAGGGTTTTATAATCCTCCATGTCGGCACCCAGGCCATAAATGGTATCGCCATAAATTGCCTTGTTGAATTTACGGCGAGCAACCACATCATTCTTTTGAAGGCTTACCTGCAATTTCTGCTGTTGATTGCGGATAAAAGTCGCCAGTTCTTTTTCAGGGAAAACAGAATCGGTAATAATATCTTTCAGCACCGGCAAAGTTGCCGCCAGGTGACGGGTTAATGTATAGAGTACAACCTGCGAATGATCATAGCCATAATCAACCTGCAAAAAAGCACCGTAAAAATCGATCTTATCTGCTATCTGTGCCGCCGATAGCTTAGATGTACCTTCAGTCAGCATGGTATTTACAGCGACATTAAGCAGCGGTTTTGCAGGATTAAAACGCAGGTTGCCGAATATCCACTCGATACGCACCAGGTCCTGATCGCCTGAATTGAAGCAGAATATTTTACAGCCATTGTCGAGGTCGATCTGTTCAGGCCTGATGAGTTCTATTTGTCCTACTGCTTTAAATTCAGGTGCGGTTTTCCTTTCTAATTTCATTAGTCAAAAGTTGTAATGGTTACAGAAGTTGTAGTTGTTATAGAGGTTGTAATTATAGTAGAAGTTGTTTGGGTTCAAAAGCTTTCAACCACTACAACCCTTTCAACATTTACAACCCCTACAACTTTTACTAACTAAGCAGCCAGGTAAATCAATGTTGAAGAATTTTCCTTCCGGAAAATTTCCTTAGCCTGTTTTTGTATTTGTTCGGCTGTCACAGCCAGGTATTTATCGGTTTCGTGGTTCAGTTTATCAGCATCGCCAAAAAGCTCAAACTGGGCAAGGTTCATGGCCTTATCCAGCAGGGACATCTCAGAAAATACCATGGTCGATTCTGTTTTGTTTTTCACCTTGGTCAATTCATCCGCCGGAACCAATTGATTTTTTATGATCTCCAATTCTTCCCAAATTGCAGCCTCTGCAGTTTCGATGCTCACATTTTCCAAAGGTTTGCCTTCTACTACAAACATTCCTTTATCAAAGCTGCCCATGTTATAGGCATGTATCTCGCTGAACAGCTGCTTGTCTTTTACCAGTGTTTTATACAGGCGTGACGAATTACCACGTGATAATATATCCGATATCAGGTCGGCTTCATAATAGCCTTCATCCAAACGGCCCGGCATGTGGAATGCTATATATACATCATTCAATGGCACTTTGCCTGCGACGGTCAGTCGGCGTTCTTCCTTTTGCTCAGGCTCCTGTGGCAGGTTACGTTGATATTTTTCTCCGGCAGGTATCGGGCTGAACCATTTTTCGGCTAATTTCTTGGCCTGTTCGGTTGTCACATTTCCGCCAACTACCATAATGGCATTTTGTGGATTATAGTGTTTTGCGAAGAACGCCTTCACATCTTCCATCTGTGCATCTTCTATATGCTTGATCTCCTTACCGATTGTGGCCCACTGGTACGGGTGCTTTTTGTAAACCAACGGACGCAGTTTCAGCCATACGTCGCCATAAGGCTGGTTCAGATAGCGTTGTTTAAACTCTTCAATCACTACGTTGCGCTGCACTTCAAGACTTTTCTTACTGAATGCCAGGCTCAGCATGCGATCGCTTTCCAGCCAGAAAGCGGTTTCTATATTGGCGGAAGGCAGGGTGATGTAATAGTTGGTGATATCGTTGGTAGTGAATGCGTTGTTTTCGCCACCTACTCGCTGTAAGGGTTCATCATACACCGGGATATTGACAGATCCGCCAAACATCAGGTGCTCAAACAAATGTGCAAAGCCTGTTTTGTCAGGGTCTTCGTCTCGCGCGCCAACATCATACAGGATATTGAGCACGGCCATGGGTGTGGTATGATCCTCGTGAACAATTACACGAAGTCCGTTATCCAAAGTAAAACGGTTGAATTTAACCATCTAAAAATTTATAAAAGGTGGACTGCAAATGTAGAATTTTTAGCCGAAGTAGCTATAAAAGAGCATGTCAGTATAAAATAAAAAATATTTTTTTAATTAAAAAATCTTGGAGAAGATATAAACTAGTAGTATATTTACATTGCCTTTCCACATACGTTTATCACAATTGTTAATAACTTTTAAACAGCTGAGAACAGGTAAGTAGTAAAGAAAATCCTAGCCGCAATGACGCAGTCGCAATTAATTCAGCATATGTCAACTCCCGGAAAGGGAACCACGGTAGCCAAACTGGGGCGCCAGATAAGGAAAGAAAACTTTTCTTTAACGGAATTAGTTGACATGACTTTTCATGAGGATAAGGAAATCGCCTTAAAATCATCCAGTTTGCTAGAATATGTGTTGTTCAAGTTTCCTGAAAATTATTACGAGGATATCCAATATTTCATCGACCGTATTTTTGACGTACAAAGTTCCAGCAGTAAAAAACCGTATGCAAAAATATTGATGCATATTACCTCACCCGAAGTTCCGAGAGATGTTCGCGAAAAGATGAAAGAGATAGAAATGGAAAGTGTGGTAGAGCTATGCTTTGAATGGATGATCGACCCTAAAATGCTGGTTAGTGTTCGTGCATACTCCGCTGAGGCGTTATTCAACCTGCGTCACCGTTATCCATGGATCGCCGAAGAACTTTCAAAACAGCTGGAATTCATGACCCGCACTGCTACTCCCAACCTGCTGGCTAAGTGCAATTATATCCTGAGCTATCTGCATCCCGAAGATTAATTTTTATCTTAATCAGGTTTAAAGATGCTTACATCTGACGAACTGATAAAAGAAATTAGCGCCACCATGACCAAAACCAAGGTGGTCAAACTCAGCGCGATCATCAAAAAGCAGCAGTTCTCTTTAAAAGACCTTATCGACATCACTTTTCATCCCGATAAAAATATTGCGTTCAGGGCAGCCTGGATACTTGAGAACCTGTTCCTACAAAAGCCAGAAAGCTATATTGAAAACCTGGATTATCTGATTTCAAGAGTAAAGGATGTGGATAATCCAAGCTGCAAAAGGCATTACGCTAAAATACTGATGCATATCACCTCGCCAAAAGCACCGGCAAGTATAAAACAAAAATTAGCTGATACCGATCTTGAACCCGTTGTTGAACAATTATTTGACTGGTTGATCGATCCCAAAGTATTGATCGCTGTTAAGGTCTTTGCCGCCGATGCATTATTCAATATCCGCAACCGCTATCCATGGATCGCTGAAGAACTTGCTAACCAGATCCGTTTCCTGATGCGTGACGGAACCGCTGCGATTCAATCGAGAGGAAGGAAGATACTTTCGCGAATAAGTAGCAGTGGCAGCTGCAGTTGGCAGGAGTCCTAGTGGTTACAGTGCCAATCCAAATTCATCAGACTGCCACTTCCAACTGCTACTGCAACTAATCCGAAGTTGGTTGATCCTCCCGATGCAAATGCGTGCTTACCTGGTAATGATGTAGTTTGGCTTGAATTGCCGACTCGCTGTTATCAGCATAAGTGCCGAAAGCATTTACTAATACGCCTTTCAGATTATAATTGGGTGATCTGATAGCGTAGACTATCGACATATCTGACGGGTTGCTCTCTCCCTCGAACCGGTAAAACTCATCTATTTCAAAATCATCAGCGCCCATATGGATGTCTTTACCTTTATCATCCAGTGTATCGCCTTCAAGACTTAAATTGGCTGTATATCCTCTTTTATTCAGATCGTTAGTGGCATCCACTAAAGTTTCATAGTTTCTCATGGTATTTATATTAGGTGATAATGAGTAAACCTTAAAACTATTGTTGTTGTTTGCCGGAAATGTTGTTGCTTTGAGCTATATTTATTATCAGATCGGTTAAACTACCCCGGGAAGGCAGCGTCTATAAACAAGAAAAGCCAGACCTCGCGCCCGGCAGTTCAAATTAATTTAACTACTTTGTTAATTATACGTTAAGCGCAGAATAAAAGTTGGTAATAATAATGTTACACTGCTCAAATCGCATAAGTACAGACCTTTGAATAAAATTTTAATGAAGTTGAGCCCAATCCAATCACTTATTTTTAATTGAAAACTATGAAAAGAATTACCCCTGTTCTATTACTCCTATTTCTACTAATCAATGTGAGCTATGCTCAAAACCAGGTCAGAGACGTATTTCCAAACGCAAGCATTTCGGTGATTGACTACCAAAGCGGACAGCAAGTTCCGGTAGCAACCGATGATGCCATATTATTTAAGGATGCCTTTATCACCCTGGTTATCAATACCCAAACGGCCCGCATGCACAATACGCGCATGATACCTGGCCGTAAAACTGTCAGGGTAACACAGGCTGATCCGCAGGCTAATGGCAATGCCTTTCAGCTTGATATGGAGACCACCTCTTTTGGACGAAGCCAGATCGTTTACTCATTTCTATATAATGTAGATCAGAATACCTTGTATTATTATAACCCGCAAACTCGTAACTGGGTACCCGAAGTTGTGCAAGGCAATAATGTCATCAACATGAATAACTGTTTGGCTTATGGCAAGTTTAACCAGGCTAATGGCCAGCCGGAAGAAAATGTGCAGGGCGACAACCAGGGCGATGATGGCTCTGAGTATGACACCGCTGTAGATACGGACGTAACAGCCGAAACCGCTCCCCCGCCGCTGCCTGAATACGAGCAGCCTGAGTGCCCTACTGATGGTTATTTATGGCAACCGGGATACTGGGCATTTAGTCCGGTGAGAGGCGGTTACTATTGGGTACCTGGTGTGTGGGTAGCTCCGCCAACCGTTGGCTATCTGTGGACCCCTCCTTATTGGGGCTTTGTAGGCGGCCGTTATATATTCCATGTAGGCTATTGGGGACCACATATTGGTTTCTATGGCGGTATTAATTATGGCTTTGGTTATGTGGGTGTTGGTTTTGTTGGCGGCGAATGGCACGAGGGGCATTTCAGATACAATACTGCAGTGGTGCGGGTAAATACTGTTGTGGTGCATAACACCTATGTAAACAGAACCGTGATCAATAATACTACTGTGGTAAACAACCGGGTTAGCTTTAACGGTCAGGGTGGAGTTACTGCAAGACCAAGTCAGGCGGAACTTTCCGCTGCCAACGATCATCATGTAAGAGCTACTGCTGAGCAAAACAGGAACCAGCAATTAGCCAGGAGCAATAATGCGCAATTTGCATCGAACAATCATGGCGGTGCACCATCAAATCTAGCTACTCAACGCCCACCGGACAGAAGTGCATTTAACAATATGCCAAGAAGCTCTGGTCAAAGAAATAATGTAAATAATAATCAGGGGAACAATGGGCAGAGACCGAATAACCCGAACCAACGAAACGGAGGCTTCGGTAACCAGGGACAACGTCCTAATGGACAAACACCTGCCAATGGAAACAACCCGAACACCCAGGGTAATCAGGGTCAACGACCTAACGGACAAAATCCTGCAAACAGCAACACACCTAACGTTCAGGGCAACCCGGGATCAAGACCAACCGGGCAAACACCTGCGAACGGCAATAACCCAAATACACAGCAAGGCAACCGTAATCAACGGCAAAATAACAATGGTCGCCAGCAAAGAGGACAACGTAATAATAATCGTCAGCCTAAACAGCAGCACGAAGAAAAAGAAAAGAAAAATTAAGATACAAACTGCATAGAAGGCTTCCCTGAATATCAGGGAAGCTTTTTTGTTTAATGGGCATTTGGTTAGCTTTGGAATCATATTACCATATAGAATGACCACTGCAACTATAAATAAGGATTCGCTTGATTTTTTAAAAGATCTGGCTCAAAATAACAACCGCGAATGGTTCAATAATAATAAGGAACGTTATACAGAAGCGCATAACAATATTATTGCTTTTGCCGATGCTTTGATTGGCGAATTGAATAAGCATGACAGGATCGAGACGCCTTCGGGAAGGAAAGCCATGTTCAGGATATATAAAGATGTTCGGTTTTCTAAGGACAAAACACCTTACAATAAACACTGGAGTTGTGCATTCAGGCGGGCAACCAAAAAACTTCGCGGTGGTTATTATTTACGGATTGAACCCGGTGACTCACGAATAGTCGGAGGATTTTTCGGTCCTGTGCCTGATGATATGAAAAGGATAAGACAGGACATCGATATTAATTACGAGGATTGGAGAAAAGTATTGGCCAATCCAATTCTGAAAGAAACTTTCGGCAACATAAGAGGTGAAAAGGTAGTATCTGCACCGCGAGGCTATGCCAAGGATCACCCGGCTATCGATCTGTTGCGGCATAAACAGTTTATGTTCAGGCTTGAATTTACGGATGAGGAAGTGCTTAGCCCTGATTTTTTATTTATAGCGAATAATGCTTTTAAAAACTTGCGACCATTTTTGGATTATATGAGCGAGGTGTTGACGACGGACGCGAACGGATTGTCAATTATTTAGCTTTAATCAAGATGCCAGAAATTTTTCCCATGTGTTTGATCCATATTTATGATCGGGACATAAATTAACGCCCGAACGGAACAAGTCATACCTCGGGCTCTCAATCGCTTCAGCTTTTACGTAAAGTTTTTGGCCGGAAATATCTACCCAGGTTTTTATCATTTCTTCTATGGTTAATACTTCCGGCCCTCCCATATCTGGCAACAGGCCCGATGGCCTTTCTTCAGTAAGTTCAGCCAATCGGAATGCCACTTCATTTACATCAATAGATTGAAACTTCATTCCGGCAGGGACTAAGATATTTCCATTATTTATTTCAAATGAACAGATCATATTCAAAACCAGGTCGTGAAACTGGGTGGCGCGTAGCGTCGTAAATGGTATTCCGCTTTCTGATACCAGATTTTCCACTGCGGTCTTCACTTTGTAGTATGGATAATCTGTTTTATCAACGCCCACTATGCAAACATTAATAAAATGGCGCATTGGGGCCTTATCAAGTGCTATAAGCAAATTGCCCGTACCGGCAATATCTGTGTTTTGGGCGTCTTTCGGATTACTGGCGCAATGAATGATGATATTCGCATCGCTTAAATTCTGCAAGCCTTCTCCTGTTACCAGATTGCCTTTGATAACTTTTACTTTATCGGGCACAGCCGGGTTATCCCGTGAACTTAAAACGTAAACCTCAAGGTTTCTTGCAAGAAGTTGGTTAACTACTTGTCTGCCTAATGTCCCTGTTCCGCCTGTTACTACTATTTTTTGCATAGTTAAGATCAGGCTGCAATTAAATAAATAACTTGAAAAAACTTGAACAGAAAATGAATTGGTCTCCACAATTAAAATCCGGAAATTTATTAGCGATTTTAACTATCAAACTATGAAAAACTTATTCCTTGCTATCTTACTTCTCAGCGCACTAAACTGTTTTGCTCAAACTGCCGATGAATTACAAAAGAAGTATACTGTTTTTAACAGGACGATAAGTCCAGGAACAGAGCCTGGAAGCATTCATCTTAACGATGCGGAAGGTGAAGGCCATGCCTGGCTCAATCATACAAAATTCACCAATGGCACCATCGAGGTTGATATTAAAGGAAAAGATAAGCTGCAAGCAAGTTTTGTCGGGATTGCTTTTCATGGGGTGAATGACTCTACATTTGAAGCCATTTATTTCCGTCCGTTTAATTTTCGCTCTGCTGATCCGATAAGAAAAACACATGCAGTACAATACATTGCCCCGCCTAAATTTGGATGGGAAAAGCTTCGGAACGAGTTCCCCCTTAAGTATGAACAGCCTATTTCCCCTGCACCTGATCCCAATCAATGGTTTCATGCGCGGATAACAGTTGATGGCAAGAATGTAAAAGTATATGTGAATGGAAATACTACACCATCACTAGTAGTTGAGCCGCTTGTTCATACCAATGGCACAATGATCGGACTCTGGACAGATACTGATGGCGACTGGAAGAATTTGAAGATTACGAAAGAGAAGTAATTCTGACAAGACAAATTGATCTGTTTTACTTGTATCTTTATTTCTGTAATGAACTATATTTTCACAGATAAGTTAAAAAACAACCGCTCAAAATGGCTCTTCATAGTTATTTTGTTAGTAAGCTTTTTTACGTTTTCGGGAATAGTTCTTAAGCCACAGGTCGCGTTTAATGTTCAGCGGACCACTTTAATCGCAAATCCACAAAAAGGCTTCGTAAAAAGCATCAGCTATAAGCGGGCAGCACTGGGAGTTTATAATTGCTGTTCTACGCGTCCGTTTTTTACTAAATCGACTTTTGATATAAGCCGGATGCACAACAGACAAGTTTGTACTTGTATTAATAGACTGGAGATATCTTATAAGTGTAGACCCCAAACAGCCCTTTTCTTTCCGGCGAAAATTTTCCCTCAAAATGTAGGTGATTACCCTTCCACATCTTTAGGATAATTATCCACCACTTCTCTTTCTTAACCGTTGCGACGGTATAATTAATCTGATCACATGCTGTGGTGCGTATTGCATGTGTTTGCAACACGCTCTTACATTAAAAACATATAAATGAAATACCTTAAAAGGATGTTAAGGGTATGCGCTTTGATCCTGTTTATGTTACTGGCAGCAAGCGGCATCGACATATTTGGGATAGCGCCAACATTGACAAAGGACAGGAAATTATTTGCTGATATTGAAGCTGTATCCGAAGTTTCTGAAAGTGATGATACTGATTCATCAAGCCAGGACTCTTTAACAAACATTAACGACTTAAGGTCGTAATAAAAACTTTTGAGCCGCTTGTTTATACTAATGGAACTTTAATCGACAAACTTTCTCAACAGAAGAATGCGCAATACAAGCAATTGTTGATAAAAAAATTAGTAAAAATTGCTAATTTTTTTAGGTTTTAAATTAGATTTGTATATAATAAAGTCATATCTCATGAAAACGAAGAAAGTCAAGATTTTATTAATAATGTTGTCATTTCAATTGTGCAATGAATTAGCAAGGGCACAATCAATTTCTATCCCAGAACTCCTTGTTAATGCCACGACGAGAATAGAATGCTATGGCGATACAACGATTAATGGACAAAGACTGCAATTTACCTCTGTAGGAACCGGATTTTTCTTTGCATTTACTTTTGAAAAAGATACTATCACTTGCATTGTAACAAACTTTCATGTTATTAAAAACTCAAAAAAAGGTATTCTAAGATTTACAGAAGGTGGCAATAGTCCAAATTACGGGCATATTGTGACAAAAAACATTGACTCGTTCTCGACCTTATGGATAAAACATCCAACACAGGATTTGGCAATCATGCCTATTTCTAAGATTGAGAAGGAAATGATTCAAAGTGGAAAGAGCCCATTTATAGTATACTTCAACGAAAGTAATCTTCCCAATCAAAGTCTTTTAGATGATCTGACTGCGATTGAAGATGTTTTAATGATAGGGTACCCGGTTGGCTTTTGGGATAAGATAAATAATTTACCTGTCGTCCGTAAAGGTTTAACAGCAACCCCAACTTATCTAAATTATGATGGTAAACCAGAATTTTTGTTAGATATACCAATATATCCTGGCTCCAGTGGGTCACCTATTATTCTATATAATCAAGGTTCATATAGTTCAAGGAAAGGTGGGTTAACTGTTGGTAGTAGATTATCCCTTTTAGGAATAAACGTCGAGTCTGTTAATACTCCGATTACAGGAGAAGTAAATGTCAGCAATGCTCATGTTACAACGACAACAAACATTCCAATTAATATCGCAATAGTTATAAAATCAAGTGAGCTATTAGCATTCAAGCCTATGCTCAGAAATTTCATTTATAAAAAATAGCTTAAACGAAAATAGAGCCAAACTCTAAATAACATTTGGACAAGAAAACATGAAAAAGATTATATTATTGACCCTATTGTTTTTGCCAAGCATTTCTTTCTCGCAAGTATCCACGGATTCTCTTTATTATTATTCTTATTTAATTTTCAAAACAGACAGACCATTTAGGAGAGATGATTTTAAGCCTGGTTTTCAAACTCATTTGAGTTGGGGAACATGTTTTTTTATTAGGGTAAAAGAAAGATTATTTCTAATCACTGCCTCACATGTCGTCAATAATGAAAAAGAATCTAGTACCGACATTTTTAGTGGTATTCCTAATATTCATGAGCCACAACTAAATCAACCATTTCTGCCATCACCCCAATCTGGCTTGTCACCCTTACAATGGGCTCAACCGAATCAGCCTGATTTGCAAATACCTCATTCTGGTCAGCAACCTTTACAATGGGCTCAACTTAATCCTTCGGATTTACAACTGCCTCAATCAGGCCTGCCTCCTTTACAATTGGCCCAACCGAACCAGGTTGATGCTCAAGTGCCTCAAAACACTCAACCATCTTTACAATGGGCCCAACTTAATAACCCGGTCTTACAACAGCCACAATCAGGCCTAACTCCTTTACAATTAACCCTACCGAATCAGCCTGATTTACAAGTACCTCAATCCGGTCAGCCATCATTACCATGGGCTCAACTTAGTCAACCAGATTTGCAACAGCTGCTATTCAGCCATCCCGTTTTACAATTAGGTCAACCTTCTCAACCTGGTTTGCAAACACTTGATCTTTTTTCTCAAGAACCTAAGTTAACAGATATAGAAGTAAGATATTATGATGACTCCACTAAAAGATACGATTTTTTTGTTATAGACTATAAACCTAAAGATATTATACAAACCAAAAATTCTTTTTTAAGACATCCTGATATTGAAATTATAGAAATCAAAGACTTACCTAAACATGCCGTCATATATTCTATAGAGGATTTTGTATTCGCACATCGCAAAAAACCAACAAAGGTGGAAGGTGTGGTTTTTTGGGGATTCCCACAGGATGAATTAAACAAATTTCAATTTTTATATAATACTCCAGAAAACAATTCCCTTTTGAATGAATCAAATCTTTATACAGGAAAAATAGCCCGGAATTATAATCTCAATTATATCTACAACAATGTGGATTCTTTGAATTTGGTTCTGAACCCCAAAACCGCAAAAGGAGCCTCCGGTTCTCCAGTGTTTTTTATTAATTCTCAAGAAGAAAAGAAGAAAAAAGTTGAATGGTTTGAATTTGCTGGTTTAGAGTTTGCCATTGATGAATATAATAATTTGTCTTTTGTGGTAAAGGCTAGCGAAATTTTAAAGCTGTTAAACGAAAAAATTAATCAATAACATATTTTTGCAATCATTAAAACAGACTGGATTTCTATATATACAGAAAGCCACCTTTCGGTGGCTTTCTGTATATATAGCTAAAATTAATTAATAGACTTATTATTCTGCGTGTTCCGGTTCATGGGTGTTCAGGAACACGAACTGGTTGTCGAACATATCCAGTTTTATTTTGCTGTCCTTGTCTATTTTACCGCTTAGTATTTGTTTAGACAATTCGTTCAGTATCTTCTTCTGAATCACACGTTTCAGTGGTCTTGCACCAAACTGTGGGTCGTAGCCTAACTGTGCCAGCCAATCTAAGGCTTCTTCCGAAGCTTCGATGGTTACACCCATTTCGGCCAGCGAATCCTGAACATGCCTAAATTGCAGTTTCACAATTTCGCCTATCTCATCGCGGCTAAGCGGAGTGAACATGATGATCTCATCTATACGGTTCAAAAACTCCGGACGGATAGTTTGCCTCAACAATTCGAACAACTGGTTCTTGGTTTTAACAATCACAGCTTCTTTATCGCTTTCATCATAATCCTGGAAGTTTTCCTGGATCAGGTTCGAACCGATGTTCGAGGTCATGATGATAATGGTATTCTTAAAATTTACCACGCGGCCTTTATTGTCAGTCAAACGGCCATCATCCAGCACCTGCAATAAAATATTGAATACATCCGGATGAGCTTTTTCGATCTCGTCTAACAATATCACACTGTATGGTTTACGACGAACGGCTTCAGTCAACTGACCGCCTTCATCATATCCCACATAGCCCGGAGGCGCACCGATCAAACGGGACACTGCATGGCGTTCCTGGTATTCTGACATATCGATACGCACCAGCGCATTTTCATCATTGAACAGATATTCAGCCAAAGCTTTTGCCAGCTCGGTTTTACCAACACCGGTTGTACCCAGGAATATAAACGAACCGATAGGCTTCTTTTTATCCTGCAAACCGGCGCGACTGCGGCGAATAGCATCGCTGATCGCTTCAATCGCTTCCTCCTGCCCTGCCACACGTTTGTGAAGCTCATCCTCCAAATGAAGCAGCTTTTCGCGTTCACTTTGTATCATTTTTGAAACCGGGATGCCTGTCCAGCGCGAAACTACACCTGCAATATCCTCGGCAGTAACTTCTTCTTTCAGCATGCGGTGTTCTTTCTGGTTTTCCAGTAAAGTAGCTTTCAGTTTTTCTACCTCGTCCTGGGCCTCTTTGATACGACCGTAGCGCAATTCGGCTACTTTGCCATAATCACCGGCACGTTCGGCCTGGTCAGCTTCCAGTTTAAAGTTTTCAATCTGTTCAACCTTGTGGTTGATATTGTCTACCACATCCTTTTCGCTCTTCCATTGCGCACGAAGTGAATCTCGTTTTGATGAAAGATTGGCTATTTCTTCGCTTAGTTCTTCTACTCGTTTTTCATCTTTTTCCCGCTTGATCGCCTCACGCTCAATTTCGAGCTGCATGATCTTACGGTCAAGCTCGTCTACCTCTTCGGGTACGGAATCCATTTCCAAACGCAGTTTAGAAGCGGCCTCATCCATTAAGTCGATAGCTTTATCCGGCAAAAATCTGTCGGAAATATAACGTTGTGACATTTCGACAGCTGCTATAATGGCTTCGTCACGGATGTGCACTTTATGGTGTGTTTCGTAGCGTTCCTTCAAACCACGCAGGATGGAAATAGCATCTTGTGTATCCGGCTCATCCACTAATACCATCTGGAAACGACGTTCCAGCGCCTTGTCTTTTTCAAAGTATTTCTGGTATTCGTTCAGCGTAGTAGCACCAATTGCTCTTAATTCGCCACGGGCTAAGGCTGGTTTCAGAATGTTTGCAGCATCCATGGCCCCTTCGCCACCGCCTGCACCAACCAGGGTGTGGATCTCGTCAATAAAAAGGACGATCTCACCGTCAGCCTGTGTTACTTCTTTAATAACCGCTTTCAAACGTTCCTCAAACTCACCTTTGTATTTGGCGCCTGCTATCAGCGCGCCCATATCCAGCGAATAAACGGTTTTAGTCTTCAGGTTTTCAGGCACATCACCTTTGATAATTCTGAAAGCAATACCCTCGGCAATGGCTGTTTTACCAACGCCGGGTTCCCCTACCAGGATCGGGTTATTTTTTGTACGGCGTGATAATATTTGTATTACCCGCCTGATCTCTTCATCACGGCCAATAACCGGGTCGAGCTTGCCTGATTCGGCATACTCGTTCAGGTTGCGGGCATATTTGTTCAATGCGTTATAGGTAGCTTCGGCGTTTTGGTCGGTTACCTTAGTATCACCACGCAATTCAATAATGGCTTTTTTAAGGTCCTTTTCATTCACGCCCATATCCTTCAGCGCAGTGCTGGTTTTACCGCCTGCAGCCAGGATACCTAATAATATATGTTCGACAGATACAAACTCGTCCTTAAATTCCTTCAGGTACGATTGTGCCTTCTGCAAAGCCGAGTTAGTCTCTGATGATAAATAAATATTGCTGCCGCTTACCTTTGGGTACGATGCAATCTGTTCGTCCAGGTTGTCATTCAACCGGTTGAGGTTCACGTTCAGTTTTTTTAATAAGTAGGAGATCACATTCTCATCAACCAATAACAGGCCTTTCAGCAAATGAGCATTCTCAATTGCCTGTTGCTGGTTACCAGTTGCAATCTCAGAAGCCTTCTGCACGGCTTCCTGTGCTTTTATAGTGAAGTTGTTAAAATTCATGCCAATTGATTATTGTATGTACACTATATCATCAAAAAAATTGCCATTTTTATGAAAATGAAAAAATGTCACGAGGAAATTAGTTTTGAAAGACATTTTGTCTACTTTTATACCCATAACCGAAACATTATCAGGCAGTAAAACCCTATTACTGCTTGTGTATATTCCTAATTTTTTTATCTTTGATATACTATAATTTAATGTATTGAGTAACCAAAACAATAATAAAGTCCGGGGTAAAACCAGGATTTCGTACCGCGACTATTATACACTTAAGAACCTTGGAGCTGTAAGGACAGGCAGTATCATCTTCCTGATCCTAAATGTCGTATTGCGTTTACTCTATGCTATATTTCCCGAAAGCCTTACCCGGGCGCAAAATTATCCCGAATTCAATTTTACCAACTGGCTGTATATCGCCATTACGCCCATCTTTCTCGGCTGCAGTTATCTGCTCGTTTACCTCTACAAGAAACAAAAGAAGGCCAACTTTGTGATGACCATTTTTGTTTTTTTGTTTGCCTTGTACATCATCCTCTGCGGCATGTTCTCGAGCTTTATCGCTACTTCTGACCCGCGCAACTCGATGACAATTTACCTTACTGCATTAAGTATCATCAGCGTGGTACTGGTATTTGAGTGGGATGAAGCGCTGGTACTGGTTTTTATTACAGAGGGCTTATTCACGGCCTTACTTTATAACACCCAGAACGAGGGTATGGAGATGATCTATAACCAGCTGATATCGGTCATCATGCTGTTCTGCTTTTATTTTATATCGAGGTATTTCTATTCCTATAAATCGAGTTATTTTTTGCAGCTGGTAGATATCAGGGAGAAAAATATCGCCATTGAAAAAGCCGGTGCATTTAAAAATGAAATACTCGGTATGGTGGCACATGACCTTCGTAACCCGATAGGCGCCATTGAAACACTGACATTGATGATGGAGATGGAGGAAATAGATGGTGAAACCCGCGAAAACCTGGAGATGATCAAATCATCTTGCGTGAAAGCGCGCGGTATTATTGCCGACCTGCTGGATGCGGCCAATAACGAGAACATCAACATTATTGAAACACAGCGTACTGAAATGAATTACTTTTTGAAGAACATTATTAATGAATGGAAAATTCAGAAAGAAGCTAAAAACAATATTGTACTTATAAGCTCCAAAAACCAGGTTTTTGTACAAATAAATGGCGAAAAATTTCAGCGGGTGATGGACAACCTGATCACGAATGCTTTGAAATTCTCCAAGAATAACAACAAAATCGAAATCTACCTGAGTGCCAAAAATGGCAGCGCGGTTATAGAAGTAAGAGATTATGGCCTGGGTATCCCCGAAGACCTGCTGCCACATATTTTTGAACGCTTCTCAAAAGCGCGCCGCCCCGGTCTGCGGGGTGAGCAATCTACCGGATTAGGATTGAGCATTTCTAAACAGATCATTGAGAACCATCAGGGTAGTATCGATGTGACCAGCGAGGAGAAGAAGGGCTCGACGTTTATTATTAAACTTCCTACTGTCGACTAAGACGATTATCATAAATTTATTTTTTGAAACGTTTGATGTATATTTGGTAAGTAGTCTTATAAATATGAATTCCATATTAATAAATGTCAATAAACAAATGGATGGTTATACTTTTAGTATAACTCCAAGTATCCGTGAATTTATCAGAAAGCTTTTCCCCGGAGCTCATCCGGCCAATAATATATTTGTTGCTTATGATACCAAAAGCAACTTTGAACTTTACTATGGAAAACTTGAAAGCTATATCTCACCTGCACTTTTAGGAATAGATGACCCCAACGATTTAAAGAAGATAGAAGAAATTCAGTTTATAGACTCACAAACAGGGAATATTCTTCACAAAGTAAATCCGTGACTAAAAAATTCAACTCATACCTTGGCAAAGCAGGTCATTTAGCTGTGATGTCTGAATTTTTAATGCGTGGTTGGAATGTGGCAATACCTGAAGTTGATATTGGTGACGATATTTTTGTTGTGCAGGATGATAATAGCACCTTAAGAAAGGTACAGGTTAAGACTTCAATGGCGAAGTCTACGAAAAAAGGATTTAGTGCTCAATTTAGTTTATCACTCAAAAACCTTAAAAACATTTCGAATATACCAGTGCATTATTTATTCATCGTCCGAGATGTATCCACATGGACAAAGTCGATAATTATTAGACAAGATTATTTACTCGATCACTTTCAAAATAATAATGTTGGTTCAAAGCATAATGACAATCTTACACTATATTTTTCATATTCAAACAACAATGTAAATTGTTCTGGTCAAGATTTTACTGATTATATTTGTGACTACACCGATTTCCAATTATCGAGCATTAAGCCCGAAAAAAAATTATTCAGTGTCATAAAATCGCTTATCAAAATTCACCAAAAACAGTTCCCTTGATGCCCGTGTGCAGGCCGTATAAAACCAGCGCAGGAAATCCATATTAATCATTTCTTCGGTCAGGTAACCCTGGTCTACAAACACGGCTTCCCATTGTCCGCCCTGAGCTTTATGACAGGTGACGGCATAGGCAAATTTTATCTGGAGGGCGTTGTAGTATGGGTTCAATTTCAATTCATCCAGTTTGCCTTTACGGCTGGCGATATGCTCGTAATCCTTCATTACCTCCAAAAAGAATTTCTTCTGATCGGTTGGCGGCAAAGCCGGAGCTTCGGAATAAAGCGTGTCCAGCAATACCTTGCATTCCACTATCGGGTCTTCGGCATAATCTATAAACTCCAGTTGAACATCGGCAAACCGGAAGCCATACATTTCTTCAAAGCGGCGCACTTTTTTAATCCGGGCGATATCTCCGTTGGCGATAAAACCGGTACTCCCCTCCTCCTGATCCTGCAGCCAGAAGTAATTGTTCCGCACCACCATCATCTGATCACCTCCGGTCAATTCTTCTTCGCGCAATAAAATACGCCCGCGAATTTGACGGTTATATAGGTTCGCATTTTTATTGGACCGGCAAACGATCAGCGTGCCATCATAACCATATTTATTATAAGCATAGTTGAGGCCTTCTTCTAACCTTTCGCCCGTCATACGGTAAACGTCCTTAAAGCCTTTGGTGACAACTTTGGGAGTAACGACTTTTCCCTTTCGAATAATATCCCGTAGAGAGGTTGCATTTAGCAAAATACCCGAATCCTTTTGCTGGCGAAGCACATCTGTCAATTCAAAGCTGAACATCTCCAGAGCAAACTCAGCTTTCATCAGTTTCACATCAAGCGCAGGACTGTTATCGGCACCAACAGGCGGCAACTGTGCAGTATCGCCTACAAGCATTAGCTTACAGTTTTTGGTGTTATACACATAGCTTACCAAATCGTGAAGCAGGGTTTCGCGGGTATTGCCGGCTAATGCATCAGAGATCATCGATGCTTCGTCAACAATAAACAGCGTATCCGAAGCCAGGTTATCTGCCAACCGAAAAGCATCATCAATATTCATGGCCGATTTGCGGCGATAAATCCGCTTGTGAATAGTAAACGCTTTTCGCCCTGAATAATTGGTGATCACCTTTGCAGCACGACCTGTAGGCGCCAGCAATGCGGATTTATAGTTGTAGTATTTAAGTGCTTTTACTAATGCCCCGACAACTGTCGTCTTACCCGTACCGGCGTAGCCTCTCAGTATAAAACACTCATCGCCATTGTCGCTGATCAAAAATTCATGCAGTTTATCAAACAGTTCCAACTGCTGGGCAGTAGGTTCATGCGGGAAAGCTTTAATAATTTGTTCTGTTGCAGGCACGAACAAAAATGCGGAATATTATTTACGATTTTAGATTTACGAATTACGATTGCCTGCCTAATTGAGCTATATTCGAAAAATAACAAACCCATAATGATTATTACATTAGAAATTCCTGAATACAATAAAGAAGATGGCTTAAAAATTGACTGGGAAAACGATTTTGAAATTAGGGTAAAAGAGTCTGATAAAGATGTATTGATACGCTCGAATAAAGCAGGATTAATTTCGCTTGCGATTCAATTCTTGACTTTGGCTCAAGATACTGTGCCTGTAGGCTGTCATATTCATTATGACCAAAACAATTCGTTAGAAAGTGGTTCGAAGGAATTGATTATTGAAAAGATTTAAAGCCAAATAGATTAAAACCTAAATTCAAAAATATTACTTTTGCCATTAGCTGCTTCGTAACCGCAACTATCTAAAACAATCATATTAACTTGAACACAAATCAACACGCCGACTATACTTTATTGATCAGGATCGGCTTAAATTCGTTTTCATATGCTGTTGCGGGCCAGGGCAGGTTGCTTGTCCTGAAAGAAAATCTTGAGCTAACTGAACTTACACATCCATCGGATAGCAATAAAATGTTGTCTGCCGGATATAGCCAATATATTGTTGGAGTGCCTTACACCAGTTTTACACTTGTTCCGGCCAGTTTGTTTAACCCGGAGAAGATTGCCGATTTTGCACGCTTCCTGGATGTAAAACGCAATGAGAAAGTGTTCTCCCAGCCGCTGGATGCCGACAACCAGGTGATCTTCAAAGCCAATACAGCCTTGGTGGATGTGGTATCCGAAAAGTTTGGCATCAACAATATTGTATTTACACCCAAAGGATGGGTAAAGCTTATTGCTGCCAATAACCCGACAGATAACCAGGTATACCTGAATGTAGAAGGCAACAAAGCCGAATTTGTAAACTTTCAAGAGGGCAAACTGCGTTTTTACAATAGTTTTGAGTTTGAAGTGCCGGATGAGCTGGCTTATTTTGCCACGCTCGTTGCCAGTGAACTGCAACTGCAACCGGGCGATATCACACTTGTTTTAAGCGGGAGCATTAGTCCGGATGATGAGAACGGTATTCGTCTTGACCGTTTCTTTGGCAAGTTGATACTGAATAATCTTCGTGCACTTGCGTTGCCTGAACAAACCACTTCCCACGATATATTAACCCTCACCGCTTTATCGCTATGCGGATCATCGGCGGCAGTTTAAAGGGACTCAGGCTTAATCCGCCTAAGAATTTGCCCGTACGTCCTACTACTGACCTGGCAAAAGAAGCGCTGTTCAACATCCTGCAAAACCAGATCGATTTTGAAAACATTAAAGTGCTCGACCTTTTTGCCGGAACCGGAAATATCTCTTTTGAATTTGCTTCAAGAGAAGCCGCACAGGTTATCTCAGTCGACCGTAGTATACATTGCATTAATTATATTAAAGACACCGCGCGTCAGCACCATCTAGAGCAGATCAAGACATACAAAGCAGACGTTTTCAAATATCTTGAATTGGAAACCGAGCAATATGACCTCATCTTTGCCGATCCGCCGTATGATTTGAACAGAATTCCTGAGATTGCTAAGATTGTTTTTGATAAGAATTTATTGCTTTCTGATGGACTATTAATCATTGAGCACCAATCGCTGCAAAATCTGAGTAATCATCCTTCTTTTGTTGAACAAAGGAAATATGGGCATTCGTCATTTTCGTTTTTTAAAGCGGCGGAATAAACCCGAAAAACGTCATGCTGAATTTAGTTCAGCACCCCATCATAAAGGTATGAGGTAGAAAAGTCTTCGCTATGCATGTCGCAAACCAAGCAAGCGTGAATGTCCTGTGGGGTGCCGAAATAAATTCGGCATGACGTGATTATTATTAAACATTAATCACTTCAACACCCTTCTTCCTAAAAAAAGCCAACTCTTCCGACTTTGAGTTAGTGATAATCGCATTGATCATTGACAACTCGCCAAACCTCAGATAACTCTCCTTCCCTATTTTGCTGTCATCGCATAATAAATAAGTTTTTGCACTATGCGATGCAAATGCCTGGGTAATTTCAGCTTCCAGTTCGCTGTTGGCGAATAATCCATTGCGGGATATGCCATCTACCCCTAAAAATGCCTTATTAGCTTTGTAACGAGCGATGTGCTCATTCGCCACTGAACCATGCACTGCCTGGCGCTCAGCATTGAATTCTCCGCCAATGATGTTTAGTGAAACCAGACTATTCTGCAGCTCATATACCACGGGAATGGAATTGGTTATCACCCTTATCTTCTTCCCTTTAATAAACTGGCATAATCTGAACACCGTACTGCCGCAATCCATAAAAATAATATCGCCATGATTGATCTGATCAGCGGCGGCACGACAGATCTTGTCCTTTGCCTCGACATTTTTAGCTGCTTTGTTTACAAATTCATGAGGGATCTCCAGCGGGTTAACTTTCATCGCTCCGCCGTGGGTACGATAAAGCAAACCATCGCTTGCCATTTGGTTCAAATCACGACGAATGGTAATTTCTGAAATATCAAGCTCAACTGCTATAAGTTTTACATCCACCTCACCTACACTATTCAGCTTATCCAGGATTATTTGCTTTCTTTTTTGAAAGTTCACTTATTATGTTTTAATTTGTTCAAAAATAATCAAAATAAATCAAAAACAATCAAATTCATTTTGAAAACCTATAAGATCATCAAAAACGAATTGTTATCAGATAATTGGTACAGACTGAACAAGGTAACTTACGAAACGCATTATGCGGATGGATCGGTAACGGTGCAAAGCCGGGAATCATATGACCGCGGAAACGGGGCTACTATCCTGCTGTATAACAAAGCGCAAAAGACAGTAATACTAACACGCCAATTCCGCATACCTACTTATGTAAACGGAAATGAAACCGGCTACCTGATAGAAAGCTGCGGTGGACTTTTAGACAAAGACAACCCCGAAGAATGCATCAAACGCGAAACCGAAGAAGAAACCGGTTACAAAATATCTGATGTAAAGAAAATTCTCGAAGTATACATGTCGCCGGGATCAGTGACCGAGTTGATCTACTTTTTTGTGGCCGAATACTCTAAGGAAATGAAAGTAAGCGATGGTGGCGGTGTGGAGGAAGAAAGTGAGGACATCGAGGTGCTTGAAATTCCATTTCAACAGGCTCTCGATATGATAAAAACAGGAGAGATAAAAGACGGCAAAACCATTATGCTTTTACAACATGCACAAATCCATAACCTGATATGAATACAAAACCATTAACTATTCTCGTTGCCGGGCCATATCGTTCTGGCACCAATGACGATCCTGTATTGATGCAGCAAAATTTAGAAAGACTTGAGTCTGCTGCGTTGACTCTGTTTCGCGCCGGGCATATTCCGCTGATTGGTGAATGGCTGGCTTTGCCTTTACTAAAAATGGCTGGATCAAAAAAGCCAGGAGACGAAATCTATCAGCAAATATCCTATCCAGTTGCTCATCGACTCATCACCAAATGCGATGCTATATTACGCATGGAAGGACAATCAACCGGCGCTGATAATGATGTAAAAGTTGCACAACAGTTAGGACTGCCTGTTTATTATCATATCGAAGATATCATTGGCAATTAATGCCAAAGGATTATTACTTTTGGTGAGCTAAGCACAACAAAAACTATGCAGATCGCTCTCTTCCCCGGCTCGTTTGACCCTGTTACCAAGGCCCACGTTGATATTATTAAACGCTCAATGGGATTATTTGACAAAATCTATATTGGTATTGGTGACAATAGCTCCAAAAAAGGGTTGTTGAGCGTTGCCCAGCGTGAGCAAATGCTCCGGGCAGTATTTGAAAATGAACCAAAAATACATGTGGTTGCCTACGATGGGTTGACGGTTGAATTTGCCAGAAGTATTGGAGCGACCTATATGATACGTGGCATACGTACCGTGTCCGACTTTGAATATGAGAAAGCCATCGCACAAATGAATCATGCGCTCGCCTCTGATATCGAGAGCATTTTTATTGTAAGCAAACCGGGCTATTCATCCATCAGTTCAACCATCGTACGCGAAATATTGCGTTACCAGGGCGATGTGAGCCAGTTTATTCCGAAAGAGGCACTGGCTTTTCTGTAAACAGGTCCATTTTTGCCAGTACATCCATTATTGATGGAAAGGTATTTTTTATGATGGCCTCAATATGTCCTTTGCGGAACCAGCGAACTGAGGTTATCCCTTCTTCTTTTTGTGGCTTAAGTTTGCCACTGCCTTTATAACCCATCTGGTACCAATAAGTTCTTTTCAGCACTATCTCACCTTTATTAGTATAGGTATGATACGTTTTACATACGCGAGCGCCGATGCTGTTTACGATGATGCCGCACTCCTCTTCCACCTCGCGTACCGCACCCTCGCGTTTACCTTCGCCTTTTTCCAGTTTCCCTTTTGGCAAGTCCCATTTTTTATTGCGGTAAATAAACAGGTATTCTCCTTTGGGGTTAATCACTATCCCTCCCGCTGCATCGATCACTGTAATGCTTCTCATCACTTTTTTGAGGTACTCTTTCGCATCGGTACAGTGTATGAAAAAGAATTTATTGCCGGGCTTGCCATTATACTTAGTGTAAAAAGCTTTTAGGTCAAAGGTCTGTGCATCAATTTTTTGATATCTTTCCACACTTTTTGGAACCGACGGGGTTAGCAATATAACTTTTTCGTTGATATAAATTCTGTACTTTTGAGCCATGTTTAATAAAAGTGAGATAGAACAACAAGTAGCGGAGTTCCTGCTACAAATTAAAGCAATTAAATTGCAACCTGATAATCCTTTTACCTGGGCCTCAGGCTGGAGATCACCAATCTATTGCGACAATCGTATCACCCTATCCCATCCAACCATACGTACTTATATCAGGCAAAAACTATCGCAACTTATCCAGGAAGAGTTTGGTGTAGTCGGCTGTATTGCGGGGGTAGCTACTGCAGGTATTCCGCAAGGCGTATTGGTTGCGCAGGAACTGGGCCTCCCTTTTATTTACGTGCGCTCCAAGCCAAAAGAACACGGCACCGGAAGCATGATTGAGGGCGAAGTAATTCCCGGTCAAAGAGTAGTTGTTATTGAAGATCTCATTTCAACAGGAAAAAGTAGTCTGCAGGCAGTACAGGCATTGAAAGATGCAGGTTGTACTGTTGCCGGTCTTGCCGCAATTTTTACTTATGGGTTCGATCAGGCCACCGAAAACTTTAAAGAAGCGAAATGCAAATTCGTCACCCTGTCAAACTATAGCGCTTTATTAAAATACGCCGAAGAAAATAATTATATCTCTACTGCTGAATCGGAGCTATTAGCAAAATGGCGTATATCTCCTTCTACC
This sequence comes from Mucilaginibacter sp., assembly GCF_036568825.1. Classification (GTDB taxonomy): domain Bacteria; phylum Bacteroidota; class Bacteroidia; order Sphingobacteriales; family Sphingobacteriaceae; genus Mucilaginibacter. Next base: position 9,006 of record NZ_DATCRU010000082.1, on the reverse strand, counting down.
TGGGGACAGTAAAGTTTAGTTTTAAGTTGTGAGTACTGAGCTGTGAGTCTTTTCTCAATACTTATAATTAATTGATTCAAAAAACTATTTGATTAAGTCGTGAGTTTTTCACTCAATACTCATAACTCACCACTCAAAATTAGCATGACTACCTTCGAAAACAAAATCAATATTAACAAGCCAGTAAATGAGGTATACCAGTTTCTGGCTGATCTGAATAATCATCAGCAATTAATGCCTGAGAATATTTTGAACTGGGTATCAACCTATGATGAAGCCCGGTTCGACATTCAGAATATGGGCAAACTGGCGCTGAAAATTGATAGCCGGGTTGAGGATGCTGAAATAAATATCATCCCTTCTGAAAAACCTCCTTTTGATCTGCAACTAAACTGGAAGCTGGCCGACGCCGGAACGCATACCGAAGTGCTGTTTACTATTTCTGCCGAATTGAATATGATGATGAAAATGCTGGCAAGCGGGCCACTGCAAAAATTGGCAGATCATGAGATACAAAGTCTGGCTGAAGTGCTTGGGTAATCTCCTATTTGTAAGTCATATAAACTTCATATCTCCGCGACGCTGAATAATATAAGTTGCTGAACCCGATGAAATTTACCTTAATAACCGTATTTTTGCGGCAAATTAGAGGTGCAGCATGATTACAGTATCCAATCTTTCGTTACGCTACGGTAAACGTACACTGTTTGAAGAAGTTAATTTAAAATTCACCCAGGGCAACTGCTATGGTATCATAGGTGCCAATGGTGCAGGGAAATCTACTTTCCTTAAAATCCTTTCGGGTGATATCGATCCTACAACAGGCTCAGTAAGCTTTACTCCGGGTGAACGTATGGCCGTTTTAAAGCAGAATCACTATGAGTTTGATGAGTTTTCAGTGATCGAGACCGTGATGATGGGTCACAAGGAATTGTACTCTATCATGAAAGAAAAAGACGCTATCTATCTGAAAGAAGATTTTACCGATGCAGATGGTGAGCGCGCCGGGGAACTGGAAAACCTGTTTGCCGAAATGGATGGCTGGAATGCTGAAAGCAATGCCGCTACCCTATTGAGCAACCTGGGCATTAAAGAAGACCTGCACTATAAATTAGTTAAAGAACTGGACGGTAACCAAAAAGTACGTGTGTTATTGGCGCAGGCACTTTTTGGAAGCCCCGATATATTATTACTGGATGAGCCTACCAACGACCTGGACATCCACACAATCAGCTGGTTGGAAGATTTCCTGGCGGGGTATGAAGCTATCGTACTGGTAGTATCGCACGACAGGCACTTCCTTGATACGGTTTGTACCCACGTGGTGGATATTGACTTTGGTAAGATGACCATTTATACCGGTAACTATTCTTTCTGGTACGAGTCGAGCCAATTGGCATTGAAACAACGTGCCGATCAGAATAAGAAGATGGAAGATAAGGTGAAGGAACTGCAGGAATTCATCCGCCGCTTTAGTGCTAATGCTTCCAAATCGAAACAGGCGACCAGCCGTAAAAAGGCTTTGGATAAGATTAACCTTGACGAAATTCAACCATCAAACCGCAAATACCCGGGAATTATTTTCAATAACCAGGGACGTGAGGCAGGCGACCAGATATTGCGGGTTGAAAACCTGAGCAAGTCGTTAAACGGTGAGTTGCTGTTTGACAACATCACTTTTACTGTTAACAAGAATGATAAGATCGCTATCCTGTCTCAAAATAGTTTGGCTACTACTGCTTTCTATGATATCCTGATGGGTCGTGATAAGGATTATAAAGGTGAGTTTAAATGGGGTGTAACTATCAACCCTGCCGATATTCCTGCTGATAATGCTGAATATTTTAAAGGCAAGGATGAAAACCTGATCGACTGGCTGCGTGAGTATTCCCCGGGTGAAAAGGACGATCAGTTCATTCGTGGGTTCCTGGGCCGTATGCTGTTCTCCGGTGAAGAAGTATTGAAGAAAAGCAATGTACTATCGGGCGGTGAAAAAATGCGCTGCATGTTCAGCCGAATGATGCTGCAGCAGGCAAACGTGTTATTGTTTGATGAACCAACCAATCACCTCGACCTGGAATCAATTACCGCACTAAACAACGGCATGCGTGATTTCAGGGGAACTATCCTGTTCACCTCACGAGATCATGAGTTGACGCAAACTGTCGCTACCCGTATCCTCGAGCTTACTCCGGGCGGCTATATTGATAAGCTGATGGAGTATGATGAATACATCAACAGCGATGCGGTGCAGAAACAAAGAGATGATTTATACGCACTAGCGTAAAAAATAAAAAATATGTCATTTCGACGAACCTGAGTGGGATTGAGCGTAGGCGGTGAGGAGAAAACTTATACGCCATACACGACGAACTCTGCATATCGGATAAGTTTTCTCACCCACGCCCCCTACACGACCTTATTGTGGGTTCGAAATGACATAGTTTTTAGACAACATCTGGTTCATGCATATAAAATACTTATACAAAGGCCTTCAATGAGGGCCTTTTTTATTGACTTATTTTCAGCCTGATTAAACTATAATTTCAAAAATTAATCAAAACAACAATAAATGTATTTGATTAATAATGAAGGATCTGTACTATATCCTCGGAACTGATCGCGACTGCACCACCAATGAGTTAAATACTGCTTATCAAAAGTTGGCCAGGAAACTTCAACCCGATGAAAGGGATTCCGACCATTTTCTCGAAGATCATTTTAAGGAGATCACCGAAGCCTACCAGATACTGAGCGATCCGGATCAACGCCGTAAATATGATACTGCCTATAAGAAGAACTACCAGCGGCGATTATATTACTTTAAAATCAAATACCTGAATGTTGCTGCTACTCTTGTGCTGTTATTATTTACCGGTTTATTTGGCTGGTATGTAATGAAATTATTGAAGGGCAGCAATAAACAGAAAGAAGTCGCCGTGGTAACGCCAGCGGTACAAACACCAGTAACTGCTCCGCAACCAATAGTTCATCATAGAAAAAAGCATAAAACCAAAGTTGAAGCACCAGCTATTAATCAGACTAAGGTATTATCAAAAGACAGTGTAATCCACCATAGTATAATATCTGCTCCAATCATCGTTAGCAAGCCAACAATAGCCAAACACGACACGGTTGTAAATCAGCAATCTTTCCCTTACTCTACTTACCTTCATGCTAACGCTACAGGCGTGATCTACCTGCATGAGTTAACCAACTACACCTCTCCTGTACTGGTCAAAATTCCGGACCATTCTAAAGTTACGGTACTGGAAAAAGACGGGCAGTTTTATAAAGTAGTATTCGATGGACAGACCGGTTACGTGCCTAAATGGACCGTTACCAATCCATAAATTTAATGTTACAATTTTATTACTGCTTCGTGCTTTCGGAGTAAAGAAATTTTTCGTTTATTTGCCAACCCAAAAATTCCGACTCCGTAGCTCAGTTGGTAGAGCAACAGACTCTTAATCTGTGGGTCCTGAGTTCGAGCCTCAGCGGGGTCACTACAAATGCCTTTCTAATCAAATGGAAGGGCTTTTTTGTTTAAAATTGTGCGAAAAAGCCGTTTTGAGTTCAAAGGTAACCTTATTACTCTGAATCTTAGACCAAACTCTATTTGATCAATTACTATTGGTCTGTGGCCCTTATGCTCGTAATATCATCGCAACTGGTATTGAAAACACCGATGGTTGGCAATCTTGTACAAAAGATCTATCTGGCGCGATTATGTAATTCGATGCGTTTGTTGATCAATGCTAAGCTGCCGCTGCTTCGTGCTATCGCCCTGAACCGGCAGATGATCGGCTACTACCCCGTTGAAAGCACTTTGCAGCAAGTGGAAGATGATATCTTAAAAGGAAAACCACTGCATCAAAGCCTGAAGCAGTTCAGTATCTATCCATCCAAATTGATACAGCTCATCAAAATTGGCGAAGAAACCAACCAACTGGATTATTTCTTTGCCCGGATATCTGAACAATGCATAGACGAGGTAGAATACAAAACAGCGACCCTGAGCAGTATGCTGGAGCCGCGCTGATTATTATTTTTTTAGGACTAGTCGTTGGGATTATTCTTATTGCGATGTATTTGCCTTTGTTTCAGATGAGTAATAGTTTTCAGTAAGGAAATAATGAACTTGTATCTGCACTGCCCTGTCTTTCATTCTTGCTCTGAAGTTGGAATTTCCAAAACTACGGCATCATGTAAATGTCTTTACAATTTTAGCCCTTCATAATACCAATATATACTATATCGGCCGTTACTATAAATACTTATGGACATTAGAGAGTTCAGCTGAACAACTTCAAACCGCACAGCTTTTAAAGTCGGTCCCTAAAACAAATATCATGCAATCTTATGCAACCGCGCATCTTTTTCATTATCATAAAGACATGCCCACACAATATTCCGAAGATCTGCCAACGAAGAAGGGCTGTGCTTATTACTGTCGTTTGAAATTAAAACATAGACATCGATTGGGAATTTATCTAAGTGATCAAAACCATTTTCGTTAAATCTATTAATTAAGAATAAAGTCGAAATATCACTTGGGAGTCCATATTGTTGTCCCAATACAGGTGGTTCAACTTCGACTACCAATACTTTCTTGTTTTCAATAGTGATTTTGTCACAGTTGAGAATTTTTCTAGGCGTATGGAAACTGTAATAGTCATACGATGATATATACATTGTCATATCTATTAATATGGTGGGTTAATGCCAGAAACGTTCGTTATTTTAACATTCTTCGGGTCTATAATAAATTCAGTAAGCCCCCCTTCTTGTTGGCCTTTATAGATTATGTCAGCACCTTTAGTCATAATAATATCTGATTGCTTTACTGTCCCTTCTATAATAAATTGTGCTGTATTTCCTTCGGGCAAACCAGCTAAACTTCTGTAGTTAGAAACAGTGCTCGGATCTATGGGCGTCCAACTTCTACCTAAACCTTGCGAATCACCACCAAAAACGCGAAAGACTTTTATTTCTGCATCTGCAGCTTCAACTTCCGCGCTTGTTCCAGCGGTTGCAACAAATAACGCTGCATCGAATTCTACATATACAGGTCTAATCCCGCCGGCTCCAGTGGCTCTTCCACCTAAAAAATCGTTTGTTTTTAGGAGATTTGCAAATCTTGCATTTGCAATTTGCTTCAAATTATCCGGATATCCTAAGAAAAAGTTGCCAGCCTGTTGTTTATAGTCAGCTTTTACCTGGTCATATATTTTGTTATAAATATTAATGCGTTGGTTGACCCAATTTGGCGCTTTGTCCGATATTTCTACGCCAGCCAATTGTCTAGATAACACCCACTCTCCGTCATTAACTGTGTAAGTATTGCCGTCTGAAGAATCGAATTCGGTTCCCTCCCACATTCCAAATACTGGACAATCAGGGCAATCTGCCCCCGTCGGATCTGTTCCGGTTACTGGATTATTTCCCATTCCTTCGTAAGGAGAAGCGAACTGTCCTGCGGGATCTATAGTCAGCCACCTGCCAATTTTGGCGTCATACATTCGGAGTTGAAAGTTGTTCCATCCAGTGACTTCGTCTTTTTCAGCGTAGGCGCCCTGATAGGTGTAGCGGTAAGGCGTACTTGTGCTCTGGGCAACGCTACCGTAAGGGTAATAATCATTGTAAGTTACGATGTCGGCCTGACCGTTGCTGTTCTTCGTACCGTTAATAACGAGGCGTACGCTACCCACCTGGTCCCTTAACTCATACTGGTAATTGCTGCCACTATAGAAGTAAGTACCTAGGCGATCAGCGCCATAAAAAGGGGCCTCGGTAATTGTTGGCGCTGTCCCGGTATAAATCGCAATCACATTGTCGCTGGCATCATATACATAGTAAGTGGTACCATTAGCATTGGTTGTCTTGATCCTGTTTCCGCTTTCATCATAGCTGTAACTTTCCGTTAAACTTTGTGCGGAAAGGGAAGCATCGCTATAGATTCCCGTAATCTTGCCCGTTACATCATATTGCAGGTAGTACGGGTTCGGTGCTCCAACAAGCGTCTCGCTCTTAAGCCGCCCGATCTCATCATAAGTGTAGCTCGCATAGGCTGAGGGGTTGGAATTGGTACCTACCCCCAGCAACTGGTTGGCGCCCGACTGGTAACTGTACTTGCTGAAATTATCATTATCCATCACTGCTCCAGAGCCGTCAGTACGCTGTAGCCCCGTGATGTTTCCATTAGCGTCGTACCCGGTTACCTGCTCCTTGAAGATTGACTGCGGGCTGAACGGGCTACCTGTAAATGATGGCGTTCCCCAGGTGGCACCTGTCAGCTGGTATTTTGCGTCATAGCTGTAGGCGTACATATTGGGGTTTTGTATATTAGGATTATTGGTCAATGCCGATGACGGTTTGTTGCTCTGCCAACTAATTCCGTTTACGTTCCCGTTATAGTAAGTTGGCTGCCCTGTCTGTACTGTATTGATATTCGTATTGCCCCGGTAATAGTCGTTAGGGAAATACTCCATCTGCATGCCAAAGGCGTCATTGGCAAAGCTATTGCCTGTGCCATCCTTGCCGGGGTCATTGGCGATATTCTGTGTCGGCGTATTAATACTCTTGAGCCAGCCCTGCGCTGTATAGACATAATCGATCCCCTGCAAATGGTCGCCCAGTTCTACCCGTTTCAACGGACCGTGCAGGTAGTAATAGTAATTTGCCTGCTGTACTTTGTTGGCTGCTATGTCATCCCGGCTCGTTTGCACATTAGTCAGCCTGCCGTCTGCGTCATAAGTGTAATAGTGGATGAACCGTTCTGATGAGGTGCCTTTCTGGTAGTCTACCTTCGTTACATTTCCCTGATCGTTATAGGTATAATCTACCGTCTTATATCCTAGTCCGCTAATTGATTTCACCATCCAGGTCAACCTTCCATGATCATCATAATTATACCAGGTAGTGCTATTGGCATTACTAGTATAGCTTACCGCACCTTTTAAAAAGTCCGGATCCTGTACGTAACCGGTAAGGCTGGAAGTATATGCTGGACTTGGATCCGGCAGGTCATAGTAGGTATTGATCTGTGATTGCTTGGTTGCACCAATAATGTTCGCTGTCACATCGGTCGCATCCAGCAAGGTTGTATTAGCTGACAATGCGGCAAAGGTCCCGGCCGGGGCGATATATTCTCCGGATTCTAGCGGCCTGCCGGCATTGTCATAATTTGTATAGGAAAGCTTCTCAGAGTTACTCTGTCCCGCATTTGCAGGGTTGGCCTGATAGGCGTTCTGTGAGAAGCGTATCTTGCCGTCCGTGCGGTAAACATAATTAGATGTACCGCCGTCGGGTGTAGTAGCCGACGTCAGTCGCCCCTGCAGGTCATAGCTATACAGGCTGACAAAAGGCAACTGGCTTGCCGAGCTAATGCTGCTGTAACCATTGGCGAGCAATTGCTGTACGCCCTTCGGTGCTATCGATGCGGTCAACTGCCCCAACTGGTTATAGTAGTTATAGCTGATATCGGAATATTTGCTGGTGTAAGCTACGGTTACCGTATTGGTTACTGAAGGATCTGTCGTCGCATTCGCGATGACTTTGTAATAACCGGCAGTAAGATTACTCCCATTGTTAAAAGAAGTTGTTATATCACTTTCCGATGACATGTCATACAAGGTATAGCTTCCCGTCAGCGTTACCAGGGAAGGCGTAACCAACTGGAAGTACTGGATAGCACTGCCGGAAGGTTCTGCATATGCTGCTTCGGACTGATCATAAACCACTCCGACCGCATTGGAAGCCGTTACCGTAAAAGGATTGGCAGAGACCACCTGGCATGAGCTATATCCCGATCCGGCGAAGGAATAACTATTCCCCGCTCCCTGGTATACCTGACAGTGGGTACAGCCGGGGCTGCCCGGGATAGAGGCATATACAGTAACCGTATTTGCTGAATTGATTGTAAGGCTGTTGATCAGGTTAGCGGATATATTGACCGTGAGACTGTACTGCGTCATTGAATTACTCAGGCTCAGCGTATTGTTCACTGACAGCCAGGCATCGGCGCTCGCATCGGCCCTTGCCGTCATCAGGGTCATTTTGCCCGAAAGGTCGGTTATCGTTACTGCCGTCGTTCCATTCTGATCCTTGGATGCAGCTTGAAGGGCCTGTCCGGCCATGCCCGCTGGGGTGTTACCTATGACTGTGGAAGGAAAAAACTGATTCCGGATGGCCACATAATTGCTCAGTTCGTTCTGCACGGGAAAACTATTTCCCGTTACTTCGCGCCCCATGCCCATCTTTAGCTGTTCTCCTATACCTGCCGACCGCTTCGGTGCACCGGTTCCGTCGTTGTAAAAGTCACTGCGACTATAAGGAAAGCCGGTCGCCGCCACATATGGTTCTGATGTGTTATTGTCGCTGTAATACCAGCCGAGTGTTCCCTGTGTTGCATTGTCGACTGCATCGGGATTATTCAGCTTAGCATAAGGCGTTGTAGTATTGGTCGGATCTCCATCAAAGTTCAAATAACTGTAAGGCAGATTATTAGCGGTCACAAAATTCGGACTATAGGCAAAGGCCGAATTGTTGGTCGGTGCTGACAAGGTTGATATCACCGGCCTTGACTGAAGGTCATAAATTGTCTGGGTAGCCAGTACATTCCCCGTAGTTTCATTCTTCGTCTGTGTTTGTGTCGGTTTGGCGTTGTTGTCGTAGAAACTTTTTGCCGCTCCTATTTCCACTCCGTTCTCATCATAGGTCCTTACGTAAACCCAGTTTTTGTCGTAGTCACCGGCCGGGTTGTTAGGTAAGCCGGCAGATGCTTTTATATTGAAGGTACTTGTTGAATATCCGTATGCGTTATAAGCCGTTACCGAAAATTGGGTGTTGGCTGTCTGTGCCGTGGGTGTGCCGCTGATAATGCCTGTGGCCGGATCGAAGGTCAGTCCTGCAGGCAGTGTGCCTGTCAGCGAATAGCCCGTCAAATTGATCTTCCGCACCCGGTTACCGCCAAGCTCCGTGATGTAACCTGTTCCCGTTCCGTCA
>NZ_DATCRU010000081.1:0-28053 GCF_036568825.1 Mucilaginibacter sp. | reverse complement strand
ATGATCTGTGATATTTTTCCAATGTTTGGCATATATAACCTGGTAATTTAAAAGATTTTGTAAATGAAATAGTTCCCTATAAAATGCTTTTGTTTTAGAGCCGCAAAGCTAAGGTTTTTTGGTAAATATTTAAATAGTGCCGGAGAAATATTTTTAGTTGGCAGTTTTCGGTTTGCGGTTGGCAGTTTTTCTTCATTTGCAAACTGCAAATCGCCTGCTGCAAACTACTCAAAAACCAGCACAATCTTCCCCACATGCTCACTGCTTTCCATCAGCGCATGGGCTTTAGCAGCATCCCCGGCAGGAAATACGGCATTGATAACCGGTTTTATTTTACCGGATGCCAGCAACGGCCAGATATGCTGTTCAAGACTGCGCGCTATGGCATTTTTAAATCCAGTCTCTCTCGACCTCAGCATTGAGCCGGTAATGATCAGTCTTTTCCTCATCACTTGTGCCAGATCTACTTGAGCATCTTTACCCTTCATCGCATTGATCAAAACCAACCGGCCTTCCTCCGCTAATGACGAAATATTTCCCGGCGTATAATCACTGCCGATCATATCGAGTATTACATTTACTCCTTTACCATCGGTCAATTTGTCGATTGCTTCTGCAAAATCTTTGGTTTTATAATTGATGCCTTTTACTGCACCAAGCTCCTCGCAAAATTTACATTTGTCATCCGATCCGGCAGTTACAAAAACCTTACTTCCTAAAGCTGTTGCCATTTGAATTGCTGTCACGCCGATACCGCTCGAACCTCCATGAACCAGTAAAGTTTCGCCTGGTTGTAGTTTACCACGATCGAACACATTGCTCCAAACTGTAAAAAATGTTTCGGGGAGCGATGCTGCTTCCACAAAGCTCAGGTTGCCGGGTACAGGCAGGCATTGCCCTTCGGGAACATTACAATATTCTGCATACCCTCCGCCTGTAACTAAGGCGCAAATTTTATCGCCAACTTTCCAGCGGGTTACCTGGTTGCCAACGGTAGTAATCGTCCCTGCGATCTCCAGTCCGGGTATGTCTTGAGGGGCTCCTTTCGGCGGCGGATAGTTGCCTTTGCGCTGGTACACATCGGGCCGGTTAACACCTGCGGCGGCTACTTTTACAAGCACCTCATTTGGAGTTGTTGAGGGTTGAGGACGTTCTGCTATTTGTAAAACTTCAGGTCCGCCGGGCTGGGTGATTACTATTGCTTTCATATGAGCTAAGGTATTGGTTTTGGCAATTCACTACACAAATTGAATGGGGAATATGATTTGGTATGGTTTTTTGGTTGATTATCAGTAAAATATAAAGATTATATGAAACCTGCTTTATCAACAATCGTTCTTATTATCCTGCTTGCATCATGCATCAAAGGGATAAACAATCTGCCAATAGTGCCAAAAAAGCCCATTCCGGTACAACCAGTTGTGGTTCAGAGAGATACCGCGCCTGACGGAAGTGCGTTCAAAGTGATGATCCAAAAGGATTCTGCACAACTGGACGAAACAATGCTGATCTTTGATCACACGGCAAGCACTATGTATTTAAATTCCCAGGATGCGGTATATTTTCCCGGTTTTGGAGCGGCAAGCATCTGCAGTTTAACAAGTGATGGTGTTACCTGCGCTATTCAGAAACTGCCTTATTTACAGGAACATCCGATTGGGTTTAAAGTAGGTGCAAAGACGGACGGCATCTATATTTTAAGGCTCTCTTATGCCAACCAGATCCCGGCAAGTATTAAATTCTGGCTGAAGGATAAGTATATGAAAGATTCGCTGGATATGCGGGTAGGCAACTATGCTTTCCAGGTGATCAAAGCCGATACGAATACGTATGGACAGGCAAGGTTTACTGTAGTTTTGCGGTAACGTCAGGCCTATAATCGCATTTTTACAAAACAAAATTTAACTGCTTTGTTATTCAGGGCAGTCTGCTGTATATTGTCGTAACCGAAGTTGCACATTAACATTAAATCGTATTTTGCAGCGGGCTAAACCTTGTATGCAAATATGATTAAATACGACATCTACATACACAGCACTTCCGAACATATATCTCAATTGTGCACCGGCTTTTCAATGCTGGCTGCGCAGAATAAGATCAAACTAACCTGCAATCTGCAGCCATATACCCGTGATGGCAAGTCGCCGCTGAAGGATAAGGACCCATATGCTTTGCAGGGAATGTTTGTGGTGGTTAATGATAAAACAACGGTTTACTATGATACCACCGACGGTGAGAACTTTCCTGAGGAAGCGATGATCGCGGCGGATATTTATTTTAAGCGCAGTTATCGTTCTGAAGCAATTCCTGATGCTTACAAAAAGAAAGTTTATCCGCTTGGCCTCAATTATGAGCTTTACCCTGGCGGAATAAATAAGCTGGACATTGCCCGGTTCTTTTTGAATAAACACGTATCCAAATCGCCAAAGCACATGGCCAAAAGCCTGCTGCGGAATTTACATCTTACCTATCAGCCCTCAGTTGCAGATATGCATTCAACTCCCGATCCGTCGCGCGAGCCAAAGGTGCTGTTTATGACCCGTGCATGGGATCCTGATGGTTTCCCCGACAAAGCATCACCAGAGGTAGCGGAATACTGGAAACGGGCATGTAACGAAGTGAATGAAACCCGTGCATTGATCATCGGTACTTTGCGAGAAAAACTAGGCGACCGTTTTTATGGTGGATTTTCACACGATGAATACTCGGCCAGGAATTATAAGCAGTTTTTACTGACTGATGCGCGCATGTCGAAAAAGAAAGCTTATATCAATATCCTGAAAGAGTTTCCGATATGCATTGCCAGCACAGGCCTGTTCAATTCCATAGGCTGGAAACTGGCTGAATATGTAGCTTTTTCAAAAGCAATCGTATCAGAGCCTTTGTATTTTGAAGTGCCGGGAAATTTTGAAAAGGATAAGAATTATCTTGAATTTATCACTGCAGAACAATGCGTGAAGCAAACGCTTTTATTGTTGAACGATCAGCAAAAAAGAGCAGAAATAATGGAGAATAATAACCGGTATTATAACGAGTACCTATCGCCGGATAAATTGATCTGGAGGACGTTAGAGATAGCTGCAGGCTAAGAATCCTGTACCTCGTAAACCTCTTTCTTTTTCAGCAAGTTCTCAGGTATCATTAATTTTATCCGCTCCTTAACGGCGGCTGTCCAGCGGGTACGAATATCGGTGAGATGAAATTTCAAACTGTATATCGCGTTATTTCTGCTTAGCGTCGTACGTATTTCAGGATGCGATTCGATATTTTTAACAGGATGAAAGATATTTGATTTGCTCAAATAACGCCAATCATAGCGGAAGTATATCTGCTCTAATTGTTTCGGAGTATGGTAAACCAGGTTGTTTTTAATGGCGAGGGTAGGAAATAGTACCTCGAGATAAAATAACCGGCGGTTTTCCCTCGCATAAGCCTTTATTTTATCCAAAAGATTCCCCGAAACCCTTATTCCACATACCATAGCATTGTACCAGGGTTGTTCGAAAGGAATATTGATCATCGGCCACCACCACCAGTCTTTTGATGTGCTGGTGCTGATCTTATACGGAGCAGTAAGCAGATCGCTCGCAGGAAATTTTTTGTCGATATTTTTTATAGTATCCTCATTATAAAAGAAAACATCCTCCTCAAAAAACCAAACCCGCTGATAAGAGGTGTTTTCCACAGCAAAATAATAGAGCGCCTTATCCCAGCCGTTTACTTTTTTAAAGTGCGCTGAATTGGTGTCAGTAAAGCCTGCGAGTTCACAAGATTTCCCATTAACAAGGATTAGATGAACATTTGGATAATCAGATTGTAACGAAGAAAGATCATTTGTATCATCATCGATGATGACATAAGTGTCATATGCCTTAAACTTCGATAAAAATTCGAGCCAAACCGGATGCGGGTTTTTACAGATGACAGCAATAGCTATAGGTTGATGATGATTTAGATCGGCCATTGTAATCACACTATCAAAAACCGGGCTAAAAATCTATTATGCATACTATTTAATAGCTTTTTTTATTTATTTGCTTTTGGAGGTTTATATGATCTCGTTTTACTTTTTATTTAGTACGTCAGCAAGTTTTTTATCCAGATCGATTAAATCGCCTTCGTCATAATCCCTCTTGTATAGTAAACTAGAGCCTCGATAGCGACCTATAATTTTATGGTTTTTATTTACCAATAACAGTAATGATGGTGCCATTTGCTGGATATTGTAGAAAGTATCGAGGTTGGCTACGGGATATGAAAGTATATTATGCCACATTGAAATGTTTTCTTTTTTGACCGAATCAAGCCACATTTTTTTGAATGGCTCCATCGATATTGCAAGTACATCTAATCCCCGATCATGATACTTATTGTAAATAGTTTTTAAGCGAACATTGTCGTTTGCATAATCTGTCCAAAAATAAAGCAAAAGATAGTTGTCAATTTTAAAGTCTTGCGGATTAAACTTGCTGCTGTCTGTATTTATGCCTGAAGGTATTATGATAGTACTGCCAACCGCAGAAGCTCTTCGGTTTGCGATAACTTTTTCTATTGCTTTCCCGGATATACTTTTTTTCACCGCTTCGGAAAATGGATTGTAGAACATCTCTATCGAATCCGTCGGTAAATCGGTACCAAGAAAATTTTCCAATAAATATGCGCTTAAAAATGATTGTGAGTGGGTGCTTATATAATGGTAATCTATTTTATACCATTCAAGTTGGTATTTATCTAATTCTTTAGCTATAGCTACATGTGCTATGTGGTTTTTGGGAGTATTGCCGGCTCTTTCCAACTCAAACATTTTTTCATATAGCGAGTCTTTTGCTTTAATTATAGGTACATATGCTTTCTGTAAATTATCCCATTCATCCTGAATGGCCGAGCCGTATAATTTAGCATGATCAAAATGGTTTTCGTCAAGAGCAATAGTCATGTTGCCAGGGCTTAAGAATAGTTCAGTGGCATTGGAAAAATTCGGGTTCCTGTCAGGTTTTATTTTGATGTTGCTCATTAGGATAGCTTCGCCGGGGGGACTGACACGACCTTTAAATATAAATGCACCTTTATTTAACCTTGTGTTATATTCTACCTTATTTCCGGTGCTATCCCGGTAGGTAAGAAATAAAGTATCAGCTTGCTTGCCGTGATAAAGTCCTTTTAATATAAAATGATCATCAGGCTTTTTATTTTTCTTGGGTGTTTTACAAGAAGAAAAAGTTAGGAAGCACAAAAGCAAGTAAAACATCGATTTCATTCGATAAGGCAATTGATCTTAAGTCACCTCAATTTAGTAAATCTTAAATAATTATCATTTATTTGCTTAAAAAACTATTTATGGCAATTCAAACAGGACAGCAGGCGCCACAATTTACATTGGTATCATCAGAGAGAAAGGAAGTATCACTGTCTGATTTCAAAGGGAAAAAAGTAGTGCTTCACTTTTTCCCGGCGGCGTTTACAAGCGTTTGCACTACGCAGCTTTGCACCATGCGTGACAATTTTGCTTACTATGAGGGACTGAATGCACAGGTGTTGGGTATATCAGTCGATTCACCTTTTACACTGGCTAAGTTCAAAGCAGAAAATAACTATCAGTTTCCTTTATTGTCTGACTTTAACAAGGAAGTTTCAGCTGCTTATGGCGCTTTGTACGAGGAGTTTGTTTTGGGAATGAAAGGCGTATCAAAACGTGCCGCTTTTGTGACCGATGAAAATCAGAAAGTGATCTATGCCGAAGTACTGGAATCGGCCGGTGACTTGCCCGATTTTAATGCAATCGCCGAAGCTGTAAAGTAATTTCAAAAAAATTAGCACTGTTTCAAAAGAAATCCTATTTTTGCAGTCCGTTTGAAAAAGCGCCTGCTTAACCGGGAAGCAAGTTTAGACGGAAATATATAAAGTGTTGCACTTGTAGCTCAATTGGATAGAGCATCTGACTACGGATCAGAAGGTTAGGGGTTCGACTCCCTTCAAGTGCACTATAAAATAAGCACGAATAGCTCAATTGGATAGAGCATCCCGATTACAAATCGGGAAGGTTAGGGGTTCGACTCCCTTCAAGTGCACAAAAAAGTTTTAGGGCCTTTCTGTACTGTACCGGAAGGCCTTTTTAATTTCAACCAACAACTATATATGCTGAATTTAGTTCTGTTTGGTCCTCCAGGGGCCGGTAAGGGTACTCAATCAAAAAATCTTATCGAAAAATACGGTTTAATCCACCTTTCAACAGGCGACTTACTTCGTGGTGAAATTGCTGAAGGAACTGAACTGGGTTTGGAAGCCAAAAAGCTGATGGATGATGGCAAACTGGTGCCCGATGCTGTAGTTATCGGTATGATCAGCCATAAACTGGACGCTAATAAGGATGCTAAAGGCTTCATTTTTGATGGTTTTCCACGTACAGTAGCCCAGGCCACAGCATTGGACGAACTATTGCAAAGTAAAGGTTCTTCTATTACAGCTATGGTAGCTTTGGAAGTTAATGATAATGAATTGGAGCATCGCTTATTGTTGCGTGGCAAAGATTCAGGACGTCCAGACGATGCCAACCCGGAAGTTATTCGTAAGCGCATTAAAGAATACAATGATAAAACGGCGCCGGTAGCTGACTTTTATAAAGGCCAGGATAAATTTAACAGCATCAATGGTATTGGCTCTATCGACGAGATATTTGCCGCTATCAGCGAGGTGACTGAAAAATATTAAGATAATAAATCTGTAAAGCTATGTATCCGGGAAACTACCCCCGGATATTTTTGTTTAATAAAAATTCGTTTCGGAAAAATAAATCCGAAATCGTAATCTAAAATCCGAAATCAAACGTGTCTCAAGGTTCAAATTTTGTCGATTATGTGAAGATATGCTGCCGTTCGGGGCATGGCGGGGCTGGCTCTGCACATTTGCATCGCGATAAACTGACAGCAAAAGGCGGCCCAGATGGCGGTGATGGCGGCAGGGGTGGACACGTGATTGTAAAAGGCAACGCCCAGTTATGGACGCTGCTGCACCTTAAATTCCGTAAACACGTTATCGCAGGAAATGGTGAGCCGGGAAGTTCAGCTTTGAAAACAGGCAAGACCGGCCAGGATGAGATATTGGAAGTGCCGCTGGGTACCATCGCCAAAGATGCAGAAACTGGTGAGACGATTTTTGAGATCACACAAGATGGTGAAACCAAGATATTAACACCCGGCGGTCGTGGTGGGTTGGGTAACTGGCATTTTAAATCGGCCACACAGCAAACCCCGCGCTTTGCACAACCCGGCGAGCCTGGTCGCGAGGACTGGAATATACTAGAATTAAAACTATTAGCCGATGTAGGTTTAGTTGGATTTCCAAATGCCGGTAAATCAACCTTGTTATCTGTAGTTTCGGCGGCAAAACCTGAGATTGCTGATTATGCATTTACCACCCTGGTACCCAACCTGGGCATTGTGGCTTACCGCAATAATAAATCCTTTGTAATGGCGGATATTCCCGGAATTATCGAAGGAGCGTCGCAGGGTAAAGGATTAGGTTTCCGGTTTTTACGCCATATTGAACGTAACTCGGTATTACTGTTTATGGTACCTGCAGACACCAGCAGGAGTATCAAAGAAGAATATGATATTCTGTTGAGAGAATTAAAAGAATACAATCCGGAACTGATAGACAAACCCCGTGTGCTTGCGGTTACCAAGTCGGATATGCTGGATGCTGAGTTGCAGGCGGAGATGAAAAAGGAATTGCCAAAAGGTATTCCGTCGGTGTTTATATCTTCAGTAGCTCAGAAAGGATTGGATGAGCTGAAAGATCTGCTTTGGAAAGAGATCAATAAATGATTTCGGAAGTCGGAATTACGATTTCGGATTTTCATTATGAAACAATGACTTTAAAATCATTGTTAATTAAATATGAAAACTAAAGTCAAACCGATTAAAAAAGCCAGTAAGAATCCGGTAACAGAGGCAAAAGGACACCCCGATGGGCCAAGCTTCACAGAAATGCTAAATGGCGAGGAAGAGAAAATGTTGAGGAAAAAGAAAGGGAAGAAGGAAGACCCATCAGATGGGCCAATACCGGTTATTTAAAAAACACCCGTAGTTATGGTGCTTTATACAAAACATACTTGTCGCTTAGCTTCTCACCATACCAGTGTTTGTAATCAGGAAAGCTTTTTAGTATGAATTTCTCTTTTGGTCCGGCGTAATTATCAGGCAGGATAATATAGAGTGGGCCTGAATGACCGTCATGCTCATAGTCATCAAAATCAATTTTCAGATCGTTGCCAATTGGTTCCAGGCCAAGAACGCGGTTATTTTTGATTTCGAGCCCAAGCTCTTTATTAACGAATACGAACGTGGCATTGTGAACTTGCTGATCGATGGCCATCACTTTGTTTAAAGCGGTTTGATCGATATTTTGCTGGGCAATACCTGAGATGCCATGAGCACTTTTATTTTTGTTATACAGATAGCCTTTCACCAGGTAAAATATGCTGGTAAAAGCAATTCCCGTCCATACGATACACAAAAGATGCCGGTAAGATCTTTTAACCTGGCTAAATAAATAAATGGCACCGGGTATTACCAGTAGACCAATCACCCTGAAATGCCTGCCCTCATAAGAAATGGTCTTCTGCATCAGGTATACATAGCTAAAGAATAGGAATGCAATCGAATAAAAAATGATTACCAGCAAGCGGTAGTTCTGATCTTGCACTTTTCGGAGAATACTTCTGACCAGCCATAAACTCAGTATCGCCAGCAGTATTAATATGATTATTGCTTGCCAGTCATTAAATATTACTTTACCGGTGTGATAAATCAACCCGTGGCAAATATCATCGATAGAAAAGCCTGATAATAGGGGTGAAGCTAGAGGGAAGGTAAATGTTTTTAATGTTAATTTCAGCCCAGCTGATGCGGAAGTCGGGTTTTGGCCTTTTGATAGAAACGATATATAAATAACACCTAAAGCTATTATCGCCGGTATAGCTATCCAGATGCCATTTTTTATCCAATCGCCTACAGCTTTTGAAGAAGATAACCTGATCCAGATGAATAACAAACCTGCCGCAAATACCCACATGGTAGACGATTTGCAGAAGAAGCCAATCAAGCCTGAAAGTAAGATGAAAAGTATTAGTTGCCACGAAGGTTTATTGAAGGATACACAGCCATAAAGAAACCAACCTGTAAAAGCAAAGGACAATATTTCGCCGCCATTGTAGAACACGTAAGGCACTACAAAAAACTGCTGGCAGGCAATAAATAGCATGCTCAACGCAACAATGAAAGGCGTAAAGCCAACCTTTTTGAAGAAATAATAAAACCCGGATAAGCCCAATAGTTGGCATATTAACACAGTTAATGCCGATGCCTGACCGCTGTTTAGTCCAAATATCACCTTAAAAGCATAAGGCACAAGGTATTGACCCGGTGACCACCAGGTGAGAAACTCAGAAGTATTTTTTGAAAAATCAGCCTGATCGGGTGTTACCATCATATTGAATTGCCCGCCCATTTCCATCGAGCGCATAACCAGGAAACCATTTGCAGGATCAGGAAACAGCGAAGGGGGGGCAATAAACGACAAAAGGCCTAAGATCACCACAAGGGTGAAAAGGCTACCCATAACGATCTTAGCAGTTTGTTGTTGGTTAGATGGCATAGTTATTCAATAATTCGATCCCTGATCTTAAAGGCTGGATTGCCTTGATAAATGGAATAGGTTTCGAGATTTTTTGTGGCTACAGAGCCGCTGGTAAGCACAGCATGCGAGGCAATTGTAATACCCTGATTTACTATAGCGCCTGCACCAATCCAAACACCATCTTCTAAAGTAACCGCGGCAGTGATCAGGTCGAAAGTAGCTTTTTTATAATTGTGGCTGCCGGTAAGTATGGTAGCGCCCTGAGAAATACAGGAATTAGCGCCAATGGTGATCATCTCTAAACTATCCAACCATACATTTTCTCCTATCCAGGCATTATCGCCGATGGTTAAATTCCATGGATATTTTATGTTCACATACGGTTTTATTGTAATGTTCCTGCCCAGCTTTGCGCCGAAGGCTTTCAGTAAAGATCGTTTAATCCCATAAACCGGGAACAACCCGGATTTAAAAAAGAAGGAGTTGGTATAATGCCACAAGAGCCGTGTAAATGCATTGCCGCCCGGATGGTAGGGGTGATTGTTATATAATGAAAGATCAGTTTTTTGCACCGGCTACAGGTTGTTTATCGTCTCGTTTTACCCAAAAGTAAAGAGTTATGGTAATAATGATATAGATTATAATGTTAAAAATAATATGATGGTCGAGTATCAGCTTTGATTTTTTGTTCCATAACACAGCCAGTAATACAAAACGAAACACATTTAATATTTGAATGCAGATCAATCCTGTCAAAAGAAAAATCAATTTGGCTCTCAATTTTTTAGGATAAGCGATCACAAAGGCCGCGAAGAAACTCATAACGCCCAAGCCCAGGCAGGAATAGATCACATCAATGATACCGTGACCGGCCACCATTAACTGGTAATCATTTGTCAGACAGGAAAAGCCAAATGAGTTAATTATAAATTTAGTAGTCGCAAGCAAAATATGTCTCAAGCCACGGATATAATTAAGATGCTGATCGATGAAGCTGTTATAATGCTTGCCATGCGAAGTCAGACTGAAGAAGAAAATATTAAAATAGTAGAAGAACAGGAATAACCCCAGGAAGACCAGCAAAAAACGTAACGGAGATTCTCTATGCAACTTTTTCATGATCCTGCTGCTTAATGATCTCGTCTATTTTAATATCCACGATCAGCCTGAACCAAAACCCCTGGAGAAAATGGAAGATGATCCCGGTGCGTCCATCCAGTATTCCTAATTGAAAAATGATGCGATGAGTAAAGTAGATCATTGGTCGCACGTAACGCGGCATTTTCCACCATAGCTGCTTGCGCCAGGCCGTTCGCTCATCGGGCGAGCCCCAGAACCTTGGTTTTATGGTTTGCGTGCGCATCTGCATCATCCGTTCCACTTCTTCCTGGGCCACGAGGTCGCTGTACCGATTATGTTTTTCTATCCAGAAACGAATATTATTCTCTTTCAGATTTTCCTCCAGGATGATACTGTCTTTCCATATTTCCAGTTTGCCCGGAACAATGAAGCGGTGGTCCATATTTTCATTGGTATCCGAATAGCCAACCCCGTACCTGAACATTTTAAGCAGGTAAAAAGGGTAGTAGCCACCATGTTTAATCCATCGGCCCTTGAAAAAATTCTTACGATTAAAATAGATACCGTTTACGTCGGCGTGATCCTCGTCTTTAAAATTGATCAACCTTGCTTTTAGTTCAGGGGTAACAGTTTGATCGGCATCAAGGCATATTACCCATGGCGTTGTAACGGGAATATTTTTAAGCGCATAATCCCATTGCCGTGGATGATTTTCGAATTTATGCTGGAAAAATGAAGCGCCGTATTGTTCGCTAATAGTAATCGTATTATCTGTACTGCCTGAATCAAGTATGAAAATAGGTGCATCCAAATCGCTTATTGATTGGAGTAAGCGTCCTAAATGAAGTTCCTCGTTAAAGGTGAGTATGATAAATGAAAACTGCGTATTCAAAGCAATTTTGCTTTTATAACCATCGATTTCCAAAAATAAGGCGCCCGTCCGCAGCCTTTAAACCCGGTTACACTAAAACCTTTATCGGTTAAAAGCTTACTCAGCGTTCCCTTCGACCAGAATTTGATATGCCCCCCATGCCAGGTAGGGTCATGGTGCGAATCCCATTTACCCAAAACAGCCAGCAGAAGGTTCTTCCAGTAGCCGTGATATGGGGTTGAAATGATCAGCTCGCCATTTTTCTGAAGCGCATTCTTACAAAACTCAATAAAGCCGTCCGGATTGTACAGGTGCTCAATTACTTCGGTCGAAATAATAGTATCGATTTTTAACTTTTGCAACTCAACAGGTAATTGATCTGTCGATAGATCCTGAAGAAAAAAGCGATCTGGATATTCTTTTTTTGCTATTGCGATACCATTTTCAGAGGCGTCAGTTCCGTAAGCATCATATCCCTGTTTTACCAGGTAACTTACCAGGTGGCCGTTACCGCAGCCAAGATCAAGTATACAACGGTTGGCATCTTTATTCAGCATGGAAAACAATGCGTCATGCAAATAAAAAAAAGTGTGGCTCGGCTCGTTGGTGGTAAAGCCGTAATCTTTGTATTCAGCCATTATTAATGATTTGATTGTACATGCTGATATATTTTTCTGTGAGACTTGTCTCGTCAAAATCCCTGCGGATAATACCCGGCGCAGCCTGCGTAATGCGGGCTAACTTATCTTTCTGATCAAATATTTTGTTAATATAAGCACTAATGTCCTTTTCGTCCAGTTCGCATACCCAACCGAGGCTATTTGCTGATACATAATCAGCCAGACCGACATATTTGCTTACCAATACGGCCGTACCGACACTCAGGCTTTCTATTACCACATTCCCGAAATTTTCATCATGCGAGGGTAATACCATCAGGTCGTGCTGCTGCAATACCTCAAATTTATTTGCACCCTGAAAACCTATCCAGCTAACGCGATCTGCAATCCCGTTATTTGTTGCGATTGCTTTTAGCTGATTGATATAATCTGCTTCCCCATCGCCTGCAATTGTCAGATGGTAAGGAATAGTAACCGAGGTTAAAGCATTCAATAAAATGTCCAGTCCTTTTTTCTCTTCTATTCTTGAAAAGAATAAAAGCTTTAATGGTGAATTATCTGGAAACTCGTTCCTTTCATCGTTTATTCTTTCAGACAGGGCTACAAAGTTGGGAATAGTTACGATTCTTTTTGGCGGGATAATATTTTCAATGGCCCGTCTTTCCCTGTCAGATGTAACGTGAAAGGAGGATTTTTTTAGCAATCTTTTTCCAAGCCAGCTGTGAATGATCCGCTTTGATAAACTATTTTTATTGCTGAATGAATAGGCGCTTAAAGTACCTCGTGGTGAAATGACAACGGGAACCCGGCGTTTTATAGCAATCCAGCAGGATAACACGGATACGAGGTTCCACCAGGCGTGTATATGGATCACATCAAAGTTTCGGGCTTCTTTCCATAGCTTCTTTAGTAAAGCAGGCGAAAAATGCGTATGATCTTTGGTCAAACGTTTAAAATAGGTTACCAGCACACCATCAACCATCACCCGCTCATCCGGAACAACCTGCAGTTCGGTATCTCCATTTGCAGTGGTTGTGAAAACTTCTGTATAGCACTCCGCTTTGGCTAGCTGCTCGCTTAATTTCGATACAGACATCGTAGGACCGCCATAGATATAGGCAGGTTTATACGATGCATTTATCTGGAGTATCCTCAAGCGTGTTTTAAGACGTTAGTCACCATCAATATTTTTTGGATGAGCAACATGCTCACATAGCTCCAAAAAACCGTGTTAGCGATGAATTCAAAACTAAGACCGCGCCACATAATCTGGAACAGCCCGCTGAATATGAGGGCGGTCCCTAAAACATATCCCCCAAATAATCTTTCGGCTTTTATCGAGATCAGTTGAGCAGTGGCACCATAGATGAAAAGGAAAATAAATACACCAAAACCGCCGAATGAAAGATAGGCATCTACAATAAATGCAGGCTTTGCGGATACATTGGATCCGACATTAATTACGCCCGCATCATAAACCCGTTGCATAACCAGGTTTTCGGTTATTGGTTTCGACGGCCAGAATATGCGCGGTACCAATGCCATTCCCGACTGTTTTACCAATGTTAAACCATAATAATTTACAAATTGCGGGGTCGATTTTGCAAACTGAGTGAACATGGAAACCTCACTGAGCCTGAAAGTTAAAAATCCCCAGTTACTGTCATCGCCGGCATACGGAGATGAATCTTTATTTAACGCGGCATCCAAAGCAATTTGAGACGCTTGTTCGGCATCGACATCATCAGACCAGGCATTCTCCCGGAATATCTTATTGTAATTGGGCAGAAATATGAACAAAAAAATAAGAGCGGGAATAAAGGTCGCTATCACCAGTTTTTTATAATTCGGATATAAAAAAATACCCAAAACAAGAACGCTTATAATGATAGGCTCTTTAAAACCTGATGTGAGCGCTGCATAGAAATTAAAGAAATATAGAATTATGCAGATAATGGTGTTCCATATCTTTTTCCGGGGTATAGCAAACGCTAATGCAAGCGTCCCGGCTATGAAACTCAAAGAGCTAAACTGGTTACCAAACTGTGCCAAACCCGAGGTTTTCAGAAAGAGAATGGAAACAGGCAGTGTCACCCAGGCAATAACAAAAATAAGGTTCGCTATTTTATCGGCGTCCACATGATATTTCTGTTTTTTGGGGTATTTCATAAACATCAGTATCCCCGTTACAAAAGCGGCATGGCCAAGGCAATAATAGCGCTGACATTCAGCGGTAAGATTGAGCTTTTCGTGGTCAATTAAAAAATAGGGCGTAGTTTTATGAAAATTTTCATACCCGAGTACATTTAAGAAAAAGAAAATAGTAGTACTGCACATGTACCCTGCAAAAATGATCTGAACCAATATAATTGGCCTCATGAGTTGCTCGCCAAATGTCAGGTCATCAGGCAATGGTCTTACCCAACCGCTCAATGTGAGATAAAAGATCAGGAATGAGCCAAGCCACGCAATGATAAATGATAGCTGGGGATCTGATTTAAAAATCAGCGCCAACAGCCAGGGCATATATAAAGTCAGGTATTTCTCAACTGCGAAGTTGGTTTTCATTTTATGAAGGTATGCAAAACAGGTTTCCGCTTATTGCTGCCGAAGCGTGTTGTATGAGCTCACAGCCTACAGGCGTAACCTGGTACAATGTATAACTTAAAGAGCTCAAAAAATCAAAACATTCGCTGAAATTCTGGGCATTGGCTTCCCAGTAATTTTTATCGTACTCAAAAATTATACGCGGCTTATGTTTCCCGATGGTTTGCTTTAGCCCGAGCAATACCTGGTATTCAAAACCTTCAACATCTATTTTTACCAGATCAAGCCGGTTTAACGCTTTGATATCTGGTATCTCGTCTGCGACTTTAATGATCACATGCTGAACTTCGGTGCCGGGCTGATTGCTGGATATATTAAAAGTCCCCTGGTTCCAGTTTCCCTTGCTGATATGAAAGTCGGCTTCGCTTTCGGCGTTTGAGAGGGCATAGGGAAACAACTTCACATTATCAGCTTTATTAAGTTTGATATTCCGGCTAAGTTTTTCCTGTAAATGGACAAGCGGCTCGAAGGCAAATACCTTCCCCTGTTCGCCTACCGACCTTGACATGCGGATACTTTGCAGACCGATGTTGCCGCCTATATCCAATGCCACATCTCCGGGCCGGAGTGATATTTTGATTAGTTTATTGGTAGCGTTCTCATAAGTCCCGCCGCTTAATATGGCCCATTCGATATAATTATCAGCGCTGGTATAAATAGCGATGTCTTCATCAGTAAGCCATACTATCCCGTTAGTCATTGTGGTTTTAAGTTCACCGGAAGGTTTAAACCATCGCGATAATCTTTCTTTTCCGGGTAGCTTCCAGTTTCTTGTAAAAGAGAGTTTAATCTTATCAGATCGTTTCATTCAGTTTATTTTCTATCGCTTCGGCAATTCTAGCCAAAGTCCAGTCTTGTATGATGTCTTTACTGTTATGGCCGTATTTATGAAGCACAGCTTTTGAATTTATCAATTTTTTCAGTGCTATTATCAGGTCAGCCAGGTGTTTACTTTGAAAGATCGCGCCGTTATATTTTTCTTTTACGAGATCAATAGCGCAACCGACTTTATCAGAAACCAATATTGCCCTGCCACAAGCCATTGCTTCGTTTACCGCTAAACCCCACGTTTCGCCGGGACCTTGCGAGGGCAAACAAAATAAATCGGCAGCCTGGTAAGCCGCAGGCATGGCCTTTTGATTTTGGAAAGGCATGAAATGGATATTCTCAGCATTATCAGCCTGCAATTTCAGGGCGTTCTCAAGTGCACCGTTCCCGATAAACAATAAATGTGTGCCAGGTTTCTTTATTGAAAGAAAAGCTTCCAATAGTAGCAAAGGTGATTTTTTGTTTTCCAGCTTTCCCGCAAAAAGTATCAGTATATCATCGCTCTTAATATCCAGCTTTTCTCTCAATAATTGAGCTTCTGCGTGTCTGTCTTCTGCGAACCTGTCATTATCGATAGCATGCGGAGCAAAGCTTAACTGACTGTCCTTTAAACCATATTTTTTAAAGTAATCCTTATTCCTGGCGCCCACATTAAAAGCATGGTCTATATGCTTGTAAACCCATTTTAGATAAATGGATTTGAGCACGCTTTTTATACCACCAGTTTCATCAAGCAAAGTAGAGTCGCCGCGAAAAAACACAGGTATCCTGTTCTTGAAATACCTTATCGCTTTTAAGTGCCCATGATATGCCCATCCAAAAAACAATATGGCATCGGGTTGCCATTTAATTATTTGCCCTGCCAGGTTTGGGTTGATTATCCCTTTAAAATGATGGGTGCCGGGAGCATCAGAGGTATTCAACGCCCATTCGTAGGGGTAACCGTCTAATAGCGGAATATCCCAGTTTACCTTTTGTTCAAAACCGGGATCATATTTATCTAAAGCTTTTTCTCCCCAGGTATAGTAAACGTTGATTGATATATTATTCCGTTCGTGCAGCAGCTTAAACACTGGTGCGTAGTATTGGATTGGGTGGGTGGTAACTATTGCCAGCTTTTTCATTTCTGACATTCAAACGCCACTGCGCCATAAAAACGGCCTTCCTCTTCTACCAGCGCGAATTCTTTTTCGGTTGAATCTCCGAATTTACAAGGGCGAATATTGCGGAAGCCGGCTTGCTGCAGTTCATGATGCAGTGAGCGGTAATCCCACATCCATAAATGCTTTGAATTGCCATACAGCTTCATTAATACCGACCTGAACCCCGAGCCCCGGTCTTCTATTCCGAGCATGGTGCTTCTCATAAATTCACTCGCAGGTGAATCCTGCTTGTCATAATTTTCTATGTACGCGTCGATGGCCGCCTTCAGATCCGGCATAACGGCCCTGAATATTCCGTCCGGCTTCAATATAGTGTGCGTATTTTTTAATGCTTTTTTGAAATCGTTATAAGCTAAATGCTCCAATATGTGAGAACAATACACCGCATCGCAATTCCCGGACTGCTCCGGCAAGCCTTTTACAATATCGCCATACTTAACATTTTCGGGGAAACGTTGAGAATTACGGGTATAAAACTTACCTATTAATGGAAGCCTTTCGTAGCGAAGGGTAGGAGATGCATCATAATTTACCCATCCATCCGGCGCTGTAAATCCACACCCATATTGCACATACCTTTTCATATATTATTGGTCATTATTTTATCAAACAAATGGCATTGCTGCCTCGTCATATTTTCGGCACTGTATTTTTTAATGGCACTTTTATTATAATTCTGCGGAGTGTTAGGGCCGTTAATTATGTCTCTAAAAAAATCGATAACTTTTAGGCTGATATTATCAGTTGAGTCATAAGAATAGGCAAATTTTACCCCATAGTCTTTTAGTACACTTATAGCCGGGCTTTCCGAGTTAAATATGGTCAGCAAAGGCTTCCCGGTTAAAAGGTAAGGGTAAATTTTTGATGCCGTGTATTTCGGATCGTCCGAGCCAGGAATAAATAAAGCATCGGCCTGGTTAAGTGTGATCAGCGTTTGATAGTAGCTGATCCGGTCGGTGATCTCGACAACATGGTCATCCAAGCCATATTGTTTTGCCAAAGGCGAAATTGTTGGTTTACCTTGTCCCCTGGGTGCATAGCTGGTACCAATAAAATAAACCTTCAGCTTGCCGTACGTTTCCTTCTCGGTTTGTAAACCTTGTTGCAAAGCTTTGAACAATACCCCTACCGCTTTATGCATATCGGCCCCGCCGCGCCCAATGTAAACCAGGTTGGTAAATCCCGGCTGAATTAAGCTTTTAAATAAATCTCGGTTCTTTTCAGCAATTTCCATGTCCGGTTCAAAGGCTCCGAAAGTAATTGTTGCTTCCGGAACATTCTTTATAGCCGGGTATCTTGTTTTCAGATCATTGATATATTGTTCCGACACTGCCATTAAACCATCCAATTGCTTCATCGCTATTGGTTCCAGGTATTTGTTTAAGCGATAAGAGAACCAGTATTTAGGAGGACGCTGGTGTTTGGGCTTGTCCTTATAATATTCGGAATGCCAGGGATCCTGCATGTCGATCACATAAGGGATATTGAATTTCTTTTTCCAATACTTTCCCAGGACACAGATCGGGAATTGCGTAGTGGAAAAATAGATCAGGTCAAACTTATATGCATGCAACAGCTGGTTTACTTTTTTTTTGTAAAATGGCAATGAACGTAATGCTATATTCCCCAAGCCAAGCCTGGAAGTCCATGTTTTATCTAATGCATTTACCTGGTGGATTGTGATATCAAGTGGTATGCTTTGTATTAATAAATCATCCTTCGCAAGATCTGAATACCTGGGATCTACCGTAACGACTTCGGCGTCCCATCCAAAGTTTTTAAAGTAAGGAAGGCTCATCCGTATCCGTTGCATGTCGGCAACGTTTACAGGCGGGAAATAAGGTGATATGATTAATACCTTTCTGTTCATCCCCGTGTTAATGTTTGTTCTACCAGGCTCAGGAACTTTTTGCTTTCATCTTCCCAGTTTAGATGCTGGTGCGCAGTATTTAAAGCAGCTTTGCGTGTCTCAAAAAGCTTATCCCTGTTTTGGTGATAATATGAAAGAGCTTCGGCTAAAGCCTGTACGTTGCCTCCCTCGTATAATTTACCAATGGACGGATATTGGGTCATCAATTCTGTTTGAGCCGATGTGTCACTGGCAATTACGGCAAGTCCCGATTGTATGTAGGTGAATATTTTGTTTGTTAAACAGATGTCACGGTTAAACGGCGTGTTCTTTTCCAATGCCAGGCCGATATCAAACTGATTCGCAAACGCGATAATCTGGTCAGGTGGAATTGGTTCATGAAAATGGATTTTATCGGGCTGATTATTCAACCTTTTTGAAAAATCGCTTTTGACAGAAGTCTCGGCATCACCTAATAAATGCAGCTCGAAAGGGTAATTGTTTAGTAGTGCTAATGCCTCTATAACATCTTCCAAACCTCTTCCTGCGCCTACAGTTTGTGAAAACCAGAATAACTTTATTGATTGATCTGCATGTGGATTTATTTCTAACCGTTTATCTGATTCAAAAACATTATTGATGACCACATTTTTTAAACCGGGGTACAATTTTTCGTATTCCCTTGAAATTAACGGACTTGCTGTCGTAAGGTAATCTGCCTCCGCCAAATACTTGTCGTCCAGGTATTTTGAGATTTTGAAATAGAATGAATTGGTATCGTCATCCGCCTCCCGTCTGTGGAAGTCTTCTGCATCAAACCCGCATTTCGCGTTATTCATTTTTGCTGCTTTCACTGCCGCAGGTAATGCTGCATGCACATGTGCTATATAAAGATCAGCCTTAATTGATTTTGCCTTTTTTAGCAGATCAGGATAAGTTCGCCCTTTTGCAATTTCTGCAATGCCAAATTTCAGCGTCAGGTTTTGAGCGGTGAACCTGAATAATTTTACCCGAAGGCGTGTATAGAAATAAAGAAGTTTGTTTTTATAGGGTGATCCGCCCGCTAACACCGGTATCCATGCGACTTTTTGGAATAGTAATTTGTCTGATTCCCAGGCCCATTGATTCCAGTACGAATAGATCACATAAACTTTATATCCGGCCTGCGTTAAAGCATTTGCCTCCTTTACTAAGCGGGGATTAGTTGAGGGCTGGCCGACAGAAAGCAAAACGATCTTTTTCAAATTACTTTACGCAATCCACATACAATGAGTGATTGCTGTGGTTTTCAAGGTCGTCTTTTAATTGATCGTCCAGTGACTCCCGGAAATTTTGCCTGGTTATTTTATTGAATCCGTGTTTAGACAAAACATAATGCAACCCTTCAAAATCGTATGCATATTTATGCTCGCCGTCCTGCCTGAAAACATGGTTCAGGATAGCGACTTTTGTGTCAAAACCTTTTGGAAGCGCATGAATATCATATCCTAAGCCGTTCCATAAACCTTCATCATTTTTGGCATAAGCCATTATGAATTTTTCAATGTCGGGAACGGCAATCCTTAAAACGGCCCCTTTTTTCATCACTCTTCTGCATTCATCTAAAAAGAACGTTACTTCCGATTTTTTATCCAGGTGTTCAAAAAAATGCTCAACCCTTATCCGGTCGACAGTCCCATCTTTAAAAGGCAAATGTTTTCTCGAATCGAATGTAAACGAAACGTTTCTAAGGTTCACTAAGTCGACATTCACCCACCCGTCAAAACCAAAGGGACCGCAGCCAATATTTAAGCTGATGTTTTCGGCAGACAGGAATTTTTTGACCGTCATTCGCTTTATGGGATTGAGCCGGTAGTTCATCCTGCTCCTGTAGGCCCGGAACTCGACTCTAAGAATAGTAAGTATCTCCGGCGTAACCGGCGATATTTTGGTGACCATCTTACCTATTCTTTGTTTTATAGTCATAATATGATATTAAGATTTTTATGGTTCATTAAATAAATTTAGGTATTGATTTGAAATCGTTTTAACATCAAATCGTTCCTCAGCCACCTTACGGCAAAGTATTCTATTGATATGCCCAATGCCTTTCACCGCATTAACCATATCTTCGGACGTTGTCGTAATTACTCCGGTCTGTTTATCAACAACTTCGGGTACAGAGCCCCTGTTAAAAGCAATAACCGGGGTACCGCATGCCATAGCTTCGGTCATTACCATACCAAACGGTTCATCCCACTCAATGGGGAATAGCAAAGCCTTTGACTGTCCGAGGTATTTATTTTTTGCCTCATCATTTAACGGGCCCAGGTAAACTATCTGCTCCCCGTCGATCTGCGGTTCGATCTCTGTTTTAAAATATTCGTAGTTATCAGCCGTATGCGATATGTTTCCGCCAATGATCAGCTTATCGCCTGTTTGCTTTGCAATCTGTATAGCGGTATGTACGCCTTTTATGCGGTCAAGCCTTCCCAAAAACATCAACGGGGCATCTTTAGCGACATTTTCCTGCAATTGGTATTGGGAAAAATCGATGGCATTATAAACAGTCTTCCAGTTACCCGCCACATTTCCGGTTGACACGCAATAATTGCTGCATGCCGTAAAGATCAAATTACGGTTAGGCAGACTGGCGAAAAATTTGATGCCTTTTGTGGAAACCGGGCGGCCATAGGTCATGATCTTTTTCACGCGGCTGTTCAGAACGGGAAGCAGATAAATCAACCGCCCAAAATTGTGGATCAGGTCGAAATTCTTTTTATTCTTTGACAAGTATCGCCACACAAACAGCATTTCTTTTTGTCGTTGTCTGTCTGAACGGTTTAAATCATTTACCCCAAAAGTTACTGTCTCACCGTTGCAATGGGAATCAGGCCCGGCGAGTATTGTAACCTGGTGCCCTAATTTGATATATTCTTCAGCAAAAAGATAAACCAAACGCTCGTGTCCGCCATACAGCGGTGGGGGTACCGGAATACCCGGATCCATTATCAATAGTATTCTCATGGATAAACCGTGCCGACCAGGTCAAGCATAGCCTGTGCACTTTTTTCAAGAGTAAGGTTTTGCAAAATATAATCTCTTGGATGATAGGTTCCTGCTTTTACGTTTTCCCAGAAACCTTCTATTTTTTCATTGAAATCATTAGGATCAGTAAACTTCATCCCGCAGGTTTCATCAAAAAATGGAACCGAGCTTGCAGGTAATGGCTTTGGCTCATTCCAATCGGTTTCCAAATGCGGATCGAGATACCAGCCCTGGTCCCAGGCAAATACAGGAACATTCATGGACATGGCCTCGCAACAGGCAAACCCCTGGCTTTCATGCTCGCACAGGAATACCATTGCTTTGCTTTGGTTGAGTAAGTCGAAATATTCCGCTTCTTTATAATTACCATAGACTATTTCGGTGTAGCTCAATCCCAACTGCTCAAGCTTGGCTATAATAGGGCGTGCGAGTTTATCATAAGTCTCCTGCTTGTTCCACATGATCTTATTGTAGATCAGGATGTCGAACTGCTTTGACGCGGCACTATCCGGCGACCATTTTTTTGTATCGATCCCCGCAGGCCAGATGCCGCATTTATCGCCGCCATAATGATTAGCATACAAATCCCTCGTCCATTCCGAATGTTGCAGGTAGGTAGCTACCGGGTATTTCTCAAACAGATCGGGCCATTCGCTGGGGTGCGTCATCAGCGCAATACCGGCGATGATCTTATTAGGAGCAGAATAGTCTTTTAAAGCGTAACGCCCGCTGCCGAGCACAACTACCGGTTCTCCCGGTTGTATTTTTTTGAAAGGCAGGTTGACATCATAATCAACTTTGAGTTCGTCAAGCCCTTTACACAAATTGATGAATACCTTTTGGATTCCGCCGATCTTTTTTCCTTTAACTAATTGTCTAATTGCAGGTAGTACATACCGATCGCCGGAAATAAAGCGGTCGGATGGGGGAGGTATGCGGAAATAAAGATGCAGCTTGCGCATTAAAATTTCAGATCCGTTTTTTCCAGGATTCCACTATTTGTTTAATAGTTTCTTCCAGGCTGACGGTGATATCCCAGGATGGATAATGTGCTTTCATCTTACGCAGATCGCTGTAATAGCAAATATGGTCGCCCTCCCGGTTTTTATCTACATATTCATAAACCTGTGCTTTCCCCGAGAATTTTTCGGTAATGGAAAATGCCTCCCATATGGAACAGGTATTGTTTTTACCACCACCGAGATTATACACCTCACCCTGGCGCGGCGTATTAATAAATAGATCCATAAACCTCACAATATCATACGAGTGAATATTATCTCTCACCTGCTTGCCCTTATAGCCAAACACGCTGTATTTTTTACCCTCAAGGTTGCATTTTACCAGGTAACTCAAAAAGCCATGCAATTCTACACCGGTATGATTAGGCCCGGTTAGGCATCCGCCCCGCAAACAGCAGGCGGGCATGTTAAAATAGCGGCCATATTCCTGCACCATAACATCAGCTGCTACCTTGGAGGCGCCGAATAACGAGTGCTTGGATTGATCTATGGTAAATGTTTCAGCTATACCATGTATATACGCGTCATCATCATAGTCCCACCTGGTTTCCAGTTCCTTCAGGTTTATTTTATTGGGAGCATCTCCGTACACTTTATTCGTGCTTAAAAAAATAAAAGGAGACTCAGGAGCAAATTGGCGGACAGCTTCCAGCATATTCAGGGTACCCACTGCATTTGTATCAAAATCATCAAAAGGGATAGCTGCGGCGCGGTCGTGGCTGGGTTGTGCGGCCGCATGTACAATAGCATCAGGTTTAATTTCCTTAACCAGGTTCAGGATTGCCGCCCTGTCCCTGATATCAATTTCATGATGCTTGTAATTTTTTAAAGTATCGATCAGCCTGTCGCGATTCCAGATGGTGTCGCCCTGTGGGCCAAAGAAAACGGCCCTTTGATTATTGTCTACGCCGTGAATTTCGTAACCCTTTTCAGCAAAATAGACACAAACTTCTGAACCAACTAAACCGGCTGACCCGGTAACTAATAATTTTTTCATATGCCCAGCGTACGTATCAGTTTATTTAAAGAGTTTGGTATGGTGTGTTCGCTTAAGGCCCGTTTTTGTCCGTTAACTTTTAGCATATTTCGTTTTTTATGATCGCTTTTTAATTCTTTTACCTTCTCTACAAAATCTTCAGCATTATGATACAGCGCTATTTCCTGCTGCGGCTCGTACAGGTTTTCGATGCCCTCGGTCCATTCCGTCAGATAACATGCACCCAGCATAGGGGCCTCGATATCCCGTAATCTCGAATAAGTGTCCGGCCTGTCAATCGGAAAATGATAGGAGGGGTATCTATTAATGCCCACGGTGATCATGCTTGCTGCTGTCAATACTTTGTATTGCTCTATCTGGTGATCACCTTTATATTTTCCTAAAATGGACGCATCCGTTTCATATGGATAGTTCAGGCTTTTCAATTTGTTGTAATAGGCATTTATTCCGTAGTTTTTTACAAAACTCAACTGGTTTTGAACGCGTTTGGTGAATGCCTGATTTTGCATAGACGGATCCGCTGCCGACGCTCCTTTTTTCCACCCGCTTCCATAAACGGCCAATGGGATGTCAGGATATAGTTTTATAACTTCTTCAATCAACAATTTACGTTGAATGTCCTTCGATCCTAATAAGGTAACCTGGTTGTATACTTCGTCTTTTATTACCCTGTCTTCTGGTGCCACCCATACCGGCATTGGCAGATGAATAAATTTAAACCCGGCCGAATTATACATTTCAAGAGCTTTGTGCTCCGGAACCCAGTTAAGATCAAACACCTCGTAAGCAGCAGGGATTTTCCTGAATTCCCGTACGTTATCACAAAAGAAATTAACGCACGGGATACTCATTTTCTGGATCTCTTTTATAGCCGATTTGTCAACCTGGTATGGATACAAATAGCCTAAAAAGATATCTACAGGATTTGCTTTGAGCCAGGCAACAGTGTTATCCCATGTTTCCTCTTTCCACTTTAATTGCTCTGATTCGCTTTTGGGTACCAGGCCCAACGCCCAGTCAGCGTCCGGGCATTCTACCCATTGATGGCCCGCTTCTTCAATTCCATTCTTAATATAGCGTTGCCAAAAATCATATGCCGGAATAGGGTAACGTTTATCAGATTGCAGAAAGGCAAGAAATATCTTCATTTTATTCCGGTAGTAGGGGAATGCATAGCCTTATTCGATGGCTGAAAATTTAGATTCATGAACAAACAGGACATTTGCATGCGACATTTTTAAGTTATTTAACTTATCGATGATCAGTTCAGCTCCGCGCATTTCAAAAGCATAGGCTTCGTAGCCATATTGTGAAAGGAAATCGGCAATTACACCCGCTCTTTTAGTCGATTTTTCATTTTCTGAAGGTATATCGGCTTCTAAAACCAAAAAGGGTTTGTCGGCGGTCAAAATTTGAATACAGCCATTTAAAACCTCCATCTCGAAGCCTTCCACATCACATTTTATAAAATCAATTGGTTTTTCTCTCGATGCTAACACAGCATCCAAGGTAACCAGTGCAACGTCTATCGCTCCATCTTCTGCACTATCGGTAATGCTGTTAAATGCCGATTCGGTGATCGGTTTATTAAGCATCTTCACCGAGCCTTCATGGTCGCCAACGGCTGCGTTATGAACGGTTACATTTGGTTTATTTAAGTTTTTTTGAGCAAGCTGATAAACTGCCGGGTTTGGCTCAAAACAAGCAATTTTTCCCGTTTCGCCTACTAACCTTGAGGCCAATAACGCTTCATAACCAAAGTGAGTGCCGACATCCACTACGGATTGCCCCGGGCCAATCAGTTTTAGCATTAATGCAGTCAGTGCAACCTCACTGTAACCAAAACTCATCAGGATGGAAGAGACCACTTCGCCGGTGATAACGTTCATTTTATCTCCAAAAAATAAAGGGACGTTGACCTCCCGGTTGATCTTCATTTTTCGTAAAATGATCGGGTATAAAACAGGGAGCCTTCGCCAATAACAGGCAAAGCCCCCTTTATCATTTATTCTAATACGTTCGGTTAGCTTATGGAATAGGAGTTCGTTCTTCATTAAATTTTTTAGGGCGATGGGATAAGCTGGTGATAAATTGCTGGTCTCCATCATTTATTTTGCATCACGCTTGGCTAAGATATTAGTTTGACGCAGATAATCCTCTTTTTCTGAATAATACATCAATCTGGCCTAATTCTGCCCCCACCGGCGTTGAATGACCAAACGCATATATATCAATATTGAGGGATGCCAGGTAGTTGGCAATATCCAGAAAGAGCGCCTGCTTTTGATAGTATTCTTTAAAGGATACCTCAACGATGAGGTAACTGACCTGATTAAGGTATTTGCCTGCTCCTTTTAAAACTTCCAGCTCATATCCCTGCACGTCAAGTTTCATTACACCCGGAACCGGCAGCTTACCTTCATCAATCAAAGTATCGAGCCGTTTAACTTCCACTTGTTCCTCGCTGCTTTTTTTAATGTTGAATTGCTCGTATACCAGCGGAGCAACATCCAGGATGCTTGAAGCATCAGAAAAACTGGTTACATTAATGGTCATCTCTTTATTCTCATCTCCCAAGCAGAATGAATGGATATGCGAATTTGATAACCCCTTGATATTTTCCCCGAATTTCTGAATATGGTTTTTAAGAGGTTCAAAGCCATGTATCTCCGCATCAGGGAAAAGCGATTTTGCAAGGACTGTCCAGGTGCCGATGTTGGCTCCTATGTCAAAAATAACCCCGGTGGTAAATCCATCTTTTTTTATCAGCTCCAATAACTCGAGGCTATCCAAATAACCCAGGCCCAAACCTGCGGCCGGCGTTCCTTTCAGCCTGTTTTTTCTTTTACGTCTGTTAATCGCTATCGCCAGTCTGTCAATAATTACCAGTGGATTATAAAATAGTGATAGCCGCATATTTAGTTTAAAACGCTATGATCTGTTAGTAAAAGCGCGCCTTAGGCGCAATAATTGCTCGGTTCTTTTAAATCCGATTTTTTTATACAGCATACCCAAAGCTCCTTTTTCAGGAACGTGGAAATTAGGGTCTAACTCAAATATCCATTTTACAATTTCTACGGCATCATTAAGATAGTCCCGTGCCATCCAGTGGGCTAACGGCCAAAGTACCGTGCTTGCTGCCTTTTTCCTGTTCGCAGTTAATTGTTCTTTACGTTCCAGCTCTCCCAGGATCTTTTTATAGATGTGAATATGCTGCCAATTGGTCACCTGCGCTTTCCAGCCGGAATAATTTCCCTGCATTTGCCCCTGGTGAATGACCCAGTAACCGGCGCAGCCTTCAGCGAATGCAATTTTGGGTTCGAGTAATCCATATTCTAACAGGAACATCCTGTCCTCTCTGAAAGCAAAATCAGGGCGTCGTGGTATTTTTTTTACCCATTCTGTCTTAAACAACATACCTAAAAAATGGCTGCCGTATCCGCTGCCTAATTGCACCTCCATAAAGTCAGTCCATGGTTCCATCTCAGGAAAATCAGTGATTTTTTCCGTTTGCTGATCGTAGTTATTGACTTTAGAATAAACCAGGTCTGCTCCGGTTTCCCTGGCTTTTGCAAACTGTTTATCAATCGTTCCTTCAGCCAAAAAATCATCGCTGTCCAGGAAACGGATATATTCACCGGTAGCCCTACTCACGCCGTTGTTTACTGCATAAGTTTGTCCCTGGTTTTCCTGTCTTATGGCAATGACATCAGGCTGGGAAATCAACCAATCCCAGGTTCCATCGGTACTGCCGTCGTCAACCACAATGATCTCCGTTTTGCATTCGGTATTGCGGCAACTGTCAACAGCGCGGGGCAGGCACCAAAGGCGGTTGTAGGCGGGAATAACAACGGATATGTCCGTCATTTTTTAAATAACTTTTTGATAAAATTCCTTAACTGAAAATATTGTTTTACAACAGGGTACTTCAGGTAGGCCAAATTCTTTGCGTTTTCAGTATTGGTTATATAAAACATACTGCTGGCATAACTTTCCGAACTAAGAAGATTCCGTATCACATCTTCATTTTCGGTGAGCTTATAGTCTTTGGAAACATAATCAAGCATATTCAATTTATACCACATGGCAAGCTTTTCATTATCCCTTAATTTCTGCCTGAAACTATCTATCAGCCTGAATCCGTTACTCGTAAACAGATCATGCCAAAATTCTCGTGGCTGGCAATTGATATGACCATGTCCCCCCTGGCCGGGTACCGCGGCTGAAAAAATAACTACCGGTGCGCTTTGTGTCAAATATTTTATCAAATGCTCCGAGCTTGCCGGGTTTAAGTGCTCTCCGACTTCGGTACAAATGGCCAGATCGAATTTCTTATTGCCCAAAAACTGCTCT
>NZ_DATCRU010000080.1:0-70432 GCF_036568825.1 Mucilaginibacter sp. | reverse complement strand
TCATAGAACCAATCAGGGCTATAAAAGCAAATATGGAGCTTAAGAAATAATGATGAGCAACCAGGTAATAACAAATACCCAGGAACATCACTAACTCGCTATAACGGTCAAGAACAGAATCATACAAAGCGCCGAATGTCGATTTCATATTTCCGAGCCTTGCTACCTGGCCGTCGAGCATATCAAACAAACCGGCAAACAGTATTAAAGCTCCTGCCCAGCCTACATAGGTCAAATCGCCGCGGTTACCTTCTTCAGCTCCAATAATGAAAATTACGGCTACACCAATATTCAATATAAAACCTATGGTGGTGACTGCATTGGGAGTAAGTCCTAACTTGATCAGCACTTTTACAAAAGGATCTATTACTTTATAGATTCCCAGTTGAAGATTGGTACGTAATGATGTCTGATGTGCCATAGTTAAAATAATCTTTAATAAATCCAGGTTAAAACGTAAAGAGAACCCGTGTGCGGATACCCCACTTAGCCACATCAGGATTGTCTAAATAGGTGAATCGCCTAACCAAATCAACTCTTACAAATTTAAAAATGTTTTCAATACCAACACTGCCTTCAATGTAAGGCGTTTTGCCTAAGGCAAATGTGGTAGGCCTGCCGTTTTCATCAACCGGCAATTGGAATAATGACGAATGCAGCGACGGGTTATTTTCATCCCTTAAACCACCCCACAGTGATTTAAACGAAAGTGTTTCGCGCCATTTTAATTTTTTGAATAGTGGTATTTTGTTAAATAAAAAGCCATTAAAGTGCTGATCGATCATGATGCTTTCGTAATGGTCGTTAACAAATTCCAGAAAGTTCATCAGGTTGTACGAATACAGGTCATAAGCATATGTCTGATTTGCACGCGGTATAGAAAGCAATGGAAAAGGTACCTGGCCGAAAACATGTGATACTTCTCCGGTCACGTCAGCAAAACCTAACTGTGAAAGATAGAAACGTTTATCGATCTCAAAATGTAGATTTTTATAAGCGTATTGTCCGTCGAATATATTTTTTAAGCCCTGTGTATAGTCGAGGGTGAAGATCGGATATTGGTTAGGAATATCAACACGGTAGATCTTTCCCTGGTAAAATTGCTCATGAGGTGCATAACGCAATTGCCCGGTTATCTCGGCAGTTGTAATACTATTAACACTATTCGGAATTCCGTTTACTTCATTGGTAAAGAATAACGAACCGGCGGGCGCTTGTGTCCATCTTCTTAAACCAAAGCTGTAAGAAAAGTGGTTTTCGTATTCGTGAACATAATCCACTTTATAAAAGTCATTGTACAGGTATTTGTCGTTATTTCCTCGTTTAAATGATAATAAGAAGTTATCTTCCTGTACAAACTGAAGCGCAAGTCCAGGGATTTTGGTGTCCTTTTGATAGCTTACACGTATATAATTTTGCGGAAATTTATAAATAGATTTATCATTTATAGAGTAGGTCGCACTCAAAAAACCTTTCCATTTCTCATCTTTAAATCCGTATGCTAAATAAGTTTCAAAATAATAGCGTTTACTTAATTCAGGTGTGGTACGACCACCGAGTCTTAATTTCAGACCTTCAACCGGGTTAAAGCTATAAAAGCTATTAGCCGGTCCCATCTCAAATGGTCCGAACGATTTATATCCTGCTAATAACAAAGTCAGGATATCCATCGTTCTTCTATACGACGGCATTTTTTGCAAAGTATCAATATTGTGGTATACCTTTGATTCGGCTTTAGTTAGCGTATCCAGACGGTTCTGAGCCCAAAAATCATTACTTCTTCGTTTCGCTTCATCATTTTCAACAAGTGAAGGTCCATCAAAAGTTGTATCCGGAATGGCCTTATTGACAACGTAGTCTTTATAAGTGATCGTCCGTATACCTAATAAACCGCCTTTCCCTTTTTTGTTGAAGCTAAAATCAACTATGGTATTGCTCTTGCTCAGGTGATATCTTTGATCGGGGTTTTGCTCAAAATCCTGATCAACATGCAGTGATTTTACGAAGTTCAGGTTGATGTTTTTGTTAACCGTAAGTGCTGCATGCTGAACTGCATAATGTCCATCGAGCGTTACGTAAATCTTGCCTTCAAACAACATGTCGGTTGTATTGCGTGGCGTAAAGCTCAACTCAACCACCTTAGCATTATTTACAACAATGGTATCGGTAATAAAGAATTTATAAAATGTAGGTGCAGCGTCGCATATCGGGCTCAGGAACATGTTAGTCATCAGGAAGATATTGTTTTTATAAATATCAACCTCATAATACATGTGTTTGAAGTATTGACCCAAACCCTCATTGTCAATATAGCTGCCAAAGTTTACACTTTTTTCACCTAATAGAATTGTTTTCTTTTTTTCAGGAGACTTACGATAATAATTCTGGCTTAACTTTTCGTCAAGATAGATTGGCAATAGGTTTTTTCCGGGGATAGTAGTACTGTCCCTGTTTTCTAGAAGGAACTTATATTTTCTGAAGAACTTTTTATCGGCGACGGTGGGGGAGACATTCAGCACCGAAAACATCATTTTGTCGTATTCCTTATTCTGCACATAATCATAGCTTTCCGGTCGGTTCTGCTCTTTATGTTCTATAACCTGACGTATCAGTTCAACTGCAGGATTGTCTTTGTTCCGGTACCTGGTCTTTTTGCCGGCTTTAATCACCACCTCGCTCAACTGCTGCGCTATAGGAACCAGTTTGATATTAACAACTTGATCCTGGCCTGATTTTACATTTATGGTAGTCGGTTTATATCCTACAAAGGATACCTTTATCTGGCTGAATGGCTTATCTGGTTTTGATGTCAGTGTATACTTGCCTTGCTCGTCAGCTGTAATATTTACAGAGCTATCAGCCGCGAATACATTTACAAAAGGAAGTGTTTGATTAGTTTTTGCATCAGTTATTACACCGCTTACCCTTGTTGTTACCTGGGCAAAGGTGACGAATGATAAAAGTAGTAACGGCAGTAAAAGAAATATTTTAGAGTAAATATTTTTAAAATTCATATGACTGATGCAGCTACGCAAATACCAACTCATTTTGCCCCGAAAAGTTGTAAAACGTAACTATATTAATATTGATACAATTTTAGTTAATCCCCACTATATAAATACATCTAATTGATGTACTGGTATTTTCTTAACATTTCCCTGATATAGTAGTTTCAATTAAATGCTTTGCCTTTTCACTTAGCCTTGTCTGACTATAAAACTTATTATAGGTTTAAGAGGCTTATTATTTAACCGCAAAAATAGAAAAATTTCGTACAGACTTTTGTGGTCAAAAAGTCAAAATTAATCAAACGATTAATAAAACTGTTTAGTATAATATTCAGAATAATTTAAGCCAGATAACAGCCTGCAGTATAATATTGGCATAAATTCCCGCCAAAACATCGTCGAGCATTATTCCCCAGCCGCCAGGAAATATTTCCATTTTTTTTATAAATAAAGGTTTTACAATATCAAAAAAACGAAACAGCACCAGGGCAACAATAACATATTTTATGGTTACAGGAATAAAGAGAAGACTGATACACATCCCGGCTACTTCATCAATCACAACACGGGAGGGGTCTTTGCCCCATATTTTAGAAACTACATCAGATGACCATACGCCGATCAAAGTAATAAGTACGGTAATTACAATGGTCGTAACCGGATTAAAGCCAGAAGCCCAGGCAAGGTACCAGCAAATGCAACAGACGACAGCAGCTACTGTCCCGGCACCTTTGCCAATATATCCTATGCCCAGGCTTGTGGATATTAGCTTATGAAAAAGCATTATAATACTTCAACCAAATCCTGGTAGTAATCTAACCCCAGGTGAGTGATCAGGTCTTCGCCCATCAAATGACGTAAAGTATTCTGCAGTTTCATCAACTGTTTGAAGATATCGTTTTCAGGTCTTAAACCAGGCAAAGTTTGTGGTGACTTAAGGTAGAATGACAACCATTCCTGTATACCGCTCATTTCAGCTCTTTTAGCCAAATCGATAAACAATGCAAGGTCTAATGCAACAGGTGCTGCCAGGATAGAGTCTCGGCAAAGGAAATTGATCTTGATCTGCATTTTGTAACCCAACCAACCAAAGATGTCGATGTTATCCCAGCTTTCTTTGTTATCGCCATGCGGAGGGTAGTAGTTAATACGGATCTTATGGTAGATATCACCGTACAGTTCCTGGTTATCTTCAGGACGCAGGATATCTTCCAGTACGCCTAATTTAGAAACCTCTTTGGTTTTAAAGTTATCAGGATCGTCCAATACTAAACCGTCACGATTGCCTAAGATGTTGGTCGAGAACCATCCGCTGATACCCAATGACCTTGCAGACAGGCCCGGAGCCAGGATAGTTTTCATCAAAGTTTGGCCTGTTTTAAAGTCCTTACCGGCAATCGGAGTATTGGTCAGTTTTGAAAGTTCGATTAACGCAGGAATATCAACAGTTAAGTTTGGAGCTCCATTTGCAAAAGGCACGCCTAATTTAAGTGCTGCATAAGCATAGATCATACTTGGCGAGATCAGCTTGTCGTCATTTGCCAAAGCTTGTTCAAAAGCTGCCAGTGATTGGTGTATTGCAGATGCTTCGTAGTAAATTTCGGTTGAACCGCACCATACCAGCACTATCCTGTCGCAGCCGTTCTGTGCTTTGAAGTTTTCGATGTCTGCCATTACTTCATTAGCCCATTGCTGACGTGTGCCTTGTTTAACATGCGTACCATTAAGGTTTTTTGCGTAGTTTTTATCGAAAGCAGCCTTCATTGGTTTTACTTTTTCCAATTCAGGTTTAATAGCATTTAGTAATCCCGCTTCCAGTACTTTCGCGTTCATTGCAGCTTCGTATACGTTATCTTCGTACACATCCCATCCGCCAAAAACAATATCATTCAGATCAGCCAGGGGAACAAAATCTTTGATTTTCGGGTAACGGTTTTCAGTTCTTTTACCTAAACGTATATGACCCATTTGAGTAAGTGAGCCAATAGGCTGCGATATGCCTTTTTTTACGGCTTCAACACCTGCAATTAATGTAGTAGCTACAGCAC
This sequence comes from Mucilaginibacter sp., assembly GCF_036568825.1. GTDB lineage: Bacteria > Bacteroidota > Bacteroidia > Sphingobacteriales > Sphingobacteriaceae > Mucilaginibacter. The sequence goes on along the minus strand of NZ_DATCRU010000080.1, from coordinate 65,376 downwards.
CTAAGCCCGGTATCAAAATCCCTAATTTGCCTTTTGCTGGTTGAATGTTGTTCTTCATGTTCTATTTTTTCAAGTTGTTAGTATAATGGCAATGCCATGTGTTTATTTGAGTGCCCAAAAGAGGGCATTTTTCAATAAAGAATTTTGCAAAATTACAAAATTGACCAAAAAATGAAATTAGTCAGCCTTGAATTTCAAGCCAGTTCAGGTAACAATTCTGAGAGATACAGATAGGGGCTAATACGACAGCTTAGATCGCTTTTTCGTATATCCTGTATTTTTTATATGGATTGCCGCCAATTGCTTCAATAGCACGGTTCACCATATCATTGTGTTCCAGTGTCCATGATGCCTCAGCGTATTCCAAGCCTTTTCGGCGGTACTCTTTTATGATAGTTCCGTATAAAACTGCTTCAATACCCATTTTGCGGTATCCGTCAACGACACCCAACAGCATGATACGGATGCCTTTGATCTTGCTCTTGTCAAACAAGAGTTTAAATAACCCTGTAGGAAGCAAGCGGCCACGCTTAATGGTTTTTAAAATAGAATTGATATCAGGAATTGCTACACCAAAGCCAACGATTTTGCCATGCTGTTCTGCCAATAGACAGAAATCGGGATCGAGGATCATTTTAAGATCCTTGGCGGTGTAATCGAATTCTTCATTAGTCATCGGGAAGAAGCCCATGTTTTTATCCCATGCATTGTTGTAAACATCGCGAAGGGCGGCTGCTTCTTCTTTAAATTTTTTAAGATTAACTTTCCTTATGGTGATATCGCTTCTTTTTAAACGATCCTGCAATTTGTCTAACAGGTGAACCGATTTATCATTATAACTGGTTTTATCCCAATGCCATGCTAAAAGGTCGACCTGCTTTTTTAACCCTGCTTTCTCAAACAGATCAATGTAGTAGGGTGGGTTGTAGGTCATCATCACCATCGGTGAACTATCAAAGCCCTGTATCAGTAATCCACAGGTTTCGTTAGTTGATGGGTTCACCGGCCCAACTATTTTGTCCAGTTTCTTTTCCTTTAACCAGTTGATCGCGGTATCGAATAACATTCCTGAAACTTCAGTATCATTAACACAATCAAAAAATCCAAAGAAACCTTCATTCACATTGTTGAATTGATTATGATTAGTATTGTGAACTGCGGCTATACGGCCAACAACTTTATCACCGTCATAAGCCAAAAAAGGTTGTATGGATGAGTGCTTTAGAAAGGGGTGCGTGGTTAAAAGGTCCCGCTGAGCGATGAATAATTCCGGTACATAGTTTGGATCATTTTTGTAAAGATCATGAGGAAAGTCAATAAATTTTGCCAGGTCTTTTTTATTACTAACCGGAACTACTTTTTTCATTGGGGTATTGGGTTTAGTTGGTTTTAAAAATTGGTATTAAAAAAGTCATCCCGGCAATTTTACCAGGATGATCACTTCTTTTTAGATATTTTCTTTTATCATCGATACGCCGACCTCTTTAAACACCTTGTTGATCTTATCGATCGCTTCTTCTATCTGGGCAAAGGTGTGGGTTGCCATCAATGAGAAGCGGAGCAGGGATGAATCGGAAGGAACGGCCGGTGATACTACCGGGTTAACAAATACACCTGAGTTTTGCAGGTATTTGGTTACCAGGAATGTCTTTTCGTTATCACGTACATAGATCGGAAGGATCGGGCTCTCGGTTGGGCCGAGGTCAAAGCCTTCGTCTACTAATAATTTGTGAGCGTAGTTTGTATTATCCCACAATTTTTGAATTCTTTCAGGTTCTGATTCAATAATGTCAAGAGCTGCGATAACACTGGCTACAGCACCCGGAGGCATACTTGCACTAAACATTAATGAACGTGCACGGTGTTTCAAATAATCGATAGTTGCAAAATCTGCAGCGATGAAACCGCCCAGCGATGCCAGTGATTTGCTGAAGGTACCCATGATCAGGTCCACATCTTCAGTTAATCCGAAGTGAGAAGCTGTACCAGCACCCTTTTCACCGATAACACCCAAACTGTGGGCATCATCCACCATGATATTGGCGCCAAATTCTTCGGCAAGTTTCACTATCTCAGGCAACTTAACGATATCACCTTCCATACTGAATATACCGTCAACAGCTATCAGTTTTACTGAATCTTCCGGCAGAATGCTCAATTTACGGCGAAGATCAGCCATATCATTGTGAGCATATTTAATTACTCTTGAGAATGAAAGACGGCTGCCATCGATCAATGAGGCATGGTCGTATTCATCAAGTATTAAATAATCGTTACGGCCGGTAATAGAAGATAAAACGCCCAGGTTTACCTGGAAACCGGTGCTGAATAATACCGATGCTTCTTTGCCTACGTAATTTGCAAGGCGTTGCTCAAGTTCAATGTGGATGTCAAGTGTGCCGTTCAAAAATCTCGATCCTGCACAACCTGTACCGTATTTATCAATCGCTTTTTTAGAGGCTTCTTTAATTTTAGGGTGATTGGTTAGGCCGAGATAAGAATTTGAACCGAACATCAACACTCTTTGACCATCTATAATAACTTCTGTATCCTGTCCGGACTCAATAGGCCTGAAAAAAGGATAAACGCCCCTTTCCCTGGCCAGTTCTGCGTCTTTGAACAACGCAATTTTATCATGTAGTTTTTTACCCATGTATTAGCCTTGTTTTAATTTATTGTAAAAATATTATGAACAAGTTTACAATTTCAAGATTAGATAACTGAGAATGTTCACATTACATTTTATGCCATAATGGAAATTCCCGAGAGGCAAATTAATTAAATTTTTTATTTAATTCACGTCACAAATTTTCATTTTTTTAAAAAAGCCACAAAATTTAAGTTCAAATTGGTGGTTTTATGGCAATTAGTAAAAAGTTTATCTTCCTTTTCTTTTATTCATAATTGTGCCATATTCGCACTATTCGAGTAAATTTACCAAAAATAATGGAATATTCCATTTACTTTGTCTGTTAATCGACCGATCAATTCTACCTTATGGCGAAAAAAACCTACACATTATACCTATTTATACTATTCATCCCCTTTATTGTTTTTGGTCAAACCAATATTGATACTACTTTAAAAGTAGTTACCCTGAAACAATGTGTCGAATTTGCGCTGAAAAATCAGCCTACGGTAAGACAGGCGTCTATAGACGAAGCTATAAACGAGCGGGATATTAAGATCAGTCTCTCTGCATGGCTGCCGCAAGTAACGGGATCGGGGGCATATGATTATTATTTTAAAGGTTCTCCTATAGTACCTTCAAATGGCAGCTCAACCAACACAGGGAACATTGATAACATTTCAACGCTGGGCTTACAGGCTAACCAGGTAATATATAATAATGACGTATTACAGGCAGCGAAAGCAGCCAAGTATTCGCGCATGTATTACAAGCAAAATACAACAAGCAGTCAGATCAATGTGGTAGCTGATGTAAGTAAGGCTTTTTTCGATGTTTTATTGTCTCAAAAGCAACTGGATATTTTAAATGAGGATATACTGAGACTGCAAAGGAGCCTGAAAGATGCCAAATCGCAATACACAGCTGGTGTGGTTGATAAAACTGACTACAAACAAGCTACTATCGCACTAAATAATTCTTTGGCTTCGCGCAAACAAACCGAAGAAGCTATTAAAAGTAAAGAGGCTTATCTTAAACAAATAATGGGTTTGGGTGCAAATAGTCAACTTACCTTGTCTTATGATTCTGCGCGTTTTGAAACAGAAGCTATAGCCGATACCAATCAGAGACTTGACTACAATAACCGCATAGAATACCAGTTATTGCAAACGCAAAAAAGCCTGCAGAATGTAAATGTAAACTACTACAAATGGGGCTTTCTGCCGTCGTTATCTGCAACGGGTGTTTACAATCTTTATTATTTGAGCGATAGCTTTTCGAGCCTATATAATAAGTCATTTCCGAATGCTTATGTGGGCCTATCGCTTACCTTACCAATATTTCAGGGGAATAAACGATTGCAAAATTTAAGCAAAGCACGTTTACAGGCCGACCGGACCGATCTGGATATCACTAATGCACGGAATACGATCAATACAGAATATGTGCAGGCACTGGCAAGCTATAAAAGCAATTATACAAACTTACAATTCCTGAAAGAGAACGTTAGCCTGGCCAAAGACGTGTATCACGTAGTGAGCCTGCAATACCGGGAGGGTATTAAAATCTACCTTGATGTGATCGTTGCACAATCGGATCTGAGAACAGCTGAGCTTAATTACTATAATGCTTTGTTCCAGGTGTTATCAAGCAAGATAGATCTGCAAAAAGCATTGGGGACCCTATCTGTACAGCAAAACTAATTTTAATATTTGAACCTCATTTATATACCATCGATGAAGCATAAATACATATACCAGGCAGGTTTATTAGCATTATTGGCTATATCAGCATGCAAGGCGCCATCAAACCAGAATGCACCCTTACCACCAACACCTGTTGCTGTAGCCGAAGCAAGGAAGGCCGACGCCGTTTATTACGACCAATTCCAGGGGACTGTAGTTGCCTTAAATTCGGTTGAGCTACGCAGTCAGGTGGCAGGCTTTATTACCGGGATATTTTTTAAAGAGGGCGAGGTGGTGCAAAAAGGTAAAGAGCTTTATGAAATTGATCGCCGTAAATATGTAGCTGCGTATGATCAGGCAGTTGCCAACCTCGCAAGTGCTAACGCAAACATGGTAAAAGCTCAGAAAGATATTGACCGTTATAACTATCTTCAAAAAGAGGATGCGGTTGCAAGGCAAACTGTCGATCAGGCACAGGCAGCTTACGAGGCAGCAAAAAGCCAGGTATCGGTAGCAAAAGCTGGTATACTGTCAGCTAAAACGGATCTTTCTTATTCAATAATTACTGCTCCGTTTACAGGTCGCATAGGTATTTCGCAGGTTAAGTTGGGTGCACAGGTTAGTCCCGGTACTACATTATTAAATACCATTTCGAGCGAACACCCTATCGGTGTTGATTTTGTGATCAACGAACAGGATATAGATCGTTTCTATGGCTTACAGAAAAAAGCTACTGATTCTACTTTCAGGTTGCAACTTTCGGATGGCACAACCTACAATAAACCCGGTAAAATATTAGCTATTGACCGCGGTGTAAACAACCAGACTGGTACCATTAGGGTTAGGGCCGAGTTCGCTAATGAAAAAGATGAGCTGAAAGATGGAATGAGCTGCGTGGTAAAAGTACTTAATGCGGCTTCGGGACAAAGGATATTGATCCCGGCCAAATCACTGATTGAGCAGATGGGTGAATTTTTTGTATTTGTGAGCCAGGATACAATTGCCAAACAACATAAGGTGAAATTAGGACCGCCCGTAGGTACTGATATAATTGTACTATCAGGTGTGAATGAGGGCGATAAGGTCATAACCGATGGTTTCCAGCGCTTACGTGATGGCGGAAAAATTACTTTGGGTAATCCTGCCGGAGCACAGGGAGGTACCGGAGCTTCGGGAACAACAGGTCAGCAGGCACAGCCAAAACAAGGGAAATAACAGAGGCCTTTTCTAAAAACACAAAAGAATGATTGCAGAAACCTTTATAAAACGACCTGTTACAGCCATAGTTATTTCACTGGTGATAGTGGCGGTGGGTATATTATCCATCACCAACCTTGCTATTGGCCAGTATCCTGAAATTACACCACCTACGGTTAATATATCCACGACTTATACCGGTGCCGATGCGCAAACCGTCGAACAAACCGTTGCAACGCCAATCGAGGTCCAGGTAAACGGTACGCCGGGCATGACCTACCTCCAAAGTAATAGCACCAGCAACGGGCAGATGAGTATGACCGTGAATTTTGAAGTGGGTACAGATATCAATGTTGCCGCTCTCGATGTACAAAACCGTGTGGGTATTGCAACCCCAACTTTACCTCAAGACGTTCAGCGTATTGGTATCGTAACCCGTAAGCGTAACCCAAGCATCCTGATGCTGGTGGCAATTTTTGCTCCAAAAGGAAGCCATACTGTTCCATTTCTTGACAACTACAGTAACGTATATGTCCGTGATGCACTTTTACGTGCCAAGGGGGTAGGTGACGTTATTAACAGGGCAGATGACTTCAGTATGCGTGTATGGCTCAAGCCCGATAAGCTTGCTGCTTTAGGGATAACGGCCAATGATGTGACTGCCGCCATCCAGGAGCAAAATGCACAGATTGCAGCAGGCTCAGTGGGTTCAACTCCGCAAGAGAAGGTACAAAGTTTTGAATACACCATACTGGCAAACGGAAGGTTGACAACCCCCAAGGAGTTTGAGAATATTATTGTAAGGTCTCAACCCGGAAATGGGGCGATAGTGCATCTGAAAGATGTAGCCCGTGTAGAACTCGGTAAATTTAATTATGCTGGTAACTCATTTGTTGATAATAAGAGAGCAGCCTATCTTTTGATTTACCAGGCGCCGAACAGCAATGCCCTTGAAACAGCCGATAATGTTTATAAGACGATGGAGCAACTTAAAAAGTCATTCCCTACGGATGTTGACTACGTTGTTCCGTTTGAAGCGGTGACTGTTGTAAAAGTATCAGTACATGAGGTGGTAGTTACTCTTTTGATTGCTTTAACACTTGTGATTTTTGTAGTGTTCTTATTCTTGCAAAACTGGCGCACAACGCTTATTCCTGTTTTGGCTATCCCTGTATCTATTATCGGGACGTTCATATTCTTTATACCCTTAAATTTTACCATAAATACGCTAACATTATTTGGCTTCGTACTGGCTATTGGTATAGTGGTGGATGACGCGATTGTGGTTGTGGAAGCGGTTCAGCATTATATGGATGAGGACGGTATGTCGCCTAAAGAAGCCACGAGCCATGCGATGAAAGACATTTCGGCGCCGGTAATTGCTATTGCGTTAATCCTGGCTGCGGTGTTTGTCCCGGTAGGTTTTATTCCGGGTATTGTGGGGCGTCTTTACCAGCAGTTCGCTATTACCATTGCGATATCGGTGCTGATATCGGCTTTTGTGGCATTATCACTGACACCAGCTCTGTGTACGTTGTTGCTGCGCCCGCATAAGCTGGATGAAAACTCAAAAGGGTTAGATAAATTCTTTTTTAAGTTTAATCAGTGGTTTGGCAGAGTAACAGGCAGGTACAGAAATGCTGTAGACAAGAGTATCAAGAACTCCAAATTTATAATCATCATCCTTATATGCATTGTCGTCGCGACTATCTTATTATTTAGGGGCAAACCGACCGGTTTTATCCCAACTGAAGATGAAGGACGTATCTACATCACCTATGATCTCCCGGAAGCATCATCCACACAGCGAAGTGTTTCGCGATTGCATGAAATGATGAATTTATTGGATAGTATCCCTGAAGTAGGACACTATGCGGCATTAGGTGGACTAAATGTGGTGAGCTTTGCCAATAAGTCTAATAGCGGTACCATATTCGTTCAGCTTAAACCATGGGATGATCGTAAATTAACCTCAGAGCAGCTTGTCGGGGTTATCCAAAAAAAGATGGCCAGGTTTAAGGAAGCTACTGTTGTGGTAATCCGTCCGCCGGCTGTACCGGGTTTGGGAACCACAGCGGGTTTCTCTTTTATATTTGAGCAAAGGCAGGCGGGAGACAACATAGCTACATTTGAAAAAACACTTCAAAACTTTTTGGCCGAGGTAAGAAAACGAAAGGAAATATCTAAAGCATTCTCATTTTTTACGGCCCGTACACCCGCATATCAACTAACTATTGACCGTGAAAAGGCAAAAAAGCTAGGTGTCGCGATCTCGGATATAAATTCAGCCCTGCAAACCTATATGGGTAGTTATTTTGTAAATGATTTTACCGTTTACGGCCGTAACTTTCACGTAGTTGCACAGGCTGATACTAACTATCGTACTAATATTGAGAGTCTGGGACAATACTTTGTGCGTAACCAGGCCGGGCAAATGGTGCCTTTAAGTACGGTTACTTCTTACAAATTGATTGAAGCTGCACCGTTAATATCCCATTATAATCTCTTTAGGTCGGCTGAAATAGACGGTAACTCTGCAGAGGGATATAGTAGCGGTGATGCCATTAAAGCTTTGCAGGAAGTGGCGGCCAAGACCTTACCCGAAGGATATGGTTATGAATTCTCAGGCTTAAGTCGTGAGGAAATTTTATCAGGATCAAAAACGGTGTACATCTTTATGTTGTCAATTGGATTTGTGTTCCTGTTCCTTGCAGCCTTGTACGAAAGCTGGTCGGTTCCATTTTCCGTGTTATTGGCGGTACCATTGGGTGCATTTGGAGCGATATTGTTTTTGAGTTTACCTTTTAATAAAACGCTGGATAATAACATATACGCACAGATCGGTTTGATCACGCTGATCGGTTTGGCGGCAAAGAATGCGATCCTGATCGTTGAGTTTGCCAAAGAGCGTGTGGATAGGGGAATGGAGCTGGAAAAAGCGACCCTTGAAGCAGTACGCCTGCGTTTACGCCCGATCATAATGACGTCTATGGCATTTATACTGGGTGTTGGGCCATTGCTGGTGGCGTCGGGGGCTGGTGCGCAAGCAAGGCAAACTATCGGCTGGACAGTATTCGGAGGTATGCTTGCAGCAACCTCATTGGCCATATTTATTGTGCCAGTATTGTTTTACCTGATAACAAGAGCTGCATATGGTAAAAAGCAATTAGCCGAACTGCAGAAGAATTATCAGCCTGATCCTGACCGCGATAAAGAAGTATAACAAATTGCTGCAGCGATTTTTATATGTCATAAAAATGCATTTTATCTAGTTTGAAGGCCCTGTACAGGGCCTTTTTCATTTAGTGGCACTATTATAGGTTGAAAATATGCCTTGCAAATAGAACACAAAGCCTCTGAAATACTGTACAAAAGGCTTTTTCCATCATCTGTTTATAAAGAAATTATTAATCAGGCATTTAATTTTTTGTGATTTTATACTTGATCCGGCAAAAAACTGTCCTACAATATTTTAACATATTAACATTTGTTAATAATATATCTTAATAACTTTCGTTACTTTGCAATAGTATGCCCAAAAAGATCATAATGGCAAAATATTTGTAAAAGGGGCATTAACATAAACCATTTAGTTTAACCAAACACAACAACAACAATGAAAAAAGTAACTAAACTGATGGCTATCGCTGGAACAGCCATAGCTATATTTTTCGCATCGAATGTGAAAGCACAAACCGTAGACAAAAGCGCATGGCGTTTAGGAATCGGTGTTGAAGGCGGTTTGCCAACTGGCGATATTCATAACGCCTATGGTTGGGATTTAGGCGGTACTGCGCGCTTACAGTATGGAATAGATAAAAATGTAGCAGTAATGTTGACATCAGGATATTACAATTTCTTCGGCAAAAACATTACTACAGTGGTGCCTAGTGGAGCTACTGTTATAACAACTACTACTAAAGCGCCTAGTTTCGGTGTTATACCAGTTAAGGCAGGTGCTAAAGTGTTTTTTAATTCACCAATTTATGTGAGCGGTGAAGCTGGTGCCGGATTTGAAACTGGTAACGGCAGTGGAACGGCCAGACTTCTTTTATCACCAGGTTTGGGCTGGGCTAATCACTCATGGGATGTAGGTGCACGTTATGAAAATTTTTCAGGAGGTGGTGTAAACTACGGCCTTGTAAACTTACGTGTGGCTTACGGTTTCACACTGTAATCAGGAAAATGACTTTAACAAAAAGCCCTTTACGGTACCGTAAAGGGCTTTCTTATTTTCCAGCAAGCTGTTCTTAGCTTAGTTTCGCCAAAGCGGTTTTTATTCTTTTCATTGCTTCTACTAATTTATCTTCGGCAGCAGCGTAGGAAATGCGGATCGATTTAGGATCACCGAATGAATCGCCGCCTACAGTAGCTACATGTGCTTCTTCCAGCAGGAATATGCTTAGTTCGTCAGCATCTTTAATAGTTTTACCATTATAGCTTTTACCGAAGAACGAAGTTACATTAGGGAAGAAGTAAAACGCACCATCCGGCAGATTTACGTTAACGCCCGGGATATCTTTTAATAACCCGTATACCAGGTCACGGCGTTTTCTGAATTGCTCGCGCATTTTCAGGACGCTTTCCAAACCACCTTCGCTTGCGGCAACACCAGCTTTCTGGGTGATTGAGCAGGTGCCTGAAGTGACCTGGCCTTGCATTTTATCACAGGCAGCAGCGATTTCTTTATTTGAAGAAGTATAACCAATTCTCCAGCCGGTCATTGCAAATGCTTTAGAGAAACCGTTGATGATGATCACCCGGTCTTTAATGCTATCAAACTGAGCGATCGACTCATGTTTGTCAACAAAGTTGATGTGCTCATAGATCTCGTCAGACAGGATATAAACGTTTGGATGTTTTTCGAATACTTTGGCTAAGCCTTCCAGTTCTGCTTTACTGTAAACACTGCCGGTAGGGTTACAAGGCGATGAGAACATGAACAATTTGGTGTTAGGGGTAATAGCAGCTTCTAATTGCTCAGGAGTGATCTTGAAATCCTGTTCAACAGTAGTATCTATGAATACACTTTTACCTTCAGCTAATTTTACCACTTCAGAGTAAGATACCCAATAAGGAGTAGGGATAATTACTTCTTCGCCCGGGTTAACCAAGCAAAGTACAGCATTGGCAATAGCCTGTTTAGCGCCGGTAGAAACAACAATCTGGCTGAAATCATAATCAAGGCCGTTCTCGTTCTTAAGTTTAGCAGAGATCGCCTTTCGCAGCTCAGGATAACCTGAAACCGGTGTGTAATAGGTGAAATTTTCATCCATGGCCTTTTTAGCTGCTTCCTTTACGTACTCAGGGGTATGAAAATCAGGTTCGCCAAAACTAAGGCTGATCACATCAACACCTTTAGCAGCAAGCTCACGGCCCAATTTAGCCATTTTGATAGTTGCCGACTCAGCAAGATTGTTGATTCTGTTACTTAATGCGCTCATAATTAACTTATTTTTATTCCGGGCGCAAATATAGGAAATAAGGTGAAAGCTGAAAGGCGAAAGCAGAAAGCTATACAGGTTTTTTATAAAAAAAATGCTCAAAACACACATTATCATATTTCGATAAAAAGCTTTCCGCTTTCGCCTTTCAGCTTTCAGCTCCAAAACCTAACTTTGCCCGCAAATCCTGAATATTTTGCAAGAACAACGACGGATCATATTAATATCCCTGATTACAGGCACCGTCCTGATGATGGCAAAGTTCGGGGCCTATTTTCTGACAGCCTCCAATTTTGTACTGACCGATGCCGCTGAAAGCATCGTCAATGTGTTGGCCAGCTCATTTGCTTTTTTTAGTATTTATCTGGCTTCGCAGCCGCGCGACGCTAATCATCCTTATGGACACGGTAAGGTAGAGTATTTCTCCGTATTTATAGAAGGTGCATTGATAGGCATAGCGGCCATCACGATTATTATAAAGGCTGTTTACGGATTATTTTACCCTGGTAATATCCATTCGTTGGTGACGGGTGCTATCATAATTGGTGCGACCGGATTGATCAACGGATTATTAGGTTATTACATGATCCGTAAAGGCAAATCTCTGCCCTCTATGACTATAGAAGCTGACGGTCATCATCTCCTTACTGACATGTTTACCAGCGGGGCGTTAGTTGTTGGATTGTTACTGATTAATTTTACCAGGATCTTATGGCTGGATAGCGCGTTATCTATCGCAGTAGCGTTATATATTCTATTCAGCAGTTATAAATTGGTGCGTAGATCAGTTTCAGGACTGATGGACGAGGCCGATTTTGATATGGTAACCAAAGTGGTTAGTGTATTAAATAATAAAAGACGAGATCCCTGGATCGATATACATAATTTTCGTGCACAGAAGTACGGTAATGACCTGCATATTGATTGCCATTTAACTCTGCCTAATTACCTTGACCTGATACAAGTACATGACGAGGTGAAGAGGGTAGATGAGCTGATCAATAAACAGGTAACAAAAACGGAGTTGTTTATTCACACCGATCCCTGTGTGCCTCAATGCTGTCATTATTGCCGCATGCCGGATTGCCCGATACGGTCGGAAGCAAAAACTGAAGATATAACCTGGACACTTGAAAAGGTGATCCGCAATAAAAAACATTTCGAATAATGTATCCATTCAATGTACGCGTATATGGTTTGCTGATCAATGACCGTAATGAGATACTCATCAGTGATGAACAGGAGTATGGTATGCGTTTCTCAAAATTTCCGGGCGGGGGATTAGAACATGGCGAAGGGTTGATCGACGGTTTAAAAAGGGAGTTTGTTGAAGAATGTAATGTTGAAATAGAAGTACTGAGCCATTTTTACACGACCGATTTCTATGTTAAATCAGCTTTTAATGATTCGCAGATCATCAGTGTATACTATATGGTGAAAAATATCATCCCTCTGAATTTGGCATTTAAAACTACTGTGTTCGACTTTGATAGCGAAGGCGAAGTGCTGCAATCTTTTCGATGGGTGAGTATGAATGATATAACCCATGAAGACGTAACCTTTCCGATAGATCAACATGTAGTAAAACTTTTAATAAATAATAAATGAGTCTGGTAGAGAGAGATTTAAAAGTTATATGGCACCCATATACTCAAATGAAAACGGCTTTGCCACCTGTGCCAATAGTACGCGGTGAAGGAGCTTGTTTGTATGATGAAAATGGTAAACGCTACATCGATGCGGTATCATCATGGTGGGTAAATATACACGGGCATGCTCATCCTTATATTGCTAAGAAAGTAGCTGAACAGCTAAATAAATTGGAGCATGTAATATTTGCTGGCTTTACACATGAGCCTGCGATAGAATTGGCTGAACGGCTCTTAGCCATATTACCCTCTAACCAGCAAAAAGCATTTTATTCAGACAATGGATCAACTGCGGTTGAAGTCGCAATAAAAATGTGCTTGCAGTATTGGCATAATCAAGGTGTTAATAAAACTAAAATACTGGCCTTCAAAAACGCCTATCACGGCGATACATTTGGTGCAATGGCTGTGAGCGGTAGGAGTGCTTTTACTGCTGCTTTTGATAACTTATTATTTGAAGTTGAGTTTATCGATACGCCAAACGAATCAAATATTGAAGGTCTCAAATCTCACATCTCAAATCTCAAATCCGAACTAAGCTGTTTTATCTTCGAGCCCTTGGTTCAGGGATCTTCAGGCATGGTGATGTATGAGGCAAAGTACCTGGATGAATTGATGGCACATTGCCGAAAAGAGAATGTTCTATTAATTGCAGACGAGGTATTTACCGGCTTTGGCCGTACAGGAAAACGTTTCGCCTGCGATCATGTATTGGTTCAGCCGGATATTATGTGTTTTTCCAAAGGATTAACAGGTGGCACAATGGCCCTGGGTTTAACTACCTGTACCCAACAGATTTTTGATACCTTTTTGTCAGAGGATCGTTTAAAAACCCTGTTTCATGGCCATTCTTATACGGCAAACCCGGTAGCGTGTTCAGCGGGCTTGGCTAGTCTCGACTTGTTTTTAGATCCATCCACTCAGCAAAATATTGATCGCATTGCGAATTCACATAAACGGTTCGTTATAAAAATCAAAGATCATCCAAAGATCCGGGCAACACGACAAACAGGAACCATCCTGGCGATGGAATGGGAGACAGGATCAAATACATCATACTTTAGCTCATTGCGCGACCGTCTTTATCAATATTTTCTTGAAGCTGGCATTATACTCAGACCGTTGGGCAATATTATCTATATTTTACCTCCATATTGCATCACCGACGAGCAACTCAATTATATTTACGCCAAAATTGAAAGTGCACTTGACGAACTTTAGCAAATGGAATTCAATAAACTACTATCTGCCATAATTAATAACGACCAGCTTCACGCACGCTGGCTGAATACGCTCTCGCTAATGGAAAATACAGGCGCCCGCAAAATATCGGCCTGTGAAGATCCCGAAACGGTTACCTATATTATACTAAAACACGCGGCTGAAGAACATCGTCATGCTTTTTACCTGAAAAAGCAGATCGAAAAAGTGAAGTCGTATTGTCCGACATATAGGAGCGACTACCTGATCGCACCAAAAAGCAGCAAATATTACCTCAATCAATTAGATGTTGATGTTTGCAGATACTTGAAAAAAGAGTTAGGCTTATCCGGTAAAGAATTGCGTTTTGCAGCTTATCTGTTGGTTACTTATGCTATAGAAGTTCGGGCAGATGAGCTTTACCCGGTTTACCAGGAAGAATTGGATAAAACAGGCAGTAAAGTTAATGTAAAATCGATTATTCTGGAGGAAGAGGGCCACCTGGAGGAAATGATCAACCAGCTAAAAACCTTTTCACCCAATTGGCAATTACATGCTGATAAAGCAGTTGAAATGGAAACCCGGTTATTCAACCAATGGGTAGATCAATTAAATAAGGCAGTAGCTAACTGATCAATAGAGACCAATAAAAAAAGCGATCCGATTTTCGGATCGCTTTTTTTATGATAATGAGAAGGATTAATGGCCTCCACTCATAGCTTTTAAGTCATCCAGTGTGATCTTATCAAAATCCCCTGCTATCGCAAATGTACCCGCCGGAGCCTTAGTATCGGTAATACCTGTAACGGTCACATTTGAGGTTTGCCCCTGGCTAAAACTTGTATACTGAATTGGCACTCCTCCAATAGTCGAATAGAAGTCAGGTATAACACTAGGAGGCAGCGTTACATCATTGGTTATCCACACATCGTAAGTCTTATTGGTCTTGGTATCTGTTGCAACAATTTTCTTGCAATTGAAACCTGATATTTGCTTAGTTTCAGTAGTAGGAGCATAGGTGAATTTTGGCAATCCGGCCATCGCCTGTTCAATTTCATCCGGGTTAGCAATAGCCGCTTTCTTTATAGAAGCTACAGCTACATCAACTAGAACAGCGAAGTAAGTTCTTTTAGCATTTGACAATATTCTAATATTGGCTGGTCCAGCTGCGAATGTGTATGCAGAAGAATCAGGGGTGAAATAAATTTTACCATCAATTGGCTGACCTCGCATATCAGAGCTCAAGGAAATTGTACCTTCAGAGTAGGTTTTTTGCGCATTTGCGCTTAATGCTACTACCGATAGCGCGATACCAAGAGCTGCGCTTAAAAATTTAATGTTCATACTTTGGATTTTATTTAACACAATTTAGATATTAATTGTATTGGGTGCAAATGTTTTGTTAATTTCTCAATTAGATGATACCACCATTGATTTGTTACGCAATAATGTATTATAATTGACATGTTGCGTCTTTGCTTCTTCCTGCAGCTTGTTAATCAGGTAGCTTGAATTTGTATTATCGATAATTAAGGATTTATAGTCATAATTTTTATTAATAAAAGCAAGGCCGGCTGAGGCGGAAGAACCCGCAACGTACAGATAATCGGTCTTTAATTTTTGAGGCAGCTGCATTGCCGATAGTTGTTTATTAAAAAGCAATAATCGTTTATCTTGAAATTGCAGGTAGTTATTTTCTTTCAAAAAATAGGATAAGCGAATGTTTTTATCGGGAGATAGCAATTGAACACTTTCAATCTGACTGCTATCCAAATAAGGCTGGATAGAATAGTGAAAAGTTTTATCAGTGTCAGACAAATCTGTTAATACTACCGCATCATTTCCTTTCTTAAATGCAATTCCCGTGTGTTTTCTTAGGCTCAGAAAAGCGATTTGATTGGATTGAGAGTTATTCCATCTTTTATAACTAACGTTGATTGCCAATAAAAGCGTACATGTAAGGCTCAACCTGAGCGACCATATTTTGCGGTCATACAAAAAATAAAATACAGCGATGATAATAATATAAAGCAACAGATATTCCACAGGTGTGATCCATATTTTATTGATGCTGGAGTAGGGGAAATGCTCTATTGCCGATAACACTCTGTCCATTAATAATATTGATTTCTCCAATATCCATCCCAAAGCAGATGAAACAAACGGAATATCAGGCATAACCAGGTAAGCCAAGCCAGCGATCATAATGAGTTCAGAAGGGATAATGATAAACAGGTTGCTGATCAAAAAGTAAACCGGGAACTGGTGAAAATAGTAGGCACTCAACGGAAATGTAATTACCTGTGCAGCAATGGATATGGAACATGCTGCCCATAATTTGTCGAGCCATTTGTTATCAATATTTATCCATTTATAAACTATCGGCTGGAATATCACCAGTCCTGCTACTGCCAGATAGGATAATTGAAAACCGACATCGAGAATAAAATAAGGGTTGTATAGCAGTAAACCAAAAGCTGAAATAGCCAATATATTTAAAGTATTAATATACCGGCTATAAGTTTTGCCGATAATGATCATGGATATCATAACTGCAGCCCGGCAAACAGCAGGCGAGAAGCCTGTAAGCAATGAATAGTACCAGATAATGATGATTACCAGTACTGCTTTAATAGTTTTACCATACCTAAACCTATTGAGAAAACCCAGCATGAAATCCAGTACCAGGAAAAGAATAGCCACGTGAGCGCCTGAAACCGAAAGTACATGGATAGTGCCTGTCTTGGAATAGGCCTGCAATACATCGTTACTCAGATCGGCTTTGTAACCTAATATTAAGGTTGATGCCACGGTGACAGCTTCTGGAGTATACATATGCCGTTTAAATTTCTCCACCAGTCGCTGCCTTAACCCAAGCGAATAAGAAATCAATCCATTGCCTTTGCTTTTTGCGATGACATAATATTGATGTGCATTTAAAAATACCTGGTAATGAATGTTCTGATTGGCAAGGTATTGCTTATAATTAAACTCAGCCGGGTTATATGGCGGATCGACAGGATGATAATTGGCAGGTATTAATAATTCATCGCCATAATATAAGTTCCTGGCTGCGTTGTCTTTTATGGTGATCAGCAAATTGCCTGATGTTGAAGTTGCTTTTCTGTTTTGGAGATTATTTTCAACGGTTGCTGTAAATTTCAGCAGGTCGCTATTTAGTTTTGGCTCATTACTAATCTTCACTAAAAGGTAATCCGCGGGTTTTTTTGAGAAACGATCTTTGTCGTTTAGCTCGTTGTATTTTAAAGTGGCGGTCCAGCCTAAAAGGAATAGTATGCTGTAAATCAGCGCTCCTCCCGTCCATTTGAACTTATGGAGATTGAACTTTTTATAAAGCAGGTTCAGGCTGATAAATAAAACGATCAAGCCTGAGAGTATAATTGTAAGAGCTGTTGTAAAGGAAAATACAGGGAACCAAATGCCCGAACCGATTCCGGCTAAAAAAGGGAGAAGCAGTATTGCAAACGGGATTTCGCCTTTATGAGCGGCTATCATATCAATTTTACAGGTTCAGGTACAGACAAGGTCAGTACAGTATCCGGAAATAAAGATATGATTTCAAAGAGAAAACTCTTAAAATTAACGAGGATTTATTAAGTACCAGGAATTTTAAGTCCTCTCCCCTGGAGAGGATTTAGGTGAGGCTGACGGCTTTATAACTGTTCGCGAACTTCCAGCAGAAATTTCTTAATGCTCTCAAGCGAATCGATCACACGCTGATGGTCTTTAGACTCATCCATATTCTTTTTCAGATGTTCGCGTGCGCCGTTAATGGTATAGCCTTTATCTCTAACTAAATGGAAAATAATCCTTAGATGCTCGATATCTTCGGGAGTAAAATAGCGGTTGCCTTTTTTATTCTTTTTAGGCTGTAGTACGTCAAATTCTTTTTCGTAAAATCTGATCAATGACTGGTTTACATCAAAAATAGCAGCCACCTCACCCATGGTGTAGTACATTTTACTAATCTCGTGCTCTTTGTAAGGCATAGTCCAAAATTAATTTCAATTTTTCTTTTTAACGCATATTAACATTATAATGTTCCACAAATTGCAAAATGTGGAAAAGTTTTACTCTTGTTAACACCTGTAAAGTGCTCATTCTCATGATAAACTTGTTTCTGGCGCTGTTTTCGCACTTTGAAGCGAATAATTAACTTTGCGAACTATTTAACATTTCATGACTTCTTCAGAGATACGTAAGGCTTTTTTGGATTTTTTTGTTTCCAAAGGTCACACCATAGTGCCATCGGCTCCAATTGTTGTAAAAAACGACCCGACGCTGATGTTCACCAACGCCGGGATGAACCAGTTTAAGGACATTTTCCTGGGCGAAGCACCGGCCAAATACCCTCGTGTGGTTGATACGCAGCGTTGTTTGCGTGTTTCGGGCAAGCATAACGACCTGGAAGAAGTGGGTATCGATACTTACCATCATACCATGTTCGAGATGCTGGGTAACTGGAGCTTTGGCGACTATTTTAAAAAAGAAGCCATTGCCTGGAGCTGGGAATTGCTGACCGAAACATTAAAAATTGATAAAGAACGCCTTTATGTAACCATTTTTGAGGGCGACGAAAAAGAAGGACTGCCTAAAGACCAGGAAGCCTACGATTTTTGGGCATTGCATATTGCCCCAGAGCGCATCCTGATGGGTAACAAAAAGGATAACTTTTGGGAAATGGGCGAAACTGGTCCATGCGGTCCATGTTCGGAGATCCATTATGATAACCGTCCTGCAGATGAGCGTGCTAAAGTGCCCGGTGCAAGTTTAGTGAACGGCGACAGCGACCAGGTGATTGAGATTTGGAATAATGTATTCATGCAGTTTAACCGCTTGAAAGATGGTTCATTACAACCACTGCCTGCCAAACATGTGGATACAGGTATGGGCTTTGAGCGTTTGGTGCGCGTAATACAGGATAAAACCTCGAATTACGATACAGATGTTTTTCAGCACCTGATACAGTTTATCGCTGAAAAAAGCGGAAAGAAATACAATGCCGCAGCCAAACCGGGCGAAGAAGGCTGGAATGAAGCTGTGGCCATGCGTGTATTAGCTGACCACGTTCGTGCTGTGAGTTTTACGATTTCCGACGGACAGTTGCCATCTAATAATAAAGCCGGATATGTAATTCGCCGGATTCTGCGCCGGGCGGTAAGGTATCAATATCAATATTTGGGTCTAAAAGAGCCTTTTCTCAATACATTGGTGCCACTTTTGGCTGAACAGTTTAAAGGCGTGTTTGATGAGTTGTGGAACCAGAAGGATTTTGTACAGAAGGTCGTTTTGGAGGAAGAGGTTTCATTTTTGAGGACACTTGGGAATGGTTTGGAAATTTTTGAAAGTTATTTGCGCGGTGTTTTAGCATTTAATCAATCTAATATTCTTGAGTATCATAAAAAAGAACAAGATTTTAATATTGAGCCTCCTAAACGTCAGATTGATGGCGCAACAGCATTTAAGCTTCAAGATACTTATGGATTTCCCATTGATTTGACAGAATTAATGGCTAGAGAAAATGGCTTATCAGTCGATATGGAAGGATTTAATAAATCTCTTGAGGAGCAAAAGACCCGTTCCCGTGTCGCTACCGCAATCGATACTGGCGACTGGGTAATTGTAAAAGACGAAGATACTACCGAGTTCACTGGCTACGATGAAACAGAAACCATAGCCCATGTTGTAAAATACCGCAAGGTAATTGCAAAAGGTAAAGAGCAATACCAGATCATGCTGGATAAAACGCCATTCTATGCCGAAAGCGGTGGCCAGGTAGGAGATATCGGTGAGTTAGTTTTCCCGGATGGAGAAGTTATTAATGTAACAGATACCAAAAAAGAAAATGCGCTTATCGTGCATTTTGTAGATAAGCTGCCATCTGAAGATGCTATTGATGATGCACTGACTGCCATTGTTGATCCCGCGAGACGGGCCAATATCATGAGCAATCACTCGGCTACACACTTATTGCACGCAGCGTTGAAACAGGTATTAGGAAGTCATGTGAACCAGAAAGGCTCATTGGTAAACGATGAATACCTGCGTTTCGACTTCTCGCACTTTGCCAAAGTAACCGATCAGGAATTGGCGCAGATAGAGGCTATTGTGAATCAGAAGGTACGCGAGAATATTCCATTGAAAGAAGATCGCAACGTAGCTTACCAGATTGCCATCCAAAGCGGGGTAACAGCCTTATTTGGCGAAAAATATGGGGAGTATGTACGTGTGATCACGTTTGATGATAGTTTTTCAAAAGAGCTTTGCGGCGGAACGCATGTAAAGGCAACAGGCAATATTGGTTATTTCAAAATCATTGCTGAAAGTGCTGTAGCTGCCGGTGTTCGCCGTATTGAGGCAATTACCGGTATCGGCGCTGAAAATTATATTAATCAGCAAAGCATCCTTATCGATCAGCTGAAAGAATTGCTGAAGAATCCGAAGGATATCGGCAAAAGCATCGAAAGCCTGCTGGATGAAAACAGTAAGCTAAAAAAGGAGATCGAAAAATCGGTTCTTGAAAAATCAGCCGGATTAAAAAATGAGCTGGCTAAGAAAGTTCAGAATATAAACGGCATCAACTTTATTGCCGGAAAAGTTGCTCTGCCCAATGCCGATGCTGTTAAGAACCTGGCTTATCAATTAAAAGATATCGTCAATGATCTTTTCCTTGTTCTTGCAGCTGATTTTGATGGCAAGCCAAACATCACCGTAATGATCTCCGAAAACCTGGTGAAGGATAAAGGTCTGAATGCCGGCAACATTGTCCGCGAGCTCGCCAAAGAAATACAAGGCGGCGGTGGCGGTCAGCCATTCTTTGCAACAGCAGGCGGTAAGGATATCAGCGGATTAGATAAAGTATTGGAAAAGGCTAAGAGCTTTATTAAATAATTCCAGTATAAAGATTTGACAACTTTTTAAAAGTTGTCAAATCTCATTCTTGCAAATCTCACGCCTTAGATTTTGCTTCCAGCGTGAAAGAAATTGGCATAGTATACTGAACCCTTACTTTATGACCGTTTTGAATTCCCGGGTTCCATTTAGGTGATAGTTTCATTACCCTGACAGCCTCTGCTCCGCAGCCTGCTCCCGGATCACGCAGAATTTTAAATGTACTGAGAGAACCATCCTTCTCCACTATAAAGGAAAGAAAAACCTTGCCCTCTATTTTTTTATTCTTTGCTTCAGCAGGGTATTTGATGTTTTGTTGCAGAAATTTATAAAATTTATCTACTCCCCCCGGATAGTTTGGTACATGTTCAACCTCGCTAAATACCTTGTCATCCTTTTGCTGTGGGAAAAGAGTTGCCTTTTCTGATGGAGTTAGTGCTTCATTCTTAATTATACTGGCTGAAGAAAGCGTCAGCATTAAAGCAAACAAAGGCACAGCGAGCAGATATTTTAAAAGTGCACTTTTTTGCGATTTATTTTTTTGGATCATCATAATGCGTTGTTTTAATAATTTTTGATTAAAAAATGGGTTAACTAAATTGTTTATAGGTGTTTCAAACGTTTGACTAAATAAAAGCATAGCATACTCCTTTTTACCGCCCGAAAACTTGAGTGCGCCTTCGTCGGCAATAAATTCGTGTACATCCTTCAATTCTTTCCTGAACAGGTACACCAATGGGTTAAACCAGTTGAAAATGATTACGAGTTCCATCAATATCACATCAGCAGAATGCCATTGTGCAGCATGGATATTTTCATGCTCACAGATAAATTGATTGGTTGAATTACTCTCGCTGAGATATATTCTCTTAAAAAATGAATAGGAGGATTGATCACTGGAGTTAAATATGATCTTTTTAACTGCCAATAACCTGATGAGCAGATGTAAGGTCAGGATAATTATTCCAATCAAATACATGCATGAGAGAAATTGGAAAAATGTAAAATGTGATTCCCCTGTTTGTTTAGACGCGAATATGTCAATTGGTTTTGCTATCACCGAGTATTTGATTTGTTCTGCAATAACAGATTGTCCGAACCAATCGGTATGAATAACCGGCAGGATAAACGATAGTAGTAACGCCGACAATAAATAAACCCTATTTATCTGAAAAAATGTTTCTTTCTTCAACAGAAGAACATATAACCCAAAGAATGCACTAAGGAATAAGTTGGCTAAAACTATATATTGCAGTGTGTCCATAATCTCTAAGGTTTGTAATTAAGTTTTTAGTTATACTAAGTTAAGAAGTAGAAGTGATATTTTAAACTAAAAAATTAGTTAATAAGAGTACATTTTTATAATCAACTGTAAGTCAGATAAATTATTTCTTAAAGCTCGCCGTTTGATAGCAAATTTTCGCTCTGTCCGCTTTTCTTTAAAAGCTTAAAATGCGAATAAATAGCCTGATGCAGGGGATAGGAACGATAGTTCAGATCATATTCTTCTGCAAACCTTTTGATTAGGGGAGTAATATATGGATAATAGGTGTGGGCCACCGTTGGGAATAAATGGTGAGCGACATGATGATTAAAGCCGCCAAATATCAGGTTGGCAAAGCGACTGTGTGTACAAAAGTCCTTCGTTGCCGATACCTGGTAAGCCGCCCATGTGCTGTTGATCGCTCCCTGATCATCCAATTGAGGGAATTGTGCATCTTCATCGGCATGAGTTGATAGTAAAGCCATAACCCCAAAAGCACTGGCTGCAAAATGCATAGCGAAAAATGCCGTCAGGACAATATACCACGGCTGTTCCAAAATAATGACCGGCAGGCCGATCATCAGGAATAAGTTAAGCAATTTACAGGCAAACAGTTTAAAGTATTCAATTTTCGGTATGGTTGTCACCCGTTTGAGGTAGTTGTCCGCTTTGCAAAAAAAATCTTTAAAGTCACGTACAAACAGCCAGTTAAGGGTATAAAAGAAATAAAGCGGCCACATATAAATGTGCTGATAGCGGTGAAAGTTATACCATTTGCTTTGTGGAAATATCCTGACAAGATCGCTTTGTTTCACGTCAATATCCCAGTTTTGCACGTTAGGATAGGGGTGATGAAGGAGCAAGTGTCTTTTCTTCCATATATAACTGTTGCTGCCAAATAATTCCAGTACATATACAAACCATTCGTTATAAGCCTTTTTCTTGAAAACGGCCCCGTGCGCAGCATCATGAAAAGCATTCAGAAATACAAGGATCATGCTAATGCCTGTGGCCATATAAAAGAAAAAAAGCAGGTAGATGTTATCTCCGAAAAACAATATTGAACTATAGCACAGGAAATAAAGAGCAAGAAAAAGCACAGCTTTAAACACAATACGGTTTTGAATACCATGGTTGTTCACTATGGTTTTCTGAACTTGTTTGTTCAGTTCCTTAAAAAAATCTGTATTATCCGGTTTGCTAAATACGGGCTTAACCGGGTTATCTATATCGGTATACATTTGTTTGCGTTTTGTGATTACTCGTATAATAAAAACCGGGAAAATTCCATATGGTTTTTTGTGTCATTTAACATCAGCAGGAAAGAATGCTTTATTTCCTATCTATTTTATAGTTTTAACTATATTTGGCGCTCACCATCAATTTGGTGTTAAATATTGATCAAGAAACTCTATCGGGGAAGATGAAAGACAAATATGAGCTGGTGGTAGGATTGGAGGTGCACGCTCAGTTATCTACATTAAGCAAAGCCTTTTCTTCGGATTCAGCAGCATTTGGAGCCGGTCCTAATGAACATATCAGCGCTATTTCGCTGGGGCATCCGGGTACTTTGCCACGCATTAATAAGCGTATGGTGGAGTATGCTGTTAAAATGGGCCTGGCTTGTAATTGCACCATCAATCTGAATAATAGCTTCGCCCGCAAAAATTACTTTTATGCTGATCTGCCTAAAGGTTATCAGATCACCCAGGATCAGGCGCCGGTATGTTTGGGCGGATATGTGACTGTACGTCTGTCAGACGGTTCACAAAAAGAGATTGCCATTCATCATATTCATATGGAAGAAGATGCCGGCAAAAGTATGCACGACCAGCATCATGCAGATTCTCTCATCGACCTGAACAGGGCAGGGGTACCGTTGATTGAGATCGTATCGGAACCCGATATGCGCACCAGCGAAGAAGCTGGGCAATACCTGACCGAGATTCGCAAGTTACTTCGTTACCTTGATATCTGCGACGGAAATATGGAAGAAGGCAGCATGCGCTGCGACGCCAATATATCGGTGCGATTAAGAGGAAATATCGTTTATGGCAACCGTTGCGAGGTAAAAAACCTGAACTCTATCCGCAATGTTCAGCGCGCTATCGATCATGAGTTTGAACGTCAGGTCAAGATAATTGAAGCAGGCGGCCATATTGAGCAGAATACGCTAAACTTCAATGCAGATACCGGCGAGACTTCTGTTTTACGTTCAAAAGAAATGGCGAATGATTACCGCTATTTCCCAGAGCCGGATTTGCAGCCTTTATCCCTTGATATGGAATATGTAAATAGGATAAAGGAAAGCTTACCGGCATTGCCGAATGAACTGTATGATAAATATATAACAACACTTGGCCTGCCTGTTTATGACGCCTCAGTTATCACTGCCGAAAGAGATGTCGCTTTGTATTTCGAAGAATTGATAAAACATACTGAAAACTATAAAGTCGCCTCTAACTGGCTAATGGGGTCAGTAAAATCATACCTGAATGAAAATGGCATAACTATTACTGAATTCGCCATAAAACCTGCTAATTTAGCCGAACTAATAGCGTTGATTGAGACTGGTAAGATCAACAATTCAGTAGCATCGCAAAAGTTGTTCCCGGCTATGATTAATGACCCGGGGAAAGAACCGGAGCAGTTGGCTAAAGAACTAAACTTGTTGATCACTGCTGATGTTGATGATGTATATCAATTCATTAACGAAGCCATAGCTAAGTTCCCGGATAAAGTGATTGAATACCGGAAAGGCAAAAAAGGCGTTTTGGGATTGTTTATGGGCGAGATCATGAAGCGATCAAAGGGAAAGATCGATCCACAGAAGACCAACCAGTTATTGATAAAAGAATTAGAATCGAAATAAGGTAGATATGAGATATTAGATGTGAGATATGAGACAAGAAATAACAATTCTTGATCTAAGCATTATCTCAAATCTCATATCTCACGTCTCAAATCTAAAAAAGCATGAAAAGAAGCTTAATATATTGCGGTATTGTTGGATTGATTGTTGCAATCAGTTCTTGTAAGGATAAGTCTACATTTACGATTTCCGGCAATATTACTAATCCCGGACCTGTAAAGAAAGTGTACCTGTTCCAGGCTGATAGTGCGGGTTTGACAATGGTTGATTCCACTAACCTGAGCGAAAATGGCAAGTTTGAATTCAAACGTTCATCACCTTATCAAAACTTGTTTGATATCCGTACTGGAAAGACTGCAGTATTTGATGTGATCGCTAAAAATGGTGATGATATCGATTTCTCAACTGATCTGGCAGATACTTCCAGAAAATATACGATTAAAGGCTCTGATGATTCACAAAAGATCCAGCAGTTCAACCAGATAGATAATGTATATAACAAGCAAATTGCCATTTTAACAGAGCAATACCGTGAAGAAGCCCAAAAAATAGGTCATGAGTCGGATTCACTTATCAAAGTATATCGCCCGAGGCTTGAAAAGTTATTAGGAGATCAAAGCCAGGCAGTATTAAAATTTGCCAATGATAACAGCAGTTCGCTTGCCGGGTTCTTCGCTATCACTGGTGTTGACCCCAATAAATATGAGCAACAACTGGTTGCTTATGCGGATAACATCCAGGCAAAAAATCTTTTTGGCGATAATCCCGCCGTAAAACGTTTTGTGCGTAATATGATGGAAGTGAAGCCAATCTCGGTAGGTCATAAGGCTCCAGATTTTACTACAATGGGTCTTGATGGTAAACCGGTAAAGCTTTCTGATTATAAAGGCAAATATGTATTGGTTGATTTCTGGGCATCATGGTGCGCACCTTGCCGCCAGGAAAATCCAAATGTGGTAAAACAATATGCAGCCTATAAAAGCAAAGGCCTGAATATATTGGGTATCTCTCTGGATGTTGATAAAGACAAATGGCAACAAGCAATCAACCAGGATAAATTAACATGGAACCACGCCTCTGATTTAAAGAATTTTGAAGGTCCGACCGAAAGACTTTATCACGTAAATGCTATCCCGTCAAACTTTATGATCGATCCACAGGGAAACATTGTGGCAAAGAACATCACGGGCAGCGATCTTGAAGATTTTTTAAACAAAACGTTTAATAAGCCTCAATAATAAGTTAAGAAAAGGTAACACTTAACAATTTGTTAACAACTACGTAACCATTTGCTTTTTTTAAGCTTATATATTTATCCAAAATTTGTAATATGAGCACATCTACGAAGCAAAAGATTCTTATTGTTGATGACGAACCGGATATTTTAGAGCTGATAGAATATAATTTAAAGAAGGAAGGGTATCAGGTTTATACCGCAAGAAATGGCCAGGAAGCCGTTTCTGAGGCTAAAAAAGTACTTCCGGACTTAATTGTGCTGGATATTATGATGCCGAAAATGGATGGTATTGAAGCTTGCCGCATCATGCGTACCATGCCTGAATTCAAAAATACTTTCATGGTGTTTTTAACCGCCCGCAGCGAAGAATATTCAGAAATTGCCGGTTTTAACGTAGGTGCCGATGATTACATCGCAAAACCTATCAAGCCACGCGCTTTAGTTAGCCGTATAAATGCAATATTAAGAAGAAACGCTCCGGCTGAAGAAGTAACCGATAATAAACTGGAAATAGGCGGCCTGACCATCGACCGGGAAGCTTACCTGGTTTACCAGAAGGGTGATAAGGTTGTTCTGGCCAAGAAAGAGTTTGAATTATTATACCTACTGGCTTCAAAACCCGGAAAGGTTTACACACGCGAGGTAATATTGAAAAATATTTGGGAAGATTCGGTAGTGGTAACCAACCGTACTATCGATGTTCATATCCGTAAACTGCGCGAAAAACTGGGAGATGATATCGTCTCGACAGTAAAAGGCGTCGGATACAAATTCGAAGGATAACAAAAATGCCCCGGTTACGGGGCATTTTTGCTTTAATGTAATTTAAGCAACTGCTTTCTTGGTAGTAGCAGCTTTCTTTGCTGCGGATTTCTTCACAGCTGTGCTGGCTGCTTTTGCTTTCTTTTCTATCTGTTTAGTTTTATCTGCCGCTTTGGCTTTTACATCGGCTACAGCTTTTTTAGTTTTCGCGGTTTCATCGGCAGCTTTAGCTTTGATCTCTTTAACTTTGGTATTGGCTTTAGTCTTCACATCGGCTGTCGCGGCTGCCGCTTTAGTCTTTACAGTTTTTGCTTTGGCAATAACGTTACTTTTCGCTGCGGTTGTTTTCCTCGCAACCGTTTTCTTTTCGGCGGTAACTTTATCTTTTATATGTTCTATCGTGTCGGCAGTTTTATCTTTTACTTCTTCGGCTGTATCTTTCGTGCCTTCCCATAGGTGCTCGATTGTTTCTTTGACCTTTTCGAAAAATCCCTTTTCTTCAGGTCCGGTTGAATTTGTGTTCATGTTTTTGTAGTTAGATGTTAATGTTTTTCACTTAGTTAACCATTGGTTTGCCGTGTTTGTTTGGTTTAAGGTTATCAGTCACTGGTTAACCAGGCTATTGCCATTTTTTATAGGGTGTCGCTGATTAACTAATCACCGGTTAACTGATTAACTAACAAAACCGTATTTTTGCCCGCTATGAAGTTTCCGAAGTTTGCTGATTTGATATTGTTTGAGAATGAAGATGTGATCGTGGTAAATAAGCCGCCTTTTTTAAGTTCGCTGGATGAACGGGAAGGCGGAGAGATCAATTTGCTGCGTATGGCCAAAGCTTATTCGGACGATGCGCAGATTTGCCATCGTTTGGATAAGGAAACTTCAGGCGCACTGATCATCGCTAAAAACCCGGAAGCTTACCGCACGGTTTCCATACAGTTTGAAAAGCGTCAGGTTAAAAAGGTATATCACGCAATTATTGAAGGAACCCACGTGTTTGAAAATTTGCTGGTGGATTTGCCAATATTGAATGTCGGTAAGGGAAATGTAAGCATTAGCAGACAGGAAGGCAAACGTGCTGAAACCTGGTTTCAATCGTTAAAATATTTCAAACATTATACATTGGTTGAGTGCCGCCCGGTAACAGGCCGCATGCACCAGATTCGTATTCACCTGGCATCACAACGCGCTACTATTGCAGGTGATGAAATGTATCGCGGTAAACCTGTTTTCCTGTCGGAAATCAAGCGTAAATATCATTTAGGCAAAGATCAGGAAGAGCAACCTATTATGAAGCGTTTTGCTTTGCATGCTTACGAGGTAAGTTTTAAGCTGTTGGATGGCAAGGAAATAACCATTCATGCGCCTTATCCAAAGGATTTTGAGACGTTGTTGAAGTTGTTGGAGAAATTTGATGCCTAATATTTAAAAGCTTTGTCAGTCTGAGCTGGTCGAAGACTATGCGGGCAATGGCCTTTACGCACCGCACTTCGAGAGCCTCAGTGTGACACCCTTTGTTTAATCCTTTTCAAACAATAAATAATGCTGTATCGGCAAAAACTCACCATCTTCAACTAACCGGAAGCCATTCGCGCTCAATTCTTTATTAACCTGTTTCACGGTCATTTTATGCAGTGGTTTAATATCCACTTTGGGGTCTTCAGCTTTATATTCAAGTAACAATAGTTTGCCTTTGGGTTTTAATGATTTTCGGATACTTTGGAGCATTTCGTGCGGATAATTCAATTCGTGATAAACATCAACCATCAAGGCAAGATCGATACTATTTTCAGGTAACTCGGGTGATTTCTCATTGCCTTTCACTACGATCACGTTCATTGCAGCTAATTGTCCTGCTTTGTTTTTCAGGTAGTTAACCGCGTCATCCTGTATTTCTTCTGCGTAGATTTTTCCTTTAGTTATTCGATTATAGATTTTGAAGGTGTAATAGCCAGTCCCCGCCCCAATGTCAGCCACAACACTGTTCTCGTTTATCGGCATTTTGGATACAGCTAAGTCTGAGTTTTCATCAATCTGGCGACTGTTGCGATCCAGCCATGATGATCCGCTGAAATCCATAATGTGCGCTATCTCACGCCCATAATAACATTTACCAATACCACCCTCAGAGGCGGTTTTATAGGTATAAATGCTATCATTTTTCTGTTGCGGTTTTGGGGTTGAAACGGAACAGAGCAGGGGTATCAACAACAAAAAAGCCGATCCGATTTTAAGCATAATAGCTTAACATGGATCGGCTTAATAAGTTTATAAAATTATATCAGGTGGTGTAGCCTAACAGCTTCAGAACCTGTTTGCTGTTTTGTTCTTCTCCAAATACCTCAAAGTTAAATGTCTCATCCCTGTTACGGCGGACCAGTACATGCTTAGGCGATGGCAGTAAGCAATGGTGAATGCCACCATACCCGCTCAAAACTTCCTGGTAAGCGCCTGTATTAAAGAATCCCAAATATTGTACCTTACGGGTTTTTGGCATAAACACACTGTTCATGTGCGCTTCCTGGTTGTAGTAATCCTGGCCATCGCAGGTTATTCCGCCCAGGTTCACACGCTCATATTCTGAATCCCAGTTATTTACAGGTAACAAAACGTATTTTTGATTCAAGGCCCAAACGTCTGGTAAATTGGTGATAAATGAACCATCCAGCATCAGCCATTTCTCGCGATCATTTTGTTGTTTACGGCCAAGAACTTTATACAAAATGCCCGAGGCTTCGGCACAGGTATATTTTCCAAATTCGGTAATAATATCCGGCTCCTCCGTATCGTTATCGGCACAAATTTCTTTGATACGGCTTACGATCTCGTTGATCATGTATTCATAATCAAAATCGAATACAAGCGAGTCTTTAAAAGGCATACCACCGCCAATATCCAAAGTATCCAGATCAGGGTTGATCTTTTTGAACTTGCAGTACAGCGTCACATATTTCTCCAACTCATTCCAGTAATATGGCGTATCAGAAATACCAGAATTAATAAAGAAATGCAATAGCTTTACTTTAAAGTTCGGGTTTGGTTCGATCTTGTTATAATAGAAGTCGATAATATCTTCCAGACGGATGCCCAAACGCGAAGTATAAAACTGTGAGTTAGGTTGCTCTTCAGCCGCGATACGGATACCCAGGTTACAAGGTGTATCCATCTCGATCTCATCATCGTAAATGTTAAACTCTTCCTTGTTATCCAGTACCGGGATGATGTTTTTAAAACCATCATGCAGCATATCGACGATGTACGTTTTATATTGAAAGGTTTTAAAACCATTGCATATAACGGTGATATCTTTGGTTACAACGCCTTTTTTCTCAAGTGAGTCAATCATCGGCATATCAAATGCGGATGATGTTTCTAAGTGGATATCATTTTTTAAAGCTTCTTCAACGATATGCCTGAAGTGCGAGCTTTTGGTACAATAACAATATTTATAGCTGCCACGATAATTGTTTTTAACAATCGCCTGCTGAAATAACAGTTTAGCCTGCTGTATCTTTTTAGATACCATAGGCAAATAAGTGAAACGAAGCGGCGTGCCATACGTTTCGATCATCTCCATCAAATTCAGATCATTAAAGTATAATTCATCATCAATGATCTCGAAACCTTCCTGCGGGAAACCTACACTTAAATCAAGAAATTCCTGGTAACTCTGCATTCTTTAAAATTTTGCCAAAAATGTAATTTTTTAATGGAATATTGACATAATTTTAGCGTTTAAAATATTTTTAATAAATATTTTACTTTAACATCATATTCGGTTAAAAGTCTTATTAGTCGTGCGGTAAATGCACTTCGGCCATCATGCAGCGGGTGCTACCTCCGCCATTATTTTCTATAGTGCTGATATCGGAATAAACGGGGTTACTAAACGAACTTAGAATAGCCTTCTGCTCATAATTTAACGAGTCCCAGGCACTTTTTGACATCACCAGCAAACTCTCTTCATCTTTGTTTTGAACCTCAAGCATATTGCCTGCAAAATGGTTCATCTGCTCAAAGGAAATAGCAACAATTTGTTTTTGGGTTGATTGAAGGGAATTAATGACATTCTGCTTTTCGCTCTCATCTTTTATACTATCCAGACAAATAACAGCATAACTGCTACCAATGCACATTAAAACGTTGGTATGATAAATATCCATGCCATTCTGGTCGACTGCATGGAAAAGAACAGACCAGTAACCACTGTCTTTACAAAACGCCTCAAGGACATCCTTATCGGTTCGAGGTGACAAGCAAGCATAAGCTATTTTATTTTCACGATCCAAAACCATGCTGCCCGTTCCTTCCAGGAATTTGTTTTCATGCTCAAAATGGCTCAGGTCGATGACATGCTTTACCTTAAACTCATCTTCCAACTGCATAATAATATCCTCCCTGCGCTCCAATCTGCGATTTTCAGCCATCATCGGATAAAGGAAAACAGTACCGTCATTATGGAATGATACCCAGTTATTCGGGAAAATGGAATCAGGAGTATGAGGTTCAATGGTATCATCAATTACGATCACTTCAACGCCGTTCTCGCGCAGTATATTGACAAATCGATCAAATTCTTCTAAAGCTTTATCCTGTACACGTTGCTGTTCAGCATTACGGTTCTGAAAAGCATTGCTTCCGGCAGTTTGTTCGTTAAACACAAAGTTTACCGGGCGGATCATTAATATGGTGGAGGTGGTTTGTTGGTTCATAGTTCATAGATAATGGTTCATGGTTGATAGTTGCAGTTTCTATGAACTGTCAACCATGAACTATTTACTTATAATATTTTATCCCTCAACAGTGGCATACTCATACAATGGAAACCACCGCGGGCACGAGAAAGTTCTGACGAAGGCATTAATATTAAGGTATCTTTCATTTCATGCGGATCGATCTCGCCATTCTCAAACTTTTGCAGCAGATCAGCCACTTTTACAATCTCAAATCCTTTTTTGCGGAATGCTTCTACCGTTTTATCATTGCGGTCGTAGCCTAATACCACGCCTTCTTTTATGGCCAGTAAGTTGCATGAGTCGGTCCATTGTTCGCGGGCATCAAAAGGGAATTTATCATTGCCCGAATAAATGAACTTGGTTTTTTTGCCACTTTGCAGATCATTCTCGCTGATATCGCTCAATAACTCTTCAAGGCTTTTGAAAATTCTTGGTTTCGATTTCCCGTTTTCAAATTGAATAATGTCCGTCCTGGCTTTTTGCTTTTTCTCTGAGAACCATTTTACTACGTTAACATCTTCGTGTGTATCTTCCAAAGCTGAAAGCGAACCCAACATCACCCACACATGGCGTTTTACCTGCGTAAATATGGTATCGACGTGCATATAATCCCGCTTATGCGGAATTTTTACAATGGTTACTTTCTTCACTACATCGTTCTCAAAAAGCAGCTTCATCGCTTCGTTAGCACCGCTTACCGAGGTACGCTCGCTACAGCCGATCAGTAAATGATCCGGACTTACCATCATCACATCGCCGCCTTCAAGTGTTGTTTTTTCATCCTGTTCTTCACCAGGGCGCAGAAAATGGTGTACGGTTTCAGGTATTTCCAGAATGTTGTCTTTATATTTAGCAAATAGCGGGTGATTAAAGAAAATATATCGTGCTAGTAAGGTTTCTCTTGCACGGGCTTTTTTTGCAGGCTTGTTCAACAGCATATAGTCATTGATCGCTATGCCGATATCTCTTGAAAATATCAGGTTTGGGATGGGGGCAAAGATCATTTCATCATTACCTAAAGAGCCAGAGATAAATATTTTGGCCAGCTCAATAGGTTTAGTATTGATCAATTTTTGCTGTAGCCTATAAGTACAGCCCTCGATGGCACACACAGAAGCCACTAGCTTTTTACGGATATCATCTTCAATCAAAATATCAGCCAGCAAATTCTGTATTTCTACCACTTTGGTTGAGGCATGGAAACCTTCATTATCAGGTTTGAAAAAAGCACGATCATGCTCTTTTGAGTCGATTTCTTTCAATCTGCCTTTTATTTTATCAGGATCAAGGAAATACATCAGCAGCTTCACATAGTAATCATACTCGTTGCGGCGCATCGTATCGAGGTGCACAATGTCTTCAAATAGCCAGTCTTGTGCTTTTGATGGCACTACTTTTCCTAATCCACTGTCTGGGCTATGTATCAGCAGGCAACGGAGGTCGCCTATTTCGGATGTTACATCAATACGAAAATCGTTGTTCTTTTTGGTCATAAAAAATTATGAGAAGAGCAAAGCTATGCTTTTTCGCTCATACTTAATTGCGGATTGTTGGCGACCGGTAAAACCATGAATTATGAGCCATGAACTATGAGCCAATTTATTAATTTTGCCGGATGGATTTTATAATTGAAGCCGCTGTTAAAGCGGTTAAAACCCTATATCAAACAGAACTGAATGCAGCAGATGTGAATTTGCAGCCTACGCGAAAGGAATTTGAAGGGCAGGTTACTATAGTTACCTTCCCATTTACCAAGTTTTCCCGCAAATCACCCGAACAAACGGGTGCCGAAATAGGCGAGTTCCTAAAAAATGAAGCAAAGGAGATTGCCGGCTTCAATGTGATCAAAGGCTTTTTGAATATTTCATTGGCTGATGGCTATTGGCTCGATACGTTCTATAACGAGATTTTGCCGGATGATTTTGCCGGTTTTAAGTCGAATGGTAAAAAAGTGATGGTGGAGTATTCGTCGCCAAATACCAACAAACCGCTTCACCTTGGTCACGTACGTAATAATCTGTTAGGTTATTCTGTGGCAGAGATATTGAAAGCTGACGGCTACGAGGTGGTAAAAGCTAATCTTGTTAATGATAGGGGTATACACATTTGTAAATCCATGCTGGCCTGGCAGAAATGGGGTAATGGTGAAACGCCAGAGTCAACCGGGGAAAAGGGCGATCATTTGGTGGGTAAATATTATGTACTTTTTGAGAAAGAATTACAAAAGCAGCTGTCGCCAATTTTAAAGGACATTTTTGAAGACCATAACCTGTCAGTATTTAATGAGGATCAAAAAATCAGGGTTGAAGAGCATTTTAATAATATCGGAAGATTTGAAGATAAATTAAAAGATGCTAACTCTAAAGAATTTGACCTGCTTGAAGACAAGATCAGTGATGAAAAAGCTAAGATAAAAGAGCTGGCAAAAGGCCAGACACCTCTGATGATTGAAGCTCAAAAAATGCTGCAGCAATGGGAGGCCGGCAATGAAGAGGTGATCAGCTTGTGGAAAACGATGAACCTTTGGGTGTATGATGGCTTCGGCAAAACCTATGAATCTTTGGGTGTCAATTTTGATAAATTTTATTATGAATCCGAAACCTACTTGTTAGGAAAAGATATTGTGGAAGAAGGGCTTGAAAAAGGTGTTTTCTTTGAAAAGGGAGATGGCTCGGTTTGGATCGACCTGACTGCTGATGGTTTGGATCAGAAATTAGTTCGTCGTTCAGACGGTACCTCCGTATATATGACCCAGGATTTGGGTACTGCCCAGGAGAAATATAAAAACTTCCACATGGATGAATCTATTTATGTGGTGGGCAATGAACAGGATTATCACTTTAAAGTTTTATTCCTCATACTCGAAAAGCTGGGCAAATCATGGGCGAAGGGACTATATCATTTATCATATGGTATGGTCGATCTGCCATCCGGTAAAATGAAATCACGTGAAGGAACTGTAGTTGATGCCGATGATCTGATTGCCGAGATGGAGCAAACAGCCAAAGAGCAGACTGAGGCTTTAGGAAAAGTTGAAAATTACAGTGAAGCTGAAAAAGCAGAGCTTTATCATACCATAGGTATGGGCGCTTTGAAATATTTCCTGTTAAAAGTTGATCCCAAGAAACGTTTGCTGTTCGATCCTAACGAGTCGGTTGATTTCCAGGGGCATACCGGCCCGTTTATTCAATATACACATGCCCGCATTCGGTCGGTATTAAGCAGGGCAGAAGGCTTTGATAATGAAAGAATAGATATAGAATCATTGGATGCTGAAGAAAGAGATTTAATATTGATTTTAAGCCAATTCCCTGAAACGATATCGCAAGCTGCTGCCACGCATAGTCCGGCAGTTATTGCCAATTATGCGTATGAAGTGGCTAAGGCTTTCAATAAGTTTTATCATGAAAAGTCTATTCTGCAGGCAGAAGATGAGACGAGTAAACAATTCCGTTTGCAATTATCATCTGCGACAGCCAAAGTGATCAAAAGGTCGATGAAGCTGTTAGGAATCGAAGTTCCTGAGCGGATGTGATTCAGTTTGCAGTTAAAAGTTGGCAGTTTACACTAAAGAATTATGCATACTGCCAACACTTATTAAGTATTCTCGTGTGCCAACTGCAAGCTGCACACTGCCAACTGATTACTGCCAGTGGCCTCTGTGCCATTTATAACCGCGATTGTCATGATCCCAGTTACCTTTAACCCATGTGCGGCCAGAACGGCCTCTGGTCCAATGGCCACGGTTGTGTACGTAATGTCCGCCGCTATATACCCAGTCGCCTTCAATCCATACAGCACCTGAGTACGGTGGTGGCCCCGGGTCATACGTTACGTCGGCCGGTTGATCTGAAACATAATATTCTCCTGCACATGATGTCAGGAATAGGAATGATCCCAAAAAGGCTATCAACCCTAATTTTACTAAAGTTTTCATCTGTTTTTCGTTTATATAGGTGTAAGCTATAGACAAACGAATACAGAAAAGGTTTGATTATCAGCTATGATTTGAACTTGGGAGACACTACCAGTTCTTTATTTCCGGGCGTATAGATATAGAAACCATTACCCGATTTTACCCCCAAATATCCGGCAGTTACCATATTAACCAATAGCGGACAAGGGGCATATTTTTGGTTACCAAAGCCGTCATACAATACCTTTAAAATCGCCAGGCAAACATCCAAACCGATAAAATCAGCTAATTGCAGCGGTCCCATCGGATGCGCCATGCCCAATTTCATTACGGTATCAATCTCTGCTACTCCTGCAACGCCTTCAAATAAAGTATAAATTGCTTCGTTGATCATCGGCATCAGGATACGGTTAGCTACAAAACCAGGGTAATCATTTACCTCAACTGGATCTTTTCCCAAATCGCGTGAAAGCTGCATGATGGTATTTGTCGTTTCATCGCTTGTAGCATACCCGCGTATCACCTCAACCAGCTTCATAACAGGCACAGGGTTCATAAAATGCATCCCGATCACCTTATTTGGTCTGTTAGTAGCTGCAGCAATCTGTGTGATGGAAATAGAAGAAGTATTGGATGCCAGTATCGCGTTGGCTTTACAAAGCTCACTCAACTGCTTAAAGAGGTTTAGTTTGATCTCCTTGTTTTCAGTAGCGGCTTCAACTACCAAGTCTGCATTGATCGTACCTTCTTTCAAATCGGTATAAGTAGTGATATTAGAAAGGGTAGAAGCTTTTACCGATTCATCGATAGCGCCTTTTTTAATCTGGCGGTCAAGATTATTGCCTATGATTTGAAGCGATTTAGCTAATGATTCGCTGCTAATATCAACCAGTGAAACCTTGAAACCATTTTGAGCAAAGGTATGCGCAATGCCATTACCCATAGTCCCCGAACCGATAACCGTGACGTTTTGTATCATAATTGGTGTTTGAATCAACGCTAAGTTGAGGCAAATTCTTTACATCCCCAAATACCTGTCTTAATTACAAGTGAATATAGCTGCCGGCGTCAATTACGGTCTTTTTGTCGATCATATTATATTGAGGAATATGACCCAGCAACTCTACACCAGTGCTCTCCAGGATGAAATCTTTCGAGTAAATGTCCTTTATTCCATTAAAAATTATACCCCTGATCAGGATTTCGTAGCTTTTTAATGCATGAATAGAAAGCAACGTATGATTAATACTTCCCAGGTAGTTTTGGGATACTAAGACTACCTCAATATTCAATTTTTTGATCAGATCAATGATTAGGAACTCATTATTTAAAGGCACCATCAAACCACCGGCACCTTCTACAATCAGGGCATTGTTAGTTTTAGGTAGATGGATAGTTTCCGGATCGATCGTTATACCGTCAATAGCGGCAGATTTATGCGGAGAAAATGGTTGTGTAAGCTTGTAGCTCTCCGGGTGAATTTTAGTAACCGTATTTGATATCAAACTTTGTACAGATAGCGAATCGCTTTTGTCCAGATCGCCGGATTGAACGGGTTTCCAATAGTCGGCCTTTAGTTTTTCAACCAAAACCGCGGATACAAGGGTTTTGCCGATGCCGGTACCGATGCCGGTAACAAACAAAGGTTTTCTAGAAGTCATAAAGTAGTGTGTTGTTGTAAAATTTCCGACAGCAAAGTTATCTCATTATCGGAATTAAATGAATGTAGACATATCCGTAATCGTTCGCTGCCTTTAGCTACCGTAGGGCTTAAAATAGGACGGACATCCAGACCTGCGTTTTGTAAATTATTAGCCATTAATCCTGCTTTTTCATTACTGCCCACAACGAGGCATTGAATAGATGAGTCACTTGGCAATAGATTGCCTTCTATACCCGCTGTCAGCCGTTTAAATAATTCAATATTATTACGCAATTTTTCAATCTCATCATTCGCTTGTGGTAGCATTTTATAAGCCATTTTTACTGAAGCGATCTGATGAAAAGAAGCGGCTGTAGTGTAAATAAACGAACGTGAAAAATTAATCAGATATTCTCTCAGAGTTTTACTTCCTAATACAATAGCCCCATGACAGCCCAGAGCTTTACCGAAAGTTACTATTCGGGCAAAAACTTCGTTCTCTAAGCCAATTTGATTTATTAATCCATTGTTATACAATCCAATAGCATGTGCTTCATCAACTATTAGTTCAGCTTTGTATTTCTTGGTAATAATCAGAATTTCCTTGATTGGAGGCGTATCACCATCCATTGAATACACGCTTTCAATCACTACATAACAGTTGCCTTTGGCGTGTTTTAACTTTTCTTCTAAGCTTTCCAGATCATTATGCCTGAAGGTATAGCGATTAGCATAACTCAGCCGTGCGCCGTCTATAATAGAAGCGTGAGCCAGCTCATCCAGAATAATCGTATCACCCCGTTGAGGTAAGGATGAGAATAAACCAACATTGGCATCATAACCGGAATTATAAATTAGTCCAGCTTCCGCTTTATGGTAATCCGCAATTTGTTGTTCTAATTTTTCAGTGTAGGAGAGATTGCCTGATAACAGCCTTGAACCTGTAGAACCGTTTACATGTTGAGTAGTTGCAATCTCACTGTCTATCCATTGTTTTAGGGTAGATGAACGGGCAAAACCCAGGTAATCATTAGAGCAAAAATCAACCAGGTCATTTTCTGGTTTTAAAGTTCTGTAAGAACCGTTTTCCCTTCTTTCGTCAAGCCTTTCCCGGATGAATTTGTCTGCGCTCAAGATTAAAAATTTATGCTAAAATAGAGAAAGCCTCCCGTTAAACCGGAAGGCTTTCACAAAAAATGATTTGCGTGGGGTTAATTACCGCCACCACCGCCGCCGCCATTTCTCATCCGGTCCATGCGTTCCTGCATAATTTTATCATATGCAGTAGCCTGGTCGGGAGTTAAGATAGCTTTGATCTTATCATTGGTATCTTTCATTAATGGCATCATAGCCGAACGCATAGCTTGTCTGTCGCCGTTGGCAGCAGTTCTTACGCTATCCATTTTTGTAGCTTGAGCTTTATATATCGCTGTGACTTTGGTTGTCTGGTCGTCAGTCAATTTTAACTGCGTTTGCAGGTCTTTCGCCCTGTCTTCAGGACTTCTTCGCATACCGCCACCTTGTGCACGGCATACTGCTGTAATTCCAACAAGGAAACAGCACATTAACAGGAATTTCTTCATTTTTCTAGTTTTTTAACAATTGATCTTTGGATAAAGTTAGCTGCTAATAGTTTAATAACTATCGTGTAACTTAATTGTTGCCTTGGGGTTGGTTGTAATGGTTGAAGTGGTTGTAGAAGTTGTAGTGGTTATAATTGCGAAACAACAAGTCTCTCAGCTTAATCCATATAATAAACTATTTCAACCTTTACAACCAATACAACCATTTCAACTAATAATCAATTATTCTGCTGAAGCTTGGAAATTGAACGCTGCATTTGTGCCATCATGCTGGTCAGGCTTTCCATGGTTGGTTCAGGGGTTGGTTCAGGAAGATGGGTAGAGATGTAAGCTTTTGCTTTCCATATCTCCAGGATATCTTCTCCATTGATTTCGTATGGTTCATAAACTGGGTTATCTGATACTAATTTTAGTTTTTTCTGTTCTTTAAATTTCCCGTTTACACGTTTATATACTACACCTTCAGATTTTGATACTATAACATATGTGTCTCCTGATTTGATGTCGCCCCAGTTTTCAAGGTATTCGCCAACGATGATTGTACCGGATACCAGCGGAAGCATTGAATCACCTTTGATCTCAAAAGCACGGTAGGTGCCTTGTTTAAACATCGGCAGGTAGAATTTTGGCAAAGCTGCTACATATTCCGGATCAGCATATCCATTTAAATACCCCGCGCTTGCCTTTAATGGCACCATTTCAATATTTTCGTTGTCATCCTTATCCACTGATATACTCAATATACGCAGATTGGCCGGGTCGCCTTTGGGTTTTGGCGCCCATTTCTCGTTTATGGTTTCATTAATAAAGTCATCTACGGTGACGTCAAAAAATGCTGCTATTATTTTTAGCAAATCATATTTTGGTTCTGCTCTTTCTTCCTCATAGGCGCCTACAAGCGACCTTTTTATACCGATCTGGTCTGCAAACTGTTGTTGTGTGAGGCCCTTCTTTTTTCTGAGAAATTTAATATTTGATGAAATTATTGACATAAAATTTGCAATTGCTAAAATTATTAGTATTTTTATGCTCATAAAATTAGTAAATATTTTTTAACCCGCAAATTTTTATTTAGATGAAACGCTTTATTTATATCATAACTGACAGAAACAGAAACAATTTGCATGTTGGATTATGTTCAGATATTTTGAAAACGCTGAATTTTTACCGCGAAATGCCAACCTTATTTTTCGATACAGCACAACAGCTAAATCGTTTAGTATACTTTGAAGAGATCAATACGGAGGAGCAGGCAATGGAACGTTTTAAATATGTGAGCACATTTACCCGCCCGCAAAAAGAAAAAATGATCAGATCTGTAAACCCTGATTGGGTAGACCTGACCATCGGATTAAATTTTGAACACAATACCCGCTCAAGATCAATGATCCGCCCGTCTATCAGTGCTGCGCGTAAGATGGTTACTTTTTAATGAATTTGAGTGCGCCGGAGTTCATGCAATAGCGTTTACCACCCCGATCTGCAGGACCGTCATCGAAAACATGACCCAGGTGTAATCCTGTGCTTTTTTCGATCACTTCGTCGCGTACCATACCAAAGCTGTTATCCTTAACGATCTCAACTTTGTTGGGATCAATCGGTTTTACAAAGCTTGGCCAGCCGGTATGGCTGTCATATTTATCATCCGAGCTGAATAAAACTTCACCGGTAGCAGCGCTGACGTAAACACCTTTTTCGTGGTTGTTCCAATAAGCATTTTTATAAGGTATTTCGGTGCCGCTTTCCACCATAATTTCGTATTGGTTGGGCGTAAGGACCTTTTTCCATTCTGAGGCAGGTTTGCTTAATTTTCTTTTAGCCTGGGACATGCCGTTTTGAGTGCCGAATAGAAATAAAGCACTGGCTGTAATTGCAAGCAGGATTATCTTTTTCATACTCAGAATTACGAAAACAACTTTACTGCGGTTTGCCGCACCCCTGTAATTACTGTGTAAACTTAGGCAGTAGCACCTGCGTCACTACAAAAAGTATCCCGTTGCTTTGCTGAACATCTAAGCGGCTTACTATACTTTGCCCGCCATTCTCATCGGTTAACACAATATTCCGGTTTTCATTGATCTTTGCTGTTAATGTCCGTCCGGATAAAGTTGTGAAGGTGGCTTGTCCGTTTCCAACCTTTATCTGTCTTTCTATATCCTTTGAGGTGATCTTTCCGGCAACAGCATGATATTTTAGAAGAAGAAGCAAGTCGGATTTATGGGTTGGTAATAATAATGTATCGATTGTTCCGACAGGTAGTTTGCCAAATGCTTTATTATCGGGTGCGAAAACGGTAATAGAATTGCCATTAAAGGTATTGGTTGTATCCGCAAGAACTATAGAAGTTAGCGTTGAGAAATTAGGCGACGCAGAAATATTCTCTTGTATAGTCTTCGATGGATTCATTATTGATCCATCTACGTTTCTTGCTTTACCAGGTTTGCTAGCCGCTGAGTCAGCTTTCTGAGCAAATACGACCGAACTGCTGAAGACTAAAAGAAGAGATAGAAGTAACTTATTCATTATAATTTTTGTAAGCTTAACTATTGAGACTAAAATAGGTTTTAAATTAAAAACGTCCCGATAATTATCAGGACGTTTTCTGTAATATATCTTCAGTTACCAACCAGGAGTAAATCCTAAACCGAATACCGGTTTGCTAATGTCGCTGCGGTTAAATGGCCATGCAAAGTAAGGTTCCAATACGAAGTAACCAAACAAATTGACACGCATAGAAACACCCGCACTTAGAGCAGGCACTTTTGAATAAATCGGAGTAGTTTCAGGATTACCATTAGCATCTAATACCGGAGCTCCGTTCCCGTCTATTACGGGTTTATAACCTAAGATACTCGGGTTAGTTTTAAATTCAATTTTATCGCCCGAATTCCATGCAAGCCCTGCGTCAAAGAACAGGTTCAATTCAGTAAATAAAAACTTTGATTTGATCTGAGACAATTTTTCAGGCCCGGTAAATGGCAGGCGAATTTCAAAATTTGCTAAAGCCATTCTGTCACCAGATAGATCATCAATAGTAAAATTGTTAGTTGTTTGTTTGCTGTTGTTATAAAAAGTTTGCGCTTCGTAACCTCGTATATAGAACGGATAGCCGATATACAACGGATAAAGCCCGTCAACACCTCCGAAGCGTCCGTAACCATATAATCTTGCTGCAAATGTGACCGGTTGCACCCGCAGATATTCACGTAAATCGATAGTTGGTGCAAAGAAATGATAAGTGCCAAAGTCATATTCAGCTTGCAACCGGTAACGGAAGCCTGTGAGTGGGGACGCAACACCAAAATATGAATTATCACCTACCAAAGCTGTATTTACCTGAAGTAAGGTAAATGGTGTTAATTTACCTGTCAAGCTGGTATTATTTACGTCCTGGTTGTAGACAGAATTGGAAATGTGCTCATGCTGGTAACCATTATACGCTTGCCCTGAGCTATCATAATTTGTGAGGTAACGATCGACACGATAACTATAGTGAGATATACCCGTACCGAATTCTATCCTGTTAACTTTAGATAGCGGATATGATGTAAAAACATTTGCCTGGTCTTCAAAAATGCGGATAATATCATACCTTTCCTGGAAGCCGTTAATTGAAACCGGTTTGTTTGATGAATTATTTACTGTGAATGTACTAGGTACTATACTATAATTAGCAAACTGGTAGGGAATATGTGATACGCCCACACCAAAGTTCCAGCGGCCTTGCTGATTGATATAAATAAACTGCCCGCCAAAATCATATACCTGGCCGTTAATGTCCAAGCCACCATAGATCAGGTTATGGCCTAATATGTCACTGAACACACCCTGAACACCACTCGAAAAACCTGCACCAAATTGGCTTACTGATGCACCCACACCGCTGCTGGCTAAATAATCCAATTTGAACATCGGTTTATACGGAACCTGCTTAATAGAATCGGTAGGGATTTTCTTATAAGCCAGGTAATTATTCAGGTTTGAATTGATCAGATCGACACCTACTGAACCAAATGGGGGGAGCATTGCCGCATCGAAGTTCAGCGCCTGCTTGTCTACCTCTTTTGGTGTAAAATCTGAGGCTTTGGCATTGTATAAAATGTATTTCTGTGCGAAATAGTAAGAGTAAACAATATCGTCGTTATTAGATATGCTGATTGCCGGTGAATATTCAGTAATACCACAAATACCGGTAAAAAGATCGGTCATTTGCTCTACTTGCCCTGTCGCTAGTGTATAACGATACATATTGCGGAAGCCATCTCTGTTTGATAAGAAATAGATTTTCTTACCGTCAGCAGAATACTGAGGGTCTAAATTATTAGCGCCGTCGAATACATTGATGTTGGCAATTTGCCCGGTAGCAAGGTCCAATTCAGCCAGGTTAAAGGTGATATCCTGTGATAGTGATTTATCATAAGTAGTGCGGTCGCTGGTAAAAATGATCCGTTTTCCATCTCTTGAAAAT
The DNA here is from genome assembly GCF_036568825.1 of Mucilaginibacter sp. GTDB lineage: Bacteria > Bacteroidota > Bacteroidia > Sphingobacteriales > Sphingobacteriaceae > Mucilaginibacter. The sequence continues at coordinate 22,180 of NZ_DATCRU010000080.1, read as the reverse complement.
GATGGTTGGTAGTCGGAAAATTTATCATTTGTAAGCTGCCTGACTTTCTTCGTATCAAAATTATACAAGTACAAGTCACTTTGTCCGTCCGACATTCCCTGGACAACGATGTTTTTTCCGTCGGGCGACCAGCTCAGGTTACTGAACTGTTCCGCTTTTTCCATCGAAATATTGTCCAAAACACTTCCACTTGGAATATCTACCACAAGCATCCGGTTCCGGCCATGACTAAATACACTGAACGCAAATTTCTTACTATCCGGCGACCAGGCTCCTGCTGATTCAATAAAGTTAAACTCATCAATATGGGTGTTGGATATTTTACTTGTCAACTTTTTTATTACTCGCCCCGTATGCGCATCTGCGAGATAGAGATCGACCGTGAACAGATCCTTTTCAGATAGAAATGCCAGGTAATTGCCATCAGGGCTAATAGCCGGTGCCACATTCAGCTCACCGGAATTTTTATTGTCGATCAATTTTATACCCACCGGCTTTTGCACCGTATCTTTTAATAATGGCTTGTATGCTGTTTCGATAGCGTTTTTCCAAAGGTTGGATAATGTTTTATCATCATAACCAAACGTTCGACGGATGCCATATTCTAATCCGAATCTGGCTGTATTTTTAAAGAATGGTACAATGATGGTATCACCATAAGTAGAACCAATGTATGACCAGAATGCCTCGCCATAACGATAAGGGAAATACTTGTTGGTTTCTGTCAGATCGCGTATAGTTGGTATGTTTTTGTTCAGATAAGCATCCCTGATCCACATTGCGGTGTACGCATCCTTTTTACCAATGGAAAGATACTCAGCCATACCTTCAATCATCCACAGTGGTATATTATTGATGTTTTCATACATCGCAGAATCGCGGCTCAGTAATGCATGATACTGAAATGCGTGCACCAACTCGTGACCGATAACGTGACGGGTTGTTTGGTTGGTTTCCATCATTGGCATCACTACGCGGTTCTTTAAACCTTCAGTTACACCACCCGTACCTACACCAATTTCGCCATCAATAGCTGTGGTTTGCTGGAAATCGGGGTGATCGGCATAAAGAATAATGGGGTTAGGCTTTCTAAACGTATCCCTGAAAACCTGCTGGTGAATAGTATACCACAATTCACTTTCCTGCGCAAAACGTTTGATAGTGCTATCATTTTTGATGTAGTAATAGATCTCGAAATGCGGGGTCTTATATACCTTAAATTTCAGGTTCTTATAGCGAACTTTGTTCTGTCCGAAATATTGTGCTCGGGCATCCTGACTGATCATTAAAGTTCCGGCAATACATAATAAGGCCAAAGCATATCTTTTGAACCAGGCAAAGGTTGGGTATAGTTTATTCATAGATTCATTTATAAAGAATAAATCTGCAGATGAATTTTGATTTTCTTTTATATAAACAGTTCAATATAGAAAAAATTATTCTACGCTGACACTGGCGTTAAATTATCTGTTTTGCTGATCAGGCGTTTTGTTTTCAGGGTTTTCCTCAACCTTATGCATATCATCCAATTGTGTTGAATCAATCTTAGGGCCACTCAGGCTATCAGTTTGCAAAGTGTCCACCTCTATGCGTGGCGAAGGGCAGTTATACTCCTTGGTGATCTTGGTCCATGGTTTCGGGAATGGTCCATAAGTATATCCCGATTTAGGATCAGCGTATACCTTCTCCATAAACCTTGCAAAGATCGGTAATGCCGTATGCGAACCTTCCCCGGTCTCAGAACTGGTAAAATGTACGCTGCGGTCATCGCAACCAACCCAAACACCCGTCACCAGGTCCTTTGTGATACCCATATACCACCCATCAACATATTTTGATGAGGTGCCTGTTTTGCCGCCAATCTGGTTGTTGTCCTTCTTCCATAAACCCGGATACTCCCACAAAGCCTGCGAAGTGCCACCCGGTTCTTCCATACCACCTCTGAACATGTATAGCATCAGCCAGGCTGTTTCATCACTCAATACCTTCTCCGTTTTTGGCTTAAATTCAGCCAGTGTGTTATTATCCTGATCAGTTATTTTACTTACGAGGATAGGGTCAATACGGTTGCCCTTGTTTAAAAAGGTGCTATACGCACGCACCATTTCATATACCGAAACATCATTTGTTCCCAATGAAACCGAAGGAACTGATTTTAAAGGACTCTCGATGCCGATTTTGTGTGCGTACTGCACAATTTTATCCCAACCCACTTTCTCGGTCAATTGAGCTGTAATAGAGTTTACCGATTTACCCATGGCCCAGCGCAGCGACATCTCCATATAAGTAAAATGGAAGTCGGCATTTTGCGGTGCCCAAACATCTGGTTTGCCATTATCCATAAAGTTGATGGATACAGGCTTGTCAGTAAATTTATCGCATGGTGTAAAGCCATTATCCAAAGCAGTTACATAAGCAAAAGGCTTAAATGTAGAGCCTGCCTGGCGCTTGGCCTGGTTTACGTGATCATAGTTAAAGTAACGGTGGTTGATGCCGCCAACCCACACTTTTATTTTCCCTGACGATGGCTCGATGGTCATCATGCCGGTATTCAATATTTTGGCGTAGTATTTTATTGAATCGACGCTGGAGAATGTTGTGTCCTTATCTCCACTCCACGAGAAGATGGTCATTCTCTTTTTCTTCCCGAAGTATTGATTTATACGGGTGGTATCGCCATGATATTGCTGCTGAAGCACTTTGTAAATGGGTAAACGCTGCTCCGATTTCTGAACGAAATCAGGAATGATATTGCCATCCAGATCGCGCCATGGTATTTTGTTTCCCCATAGATTGTAGAAACGCTTTTGCAGCATCTTCATTTTTTCTTCTACTGCTTCCTCTGCATATTGCTGCAAGCGAGAATCGATGGTAGTATAGATTTTCAGGCCGTCTTCATATAAGTTATAGCCATTATCCTTGCACCATTTATCCAGCCATTTTTCTACTGCACGACGTATGTAAGAATCACCCTGCCATTCGTTGTCAATATAGCTCAGGTCAATATTTAAAGGCTGTTTAATATCAGCATCATACTCGGCTTTGGTGATGTATTCGTATTTCTCCATCTGCCCTAAAACCGTATTACGCCTTTCCAGGCTTTTTGCTGGGTTCTTGATCGGGTTGTAGGTGGATGTTGCCTTAAGCATTCCAATCAATACACCTGCTTGTGGTGCATTTATTTTATCAGGAGTGACATTAAAGTATTTAAGTGACGCCGCCTGTATGCCAAAAGTATTGTTACCAAACGGAACGGTGTTGAAATAAAGTGTCAATATATCCTCTTTACTATAATTGCGCTCGATCTGGAAAGCGGTAAACCATTCTTTCACTTTGGCCACTATGGTGCGGATAACCGGTATATGACTGGCAACGCCCTGCGATTTCTTTTTACGGGTCGAGAACAGGTTTTTAGCCAGTTGCTGTGTAATGGTACTGCCACCGCGTTTATCGCCTTTGGCTGTTGACACCATACTGGTAAAAAAAGAATAAAAATCGACACCGCTATGCTTGTAAAAGCGCACATCCTCAGTAGCGATCAGTGCATTTACCAGGCTGGGGGAGATGGCTTTGAAATTGACCGGGGTTCGGTTTTCCTTTGAATAACGGCCAATTAGCTTACCATCAGAGTAATACACTTCCGATGAAATGGATAATTCGGGGTTTTTTATATCGTGGATGGTGGGCGAATAACCAAAAAGCCAGAGGAAATTCAGTTCAATTGCACAGAAGAAGATGATAACAAAATAGATAAATATAACGAAGTACCTGAGGAACCTGTTTTTTATACGTCTGAACATTCGGTAAAGATGGTAAAATTATGGCGCTTAATCAGTGAGTGCCGGGCAAATATAACTAACGCAAGTTTAACGGTTAAATTTTAAACTAACTTAACGGAAATACGGTTATTAAGGTTATATTTCTAAATATGAAACAGATCATTGATAAATTTAAGGTTTCTGACGGGCGGAAATTTTCTCTAAACGATTATGACTCCGGCTATGCCAACGGATATAAGAAGGATGATGCAGATAAGATATTGGCAGACTTAATTAAAAAAACCGCCACCCTGCAAGAGGAATTATATGCCGACAAGAAATACTCATTACTCATCATCTTCCAGGCGATGGATGCGGCGGGTAAGGATAGCGCAATAGACCATACTATGTCGGGGCTTAACCCGCAGGGCTGCGAGGTTTTTAGCTTTAAGCAACCAAGCAGCGAGGAATATGCCCATGATTTTTTATGGAGACATTATAAGGCGCTGCCTGAGCGCGGACGCATAGGTATTCACAACCGGTCGCATTATGAAAATGTGCTGGTCGCAAAAGTTCATCCCGAGCTGGTTTTGAAGGAGAATATACCCGGCATTAACAATATAAAAAGGCTCACCGATGATTTTTGGGACGAGCGGTATCAAAGCATAAGGAACTTTGAGAAGCATTTGCACAATAATGGCACTGTGATCATTAAATTCTTTCTGAACGTCTCAAAAGATGAGCAAAAAGAGCGCTTTATAAAGCGCATTGATGATCCGGAAAAAAACTGGAAATTCTCTGCCGGCGACGTTAAGGAAAGAGAATTTTGGGATGATTATATGAAAGCCTATGAAAAGGCCATAAAAGAAACAGCCACCCCCGAAAACCCCTGGTATGTTATCCCTGCTGATAAAAAATGGTTCACCCGCATCGCCATCTCAGAGATCATACTGCATACCATTGAGGAGTTGAAATTAAAATACCCTGTGTTGCCCAAAGCTGAGAAGGATGAATTGCAGAAGATGAAGGCGGTTTTGGAAAAGGGGTGAAATTGTCAGAATCGGAATTTACAGAATTTAAGAATGAACTGAATCCTGAAAATTTAATAATCCTGGAAATTCTAATTCAGACAACAAAGGCGCCCTGATATTCAGACCGCCTTTATTATCATGTATTGAATATTTTAACTCAAATACCTTTAAACAAGGTTTGTGCTTTTTCGCCGATAATTGGAATAGGTTTCTTTTCGCCGTTAATTGCGCCGATAAAGCCAATAAGCCAAAGGATAATGAATACTATCCTTATGATCCAGTTTAAACCAACAAGTCCAAACCAGCCACCTGCAAAACCGCCACTTGTAACAGTTGAAAAGAATATGGCTGCGAAGATCATTCCCAATATCCACGAAACCAGGAATGAAACGATGTGTAATAATAGCGTTTGTCTGAGTTGATAGCTGCCCAATTCAGTTTTGTTACTTTGATGCATGCCAAAATAAGCGATCAGCCAACCAATAATGGTGATGTAACTGATAATGCCGACATTTTTCCCGTTGTCGGTAGTTGAGATGTTGTTGTTTGGTTCCATTTGATAACGAGTTCTTTAGGTTTGTTTACTTATAGTAAAATTAAACTAATTACCATGAGATATCCAAATTATTCTTTGAGGTGAAAGCTTAAAGGTGAAAGGCAAAAGGTTTTGCCACCACATAGAGGGTATTCCCTTTCGCCTTTGACCTTTCGCCTTTAACCTTCTTATTCGATAGTTATCTCATCCGCAAATATATAAGATGGCTCTCCCTTGCTTTCATGCCAGTCGGGTAGCGGGCCATATTGCTTAGCTACAACCTTAATATATCTGGCTTTCACGTTCAGATCGGCTTTAAACTCCTGTGTCTGCGCCTTCGTATCTTTAACATCGATTTTGTTGTTTACTGTAGCTGCCAGTTTGAAATTTTTGTTGTCGTCAGACACCCAGTATTCCACAGTTTTTGGAAACACGATCCATGAGCCCACATCCTGCAAAGTGCCCAGTGATGCCGATTTGATGTCTTTCAGCTGCCCCATATTAACTACAGCAATCAGGTCATTACCCTGAAACCCTTGCCAGTGACCAGTTTTCCAGTTGGCTGTACCTCTCAGACCATCGATCAAGCTTTCATCACCCTCGGCAGAATAGGCAGGCAAATATTTAGTCAGCAGTGATAACTTGATGTCATCCCGTATTTTGTGGAATGTGCCTTCATCAACAAAGCTTTGCTTATCACCTTTTACAGCAATGGCTTTAACGGTGGTGGTAGTTGATATATTAATGGGCTTGGTGTATAAAGTAGAAGAAGTCGTTGGAGTTGAGCCATCTAGTGTGTAATATATTTTTGCATCCTTGTCATAGCATTTAATGGTGATATCAAAAGGCTTTTTGAAAGTCGGCTGTGTATTTAAAAAGTATGGGTTTGAGACAATAAGGTTATCAGCAATTTTTGATACCGGTCTTTCCAGGCTTTGAACGAAGAGCTTATTCGCAAGTCGGCCTGTATAAACATCAAACTGGCCGCCGTTTTGAATATCCTTATCATCTATGAAAAGTTTGTTGTAGGTCTTTTTATTCAAAAGCATGCCTTGCAGGTAAGTATTTTGAAGGCTGACACCAGAGCCAGAATTGGTGATGGTGAATTTCTTGCCATTCTCCAAATTGATCACCGCTTTATCAAACTGCGGTATGCCGATCTGATATTCAGTTTGCCCCGGCTGAATGGTATAAATACCCAACGCACTCATCACATACCAGGCTGACATCTGCCCGCAATCTTCATTACCGGACAAGCCATCAGGCGAATTACTATATTCCTCTTTCAAAATGCGGTTAACCCACATCTGCGTTTTATCAGGTGAGTCAGTAAAATTATACAGATAAGCCATGTGGTGGCTTGGCTCATTGCCATGTGCATACTGACCGATCAGGCCTGACACATCATCCACCTGTTTACCGCTTAGCTTAGATGTTGTAGTAAATAATTCATCCAATTTCGCTTCAAATTTATCTTTACCGCCCATACGGCTGATTAATCCGTCTAAATCCTGCGGAGCAAGGAAGGTGTATTGCCATGCATTGCCTTCGGTGTAGTTGTTGTTGAGATCTGTCGGATCAAATGGCTCATACCAACCACCATCAACCCGGGCCTGCATAAAGCCGGTCTGATCGTTATACAAATTCTTCCAGTATTGTGCACGTTGAATGAATTCAGCATAATCCTGCGGCTTATTCAGCATTTTGGCAAATTGGGCGATGCACCAGTCGTCATAAGCATATTCCAATGTTTTTGATACCGATTCGTGCTCGTCATCAGCCAGTACAGCCCCGTTTTTGCGATAACTATCCAAGCCGAATTGATTACGGTTTACAGCAGCTTTCATGGCTGTAAATGCCTCTTCTGTATTAAAGTCCCTGATTCCTTTTGCATAAGCGTCTACAATTACTGGTATAGAGTGATTACCCACCATGCAATAAGTCTCATTTGAAGCCAAAGGCCAGATAGGCAGTAAACCGCCCTGCTCATACATCGCCAGGAATGATTTGATAAAATCCAATGTGCGTTTGCGGTTAATGATTGTAAACAGCGGGTCCTCTGCACGGTAGGTATCCCATAAAGAGAATACAGTATAATAATCAAAGCCCTCGGCCTTATGTATCTTTTGATCCATACCCCGATATTGCCCATCAACATCGCTATAAATATTAGGAGCAAGCATGGAGTGATATAGCGATGTGTAGAATACCGTTTGCTTTGTTTTTGCCCAATCAATAACCGGTTGTGTCTTTTTCTGCTGAGGACGATTGTGAGCTGATGGACTATAGCCGCTATTCTGATACTGCTGGCGCTGAGCATCTTGTGATGTTTCAGGGGCGCCACCTTCGACCTGTATTTTGTTCAGCTCGGTGTTCCAGTCAGCCTTTGCAGCTTTTTCAACTTTTTTAAAATCAAAATCTGGCACTTCGGAGTCGAGGTTTTTCAGCGCACCTTCGTCGCTTACTGAGGATATACCCACTTTGGCAATCACTTCGCCCGGATTGTCAAATTGGATATACATTTTGATGTTAGTGCCCTGCAATTTGTTTTTGCCTGGTTGTAGGGTATCGTTTGATGCTATACCATAAGTTTTAAACGGCTTAGAGAATTTAGCATAGAAATAGATGTACTGGTCAGCGGCCCATGAGCTTGAACGACGGAAACCTTTTATTTCATGATCATTCACCACTTCAATCCATGAATCCAGTACTTTATCGCGATGCTGCAGGTCGATTATAATGTTGGCTTCCTTAGTACTTGGGAAATCATAACGGTGTACGCCAACACGTTTGGTAGCGGTCAGCTCTACACCGATTTTATATTTATCTAATATGGTTTTATAATATCCCGGAGACGCTGATTCATTCTTTTTCTTAAAGCCTGAGCGGTACTCAGTATTCTTAAATTGAGGTTGACCGGTTGTCGGCATAAACAGGATATCGCAATAATCGGCTATGCCAGTGCCGCTCAAATGGGTATGCGAGAAACCGTAAACTACCGTATCGGTATAATAATATCCGGAACAGCCATCCCAACCCTCCAAACGCGTATCAGGACTGAGTTGAACCATACCAAACGGCACTACAGCGCCTGGGTAGGTGTGGCCGTGACCACCGGTACCGATAAATGGGTTGACGAGTTTAGTGTAATCGTTTTTCTTTTGTGCGAATGATGCTGATGCAATAAATACCGTGCAGGAAACTAAAAAAGCAGCACGAAGGGAATACTTCATTAGGGCTTAATTATAGATTGATGAATTGTGTACTAAATCAATCAACAAATTAAACGCTTTGAATTGATATTTTGAAGGTTAATGTTCCTTTATAACCAGCGATTCCACATCATTTATCGTAAAGTCATCGGCATCCCGTAAGAATGGGAGTGTACGCCGTGTTTTGGTAACCTCGTCGGGTATGATGGAAAATGTATATACATCTTCTTCGTCGCGTTTGTAATAAATTGCATTGCCGTTAGGGGTGATGCAGGTTGAATCACCCGAATGATAGATTTCATTTCCATCGTGGCCAACACGGTTAACCCCAATTACATACGACTGGTTTTCTACAGCCCGAGCCGGCAGCAGTGTACGCCAGTGCGAAGCCCTACGCTCAGGCCAGTTTGCGACTACAATTAATACATCGTAAGTTTCGTGTACATTCCGCAGCCATACAGGGAAGCGCAGGTCGTAGCATACCACCGGGCAAATCTTCCAGCCTTTAAGCTCAACTATCAGCTTTTTGTGACCTGGCGTATAAGTAAGGTGCTCTTTGCCCAATTTAAACAGATGGCGTTTATCGTAGCATTGATATTTGCCATCGGGGCGCATCCATATCAGGCGGTTATAATAATGATCGCCTTCTTTAATAATAAGGCTGCCGGTTACAACGCAATCGTATTCTTTGGATATTTTGTGCATCCAAAGCATAGTTTTTCCGTTCATGGGTTCTGCCAGTGCCTCAGCATTCATGGTAAAACCGGTATTGAACATTTCGGGCAAAATGATCAGATCGGTTTTTTCCCGGATATTGGCTAAACGCAGTGCAATATTCTGCAAGTTTTTGTCAATATTTTCCCAAAACAGATAGCCCTGAAATAGTGTAATCTTTAGATTTTCCATGCAACTAATTTAGATCGGTTAATTTTCTTTTGGAGAAAATGCAACTCCAAAATTTAAACTTTAATTAATCTATCAACGGCTTTATCCAAAGTTTCTTGTCTTTTGGCAAAACAAAATCTCAAAACATGATGGTCCGTCCCCATATTATAGAATGCCGAAACAGGTATAGAAGCTACTCCGATCTCCTTTGTAAGCCTGATAGCAAGATCCGCATCTTTTTCATCACTTATGCGTCCGTACCTAACTGATTGAAAGTAAGATCCGGAACATGGCAGCAATTCAAACCGGCTGCTTTTTAATGCATCACGGAAATAATCTCTTTTTTGCTGAAAGAAACCTTTTAAGCTTAAATAATGTTCTTCGTTTTTTAAATATTCGGCAATACCTACCTGCATAGGTGCATTTACGCAAAAGACCAAAAACTGGTGCACTTTCCTGAACTCATTCATTAAATGAGCAGGGGCCATGCAGTAGCCCACTTTCCAGCCGGTTGCATGAAATGGTTTACCAAATGATGCCACGATAAAACTGCGCTGCCTTAATTCAGGATAACGCGCCATACTCAAATGACTTTGCCCGTCATAGACCAAATGCTCATAAACTTCATCACTTAGTATCAGAATATCCTGGTTTTTTACAATTGCAGATAATTCTTCAATATCCTCCTTTTGTAATATGGTTGCAGTTGGATTATGCGGCGAATTCAGAATGATCATCCGGGTGCGGTTGTTAATGAGCCGTTTTACCATCTCCCAGTTTATTTTGTAATCAGGCGGTTCCAACTCAAGCGACTTCACAATTCCACCGGCTACCTTAATAGCGGGAGCATAGCAATCAAAAGCAGGCTCAAAAATGATCACCTCATCATTGGGGTGAATTACTGTTGTAATGGCAGTATAAATAGCCTGCGTACCGCCCGCGGTAATGGTTATCTCGGTATCTGGGTTGTAATAGGCGCGGTAGAGTTTTTCTGTTTTCTTACTGATCTCCTCGCGCAGCGACATCACACCGGCCATCGGAGCATATTGATTATAGCCATTCTTCATAGCCTGGTTCACCAATTTGATCAACTCAGGTGAAGTTTCGTAATCAGGAAAACCTTGCGAAAGATTAACCGCACCCAGCTCACTTGCCAGTGCCGACATCACGGTAAAAATAGTGGTGCCCACCTGGGGCAGTTTTGAAACAATAGGTATCATCTGAAGGCTAAAGTACTGAAATTATCTTAACCGAATGCTTTCTGATCAAACTCAAATTTTAACTAAGAAAACAGTTTTGAAATAATGATTATTTGACTTTAAAATTTTGATTATTAGCAATTTATATTCTACATTTAATGTAACGAACTAGTTACAAACTATTAAAACCTAAAGACATGAAAAAATTGATTTTGACTGCTTTAGCGGTCATTTCGTTTGCCTGCTTATGCAAGGCACAAGACGCCCAAGCACCTTACAAGGCTGAGTACTCGTCCAATTTTACAATTGCCGATCAGTCGTATGTCAACAAAATTTTAACACTATGGAAGGATTATGAAGAAAACGCGCTCGACAGGCATCTCGACTGGTTTGCTGATACAGTTTCCATGAGCTGGATGAATGGTCAAACGGTGAAAGGTAAAGCAGAAAACCTGTCGGGAGCAAAAGCATTCAGGGGGTCGCAAAGCAATTTGAAAGTTTCGCTCGATGCTTCAGTAAGTTTAAAAAGTGACAGAGGGGACAACGTAGTATGTGTATGGGGTACAGAAGAATATACTGATAAAGACGGGAAGAAAGTGGTTAACCATTTACAGGAAGTATGGGGCTTTAATAAAGATGGTAAAATTGATATGATGCTCCAATACGGGCGAACCGGTGGCAGTATGTAGATACTATAGATATGAAATTTGTTCATGAATAGTTTTAAGAAGGCCGTTTATAATCCGGCCTTCTTGCTGTTAGCAAGAATTATTTCCAGAACGCCGGTGTTTTATTTGTTCCCCTTGTAGTACAATCTGCACAGGCTGGGGTTGAGTAAGTGTAGCCGACTATAGTACTCCCACTATAAAGAACATCAAGCGGTATGCCAGATACAGGTGGTTTAATCAACAGGTCTTCTACCTCGTTGCCATTTATACCAGAATAAAAAGCATAATCTGCCTCGCATTTAGTTGAATACGGATAATCAATAGTTGTGAATGGTGGTACTATGCTATTGAGAAAATACACTCTTTTTGATTGCGGACTAGTTACTGAAACGAACCCCATAACAGGCTCACTGGCATCTTTTGTGTTATGGATATTGCCTGCAAACTGCGACGGTTGCGCATCAAAAATACTACCTAATGATTCACTGTTTTTTTTCAGGTTCTGATAAAATTCAAACTCCTCATTCGTAAGCGCATATTGAGTTACCAATATGGAATATTTGGTTTCTATCCTTTCTGAATGTATCGAAAATGCCGTAATGGGTACTTGATATACTACATCCTGAGCTAAATTAGTAGTGGACTGTAGTACAATGTCAGAAGAGTTGTTATTACCAAAACAATGAAATACCATATCCTGTGGCGGCCTGGGCACAATAGTAGAATGGGTCAGCGAATCTACCATGTATACAGAGTATTCCTGAACAGTAAATTGCCAGGTTTCCTGGTACGACCAGCGATAATAACGCGTTTGATTAGCCGGGTCATGCGTATTCAAATAGATGTTCACCGTGCTGTCCTTTAGCACATAACCGATGCTATCAATAGGAGGGGTTTGTTTTACCGCCATAAAGTCTGAAGCGTACACCTTTCCATCGCTGGTTACGATATGCAAACGATATTTATTATTAGCAGGCAGATTCAATCCGGGATTGCTGTAAACACCGGTTTGCAATTGATCGGTTAATGTATAGGATGATCCGTTATCACTTTCAACTTGTACTATCGCATTTATTAATGGACTATGTGTATTTTTTGCATTGAGGTTGACAGTTTTTGCTAACCTGATTATAGTAGAATCATTTCCGGGATTAATTATACCTTCTACTACCAGGTAACCAGGCTGTTTGCTTATTACCGGAGGGCTATAAGCCTTGCGGCATGAGAATAGCAACATGACAAACATTATGTATAAGCTGTACTTCATTGCAGCTAAGGTTTGGTGGTTTAATATGGCTTAACCAAATATACTGAATGATAATTAATAATTTAGTTATATAACTAAATTATTAATTATGCGATTTTAGCTGCCGCTTTCCTAATTACTTTTAAACTATTATCACAATGCGTAATTTAGCCAGATGAACCTCTCAAAATATCTGATCCTAATATTCGCTCTGATTTTTTTCGCATCCTGTAATTCACAAAAAAGCAATGTTCCGGTTGTTGGTTTTGTAGATGCTCTTGAGGACGCAACCATCTCACAGGCGCGTACCGGTTTTACCGATGCCCTGAAAAAGAACGGCTTTAGTGAAGATCAGAAAAATATCAAAATAGAATATCGCAATGCACAAGGGGATATCCCTACATTGACCCAGATTGTCAATTATTTTATTTCGGAAAAGGTTGATTTATTGGCGACCTGTACAACTTTGTCCACTATCACAGCAATTCAGAAAACCAAAACAATACCTGTTTTTGCCATGGTTTCACCAACTCCTGAGCGAATGAATGTGATCAGCTCGACTGGTGCTGCGCCAGCTAACCTGTTTGGTGCGGTAGAGGAACTGGCTTATATTGATACGTCATTCTCATTAATCCCCAAATTGCTAAAACCAAAAAGTGGTAAACTGGTGGTTGGTATGATCTATAATCAATCAGAACCACAGTCTGCCGATGCGATGAACCGTATTAAAGGGCTTGCAAATAAATTGAATGTTGAATTAATTGCTTTGCCTTTAAATTCATCTGCCGATGCGCAATTGATTACGAAATCTCTTTTGAGTAAAAATATAGATGCCTTTTTTGCTAATCCGGATAACACCGTATTTGCTTCTTTTGCAACGATTTTGAAAAGCTGTAACCAGGCTAATGTACCTATTTTTACCAGCGAAGCGGGCTTGGTACAGCGTGGCGCAGTTGCGGCATTCGGCGCCGATATTTACCAATGGGGCTACCAGGCAGGGGAGCAGGCTGCACAATATTTAAAGACACATAAAACAGATGGGTTAAAACCAGAAATGGTAAAGATTCGCAAACGGGTATACAATCCGGCTGCTGCCAAAAAATATAACATTACTATTCCGCCAAACTTTGAAGCTGTGAAATAATGGATTTCTATCTCACCGCATTATTACAGGGATTTTGCTTTTCGGCTATTGCATTGGGTATTTATATCTCGATGAAGATATTCAATATACCCGATATTACCACCGATGGCAGCTATACGTTTGGTGCAACAGTAACAGCCGTATTATTGACGCATCATTTGCCTGCCTTTCTTATTTTACCGATCGTTATAGCTGCAGGTGCTCTGGCAGGTTCAATTACAGGAATCATCCACACCAAACTAAACATAAACCCTTTATTGGCAGGTATATTGGTGATGACCGCGCTTTATTCAGTTAATCTAACTTTGATGGGGCGGTCAAACATTCCGTTGCTCAATGTCTCATCCATATTTTCTTTGATCAATATTTCGGGTGATCCCAATCAGAATACCTTCTGGATACTATTGTTTTTTGTAGTGATCGTTACGTTGATCATCGGTTACCTGCTTAAAACAGATTTTGGCATTGCTATGCGTGCTACCGGAAACAGTGAATCGATGGTTCGTGCTTTGGGTGTGAATACAGACCGGATGAAGATCATCGGTTTAGCCTTAGCGAATGCACTTACTGCAACCAGCGGTTATTTGATGACCCAGTTTCAGGGCTTTGCTGATATCAACATGGGAATTGGAATTGTGATAGTAGGTTTAGGTTCGGTTATCATTGCCGAATCGTTAATTAATTGGTTTAAGATTACATCGGTTTGGTTAAGCCTTATCCTTGTACTTTCCGGAGCAGTTATTTTTCAGATCATATTGGCTGTGACATTAAGTATCGGAGTCGACGCCAATTTGCTCAAACTGGTAACCGCGGCATTTGTACTGCTGATTGTTAGCCTTCCCCGTCTATCTTTCAAAAGCTCCTCATGATCGATCTGAAAAATATTCATAAAACTTTTAATAAAGGTAAAGCCAACCAGGTTGATGCCATCAGGGGAGTGGACCTGTCTATCTCCGAAAAAGAGTTCCTGGTGATCGTCGGCTCAAATGGTTCTGGAAAGACCACATTATTAAACCTCATTGCTGGTGCCATATTACCCAGTTCTGGCACTGTTCATATTGATGGTAATGACGTAACCAAACTGCCTGATTATAAAAGGAGCGAGTGGATTGCGCGGGTTTTTCAAAATCCATTAAGCGGCACGGCACCTGATTTAAGTATCCTGGATAATTTCCGCCTGGCAGCTATTCGCACCAAATCAAAAGGCTTGTCAATTGGTATTAATGAGCCCTTTAAAAAGTCAGTTAAGGAAAAGATTGCTATGCTGGGCATGGGGCTGGAGAACAAGATAGAACAACCAATGGGTACTTTGTCGGGCGGTCAGCGGCAGGCACTGACTTTGCTGATGAGCGTTATGGACACCTGCAAAGTTTTGTTGCTGGATGAACCTACCGCTGCGCTCGACCCCCGCTCTGCTGACATAGTAATGCGAACAGCCGATAAATTAACAGCAGAATTCGGACTAACCACCATACTCATCACCCATAATTTAAAGGAAGCTTTTACTTACGGCAACCGCATTATCCAGATGGCTGAAGGAAAAATTATCAAAGATCTGAATAAGCAAGAAAAAGCCGGTCTAAAACAGAACGATATTTTTGATTGGTTTAGCTAAAACACGATTTTGGGATTTTCTCTGATTGTCCATTACTCAAGTTTTAGAAATAGTCTTAAAAGCGTTATATTTGTAAAAATATATATAAAGCAAATGCTACGTCTAAATCACCTCCAACTTAAACAATCTGTGCGGCCTATGGGCTCGCAGCAGGAGGGCTATGCATTTGCCGGTCTCTTCTGCTTCCCGGTGTAGTCTGTATTCAGGCACATCAAATAATTATCAGTCTATTTTTTATTGAATTCGGTTTTGCCGGGTGTTTTACATTTTGTTTATGGACATATATTTGACTATAGAAGAGAAATATTTGCAGGCTCTTGATGAATTGTGGTATGGCGAACCTTCAAAGGCTTTACAGTTGCTGAACGAGATCATCGTGAATGACCCGCTTTATGCAAGGGCACATTACCAGTTGGGGAAGTTGTATTATGATAAGATCGGCGATTACCAGTCAGCCGGATATCACTTTAAAATCTGTGCTGAACTTGAGCCGAAGTTTCCGGATGTATATTATCACTACCTGCGTTTGTTGGTTTTCCTGAATATGGAAAAGCAGTTCAAATTGGTTAGTGAGAAGGCCTTACAGATTCCGGGCGTAAACTATGCATCTGTTTATAACCTGATCGGCTTATTTGCCGAGAAGAAAAGAGAGTGGGCTGAAGCAATAGAGGCTTATCGTAACGCATTGCTGGAAACTACCTGTAAAGATGAAAAGGATGATATCCAGGAAAGTATTGAAAGAGTGAAAGAGAAAAAGCGCCAGGTGAAGAAATACAATTACGAGTTATCCAATTAAAAAGGCCCCGGTTCCGGGGCCTTTTGGTTTATAATCTGTTTGCTTATTTTTTATAAGTTATCTTATAAATTGTTCCTTTACTGTCATCGCTTACATATAAAGCACCGTCTGGCCCCTGTGCTAAACCACATGGACGATGTTGTGCAGCGCCTTTGGCTTTATCCGCGGCGCTGCCTGCAAAACCATCAGCAAATACTTCCCATTTGCCGGATGGCTTTCCATCTTTAAATGGCTGAAACACCACGAAGAAACCGGCTTGTGGCTCTGGTGCCCTGTTCCATGAACCATGGAAAGCGATGAATGCACCGTTTTTATATTTTGCCGGAAATTGGTTACCGGTATAAAACAATAAACCGTTTGGAGCCAGGTGACCCGGATAAGCAGCTACAGGATTAATCGCATTTTGCCCACCTTCTTTTTTACCGTCGCCGCCATACTCAGGCATTAATATTTTTTTATGTGTTTGCCAATCGTAGTACATATAAGGCCAGCCCGCGTTGTCGCCTTTTTTCAAAGCATACATACATTCTGCAGGTAGTTCAGCAGATTGTTTTTCGGTAAAATATTGAGGGTATAGATCATGCAATTGATCACGGCCATGCTGCATCACAAAAAGCTGGTTATCCTGCGTGTTCCAGGTAAGGCCTACTACGTTTCTTAAACCTGTTGCATAGCGTACGCCATCACCATAATGCTGGTTTGGTTTGCTTGCGCTGAATTGCCAGATACCACCGGCTGAATCAAGAATAGGACAGCCCTTTCGGCCCGGAGAGCCTTTTTGACGGTCTTTTACCTGGCAGGCATTTGAATACGCACCGATATTTACATACAAGTGTCCTGCATTATCCAATGTAATCGCTTTTGCTTCGTGCTCTCCACGGCTTAGCAAACCGGTAACAATTTTTTCAGGTTTATTAGGATCGATTACTTCATTGTTAGCGTTCAATTTAAAACGGAACACTTCTTCATCGGATGAAGCATATAGGTACCCACTTTTTACTGCGATGCCTGTACCACCAAAGCTGCCAAACGAAGCTTTTACATCAGCCTTGTCGCCATTTTGATGCAGGAGTAAAATGCCTTTGCCTTTTTCAAGCCCTTTAAGTTTTACATAGATCTCATTCTGCGGTGTAACGGCGATGTGCCTTGCACCACCCAGGTTATCAGCAATAATGTTGGCGCTGAAACCGGCCGGTAAAGTAAGTCCGGCACTCTCCGGGGCATTGAAATTATGGTGTTTGGCCCGGATATCATTTTTTAATGCGAGCAACGTAATGACGCCTGCAGTGGCCAGTACAGGCAGCAAGATGGTTCCCCATGCTTTTCTTTTCATGATAGTTTGTGATTTGGTACCAAATTTATAAGATTATACAATAAATAGTAAAATGTGTTTGTATCAATGCAATGACAGTGATAGGGATCTTAAGCTGTTTTTGCCGGGCAAATCTTCATCTTAATTTCACCTTCCCGAAAATTATATTTTGAATTTATTATAATATAAAAAATATAATATCAATTTAAGTATAGTCATGTCCTTGTTCTATTGCGGAATTAAACCTTTTCAGTTTGCTATTGTCCTAGTTATATAAAATTTAATATTTAATATTATGAAAAAGATAGCACTCATATCAGCAATAGCACTAAGCGGTTTATTATTTAATAATAAAGCTGATGCCCAGATAAGAATTCATTTAGGTTTGAATTTTGCTCCACGACCAGTGGTAATTTCAGAACCAGTTCAGTCTGATTACTGTGAGCCAACCAACTATAATGGTGATGAGGATTATTACTATTTGCCAGACGTAGATGCGTACTACAGTGTACCCGATCAGTGTTACTATTACAATAACGGTGGTGCATGGGTTTCAGCAACCTATCTGCCAGGTGCTTACAGGGATTATGACTGGCGCTCTGCCCGCAGGTACGAAGTTCGTGCACCACGTCCGTTCATGCACGCCGATTACTATCGTGCAAGATACAATGGTGTAAGCTTTAACGGTCACTGGGATCGTCCTTATAACCGTGCGTATGCAAACAACTATCATTATAACAATGATAACAGGGTTAATAACCATGGCTGGAATAATGATAACCGCCGTAACGACTGGAACCATGAACAACATTTTGATAACAGAGTTCAACAAAACCGCGGTTTTGACAGGGGTGACCACGGCCACAGGGAAGGCAGATTTTAAACCCGATATAGATTGTTAATTGAAAAAACCACCGTGTAGATCCGGTGGTTTTTTTGTTAATAGCGACTTGCTTCGGTAAGTAGCTGAATAGCTTCCTCACTCAAATTCAGTTCAAGCGCCCTTGTGGTTTCACGCAGTTGTTTTACACTGGTAGCGCTGGCAATAGGGGCAACGATACCCGGTTGAGCAATCACCCATGCAATAGCTGCACCCGGTGGAGTCGTATGATACTCTTTTGCAATTTTATCCAAAGCATCCAATATCCGGAAACCACGTTCATTCATATACTTTTTCACGCCTCCTCCGCGCGGGCTTTTTGATAGATCATCTGCCGAGCGATACTTCCCAGTTAAAAACCCACTTGCAAGTGAATAATAACTGATCACTCCAACATTATTTTCGAGACAAACAGGCTGTAAGTCCTTTTCAAAATCTTCACGATCATATAAATTATACTCCGGCTGTAGTGTTTGATAGGACTCCAATTTGTTGTCATTACTGACTTTCAATGCTTCCTTAAAGCGATCGGCACTATAGTTTGACGCGCCGATAGCTCTTACTTTACCTTGCTTTACCAGATCGGTAAAAGTCTCCATGGTTTCTTCCAAAGGAGTGCTCCTATCATCTTCATGCGATTGGTACAAATCGATATAATCGGTTTGCAGACGTTTTAAAGAGTCTTCAACTGCACGAGTAATGTAAGCCTTTGATAATCCCTTTTTATCTGGCCCCATCGGTTTACCCCCTTTGGTAGCAATGATCACTTTATCCCGGTTGCCGGATTTCTTTAACCAATTCCCGATTATCATCTCTGATTCTCCGCCTTTATTTCCCGACACCCATTTGGAATAGACATCGGCTGTATCAATAAAATCAAGGCCCGAATCAACAAACGTGTCCAATAAAGTGAAAGAGGTCTTTTCGTCGGCCGTCCAACCAAACACATTGCCACCAAAGCAAAAGGGATGTACCCAGATGCCTGATTTGCCCAATTCGCGTTTTTCCATATTGAAGTAAAGTAAGTTATTTTGTAACTGTCACCTGTTCAGCTAGTTCATCCACCCAACCCGAAAGATAGGGCTCTGTGCCGTCAATCCTTTGCCATCTGTGTTTATTATCCATAGCGATCACCAAATGCAAGGTATCATCCAGCGATTTAAACTCATATGCCTGTGAATAATTTTTCAGGCTAAGCGGATTAACTATTCCATCCACTGGGCCGTCTGTGCCGGTTAAAGTTGCTTCAAATTGTTCTTTCATAGTGTTCAAGTTTATTAATAAAACGCCCGCCATATGTATGTGTTTTATATTTTTACATTGACTGAACATTAAACGCTAATGCTAATTTTACATCGTGGAAAACATTACACCCGATCCGAAAATATTAAATGACCTTGTGAAAACTAAAATGCCCTTTGGCAAACATAAAGGTACCCTATTGTGCGATTTGCCTGTGTATTATCTTGAATGGTTGAAGAACAAAGAGTTTCCTCCGGGAAAAATGGGAATGTTATTATCAAGCGTTTATGAGATAAAGATCAACGGGCTTGGCAATATATTTTACCTGGTTAAGGCGGCAAATCAAAAACAGGTGTAAGGGATATGACTTATTTACGACAAATGGAGACAACCGGGCATTTTACGGTTGCGTATGTTGATTAAAGTAACAACCATAAATTCTATTGTAAATGAAAAAGATTGCATTATATCTGGCATCCGTTCTTTTATTCTGCGGATGTGTAAACGGACAGAGCAGGAATGATTTTGCCACAGTCCCTCAACCCAAAGCAGGCGAAAGCGTAGCCACATTTGGCGGCGGCTGTTTCTGGAGCATGAGCGAAGCAATGTCCGAATTAAAAGGAGTAAATAAAGTAGTATCAGGTTATGCTGGCGGTACCAAAGTCAACCCAAGCTATGAAGAAGTTGGCACACAGACGACAGGCCATGCTGAGGTAGTTCAGATCTATTACGATCCCAAAGTGATCAGCTATGCTACATTAGCCAAATCCTTCTTTTTTGCTCATGATCCGACAGAACTGAACCGCCAGGGACCTGATGAAGGAACTGACTACCGTTCAATAGCATTTTATCGAACTCCCGAAGAACACGAAATACTTTTGAATATGATAAAGGAAGTAAATGCCACCAAGCATTACAGCGACCCGATAGTTACCCAGGTTGTTCCTTTTAAAGCATTTTATCCTGCTGAAAAATATCACCAGGGATATTATCGCCTGCATGGTGACAATCCATACATCATCAATGTATCCGAACCTAAAGTAATGAAGTTCAGAAAAGTAATGCACGCTGAGTTGAAGCCGGAGTACCAGAAGTAAGTTGTATTAGTTGTATTGGTTGGAGTAGTTGTATTGGTTTGCACTATTTCAACCAATACAACCTTTTTAACATTTACAACTAATACAACCAAACTACAACTTACTAAACCATCCTTTTTTCCAGAAAACTACCACTTGTATCACCGCAATGATCAGCATCCCCAGCAGGGCATACATATATCCATGCGGTGAATATAACTCAGGCATATTGCCGGGCATTACTTTGTTGGTAACTGGATCTACACGGGAAAAGTTCATTCCATAAATGCCGGCAACGAAGGTTAACGGAATAAATATTACTGAAATGATGGTTAGCACCTTCATGATCTCGTTCATGCGGTTGCTCACCATGGAAAGGTACAGATCGATAATGCTGGAGGTGATTTCCTTATAGCTTTCTACCAGGTCCATTATCTGGATGCAGTGGTCGTAGGCATCGCGCAGGTACATTTTTACTTCAGATGAGATCAGCGGACTTTCTGTACGGATCATATCATTGATCTTATCACGCTCGGGCCAGGTAGCACGCCGCATAATGATCAATATCCTTTTCATAGCCTGTGAGTTGTACATAACGGTTTTGTCAGGACTGGTATACAAGTGATCTTCGATCTCATCCAGCATATCACCGGCTTTGCCTAACAGCACGAAGTAATTATCCAGGATGGTATCGATCAATGCATAGCACATATAACCCGGACCTGCTGTACGTATAGCGCCTTTGCCGGCCTTTAACCGTGCTTTAACCGCTTCAAAATATTCTTCATGTGTCTCTTCAAAGCTGATGATAATATTTTCTTTGACCAGGGCCGAAAATTGGCAGTTGACCAGCTCATGGTCTTTATTAAAGTTGATGATACGACTTGTTGTGAAGACATAATCATCGTATTCATCAAATTTGGGGCGTTGGTGGGTATTAACGATATCTTCCAGTGCTAATGGATTAATGCCTAAATATTCGCCGATTTCCTCCATCAGCTTTAAATCGCCTAATCCTTTTATCTGTATCCAATGGGTATGTTCACAGCATTTTTTAAACTGCGACAGGATCACCTGCATGCTCTTACCTTCGGAGCTCACCAACTCACGCTCATTATAGCTGTAAACCATAATGATAGGCTTCAGCGCTCCTTCGGGAATGATGATAGAGCCCGGTTTAGCGCCGACATCTACAGGCTGTCTTTTTACTTTATACCGGATGCGTTTGATCGGAGTATTCATCATAAATAATTTATGGATTGAGGCCCCTGGTTAAATAGCAGGTCGACTATGCTGAGGTTTCTCATGAATCCGTGCCTTTCCTCAAAAACCTGGAAGTATGGTTTCTGCTGAAAATCAGATACTTTTTTTGAATTAATGGTGTGCCTTAAATCCGTTAATGCAGGATATTCAGGTTCATAGGTTTCAGTATAATTAACGGTGGCTTTTATCTTTAATAGCTTCAGAATTAGTTGAACCAGCTGATCGTTATAATCGAACAAAAACGTTTCTTTCTTTTCATAAAATGGAGCAAACTCATCTTCATAATACTCAAAATAAGCAGAACGACGATAACAACCC
>NZ_DATCRU010000079.1:0-9328 GCF_036568825.1 Mucilaginibacter sp. | reverse complement strand
GAGTTAATATATGAGCAAAAACAAACGGGTAGTAGTTATCGGCGCAGGCTTTTCGGGCCTGGCAGCTTCGGCTTTGATGGCCAAAGAAGGTTATAACATTACTCTCCTCGAAAAGAACGATCAGCCCGGCGGCAGGGCCCGTATTTGGGAGAAAGACGGCTTCCGCTTTGATATGGGGCCAAGCTGGTATTGGATGCCTGATATCTTCGAGAATTATTTCGCCCTGTTTGACAAAAAGGCCTCTGATTTTTATGACCTAAAAAGACTTGATCCCGGCTATCGGATTTATTTTGATCATAATGATTTGATTGATATCCCGGCAAAAATGAATGAGATTGAAGCCTTATTTGAAAGCATTGAACCGGGAAGTGCAAAAAAACTAAGATCATTTTTAGCCCAGGCTGAAACCAAATATAGAACCGGGATGGGTGAGTATGTTTTTAAACCATCGCATTCCATAACTGAGTACTTCGACTTTGATCTGATCAAAAAAAGTTTTAGCCTACAATTGCTTACTAGTATGAGCAAACATGTCCGAGGGTATTTCAGAAATCCTAAGTTGATTCAATTATTGGAGTTCCCTGTACTGTTTCTAGGAGCAACTCCCCAGAATACGCCTGCCTTATACAGCATGATGAACTATGCCGACCTGGTTTTAGGCACCTGGTACCCGATGGGCGGCATGCACGAAATTGTAAAAGCGATGGTAAGCCTTGCTCAGGAGCAAGGCGCGAAAATCGAACTAAATACAGAAGTAAACAAGATCAATATTGAAAATGGTTATGTGCGATCAGTCAGTACCAACAAAGTCGATTACCCGGCGGATATGGTAATAGCCGGAGCAGATTACGAGTATGTCGATCAGCATTCGATTGATGAACCCTATCGAAACTACACAAAAAAGTATTGGGATAGCCGTACCCTATCCCCTTCCTGTCTCATCTGGTATATTGGCGTCAATAAAAGGTTGCCCAGCATACGGCATCATAATTTATTTTTTGATGAAGATTTTGAGCAGCACGCCCAAAACATTTATACTGAACCAAAATGGCCGCAAAAGCCGCTATTCTATGTGTGCTGTTCTTCTAAAACTGATCCGGCTGTCGCGCCTGAAAATTGTGAGAATTTATTTTTCCTAATGCCGGTAGCGCCTGGTATTGAGGATAACGAAACTATTCGCCAGCAATATCTTGATCTGATGATCTCGCGCTTTGAAAAAGTCACAGGGGAAAAGATCAGTGAAAATATCATCCTAAGCAGAAGTTATGCCTTAAAGGATTTCAAAGCTGATTATCATTCCTTTAAAGGTAACGCCTATGGGCTGGCGAATACTTTAAAACAAACCGCCTTTTTGAAACCTGCTATGAGGGCAAAAAAAATCAGGAATCTACTTTATACAGGGCAGTTAACCGTGCCTGGGCCGGGAGTTCCGCCAGCGATTATTTCGGGGCAGGTAGCGGCAAAAGAGGCAATGAAATATTTAGCCTCACCTAAATCCTCTCCAAAGGAGAGGACTTCAAATTTAATGTAGTTTCTCCCTCTCCATTGGAGAGGGCCGGGGTGAGGCCGCCTAAAATCAAATAACCTGCCGTAGCAGGTTATTTGATAATATATATGGAGTTGTCAAATACGGGCTAGTCTTCGGCGTAAACAGGTTTTTTGATGCCATTGTCATAAGCTTTCAGGTTCTTTTTCAAAAGCTTGCGTGCAACGTGAATTCGGGTTTTTACGGTACCGATCGGGATATCCAGGTGATCGGCTATTTCGTGATATTTATGTCCTTCAAAATACATGGTGAACGGTACATAGTAGTCTTCAGGCAGCCTGTCTAAAGCTTTTTTGATGTCGTCCATCACGAATTTTGATTCACCGTTATTTTTTGTTGAGCTGAAAACCAAGTTGGCAGAAGATATCTCTTCAGACTTGGTTACAAACGTGCTCATTTTAACAAAACGGCGGTAGTTATTTATGAAAGTGTTTTTCATGATGGTATATAGCCATCCTTTCAAGTTGGTCCCTTCTTTAAACTTATTGTAATAAGTTATGGCTTTCAACATTGTATCCTGAACAAGGTCGTTAGCATCATCTGCGTCGCGGGTGAAGTGAAGGGCATATGACCTTAGCGAAGTTGCCTGACGCAGTACCATGGTGTTAAACTCGATTGTTGTCATTCTGTTAAAGTTTTGTATTGAGTATTAGACAAACATGATACCGCTTTGAAAAAAGAGCAAGGTTGCATAGAGTTGCACACACCGGATTTTATATATGAGTTAAGCTAAATCGATGGAAACAACAGGAAAATAAACCGACTGAAAAACAGTCATTTAATTGTAATTATATCGCTTTTTGAGAACAGGAACAGCGGATTGAAGCGTGGTGTGGGATTATAATAATTTTCTTAATTAGAATAAAATTTAATTAATAATATTCACTTCGCGTTCAAGCAAAACGCCAAATTTACTGTACACACTGTCTATGATTTGCGACGAAAAACTGTACACTTCTTCACCTGTAGCACCTCCGTGATTCACTAAAACAAGCGCCTGGTTCTTCCATGTTCCTGTGTGGCCGACTACTTTTCCCTTCCATCCGCACTGCTCGATCAGCCAGCCGGCGGCTAATTTTACTTGTCCGTTGCTTGCCGGATAGTTCACTACTTCAGGAAATTTGGAATAGACCTGATCGAATATATCTTTTGAGATCACCGGGTTCTTAAAGAAACTACCGGCGTTACCGATAGTTGAAGGATCAGGTAATTTGGATACACGTATATGCGATACTACCTGTGATACATCCTTAATAGTAGGATTTGTTATACCGCGGTTAGCCAACTCCTGCTCAATCGCTCCGTATTTCAGATTAAGGTTAGGGACTAATGATAATTTGAATTTTACCGAAATAATGATGAACTTCTCTTTCAATTCATTTTTGAATATGCTATCGCGATAACCAAAGCGGCAATCTTCATTCGTGAATTTCCGAAATGTACCTGAAGCGATTTCAAATGCCTGGCAACTATAGAATACATCCTTTAACTCAACGCCATAGGCACCGATATTTTGTATAGGTGATGCACCGACAGATCCGGGTATTAAACTCAGGTTCTCGACACCGGCATATTCCCGGGCTACGCAAAAGTTAACCAGGTCATTCCAAACTTCACCGGCACCGGCCTCAACAAAAACTTCATTATGATTAATACGGTGTTCGATGCCTCGGATATTGATGCGGATAACAAGTCCGTCAAAATCATTTACCATTAACATATTGCTGCCGCCGCCCAATACCAACCGTTCCATCTGCAACCATTGCGGATCCATAAACAACTCTACCAGTTCATCTTCATGTCCTATCTCGACAAAATATCTCGCCGAAACATCAATACCAAAAGTGTTAAAGTTTTTTAGGGATACGTTTTCCTGAATTTGCAGCATAGTTTGATTTCGGATTTCGGAAGTTCGATTTCGGATTTGTTTGGTGGCGAATTTCGGAATTTTAGTTGGGATTGGGATTTCGTAATTATATACTATTCGATTATTAAAGTATTAATCAAGTTGTCTGTAAGCTCCCTTTCAGATACTAGTGCCCAATCACTATTGCATTCCGGGAAAGCATTTCTAGAGTAGCCTGCGCGATTATTGAAATCAAATATGGCATGGCAGTAATCATTTATCAGTAATGACGCTATTAATCCATCATTAGTCCAAAAAATTTGAATTTTGCACGAATTTTCCTTGTCAACAACATCCGCCACGTTATAAATATGTAAGGCATCTAGAATTTTAGAGTCATCCCCTCCATTTACTGCGTAAAAATAACCTGTGGTAAGGTCATCTTCAAAAACGACCCCAAATGATTCATTGGGAGAATCACTTTTGAACCATGTATCCTCTCCAACAATAAAAGACTCTTCAATATCTAAAATCATTTTGATCAATTAAACTGCAATAAATAAAATATCCACCGAGAAAGACTCAGTTCTTTAAAACTAACAAAAAAGCGGTCTATTAAACCGCTCTTATTAAAAATCTAAAATCGTAAATCCGAAATCTAAAATCAAATATGAATTGGCCTGTTCTCTGTAGCTGCCAAACAAGCCTCCCTGAATGCTTCAGTAAATGTTGGGTGCGCATGGCTCATCCTTGAAACATCTTCTGCTGACGCGCGGTATTCCATCGCTACAACAGCTTCGGAAATCATATCCGCCGCACGCGGGCCGATCATGTGTACGCCTAATATTTCGTCGGTAGTGGCATCAGCCAAAACTTTTATAAAGCCATCCAAATCGCCGCTTGCTACAGCACGACCGTTTGCCCTGAACGGGAACGACCCGGTTTTATATTTTATGCCTCTTTCTTTCAGTTGCTCTTCGGTCTGACCAACCGCTGCAACTTCAGGCCAGGTATAAACTACACCGGGGATCAGGTTATAATCAATATGTGGTTTTTGTCCGGCTATGATCTCGGCTACCATAGTACCCTCATCCTCTGCTTTGTGTGCCAGCATTGCGCCACGGATCACGTCGCCAATAGCGTAAACACCTTTCACGCTGGTTTCCATATGCTCGTCAACGGTGATCTTGCGACCGCGTTCTTCTACCGTCAGGCCGATCTTATCCAAACCTAAATTATCCGTATAAGCTATACGGCCAACAGCTACCAGGCAGTAATCGCCTTTTAGCTCTTTTTTCTCGCCGTTTGGTGCATCAAACGTTACGGTTACTTCTTTTCCTTTTACTGTAGCGCCCGTTACTTTGTGACCGGTATAAAATTCCATACCCTGCTTTGAAAGTACGCGTTGCAACTCTTTGCCTAAGCCGCGGTCCATTGTCGGGATGATGGAATCCATAAACTCGATCACCGATACTTTGGCGCCTAAGCGTTTGTAAACTGAACCCAGTTCTAAACCAATCACACCGCCACCGATCAGGATCAGGTGTTTGGGAACTTCAGTCAGCGTTAAAGCCTCGGTTGAGGTGATGATCCTTTTTTTATCGTTTTTGATAAAAGGCAATGCAGACGGTTTTGAGCCTGTTGCTATAATGATATTCTTACCGGTGATCTCCTGCTCGGTGCCATCCGGTTTTTTGATGATGATGGTGTTTTTGTCCTTAAATGAGCCGATACCTTGTATACCGTCGATCTTGTTCTTTTTAAACAGGAAGCTGATACCGCTGGTATTCTTGTTTACCACTTCTACTTTACGCTTCATCATCTGCTCCATATCTACCGAAAGATTATCCAGGTTGATACCGTGGGTTTTGAAAGAATGAGACGCATTATAATAATGCTCCGATGAATCTAACAAAGCTTTTGACGGGATACAGCCCACATTAAGGCAGGTTCCGCCGTAGGTAGCATATTTTTCAATACAAGCAGTTTTTAACCCCAGCTGGGCGCAGCGAATAGCAGCTACATAGCCACCAGGACCCGAGCCGATAACGATAACATCATATTGCATAGTAAATGTATTTTTTGTGGTGCGGCAAAGGTAAGTATTTTAGAGATTAGTGATTGGTTAATTAGAGATTAGTTGACTTTCAGGTTATAAAGCTTCTGTCACAATCATAGCGATGGGTTTGAAACCCATCGCTATGATTGTGAGCGCTCCCCATATTTTACCCCACACTCACCGCATTGTAACACTTATGTGCTAAAATCAACTTATTGCTGATATAGTTGCTAAATTTAAACCACCCGATTAAGTTCGCTGAATGAAACGACTATTTGCCTTCCTGTTTGCCATTGGCTTCACGCACAATTATGTGCACGCACAGCTTTTGGTCGATAAGGATAAATTTACCCACGCCGACTCTTTACGCGGAACGCTTACACCGTTACGCACTTGCTACGATATCAATTATTATCATTTGGATGTGAAATTCGATATCAATAATAAATTCATCAGCGGCAGCAATGCGTTTAAGTTTACTGCTACGCAGGATTTTACTAAACTGCAGTTCGACCTGTTCGATAACCTGAAAATTGAAAAGGTAGAATACAAAGGCAAAGAACTGCCATACAAACGCGAATTCAATGCAGTATTTGTGACCTTCCCTGAAAACATAAAAAAAGGCAGCAAGGATGAGTTTACCGTCTATTTTTCAGGCAATCCAACCATTGCCAAAAATGCTCCCTGGGATGGCGGCGTAGTATATACACAAGATCCTACAGGCAAACCCTGGGTTGCTACAGCCTGCGAAGGTGTGGGCGCGAGCATCTGGTGGCCAAATAAAGATCATTTATCTGACGAAGTAGACAGTATGCTCATCAGCATCAGCGTACCCAAAGGATTAAAAGATGTATCAAACGGTCGCCTGCGTAAAGTGACTGATTTAGGTGATGGTTATACCCGCTATGATTGGTTTGTGGCTAACCCGATCAACAATTATGACGTGGCTGCCAATATTGGGGACTATACTGAATTTACTGATACCTACGACGGCGAAAAAGGCAAGCTTGACCTGGACTACTGGGTACTGCCATCAGATCTTGAGAAAGCAAAAAAGCAATTTGCAGCCAACGTAAAACCGATGCTTAAAGCATTTGAATATTGGTTTGGGCCATATCCATTCTATGAAGATGGGTATAAACTGGTGGAAACACCACATTTGGGTATGGAACATCAGAGCGCTGTGGCCTATGGTAATCATTTCCTGAATGGCTACTTAGGACATGATCTTTCCGGTACCGGCTGGGGATTGAAATGGGACTACATCGTTGTCCATGAAAGCGGGCACGAGTGGTTTGGCAACAACATTACTGCAAAAGACCTGGCTGATATGTGGATCCACGAAAGCTTCACCTGTTATTCAGAAGGGCTTTTTGTTGATTATCAATATGGAAAGAAAGCCGGAGAAGAGTATATCCATGGTGCACGAATGGGCATTGAAAATAGCAATCCAATAGTAGGCGTATATGGCGTGAACAAGGAAGGCTCAGAAGATATGTATTCCAAAGGCTCAGTATTGCTCAATACAATCAGGACCATAATTAATGATGATGAAAAATGGCGCGGCATCCTTCGTGGGCTGAACAAGACCTTTTATCACCAGACCGTTACTTACGATGATATTATTGATTATATAAATAAGGAATCAGGTATGAATTTATCGCCGGTGTTTAATCAATACCTGCATTATAAAGGCTTACCAATCCTGCAGTTTACCTGGAAAGATGGCAAACCCTATTGCAAATGGATAGCCGATGCTAAAAACTTTGATATGCCTGTAAAAGTGCGAATTAAAGATGGGGAATATAAATTCATAAAACCAACCACCACTTTGGGTCCGGTCAATATTCCGGGAGCAACCAAAGCTAATTTGCAGATCGATACTTTGAATTATTATATAAAGACTTCGGGGTTGTAGAAGCCTCACCCCAACCCCTTTCCAAATGGAGAGGGCTTTCATTTTAACTGAACTTTTAAACCATGATAAAGAAATCAATTCTCTTCACCATCGCAGCGTCGCTAATCGCGCTAAATTCATTCGCGCAGTTGGGGACTAATAAAGAAACATTTACCCGTGCTGATTCGCTTAGGGGCTACCTTACCCCTTTGCGTACTTGCTATGATATCAACTACTACCATCTGAACGTGAAGTTTGATATCCCGAACAAGTTCATCAGCGGTAATGTGCTATTTAAGTTTACTGCTACGCAGGATTTCGCCAAACTGCAGTTCGACCTGTTTGCTAACCTGAAAGTGGAGAAAGTAGTTTATAAAGGAAAGGAATTGCCATACACCCGCGAGTATAATGCGGTGTTTGTAACCTTCCCGCAAACTATTATTAAAGGCAGCAAGGAAGAATTCACGGTTTATTATTCAGGTAACCCAACCATTGCCAAACGAGCCCCGTGGGATGGCGGCGTTGAATATAATGTAGATTCATTAGGTCATCCGTGGGTATCGACTGCTTGCCAGGGTATGGGCGCCAGCGTGTGGTGGCCGAATAAAGATCATCAGTACGATGAGGTAGATAGCGCCCTGATCAGTATCAGCGTGCCAACTGGCTTGAAGGATGTTTCCAACGGTCGCCTACGTAAAGTGACTAAACTGAAAGACGGTTATACCCGCTTCGATTGGTTTGTGGCGAACCCGATCAACAACTATGACATTGAGGCCAATATCGGCGATTATGCGCATTACAGCGATATTTATGACGGCGAAAAAGGCAAACTAACACTTGATTTTTGGCCGTTAAGTTATAATCTCGATAAAGCTAAAAAACAGTGGGGCGAAAATACCAAACCCATGCTAAAAGCATTTGAACATTGGTTCGGGCCATACCCTTTTTATGAGGATGGTTACAAGCTGATAGAAACTCACCACCTCGGCATGGAGCACCAAAGCGGAACGGCTTATGGCAATCATTACCACAATGGCTATTTAGGACGCGATCTTTCGGGCACCGGATGGGGATTAAAATGGGACTTTATTGTAGTGCATGAAAGCGGCCATGAGTGGTTCGGCAATAACATCACCTCAAAAGATCTGGGCGACATGTGGATCCACGAGAGTTTTACCAATTACTCTGAGTCATTATTTATCGAAACCAAATGGGGCAAACAAGCTGGGCAGGAATATGTACACGGCACCCGTTACCTGATCGCGAATGACCGCCCTATCGTTGGCCCATATAATGTGAACAAGGAAGGTTCGGGCGATATGTACTATAAAGGCGGTAACCTGCTGAATATGGTTCGCACCATCATTAATGATGATGAAAAATGGCGTTCCATTCTTCGCGGGCTTAATAAAACATTCTATCATCAAACAGTTACTTATGATGATATTGTCAATTACATCAATGAACAATCAGGGATCAACTTATCACCTGTTTTCGATCAGTATTTACGCTATAGAAACCTGCCAATACTAGAGTTCATGACCAATCGTGAAGGTAAGCTAGCTGTCCGCTGGCAGGCTGATGCAAAAGGCTTTAACATGCCGGTAAGGGTCAAAGTAAAAAGCGGTGAATATCAATACATCAAACCAACTATGCGCTTTACCCCGGTAACTATTGAGGGTGCTACTAAGGATAATATTGAAGTGGACACATTCAACTATTACATCGGAGTATTGGTTGACTAATAGAAAAAAAATTGTCATGCTGAACAGAGTGAAGCATCTATTCCGTGAAGCTGTTAGGTACTAAAAGTATGCGTGTAATGGATTCTTCGCTCTCGCTCAGAATGAACTGTGTTTAAAAGCAAATATTTTTTGAATAATCTTGTTGATATTTTGATTGTGCTTTAGCAATAGCAAATGCTTGTTTCAGTAGCTTGTTAGCTACTGCAATTAAAGCCAGCTTCTTAGCTTTCCCTTT
>NZ_DATCRU010000078.1:0-28456 GCF_036568825.1 Mucilaginibacter sp. | reverse complement strand
AGCTGGCTTTAATTGCAGTAGCTAACAAGCTACTGAAACAAGCATTTGCTATTGCTAAAGCACAATCAAAATATCAACAAGATTATTCAAAAAATATTTGCTTTTAAACACAGTTCATTCTGAGCGAGAGCGAAGAATCTATTACTACATATATTTTGCACCGAACAGCTTTACGGAATAGATGCTTCACTATGTTCAGCATGACAAGAGAAATATCTATTTTAGCCCTATGCTAAAATTAAAAGCCCTGCTTGTAATCTTAATCTTACCCACTCTCCTCTTCGCCCAGCAACGCTTCGATATCATCCTGAAAAACGGAAAAATTATTGACGGCACGGGCAATCCCTGGTATTATGGGGATGTGGGTATTGTTAAAAATAAGATCGTCAGCACAGGCGATCTGTCAAAAGATAAAGCTAAACGGATTATTGATGCGTCAGGATTGATCATCGCGCCAGGATTTATCGATGTGCATACCCACATTGAGGGTGACGAAAAGAAAACACCTACTGCCGATAACTTTCTTTACGATGGCGTTACTACTGTCATCACCGGCAATTGCGGTACTTCTAATGTTGACCTGGGCAAATACTTTAAACAATTAGATAGCATTAAGTTGTCTGTCAATGTAGGTTCGCTGATCGGGCATAATGATGTACGTGCTGCAATTTTGGGTGAAAAAGCGATAACACCAAATGCTGTACAACTGCAAAAAATGCAGGCATTGGTAGAAAAGGCCATGCGTGATGGAGCCATGGGTTTCTCAACCGGACTGATCTATACACCGGGTATCTACTCAAAAACGGATGAAGTGATCGCGTTAGCAAAATCTGCAGCTAAATATAATGGCATTTATACATCGCATATGCGAAATGAATCGGATAAGATTTTCCAGGCGATTGACGAAGCCATTGATGTAGGCAGGCAAGCTAATATGCGGGTGGAAATTTCTCATTTTAAAGTGGGATTGCCTAACTGGAACAAATCAGACCAGATGATCGCTATGGTTGAAAAGGCGCGCGCTGAAGGCTTGGATGTAACGGTAGATCAATACCCTTACACCGCCAGCAGCACCACCTTGAATGTATTATTACCCGATTGGCTGCTGGATGGCGGCCGCGATTCGGTGATGAAGCGACTGAATAATCCCGCCATTCATCAAAAGGTAGTGGATGAAATGATAAAAGACATGAAGCGCCGCGGTCGTGCACATTTTGATTATGCGGTGGTGGCGCATTGTGATGGCGACAGTTCTTTTAACGGCAAGAACATTATGCAGATCAATATTTTGAAAGGGCGTGAATCAACTATACCTAATGAAATAGAGACCATACTGGATATCACAAAAATCGGCAGCGCCTCGATGGTATTTCATGGCATGAATGAGGATGATGTAGAGAACATTCTCAAGTATTCGCTCACCATGGTTGCTTCCGATTCGGGCATACGGCAATTTGGCTCGGGCGTGCCGCATCCGCGTGGTTATGGCAGCAATGCAAGGGTGCTTGGATACTATGTCCGCGAGAAACATTTGATAACCTTGCAGGATGCCATCCGTAAAATGACCTCGTTGCCGGCGCAGAAATTTCAGATCAAAAACCGGGGATTAATTAAACCCGGAATGTTTGCTGATATTGTTATTTTTGACGCCAATACCGTGAAAGACGAGTCAACTTTTGAACACCCGCATGCCTATTCAACTGGTTTTAAGTATGTTCTGGTAAACGGGTGTGTAACTGTTGATAATTTTAAACATAATGGTACCAGAAATGGTGCTATTTTGCGCGGCCCCGGATATAATGAAATTAAATAAAATGCATATAAAAAAAATAACCCTATCTGCCTTTGTACTTGCTTCTTTGGCACTTTTTACCAACTGCAGCTCAAACGGCAGCGCCAAAGCCGATAAAAGTAAACCTGTTGCCAAAACGGATACCGCAAAAAAGAAAACCGCTGATACTACCGTTGCTGCTGCACAGCCTGTTTCCTATCCGCCAATCAATCATGCACAGTATGATTCATTGATGAAGAAATTGGCTCATGGCGACACAACCGGTAAATGGCCGGTGAAGAATGCTCCTTACCCTCTGCCAGGCGCTATTTTACCTTACAAAAGGGTGGTCGCATTTTATGGTAACTTATATGCAAAGAGAATGGGTATTTTGGGTGAGATTCCGCCAAAGGAAATGCTTGCTAAATTAAAAGGCGAAGTAAAGAACTGGGAAAAAGCCGATCCAACCACACCGGTTCAGCCTGCTTTGCACTATATCGCTGTAGTTGCTCAAGGCGATCCGGGTAAAGATGGAAAATACCGTTACCGCATGCCATTTAAACAGATCGATACTGTATTATCACTTGCCAAAAAATCAGGCTCAATCGTGTTCCTTGATGTTCAGGTGGCTTTGAGTAATATTCATGCCGAATTACCATTGCTTGAAAAATACCTGGCTATGCCGCAAGTTCATTTTGGCATGGACCCAGAGTTCTCTATGAAAGATGGTGTAACTCACCCAGGCAAAAAGATTGGCACCTATGATGCTGCTGATATCAACTATGTGTCGGATTATCTTGCCAAACTGGTAAGAAAATATAACCTGCCTCCAAAAATTTTAATCGTTCACCGTTTTACCGAAAAGATGGTGACCAACTACAAAAACATCAAACTGCACCCTGAAGTTCAGTTAGTGATGGATATGGACGGTTGGGGCGAACCTGAGCTGAAAGAAGGTACCTGGCGTTATTTTATTCATAACCAGCCGGTACAGTTTACAGGTTTCAAATTGTTCTATAAAAACGATATTAAGAAAGCGCCTCACCACATGCTTACCCCGCAAGAGGTGTTGAAGAACAAACCTTACCCAATCTATATTCAATATCAATAACTCGGGAGCGGGATACCTATGAACTTTAAAAACATCAGCAAAAACATATTGACAGCAAGCGCAGTGGCTATGTTAGCCACTGCCTGCAGTCAGAACAGCAGTACTACCAAAGTAACTACCAAGTCGCCCGAAAAGAAAGCGGCTACTGAAAATAAAAAAGCAGAACCTGCTAAAAAGTCTGGCGATACTGTGGTAACCAGCACCACGCCTGTTACTTATCCGCCTATCGATCACGCAAAGTACGATGCGCTGATGAAAAAACTAGCCAATGGCGATAGCACCAAATGGCCGGTGAAGAATGCCCCTTATCCCTTGCCAGGCGCTATTTTACCGTACAAACGGGTGGTTGCATTTTATGGTAACCTTTCATCAAAAGGTATGGGCATTTTGGGCGAATTACCGCCTAACGAAATGCTTGCCAAATTAAAAGGCGAGGTGAAGAACTGGGAAAAAGCAGATCCAACTACTCCTGTACAACCTGCGCTGCATTACATCTGTGTAGTAGCAAGCGGCGTCCCGGGTAAAGCAGGAAAGTATAGGACGCGCATGCCATTTAACCGCATCGATACGGTGATAGCACTGGCTAAAAAGGCTAATGCTATTGTATTCCTGGACGTGCAGGTGGGCCTGGGAAGTATTCGTACTGAACTGCCGGAGCTCGAAAGATTCCTGGTTTTGCCGCAGGTGCACTTTGGTATGGATCCTGAGTTTTCTATGAAGGATGGTTCACATCCGGGCAAAAAGATCGGTACTTATGATGCGGACGATGTAAATTATGTTTCGGGCTATTTGGCTGACCTGGTTAAGAAGCATAACCTTCCTCCTAAAATTTTGATCGTGCACCGTTTTACCAAGAAGATGGTTACTAACTATAAAAATATCAAGCTTCGCAAAGAAGTTCAGATCGTGATGGATATGGATGGTTGGGGTGAACCCAGTCTTAAAAACGACTCCTACCGTTATTTTATTCATGACGAGCCGGTGCAGTTTACCGGGTTCAAACTATTCTACAAAAACGACCTGAAAAAAGCGCCGCATCACATGCTTACGCCACAGGAAGTTTTAAATCGTAAACCGGCTCCTATTTATATACAATATCAGTAGTGAATAGTGAATAGTGAATAGTGAATTGGAGTAATTGTTTAATTGTTAGATTGATTTTCTACTGACTACTCACTATTCACCATTGACGAATCAAAACAATGATCAAATTCGGCATTATTGGTTGCGGGCGCATTAGTCACAGGTTTGTGCAGGGTATCAGGGGCGTGGATGGCGCTGAGTTAGCTGCTGCCTGGTCACGGCGGGCTGAGAGTGTTGAACAATTTGTAAGGCAATATGGCGGTAAAGCCTGCATTGGTTTAGATGATCTGCTATCAAGCGATATCGATGCGGTTTATATTGCTACCCTTCCTGATAGTCATGCGGAATACAGCATTGCTGCCTTAAATGCAGGCAAGCATGTTTTGTGTGAAAAGCCTGCTACTGTAAATCTTGCTCAGTTAGAGCCTGTATTGGAATTAGCCAAACAAAAAGGCTTGCTATTTATGGAAGGGATGAAACCGCCCTTCTATCCTCTTTACCAAAAGCTCAAAGAATATTTACAGAAAGATCCAATCGGTACCATAGGCTATGTCCGCGCAGGATCTGCGGTGATAGACTGCCCGCCGGAGCATCCGAATTATAGTTACGACCTGATTGGCGGAGGCATTATGCAGATAGCGCCTTATGAAGCTTTCCTGGCCCTGGACTGGCTCGGCCCGATGACGGGCTTGCAGGCGATGGGCCGCTTCAGCGGCAAACAGGTGGATATGTTCTCCATCTTCCAAACACAACATGACCATGGATTTTCACAGCTTTACTGCGGCTTTGATATGCATGGTAAAGGTGATGCATTGATCGTTGGTCAATTAGGTCATGTCACTATCCACAAAAATTGGTGGAACCCAGCTAAAGCAACCATTGAGTATTTAGACGGACGAAAAGTTGAATTGGATGAGTCTTTTACTGCCGGTGGCCTTAATTATGAAATCGAGCATTTCTGCGAGTTGATCCGCACCGGGCAAACTGAAAGTTCAGTTATTACGCATGAGTTATCACGGCAAATGATTGCTATGCTGGAGGAGGCGAGGATGCAGATTGGGTTGAGGTTTAAGGGAGAGTGAGACTGCAAAAAAAATTTGTCATGTTGAACGATAGTGAAACATCTTCTAGAACAGGCATGGCGAATATGCAGGTCGAAGAAGATCCTTCGCTATCGCTCAGGATGACAAAAAATTATTGCGCAATAGCAACAATATTATTCCTTTATACTATTAATCGGATTAGCCATTGCAGCCTTTATCGATTGAAAACTAACTGTAAATAATGCGATCAATAAAGCGGACATACCCGAAATAAGGAATACCCATACCGGTATATTTATCCGATAGGCAAAGCTCTCCAGCCAGCTATGCATTACCCACCATGATATTGGCGAGGCTATGAGCAATGCGATTACAATCAACCTGACAAAGTCTTTGGATAACATAGCGGTTATGCTGGTTGCTGAGGCGCCTAATACTTTCCGTATGCCGATCTCTTTTTTACGTTGTGTGGTGTTGAAGGCTGATAATCCTAATAGTCCGAGACAGGAAATGACGATGGCAATAACCGCGAAGCAAATAAACAGGCTACCGAACCGCTGCTGTGCAATATATTGGTGATTGTAAGCATCGTCAGCAAAAAAGTAAATGAATGGCAGCGAAGGCGCGAGGTTTCTCCATGCTGATTCAAGCTTGTCCACCGTAGCGTGCACATTGGCGGATGTAATATCAATGGTTATATTGGTCATATGACTAGCATCAACTCGCAATGTAAGCGGCTGCACCTTTTCTAAAAAGGAATGATTATGAAAATCCTTTATAACGCCTACTATTGTCCCCTGGTGGTTGAGTTGGGTGAAGCGCTTGCCAATGGCATCATTCGGATTGGTAAAGCCCAGGCTTTTTAACATCGCTTCATTAATCAGCATGGACTTCATGGAGTCGGTCGCTAAATTTTGAGAGAAGCCCCTGCCGGCAATAACATCGATCCGGAACTGGTTTAAAAAGTCGTTATCTATAAAATATACATCGGTTTTTTGCTGCTGATTTTCGCCTTTGCTATTCTCAATGATTGTATTAAACTGGTTATTGGGTGTGCCAGGAATAGAAGATGAGAAGCTAACCTTTCCAACTCCGGGAATGCTCATCAATTGTTGCTTCACCCCTTCCATATGTTGGTTTATCCGGCTGTCGAATTGGTAATCAACTACCAGCTTATGATCCTTTTGAAAACCCAGTTGCTGGTTTTGCATAAAGTTGAGCTGCATATACACAACGGCAGTCGCTATGATCAGAAATATTGAAATAGAGAATTGTGCCACTACCAACGACCGCCGTAGCACGAGTCCGGTACCAGATGAACCGGTTTTTCCTTTCAAACTGCTGATAGGGTTAAATCCCGACAGGAATAAGGCAGGGTATGCTCCTGACAAAACTCCAACAACTGTCGAGATCAGGAAGAGGGTTAAGACATTTTGGAAATTATGGAAGATGCCATCGGTTACCACTGTGCCGACCAGTTGGTTAAACAAAGGCAGCAACAGCATCGCAAACAATAGCGCGATTACAAAAGCAATAAGGCAAAGCATCACTGCATCCATAAAAAATTGCAGCACCAACTGATATTTTGATGCGCCAAACACTTTACGAACGCCTATTTCTTTGGCCCTTTGTAAAGAAAAGGCAGTAGTAAGATTAATAAAATTGAAGCCGGCAATAAACAGCACCAATACCGCTATGATAGAAATGATATAGATATTGGTAATACTGCCACTTTCTGAAGTGCCGGTCCGGTGCCCGCGCGGTTTGCCGTATAAGTAAACCTTCTTTAATGGCTCAAGCGCCAGTTGATATTTGAATTCGTTTTGATTGAAATTAGCTTTTACAAAATCCGGGAGCTTAGCTTGCAGATCAGCTGAAGACAGGCCGGGTTGCAACAATAAATAAGTATAAAATCCGAAGCGTGTCCAGTTGCGGTTCCAGTCGTCGTCAACCAAGGTTGTTATCGAAAAGATGATGTCGACGCGTAAATGCGAGTTGTAGGGAATATCTTTCATTATCCCGGTTACAACCGCTTTGGTTTGTCCGTTGATCATCATGGTTTGACCGATGGGGTCGCTATTGCCGAAATATTTTTTTGCAGCAGTTTCAGAAAGCACCACATTGCATGGCGCTACAAATATGCGCCCGATATTACCCCTTAGCAACGGCCAGCTAAATATTTTAAACACAGAAGAATCGGCATAGGCTACTTCCTCCTTCGTGGCATTATTGGGATTGCTTTGAAGGATCATATCGTCCATAAAAACGCGGGCCATATCCTTAACTCCGGGATACGCCGCTTTTATTGCCGGTCCCATCGGGGTTGATGTACTTTCGTAATTAATGCCGGATGATGTTTTTATGTCGGTTACCAGACGATAGATATTATCCGCTTTTTGGTTATAGCTATCCCTGCTCAATTCGAATTGAACATAAAACAAGGCAAAGAAGCATACGCATATTCCTGTAGCCAGACCAATTATATTGATGAAAGAAAAGATTTTATGGCTCAGGAAATAGCGGAAGGTAGTTTTAAGATAATGTTTAAGCATAGGGTGGCGGTTTTATCACAAGATAGTAAGACTTACGAAGTTTTAAAAACTTCGTAAGTCTGTTGGAAAACTATTTCGCCTGCAACACCACTGTTGCACTCTGCAAGCCTTTTGATACAGCTGTAAATGTAATAGCCCCCACTTTTTGTTTGGTTTGAACGATAGCCAATGCCAATCCATTAAAAGCATGGCGACTGCTTGCTTTAAACGAATCCAAATCCGTTTCGCTGCCGTTGTCTACGCCTGCAATAAAGGCGTTTCCGTTGATCTTAAAATCGACCAGGTTATCTGCGGTTGGGACTACGTTGCCATCTTTATCCAGTATTTTAACAGTGATGAATGACAGATCTTTACCATCGGCTTTAATATTCTTGCGGTCAGCAATCAATTGGATTTTGGCAGGTTTACCGGCGGTATGTATCTCGCGGGTGAGCACTACTTTTCCATCCTTGCGCGAAACTGCTTTGATTGTGCCGGGCTCGTATTTTACACGCCACATCACGTGCAAGTCATCGCCTTCTTTCTTTTTAGTGCCTAATGATTTGCCGTTCAGGAACAGTTCCACTTCATCGGCATGATTGTAATAGGCCCATACATCGACTGTTTTGCCTGGCTCCCAATTCCAATGCGGTAAAATGTGCAGAACGGTTTTATCGGTCCATTCGCTTTGGTACATATAGTACACATCTTTAGGGAAACCAGCCAGATCGATGATGCCAAAATAGGAACTCCGCGATGGCCAGCCGTATGGTGTAGGTTCGCCTAAATAATCCCAGCCGGTCCATATGAACATGCCTGAAAGGAAGTCATATTTTTTCATCACACGCCAGGTTTCTTCGTGGGTTGAGCCCCACGGTGGAGAGACATTATCATAAGCCGACACGGTATGATCAGCATTCATTTTTGCTTTTGTTTTATAATCCCTACTTGTTGGCCAGCGGCGGATACTGTCCGACGGCATATCATAATGTCCGCGGGTTTCCAAACCGGAAGTAGTTTCGCTGGCTATAAATTTCCTGCCGGGATAACGGATATGGAATTTAGCATAATCAAACTCATGATAGTTATACCCCAGCAGGTCTATTGCGCCTGATTTGATGATCTTATTGCTGGTATCCGGGCGGTCGTTTGCTGATGTCAGCGGCCTGGTTGTATCCAGGTTATGAATGATAGAAGCCAGTTCAGGTGCAATGCGTAATGCGCTGGTGTCGCCCTGTTGAGGTATTTCGTTGCCTATGCTCCACATAACAACGCAAGGGTGGTTACGGTCGCGTAGTACCTGGTCCTGCAGATCGCGTTTATGCCATTCTTTGAAGAACAGGTGATAATCATATTTTACCTTACCCCATTCCCAGCAATCAAAAGCCTCATCCATCACCACAAAACCCATTTTATCACAAAGCTCCAGCAGCTCAGGTGCAGGCGGATTGTGCGAAGTACGAATACCATTGCAGCCCATATCTTTCAACATCTGTAACTGGCGCTCTAGTGCCCGGTAATTAATTGCCGTGCCTAAACTGCCTAAATCATGGTGCTGGCAAACACCTAATATTTTAACCGTTTTGCCATTGAGTGAAAAGCCTTTATCAGCATCGAAATTGAAATAGCGGATACCAAACGGTGTAGTATATTCATCTACCGCAGCCTTGCCCACCATCACTTTAGTAACAACTTTGTAAAGAGCCGGATGTTCAATTGACCACAACACCGGGTTATTGATCTTTATTTCCTGAGCTATGTAATTTGATTTGGTAACATCAGCCTCAGCGGAATTCAGCGTAAGAACTGCCTTCCCTGATGGATTATAAATAGTAGTTGCAAGGACAACCTTAGCAGGGTTCTCTGTTGTATTCTTTACATGGGTTTGCACATGAACTACTGCAAACTGATCATTTACTTCTGGCGTAGTGATAAATGTCCCCCAATGATCGATAGCGACTTTATTTGTCGTCACCAGCCAAACATTCCTGTAAATACCCGAACCTGAATACCAGCGTGAATTTGGCTGAACTGAGTTATCTACCTTAACGGCAATCACATTATTCCCGCCGAATTTCAGGTATGGTGTCAGGTCATATTCAAAAGAGATGTAGCCATTTGGACGGAAACCTAATTCATGACCGTTGATCCAAACCGTGCTTTTCTCGTAAACACCGTCAAAATCGATGTATACCTTTTTATCTTTTGATGCAGCCGGAACAGTGAACGACTTACGGTACCATCCAATACCCCCTGGTAAAGCTCCGCCATCCGGGGTAGCAGGATTATCTTTAGCAAATTTGCCTTCGATGCTCCAGTCGTGCGGTAGATCGAGTGCGCGCCAGTCTGCGTCTTTCACATCTGTCTTTTCTGCGCCTTTTATATCACCTAAATGGAAACGCCAGCCTTTGTCAAAGTCCATCCTCGAACGCGGAGACTGACTAAAAGCCTTGACATTGAAAAGCACAAACAACAACAGAATAAACGCTTTAATAAAGCGTAACGGGAGTTTAAAAGATAACATGATGATCAAAGGTTGAATAAATGTAATATCGACACTAAAATATAAATTATTTCGTCAAACAAGAGTTTTCTATGCCTTTATGACAGGTAAAATAAATCGGCACTATATTAGATATTAGCATTACATGAACATACAGAAAATAACATTCGGAAATGGTTGCTTCTGGTGTACAGAAGCCATTTTCCAGACACTGAAAGGTGTAAAATCAGTAACATCGGGCTACATGGGCGGGCATACCGCAAATCCAACTTATATGGAGGTTTGCAATGGCGATACCGGTCATGCCGAAGTTATCCACTTAGAATATGATGCTGATGAACTATCATTTGATGAATTATTGCTGGTATTCTTTAAAACTCATAACCCAACTACGCTTAACCGCCAGGGTAATGACATCGGTACGCAATACCGTTCGGCAATATTTTATTATACCGATGAGCAGAAGCAACAGGCTGAAGCCATGATCAAAAGGTTGACTGATGAGAAGGTTTTTGATAAGCCGATCGTAACTGAAGTAACCCCTGCATCAGAGTTTTACAAGGCCGAAGACTATCACCAGAATTATTACAACGATAATCCTAACAAATCGTATTGTGCCTTTGTGATCCAGCCTAAGCTGAATAAATTTGCAAAAGAGTTTACCGACAAGATCAGGCCGGAACTATTGCAATAAGTAATTATTATTGCTAAATTTAATTATGCGTACGTTACAAATTCATTTACCGGATAATTTGGATATGTCTGACCAGGAAGCGT
Source organism: Mucilaginibacter sp. (assembly GCF_036568825.1). GTDB lineage: Bacteria > Bacteroidota > Bacteroidia > Sphingobacteriales > Sphingobacteriaceae > Mucilaginibacter. Next base: position 17,637 of record NZ_DATCRU010000078.1, on the reverse strand, counting down.
CCACTGCTCTTGCGGCACAATTGTATGAGATGGGTAAATTGTCGCTTGGGCAAGCTGCGGACCTTGCAGGCTACTCAAAAGTGACTTTTATGGAACTGCTTTCTAATTATGGAGTATCGGTTTTCAATTATCCGGCAGATGAACTAGATAACGATATCGCAAATGCAAGAGATCATCATAGCTGATACCAGCTGCCTTATTCTTCTGCACAAAATTCAGGAATTCGATTTACTCCAAAAGCTATTTGGTCGTATCACTATTACATCTGAGATAGAAAAAGAATTTGGGCTAAAGTTACCGGAGTGGGTGGTTATAAAAAATGCGTCAAATCAAAACTACCGGAATATTATAAAGGCATCCGTTGATGCTGGTGAAGCCAGCGCCATTGCATTAGCATTGGAAGAGTCAAATCCATTATTAATCCTGGATGATTTGAAAGCAAGAAAACTGGCTGCAAATCTGAATTTAAATTACACCGGTACGCTGGGATATTGGTTGATGCCAAACTAAGCGGGCACTTATCGAGTATTAAACCTGTGATAGCCAAAATCAAGACAACTAACTTTCATTTGCCTGACGAGTTGGAACAAAAGATTTTACATGCTTCGGGTGAAACAACTAAATAATATTCCTATGAAAAAGCTGCTTCTGTTATTACTTATTGCTCCGCTTTTATTTGCATTTAAACCATCAGGAAACAGGTCTGGTCTGCCACATAACCCGGCAGACACCGGTATCCTGGTGAATGCAGGTAAAGTCTGGGCGTCATTATACCAACAGCATGCTGCCGAATACAAAGCGTTATGTTTCCAGGCTTATAATATTGCCAGGGAGCGGATTGACGAAACGGTAAAAAAGCATAGCACAAAACCGTTGGCAGTTGTAACCGATATTGATGAGACTTTGCTGGACAATAGTCCGTATGATGCTGCTCGAGCTATTCAAAATAAAGATTATTCAACCCAAACCTGGAAAGAATGGACAGCAAAAGCCATTGCCGATACCGTACCGGGAGCCCCTTCATTTTTCAAATATGCAGCATCAAAAGGTGTGAAGGTTTTTTATATCACCAACAGGGATGAGGATGAAGAAGCCGCAACTTTGAAAAACTTGCAACGCTATCATTTGCCTTATGCTGATAATGCGCATTTATTATTAAGAAGCGGTTCCTCGAGTAAAGAAAGCCGCAGGCAGGAAGTACTAAAAAAATATAACATCGTATTACTTTGCGGCGATAACCTACCTGATTTTGATGCTTTATATGATAATAACCCATCGGAACAAAGCCGCACTACTACAACTGAAAGGCTGAAAAAACAATTTGGGAAACGATACATTGTGATACCCAACCCCAGCTATGGCGATTTTGAAGGAGCCCTGTTTAAATTCAATTATAAATTGACACCCGCTCAAAAAGATTCGGTTATCAGGTCACTATTAAAGACCAGCAAATAAATTATACCACAAAAACAACTAATCTCTAATCTCTGATTAACTAATCACTAAGATTAAGTTTCTGTTAATAGTGGATTTGCATTCAATCAATCTGTAATTTTGATGCAATATCTACGCTAATCATGAAACTAAAACTATTATCCATCATCCTTTTTTCGGCTACATCTTTCCAGGCTTATGCCCAGCTTCCGGGGAAAATTGAAAAAACGGGTCAGGTATTACTACCCAATGGCTGGAAACTAAGTCCGGCGGGGACAAGCTTGCCTTTGGGCGATCTTCCGCTTAATATACAACTATCTGCATCGGGCAAATTACTAGCGGTGACCAACAACGGGCAAAGTACACAATCGGTACAACTGATCGACCCAAAAAATGAGAAGCTGCTGGATGAGAAAGTGATCAGCAAATCATGGTACGGACTGGCATTCAGTCATGATGAAAAGGTGCTGTATGCATCCGGTGGGAATGATAACCGGATATTGGGATATCATATAGAAAATAACAAACTCGGCAAAGCTGATACGATCCGATTAGCCCCTGCATCATGGCCCAAGAACAAAGTTTGCCCTACAGGCATCGCTGTTAATAAAAACGACACACGTTTATACACGGTTACCAAAGAGGATAGCGCCTTATACGTGGTCGACTTGAAAACACGTGAAGTAGTAAAACGCGTTGAACTGCCTGCCGAAGCTTACAGTTGCATCCTGTCGCCTGATAACAAGAGTCTTTACATTTCTATTTGGGGTGGCGAAAAAGTGGTGGTATACAATACCGTAACCGGAAGTCTGGCCAAAACTATCAAAACCGGCAATCACCCTAATGAGTTGCTGCTGAATAAAAAAGGCACCTACCTGTTTGTTGCCAATGCGAATGATAATTCGGTTTCTGTCATCAATACAACTACAGAGAAGACCGTTGAGACCTTCTCTACTTCACTATACCCCACGCACTTAACCGGCTCAACTTCCAACGGATTGGCTTTATCTCCTGATGAAAAAACTTTATATATCGCAAATGCGGACAATAACTGTTTAGCTGTATTCGATGTTTCTAAGCCAGGCAGCAGCCACAGTTTAGGCTTTATTCCGGTTGGATGGTATCCAACCAATGTAAAAACATTAGGTAATAAAATATTGGTGAGCAATGGTAAGGGCTTTACTTCGATGGCTAATCCGCGTGGACCTCAACCTGTAAAGAAAACTGATAACAGCGGCTATCAGGCCGGAGCTAAAAACACTAAGGAACAATACATTGGCGGTCTTTTTAAAGGTACTTTATCTTTCATCAAAGCGCCGCAGGAAGCACAATTGAAGGTTTATACCAAACAGGTGTATGCCAACACGCCTTTCAACACTAAGAAAACCGCTTTGGCTGATGGTGAAGAAGGGAATCCAATACCGCGTAAAGCAGGCGAAAAATCGCCGATCAAACACGTTTTCTATATTATTAAAGAAAACCGCACCTATGACCAGGTTTTGGGCGACATGCCACAGGGTAATGGTGATACCTCACTATGTATCTTTGGTAAACACGTTACACCTAATGAACATGCCATTGCAAACGAGTTTGTTTTGATGGACAACTTTTATGTAGATGCCGAGGTAAGCGCCGATGGCCATAACTGGAGCACTGCCGCTTATGCAACCGACTTTATTGAAAAGACCTGGCCAACAAGCTATGGTGGTCGCGGTGGTAATTATGATTCAGAGGGTACACGCCGTATTGGCGATCCCCGCGATGGCTACATATGGGATTACTGCAAACGCGCAGGCGTAAGCTATCGTACTTATGGCGAATTTGCCGATGATTATAAGCCCAATATTAAATCGTTGGAGGGCCATTACTGTCAGCAGGCGCCAGGCTTTGATTTAAATATTAAGGACGTTAAACGCGAAGAGGTATGGGCGCATGATTTTGATTCGTTGCTGGCAATCAACAAAGTTCCCCAACTAAACACTATCCGTATATCCAATGACCATACCAGCGGTCAGCATAAGGGTGCTATATCGCCGATTGCTGCAGTAGGCGATAATGACCTGGCGGTAGGTATGCTGATAGAGCATCTTTCAAAAAGCCCGATCTGGAAAGAGTCTGTGGTATTTATTTTAGAGGATGATGCACAGAACGGTCCCGACCATATTGATGCACACCGGTCACCAGCATTTGTTGTAGGGGCTTATGTAAAACGCAACGCTGTAGTACATGAAATGTATTCGACCTCGGGCATACTTCGCACTATCGAGTTGATCTTAGGTTTGCCGCCGATGAGTCAATACGACGCTGCGGCTAAGCCTCTGTATGAATGTTTCTCTAATAAACCTGATCTGACACCTTATGTTGTAAAACCTGCTGAAGTTGACCTGGAGCAACGCAATGTAGCTGATAACGAAAGCAGCCGTCGCTCGCAATTCTTTAATCTTGCTAAGGAAGACAAAGTACCTGATCTGGACCTGAATGAAGTGATCTGGAAATCGGTAAAAGGTGAAAATTCTGTAATGCCGGCGCCAAAACGCAGCGCATTTGTGATACTGGAAAAAAAGAAGAAAGATGACGATGACTAAGCCTCACCCCGACCCTCTCCAAAAGGAGAGGGAGTAAATCAGGAAGGTATTTTAAAGTCCCTCTCTCTTGGAGAGGGATTATTCACGAGTTGATTGACTTCAAAGGTGTTCATGAGGGCTACGCCGTTTAGGGTGAGGCAAACATACCGCAAGTTTATTGGTTAGAATTTTGATCGCCTTTTTAGAAAAAATGCAGTACTTTGTATTGCGCTAACAACCATTTAACCAATACCTATGACTACCATTGAAAACGATTTCCTTAAAGTAAGTATCCGTAACAAAGGAGGTGAGCTCACCTCCATCTATAACAAAGCCACCGGCGTTGAGCATTTATGGCAGGCAGACCCTGCTGTTTGGCCCTGGCATGCACCGAACCTGTTCCCGGTTGTGGGCGGGTTGATCGATAATGAGTTGCTGGTGAATGGGAAAGCTTACAAAATGGAACGCCATGGGTTTAACCGGCAGTCTGAATTGCTGCTGATCGAATCCAGTGAGACTTCGGCTAGGTTTTCACTTCCTTATTCGGAACATACGCTGGAGGTTTACCCGTACAAATTTGATTTCCAGATTTGTTACGACCTGATAGAAAATGCCTTACGTGTTACCTATAAAGTGATCAACCACGAACGTGATACCATTTATTTTTCAGTAGGCGGTCACCCGGCATTTAACGTACCTTTTAATAAGGGTGAAAATTATGAGGATTATTACCTGGAGTTTGATGCCGATGATAAACTGGACAAGCATTTGTTATCAGACAAGGGGTATTATACCGGTCAAACTGAACCGGTAACGCTTGATAAGCACCGGATACCACTCACCCGCGATATGTTTAAGCAGGATGCCTGGGTGTTTAAGCATTTAAACTCACGGGAGATCACCATAAAAAGCACTAAGCACGATCAGTCTTTAGCGGTGGAATTCCCGCACTTTAACTACCTGGGAATATGGGCCAAACCGGATGCCGATTTTATATGTATAGAACCCTGGCTGGGCTGCGCTGATACTGATGGCAAGCACGTTGACATTAGTCAGAAAGAAGCAATTCAGCACCTGCAATATGGTCATGTCTTTGAGGCTTCATTTTATATAAGTATATAAGCGCGGCCTAAGGTTGGCGGAGTTTTCAATTTGTCAAAAAATATACCTATGGTGCATGATTCAACTGTACGTTTTAGTAACCGGGTAGCCAATTATGCCAAATACCGGCCGAGCTATCCGGATAAGGTATTGGATCATTTGCAGCACGAATGCCATCTCACTCCGGAATCTGTTATTGCTGATGTAGGTTCAGGAACCGGCATTTTTACTAAACTACTACTTGATCGCGGGTATACCGTTTATGCAGTTGAGCCTAATGAATCCATGCGGCATGAGGCGGAAAAACAGTTGAAGTCATTGCATGGATTTCATTCGGTAAATGGTACAGCAGAAGATACTTCCTTGCCTGATAAAAGCGCAAGCCTGATCGTTTGTGCGCAGGCGTTCCATTGGTTTAACAATACTGAAACTAAGGTCGAATTTAAACGCATCCTGGCTCCATATGGGCATGTGGCTTTGATATGGAACAATCGTTGTATTGATGCCGATGATTTTGCGATAGCATATGAGTTGCTATTGAAACAGCAAAGCGGCGATTATGAACGGATAAATCATCAAAATCTGACCGAGGCTGATTTTGTCGCCTTTTATCATGGCGGGAAATATAAGCTGGTCAAATTCTCTAACTACCAGGTATTTAATTTTGAGCAATTGGCGGGACGGGCTTTTTCATCGTCCTATGTTCCGGCTGAGGATACACCGGAAGGACAGCTGTTTAGCATTCAGTTAAAGGCTATTTTTGATCAGTATCAGACTAATGGGACGGTGATGTTCCGGTATGATACGGAGGTGTATTTGGGGAGATTGTAGCCTTGGGGGTCATGTTGAGCCTGTCGAAACATGTGGGCAGGCCTATGCGCACCGCACTTCGACAGGCTCAGTGTGACACCCGTTTTCTTCTCCTTAAAACAACCCCAACTGTCCTTTATCGTCTATATCGATATCGTCCGGATTGGTGATCTCAAAATCGATCTTTTTTGGTGGGGATTCCACCGATTTGTCTTCTGGTTTTGATTCTACTGACGGAGCTTCATCTTCTTCTGTTTTTTCTTCGGGTGTTGTGATGATCTCGGTATCCTCTACTGAGTTTGGTTCCGGGTCGGGCACGTCTTCTTCGTCATCGTGCTCAGCTATTAGCTCTACTTTTTGCACGGCATGTGCCGACAGGCGGTTACCCATGGCTTTGATTCCCTTTACATCGATGATATCTGCCAGATTCACTTCAACGGTTTCCGGAGTTTCGGTTTTACCTTTTAACTGATCGATCTTCGCAACAGGCTGTTTTGCACCGGATATCAATACCAGCTTCGAGCCGCCTTCTTCGCTGATGATGCTGGTTTGTTTACCCAAACTGGTATTCTCGAACACAAAACGCTTCACCATGTAGTTTTTCGACTTTCCTTCGAAATGAATCACCGAATAAACTTTATCCGGGTCATACTTTTCGATCAGGATCATTTTATCGTCAAAGTGGTTATTCAGGTCGAAATTGGTTAGCTCGTATACGCCAGTGTTCAAAACGGTTAATATGCGATCATCGCCGTCAAACTCGCCAAGATACTTACCCCTACCGTCAGCATTCAGACGTTTAAGGATATCGTCGTACCAAATCTTACGCCCTGCCAGGGTGGAAACACCTTTGCTTTTCAGCGCAATCTTTTTCACGGGGTATTTGGTGATGATGTTACCCATTGAGGCACGGCCCTTAATAGCGATCACTGCAAAATCCTCATCAAATTGCAGTTTGCGCAGTTTGGAGTGCGGCTTTAGTTGAATATTCACCACTTCGGCCTCACCGTTGGGGTTGGCGGTGAAGTATAGCACTTTAGATCCTTTTGTTCCTTTAGTCAGGTCGTATTCTTTATCACGGGTTACCCCTACTACACTGAAACGCTTGATGTAGCTTACACCGCTTTGACCATCCTTGTAAATCATGTTGTAAACCGTGCGTTCATCGTTCTTTTTGAACACGGCCGCATGGATCACATCTTTACCCACAAATACCTTATCCTGCACTTTGGTGATGATACATTTACCATCTCCCCGGAATACGATGATTTCATCGATATCAGAGCAATCGCACACAAATTCATCCTTACGCAAACCTGTACCGATGAAGCCATCCTCACGGTTTACATACAGCTTCACATTGGCTAAGGCCACCTGCGCGGCTTCTACTTTATCAAAAGTACGCAGCTCGGTTTTACGTTCCCGATCCTTGCCGTATTTATCTTTCAGTTTCTGAAACCAGGCAATAGCATAATCGTTCAGGTGTTTCAGGTGATGTTTTACTTCCTTTATCTCGCCTTCTAAAGCTTTCATTTGCTCATCCGCTTTTTTTACATCAAAACGGGTGATGCTGCTCATTGGTTTATCGATCAGCTTCTTATAATCCTCAGGCAATATCTCGCGGTAGAATTGGGAGAAGAACGGGGCAAATAAAGTATTCAATACCTCAACTACCGTATCAAAAGTCCCTGAGCTTTCATAGTCCGGGTGCTTGTACATCCCTTCCTGGATAAATATCTTGAGTAACGAACTAAAGAATATCTTCTCCATCAATTCCTTCAGCCTGATCTGCAATTCCTGTTTCAGCAGTTCTTTAGTATAATGCGTGCTCTCGGTAAGCATGTCATTTACACTGATGAAACGCGGCTTATCATTCTGGATCACACAGGTATTGGGCGATATGGACACCTCGCAATCGGTAAAGGCATACAGTGCATCAATGGTTACGTCCGGTGATATACCTGGTGCCAGGTGAATAATGATCTCCACATTGGCTGCCGTGTTATCCTCGATCTTTTTGATCTTGATCTTGCCTTTATCATTTGCCGCAATTACGCTATCGATCAAACTGCCCGTAGTAGTGCTAAATGGAATTTCTGTGATTGCCAGCGTCTTCTTATCCTTTTCAATAATCTTCGCACGAACACGTACTTTACCGCCACGCTGCCCCTCGTTATAAGCCGAACAATCGGCCATACCACCAGTGAAGAAATCAGGCACAAGGTTCGGCCGTACACCTTGTAAAACACCGATAGAGGCATCCAGCAGCTCAACAAAATTATGCGGTAAAATCTTAGTAGCTAAGCCTACAGCAATACCTTCTGCGCCCTGAGCCAGCAGCAAAGGGAACTTAACCGGCAAAGTAACAGGTTCTTTGTTCCTTCCATCATAACTTGCCTGCCATTCTGTAGTATCCGGGTTGAAAACTACCTCATTGGCGAATTTGGATAAACGGGCCTCAATATAACGAGGAGCAGCGGCCGAGTCGCCGGTCACCGGGTCGCCCCAGTTACCCTGGCAATCGATCAGCAGGTTCTTCTGCCCTATCTGCACCATGGCATCGCCGATGGAGGCATCGCCATGCGGGTGGTACTTCATGGTATTACCGATCACATTGGCGGCCTTGTTGAAACGACCGTCGTCCATCTCCTTCAGCGAGTGCAGGATACGGCGCTGTACAGGCTTCAAACCATCGTTGATATGGGGCACTGCACGGTCAAGGATAACATATGAGGCATAGTCCAGGAACCAGTTTTCATATAACCCGTTGAGCGAGGTTACGTTGTGTAGTTTGTCGTTGTTATTTTCAGATAGATTGTTACTCAGATCTTCACTCATTCTTAGCTAAAAAATATAGATGGGTAAAGATAGGGAAATGTGCAGATGTGCGGATGTGCAGATGTGCGGATTTAATCAACATTTGAACATTGGTTGGAGGAGGTTGTTGATGTTGTATTAATTGTAGTAGGCCAGGTGGTTGGCGTAATGCGCACGGCAGTCTGTCTGAACCAGAATTTACAGAATTTAAGAATTATAACAGAATTGAATAGTTTAGTTTGTTATCACTACCTCGTTTGACCAAATAAGAAGATTTTTAGGCCAACTGCTATGAACGAGGTATTCAAAGAACTTGCTCTCATCCATCTGCGGATATCTGCATAAATACATTCCAATCTTAAAACGAAGTACGTCATCCTTTGCATTTTTGGAAAAAAACAAGTTTATGTTTGTTATAGATGATTGATGTGATAATACAGTAGAGAGAGTTGGAACATTGTGCTGACAAGGCTGTAGTTCTACTTCTACATTTTTGTTGTTGGTGGTAAATATCTCAAATGTTGAACATGTCATGGTGAAATAAGACAACTTATCATCAGAAAGATTGAATAATTTCACAGGTACCGTGGCATACCAATAATGCTTTTTGCCCCAAAATACTGTTGTATCCCTGGCCTTGGTAATCTTATTTTGCACGATACTTAAATATATAACCTTTTTTTGCGGGTTAGGTTGTTGTGCATGCGCAGTGCAGAATGCGAAAGCCAAGATAATTAATACACAAGTGACTCTCATGAAATAAGGGGATTAATAATAAAAGTTAGGCAAATTTTGTTACATAAATATAGAGATTATGCGCACATCTGCACATCACCCATCCTTTCGCATCTCCCTCAGCATCACATTATAAGGCCATTTCCTCAGCATCGCATTTACTGTGTTGACAATTCGCTTTTCACGCGTCTCACGGGTTTTGGCACCTTCAATCCATTTAATAAAATATTTGCGGTGCGATTTGGCCAAGGTATTGAAAAACTCCAGTGCATCGGGTTCAAAATCAAAACACTCCTGCAGATCGGCGGGCATTTCAACTTTGAAATCAATATCCTCCTCCAGTTTCACGTGCAGCATGGCCCCGGCATTTTTATGGATGCCTTTGCGGACTTCGGCCTTTAATGCCATGATGAAATTGCCCTCGCCCATAGGCATCAGCGCCATTCCACTTACAGGCAGCGCATCCAGCATACCGCGCACCCGGAATGATTTTTTATTCCCCGGTTTCATTTGCTGGGCAATATCGGCAGGTATCTCGATATAGCTCCAGCCGGTCTTTTCGCCCTGTTCGGCAAACTGTAGGATCATTGTGGTGAACTCAATCATGACAGGTGCAAATTAGTCAATAATGCAAAAATGTCAATGCATTGTAAGGAATGTTAAATGTTTGTTAAAATCGGTTTTTTGCGGCTTTTTGATGTAACGAAGGCATAGGTGCCCCTGTCTTATAGATATAAATCAAATTTTAACCTCAAATACCAAATTTATGAAAACGCTTAAAGCAATGATGATGGGACTGGCTTTATTACTGGTTTGCGGCTTCTCTCAGGCTGCGCCAATTGGCCACGGAAATTCTAAAGACGAAGTAATCGACACCTATCTAAACGCAATAGTTCACGGTAAACTGGATGGTGTAAGCGATGCAATTGATGACGATGCACAATTCAATATGAAACGCGGCGAACGTGTGAACATGTTAACCAAAGCACAAATTATGGACGGCCTGAAAGCTAATGCCAATATTGAGCAAGACTGCCAGTGCACCAAATCGGTTATGCAGGATGATGATTCAAAAAAGGTGCTAAAGGTAGATATGAAGTATGCAGATTATACCCGTACCGATGTGATCACAGCTGAGCACGTTGGCGCAGGATGGAAAATAACGAAGGTGGAAACCTCATTTAAATAAAGGGTGATTATTGTTTTGTTTTGTATGAAGAAGGCCCGGTTTCGGGCCTTCTTTGTTTATAGGTATTGATGTCTGGTTTATCCGGGCCACGCCGCCCTTAATCAGGTTCGGGCAGTATGAGGAAAAATGGCATTCGCGATGCAGGGTGAGGAACGTTCTCCCGGTGTAATTTTTAAATTATTCTCCTTGTTTTACTCTTTCTATCTGATCAGGAACCAGGCCGTGAGCTTCTTTGTGAGTTTGGATGATGGCGGTTGAATCAGGTGCCTGTGAGAAACACACTACTACGCCGTCTTTCTCATTTACCCAGTAATTGATAAAATTCACGCCATATTTCTTTTCAACAGCCAAATCCTTTTGATGCGCTGCGGCTACATCTTTAGCAGTAACTTTACCGGCGCCCAGGTGGTGGATATCCAGGAAGTAATTTCCGGCATTGGTTTCTGCTGATTCCTGACCGGCATTTACCATGTAGATCTGGCTGGGCAGAAGGCCATGAGCCTTAGCATGGGTTTTACGAATAGCCATGGAATCAGGGGCCGAAGACAGACAGTATACATTACCATCGGCTTCGTCTACCCAATACTTAATAAATTGTACGCCGAATTTTTTTTCGGTAGCAAGGTCTTTCAGGTGTGCGTTGGCCACATCTTCGTAAGTTACAGAGCCGGGTTTAAAATGATGGACGTCCAGGTACAGGTTGTTCTTTGGTGACTTGGAGTCGGTTTGTGCATACAGGTTTGATGAGAAACCGGCGAACAAAAATGCTGCAATAATAAATGAGGTTTTCATGATGCTTTGACTTTAAAGGGTTGACAAAAATTTCTGATACAAAGGAACTGCGGATATCGCTCCCGGATGTCAGACATTTACCCCATATTATCACACCCTGCGCCTTATTTTTAGGAGTAGGGTTTATTTATCAGCCTACTCATATAGGGTATTACAAAATGGGGATAGCCTATAAATTATGTAGGGAATATATCCGTTATGGACTAAGACTTCGTTTCTAGTTTTGTGCCCGAAAAAACCCATACATGGTCTACCTATATCTGTTCAAATATTAATAATATAATACTCATGATTTGAGATAATACGGGTATATTTACTATGTTATATTGTGCTGGCTAACAGGAGCTTTATATTATAAAGGACTGATCCAACCCTTAAGACTATAACTCCGTATTTACACTTACCAAATATGGAATTGATTGAAAGAGCAGACTTTCTAACTACATTGCATCACAAATTTGAGAACATCGCGGAAGCGGAGGGTCATTGCCTTTTAGTGAGCGGAGAAGCCGGCATAGGGAAAACATCCCTGGTACGGGCCTTTTGCCAGGAGATCAAAAAAGAATGTAAAATATTACAAGGCACCTGTGATGCTTTATTTACTCCACGCCCTTTAGCACCGCTTTATGACATTGCCTGGCAAATGCAAAGCGATGTGATGGAGCGTGTAAAAGATAAAAAAGACCGGACTGAGCTATTTACCAACCTGTTGCAAGAACTATGTAACCAAAACGAACCAATCGTACTCATTTTTGAAGATGTGCATTGGGCCGATGAAGCTACGCTTGACTTTATCAAGTTCCTGGCAAGACGCATTAACCAGTTACATTGTCTTTTCATACTTACCTTCAGGGATAACGAGATTATTTTGGGGCATCCGCTGAGAAATGTTTTCGGTCAATTGCCAAGGGATATTTTTACCCGCTTGCAGCTTACTGCTTTATCAAAAGAGGCTGTTGAAGCCATGTCTATCGAAAAGGGTTATAGCGGCGAGAGTGTTTACAGTATTTCGGGCGGCAATCCATTTTATGTGACCGAAATATTGGCAAGTTACAGCACAGGAGTACCTGATAACGTAAAAGATTCCATTCTATCTGTTTATAATCGGCAAAGCGAAAAGACCAAAGAGGTTTGGAAATTCCTGTCGGTGCAGCCAACCGGTTTTGAAACGGACTATTTATTAAAAATGGATCCGTCATGCGTTGAAGCGGTTGAGCTTTCTTTGGAGTCAGGCATTATTCTTCACGAAAATGACAAAGTGTTTTTTAAGCATGAATTATACCGCAGGACTATTGAGGCCTCACTGTCTCCGCTCCTAAGAGTATCCTTAAACAAACGCATCCTCGACCTGTTTTTAAAGGATTTTGAGCAAAAGCAAGAGATCGAACGCATTATCCATCATGCAAAAAATGCTAATGAATATGAGTTGGTGACCCATTATGCGCTGATAGCCGCCAGGCACACTTCCTGCATTGGCGCCCATATTGAATCGGCCAAGCTTTATTTTTCGGCCATAGAGTATTACCAGGGGCATGATAAAAATAAGCTGCATGAGTTGTATGAAGGTTATGCCTACGAGTGCTATCTCATCAACAAGCACAAGGATGCGATCATCTACATGAACCGTTCGCTTAAGCTCTGGGAGGGAGATGATAATAAAGAACGGGCATCAGATTGTATGCGGTCTTTATCAAGGCTTGGCTGGGTTGACGGGAACCGCAAGCAAGCGGAAGATTTTGCCCGGCAGGCGATTGAACTACTGGACGATCAGCCCGACTCGAAGTCTAAGGCAATGGCCTATAGCAATTTGTCGCAGTTAACCATGATCTATAACCAGTACCCCGAAGCGGTATACTGGGGCGAAAAGGCCATAGTGATAGCAAAGAAACTAGGCGATGAAGAGATTCTTTCCCATGCTCTGAATAATGTGGGCACTGTAAAAATGCGAATGGCTCCAACCCGAAAAGAGGGGCTTTATTTATTGCAGCAAAGCCTGGACATTGCCCTCAGAAATTCGTTTCATGAACATGCCGCACGCGCCTACTCTAACCTGGGTTGTAACGGGATACTGCTCAACGATTATGCCTTCGCGAAAAGCATTTTGGAGGCCGGCTTGCGATATTGCGAGGAAAAGGATATGGATTCATGGATGAATCATCTATCGGGCTATATCGCCCGGTTAAAGCTGGAAACCGGACAATGGGCCGAAGCGTATCATATCGCCGATAACCTGATCCATAACACCAACCAGGGGACTATCTTTAAGATTGGCGCTATGGCTATTGTCGCAACAATAAAAATGCGCCGCGGCGATGCTGATGCATTATCGGTTTTAACTGAAGCAAGGGCAAAAGCATTCGGCACAATGGAATTGCAAAGGATCATCCCGGTACTGGCAGCCCTGCTGGAATATGAATGGATAACAGGCAAAATGCTGACAGATAACATAGCCGTTGATTTTGCCATTACAACACTTGAACAGGCAGGCGATGCTGATATGGATAACGAGTTTGCTTACTGGTTACTAAAAGCCAGAAAAAAATATACGCCATTCCATCCATCGCACAATAGCTATAACGATGCAAGCTGGTGGGAAGCCCTGGGTTGCCCGTATGAACAGGCCCTGGCTTTATTTAACGGAGATGAAACAGATAAACGAAAAGCTTTGAACATGATGCAAGAGTTGGGGGCTACTGCTGTGCATGAGAAACTAAAGATGGAGATGCGTGCTTCAGGCATCAAAAGTATTCCCCGGGGAATGAGGGAAAGCACGCGGGCCAATGCAGCCCGGCTTACTGAGCGTGAAGTAGATGTGCTAAAACTATTAAAGGAAGGGATGCAGAATAAGGAAATAGCCGACCGGCTTTTTATATCGGCCAAAACGGTCGATCATCACATCACATCGATTCTTTTTAAGCTGGATGTGAACTCCAGGGTGAAGGCCGTACATGAAGCCATTAACCTTGAAATTATAAAATAGGGTATTTGTTACCGATATATAGGGTATATCCCTATTATACAGGGTGATGCAAGTGTCTATCTTTGTTATCGTAATCAAACATTAAAAACTGTTAGTATGAAAAAATTTGTAATAGAAAGAATTTTACCGGGAGCCGGAAATCTTTCACCAGAAGAATTACAGGCTATATCTCAATTGTCATGCGATGTTGTTCAGCAAATAGGCAAACCCTATTATTGGATTCAGTCCTATGTTACTGATGACAAGATCTACTGCGTACATATAGCCGAAAGTGAAGAAGTGATACGCGAACATGCACGTTTGGGAAACTTCCCTATCAATACCGTTTCAGAGGTAAAAACAATTATAGACCCTTTGACCAGTAATTTGTTAAAGTAAATAAATAGGCTGAGTCTGTTTAAATTTAGCGAAATACTATAAATCGTGTCATTTCGACGAACTTGAAGTGGGCTTGAGCCGGGGGTGAGGAGAAAACTTATACGCCTGGTAAAGCCTATCATGCACAGTTGTATAAGTTTTCTCACTCGCACCACAGCATAGGCCGACCCTGCGAATTCGAAATGACATTGTCTTTGATCTCAAAACGACTTCTAAAGACACAAGTTTATAGAATACTTACTTACCGTTCTGCCGGGGTTACTCGCAGCTCCTTCTTCTGGTTATTGCGCAGAACACTTACATACTGAAATTGCCCAACTTTATCGCCGGTCAGCATTTTAAACAGCTGGTCTGATGTTTCGATCATCTTATCATTAAAGGCATAAATAATGTCGCCGCTTAATAAACCTCCTTTGTCTGCGGGACTATTATCTTCTACCTGCGTAATGAACAGGGCCTGTTGATTTTTTAGATGATGAATGGTACGCAGTTTAGGCACCAAGCCTACCTGCTGCAAACTTGCTCCGATATAAGCTCGCTTAACTTTTCCATAGCGTATCAAATGATCTGCTACTGATTTGGCAGTGTTGATGCTGATGGCAAAACACAAGCCATGTGCGCCACGGATCATTGCTGTATTTACGCCAATAACTTCGCCGTCCGCATTAATAAGCGGACCGCCGGAATTGCCGGGGTTTAATGATGCATCGGTTTGTATCATGCTGTCCATGCTGACGCCGGTTTCGCTGCTCAAGGTCCGTCCCAAAGCGCTTATCACACCTGCCGTAACGGTATGCTGAAAACCAAGAGGGTTACCTATGGCGATGGCTAATTGACCGATTTGTAAGCTATCTGAGTCACCTAGAATGGCTGGCGCGTAATCCGTAGCGTCGATCTTTAAAATGGCGAGGTCGGTGTAAGGGTCTTCGCCAATCAGCGTAGCGTGGTGTATGCTCCCATCATACAATATGGTTCGTAAATGTTTTGCTTTTTTAACTACGTGGCTATTGGTAAACAAATAACCATCGGATGAAAATAAAAACCCGGTACCCGTACCGGTTATTGCCTCGCGCCCTTCCTTTACATCAAATTGCTCGATCTTTACCACAGAAGTGCGCAGCTTTTCAACGGCATTAATAATTATTTGTGAGTATGAATCCATAAAGTATCGCTCCACAAAAAACAAACCCGTTGATTTTTAGGCACAAAATGGCAGTTAAGCCTGCTTTGTTGTCATTGTTTTGAGAAAGCGGAGTTACGCTTTGGCACTTAATTCAGTACGTGGTTCCGTGTGGACTCACCCCGAATGCGCTACGCTGTTCGACCCTCTCTATGGCAAGCCATAAAGAGGGTAAAGAAGAATTAAAAATTCCCTCTGTACCGCAAGCGGTACAGAGGGTGGTCGATCCGCTGGCTAGCGGAATACGACCGGGTGAGTCAACTATGCGACTTGCTTAATTTAATAGTATCTTAATTCACATAAGGCGTCAGCACTTTTTGCCAGCGGTCGTAGCCTTTGCTGTTCAGGTGCAGATAATCACTTTCAAACAGTGAAGAATCAGGCCTGGTTGTTCCAGACTTGTATATCGATGGGTTCATATCGATATAGAGGCTGTTCGGCTTACTGGCAAGATACTGTTTCACCATCTTATTCGCCTTTTCTTCTTCCGGGCGGAATTTTGCCCTCACAGGAGCATATTTTGCTGAAAGGTAGTAAATCTTTGCATTTGGCAGTTTCTTCCTGATCATGACCCATAATGTTTTAAAACTGGCGTAAACTGAATCGGCTGTTTTGCCGCCATCCGCAATATCATTCTCACCTGCGTAGATAAATATTTTGCGCGGATGGTATGGGAACAGGATGTAAGGTGTATAATATTTTACCACCTGTGATATTTCGCAACCACCTACTCCTCTCCTAATGATTGGTTTACCTGCAAAGCGTTGTTCCAAATCGGTCCACTTGCGGATAGATGAACTGCCGATGAACAAGATGCCATTCGGCTTTGGAAAATGCAAACTGTCCTGGTGTTTAAAATCCCTGATCTCGTTATCAAAAGGAAAGCCGCTTTGTGCAAATGTGGTTAGACTGACGATGGATAAAATAGTCAGCAGAAGGAGTTTTAGTTTCATAGGTTTTTGTTGATTAGCCTGTCTTCAAAAAACAAAAATGGTAAAAAAGTTTCTACACCGGTTGCTACCCATATCGGTCCTTGCTGGCAATAGAGTAACATTTTTATTGCATTACCTTGTTTCTTCTCATACTCCGCCAATACTTGTAAACAGGCGCCACAGGAAGTAACAGGTTTTGTCAGTTTGAATTCATCCGTATGCGCAGTAATGGCCATTGTTTCAATAGGATCATCAGCATGATTAGCGCCCCAATGAAACAGCGCAACCCGCTCGGCACAAAGTCCGGATGGGTAAGCGGCATTTTCCTGGTTGCTGGCGTGCAATATCTTACCGCTTTTCAGTCGCATGGCTACTCCAACCCTAAACTTACTATATGGGGAATGTGATGTTTTCAATGCTTTAACTGCCTCAAGGCAAAGCTGCTGATCGGCTTGTTCCAGTTCATCTAAAGAGGCGTATTCCTTAAAACTTATTTTTATTTCGTGATCGATCATTGTGTATCCGGTCAATTAAAAGGGGGATACAAGATAGGGATTTAAAAATGAAAAGACATAACACCAAAATGTCATGCCGAACTTGTTTCGGTCATCCCACAGGACATTCACGCTTGCTTAGTCGACGATTTGCAGATAGCAGACATGCCTATCTTATACCTTTATGATGGGGTGCCGAAACAAGTTCACTGTTGTCCGGTAAAAGATTTT
>NZ_DATCRU010000077.1:0-23952 GCF_036568825.1 Mucilaginibacter sp. | reverse complement strand
CTCATTGATTTACAGCATTTAATATACTTAAAATCCATGAGAAAAACAAGTTAAATATTTGATAATCAGATATTTATATCAACATATTAACACCCATAAAATGAAAAAGTCGGAAGATTTATTCTTCCGACCATCACTGGGTCGTTGCCCGGCATTTTGTCCAATTAAAAAACTATGAATGAAAAATCAAAACTGATTTCGTGGTTATGAAACGCTGTGCTCGCAGATGTAGTTAAGCGTTTGTTTTGACAGGGGTTTGCTGATAAATGAATTCACACATTTATAGTGGCTCGACCGCTCTTTATCTGATTCCCTTACAGATGAGGTCATCACATATACTTCAATATTTTTGTTAAAGCTGTTTTTCAGCTGTTCAAATCTGTCCAGAAATTCCCAGCCGCTAAAGTCGGGCATGGTCAGATCGAGAAAGATCACATCAGGCAGCTTCTCTGCTGCCGATCTGTTTTCTTCGATATACTCCAATATCATGCTGCCATCAAAAGTGTAAGTGGCTTGTTGGCACGCTGCATTATTGTAAAGCATGGTCCGCATGATATAATGATCAATCGGATTGTCATCAATTAATACAAGTTTACACATAGTGATATTTTTTATAGGTTATAAGTAAACACATCAGTTTTACACTGCTATGCTTTTAACTTATATGCAATAGGTATACCATCACTGGGGAAAAATGAACCTATTTCTCAGACATCCGTATAAATTCCCGCAACCTAATTAATTTGAAAGTAATGCATCCACAGCTAATATCTGTATTGGGCATGAGCAATCCTTATAACCCGAAGCCTAATGAAATAGCCCGCTATAACGCCGAAAAGGTGCTTAATTACATAGAAGACATCAATTTAGAGCGGGACCTGATCTTTAAGCCAACCAATGCAGGCAGCCTTGCCATTGCCTGGAAAATCGGCGATTGGGAGTATCAAATGGAATGTGTAAAAAACGGTTATATTATTTACACATTCACAAAATCTGAATATGAGAAGGCGAGCGGTTGCGAGTTGTTTGATGATTTTATTCCCCAATTTGAGAAATATCTGCTAATGCTCTGATCAACCTACCTTAAGCGAAGGGCGGGGATCCTCAGTACTAATATTCATCTCCGGGTAGCCTATATATTGCGCATACCACAGCAGCGCAGAGGCAACCATTGGTCTCAAATAATCTTTAATATTTACAGTCTCAAATGCCAGCAGATCGCCCGGATAGCGGCTATAGAATTGTAGTTCGGATGGATTTGGTTGAAAAGGAACTTTGTTCAAATGGTGAACGCTGATAGCTAACATGGATTTTGCATCCCGGATTACATCACCGTTTTCGGTTTGGACTAAATAAAAGTTGGACGATAGCATCTGCGTGATATATTGTATTTCTAACACTTGTCAAAAAATGTACCATTTTATATTGTTAATAACTAACGGGCTGTAACTGAAATAGTTTAATTAAAAAATCATAATTATCTGTTATTTAGATCATATGATTGGTTATCTAAAGTAAAAATTGTGGATTTTTTTACACTTATCCACACTTTTTGATAAAACATATTTATTGAAGGGTTTTTATTAATGTCCAACTCAATTTTAAGTAATTGAATGTTAATTGCTTAGTGTTTTAAAATAGATTACATCTCTTGGTAATTTTTTGCATCGGAGTATTGTGATTGTTCAATTAAATTTTTATGTTTAGGTATATATTAACTATGAAGAAAAATGGCAATTACGCTGTATCGGCCACTACCTGCGGATAAAAGTATCTTTAGTTGTTTGTTTTTCGGTGCTTAGGCCTCATTAAAAGTTTAGTTTAACTACTTGATTCTTAAAATCTTATTTGCGTCCTGTTAGGTAACATTAATAGGCGGTTAGAAATTGGATTTTGGGAAACAAAAAGAAATACGCGACGTCTTATAAATATTAAAATATAAGTTATGGTTAATCCTGTAAATTATCGGCTGTATACGAGTGCGGGTGAGCGCTTGATTACCATCGAGCCCGTTTACGAAGAAATTACCGGCGGCGATTTGTTTGCTACCGGGCGCTACATTTTGAGCGAAGGGGATACAACCATTGGCGAGATACGGGTTGACGGTGAGTTGGTTGAGTGTGAATGGGATGGAAATGCTATGCTGGCTGATGAAAATGTAGACCGGATAATAGAATTTATAAATGAGTATAACGAGCCCGAACTTGCCGGATATTTGGATTAAACACTAGTTTATGACACCCGGCAGCAATTTCTCTTCTTTTTGATTTACTCTATTAATATGGAGTGAATTACTTTTTAATTTATTTAAAAAAGTTACACAATCTATTTAACAATTCCTTTTGGATTTAGATTGTTATGATTACATTGGGCTTTCCAATTTAAACTAACCTGAATTTATGCCTGAAACTTCCCCTAGATTTTTGTCCCTGGATGTATTCCGCGGAATGACTATTTGTTTTATGATTATTGTAAATAACCCGGGGGGCGAAGCATTTTGGCCACTCAACCACGCTAAATGGAACGGGTTTACTCCAACTGATCTTGTGTTTCCTTCTTTCCTTTTTGCCGTAGGTAATGCCATGAGTTTTACCATGAAGAAGTTTCAACAGATGGATAATTCGGCAGTTTTGTTAAAGATTTTTAAGAGAACTTTCCTGATCTTCATTATTGGCTACCTGATGTACTGGTTCCCATTCTTCAAGATCGATCATGGGCAATGGTCATTGGCACCGTTTTCACACACGCGTATTGTAGGTGTATTACAGCGTATTGCACTGTGTTATGGTATTGCATCGCTAATGATCCATTACCTGCCTACCCGTTGGGTTTATATACTGTCAGCAGTCTTCTTATTAGGATATTGGATAGTATTGCTTGCTTGTGGCGAACCGGGTGCGCAACTCACTATGACCGGCAACGCTGGCTATTTCCTTGATAAATGGATTTTGGACGAAGCGCATATGTATCATGGCGAGGGCGTCGCCTTTGAACCCGAGGGCTTTTTAAGTACAATTCCTTCTATTGTAAATGTGATCATCGGCTATTATGCAGGTAAGTTTATTCAGGAAAAAGGCAAGGGATATGAAACGGTATCAAAATTATTACTTACAGGTTGCCTATTCATATTCATTGCTATTTGCTGGGATCCGGCATTCCCGATGAATAAAAAATTGTGGACAAGTTCTTTTGTGTTTGTAACTACCGGCCTTGATTTGGTGATAATTTCCTTCCTTCTTTATATCTTAGAAATACGTGCATGGAATAAAGGCAACTGGGCCAATTTCTTTACGGTGGTAGGGAAGAACCCGCTGCCAATTTATGTGCTTTCTGAAATATTGCTCATTATGCTGGCATGGATATCAGTAGGAGGCAAAGTACTGCCTGCTATGTGGACCTCGGCTTTCCAGGCTATTGCACCGGGCAAAATAGGTTCGCTGTTGTTTGCTATCAGCTTTATGCTGGTTTGCTGGGTGGTGGGCTATATACTTGACAAAAAGAAAATTTACATCAGGGTGTAAATAAAGATAATCTATCTGAATCAACTAAATCTCAATCTCGGAAGGGCTCTGCAAATGCGGGCCCTTCTTTGTTGGTGGCAACCGATATTAGTTTTCAGCCGTACTGGAAATAAATGGTTCCACAAAACTATATCCCCTTTCATTTATTAATATATAACCACTAACAACAGACTAAATATGCCGTTTATAGCGTCAGTATCAAAAATAGACCTGCCTCATCGCATACCACAGCAGGAAGCCAAGGAACGGGCACGGGCCATGTTTGCCGAAAACTTTCCGCAGGTCGACCGGCTGATACAGGCCTTTGACAATACCGAAATAGTCACCCGTAACTTTTGCGAGCCGATAAGCTATTACATCATCCCAAATACTTTTGAAGAACGGAATGAAGAATATTTGCAACAAGCGCTCATGTGGTCAGTAAAGGCGATTGAGGATTGTATCAAGGATGCGAATATTGATAAAAATGAAATTACGGATATTTTATTTGTATCGACTACAGGTTTAGCTACGCCAAGCATCGATGCATTGATCATTAATCAAATGCGATTGAATCCGCACATCAATCGTATCCCGATATTTGGACTAGGTTGCGGTGGTGGGGTTTCCGGAATGGCTAAGGCCAATGCATTAGCCAAAGCAAACCCGGATGCGGTAGTATTGCTTGTGGCTGTTGAACTATGCTCCTTAACCTTACTGCGAAACGATTACAGCAAAAGCAATTTTATTGGATCAAGCCTTTTTTCAGATGGCATTGCCGCTTGTATTGTGATGGGAGATAAGCGGCCAGGCGATAAGAAAGTAAAATACCAAGCGTCGAGCAGTAAGCTGTATTATGATTCGCTGGAAGTTATGGGATGGGATTTTAAGGATACCGGCTTTAAAGTTTTATTCTCAAAAGATATTCCCACGTTTATTAACGAGAATATAAGGGAAGATATCGTCAGTTTCCTGGCAACGCAGGGACTGAAATTAGGCGACATCAAAAATTTCATCTTCCATCCCGGAGGGAAAAAGGTATTGGATGCTTATACTGATGCTTTGCAGTTGGATGGCGATTCCCTTCAGAAAACCCGCTCAGTGATGAATGATTACGGCAATATGTCGAGTGTAACTGTTTTATATGTGCTCGATAAATTTATGAACGAAGGTTTTGAAGATGGTTACGGGCTGATGCTGGCTATGGGGCCGGGTTTTTCGAGCGAGATGGTTCTTTTAAAGATGGAGAATTAATTAAAATCTCTAAGAGCATTGTCATCCTGAGCCGGTCGAAGGATATGCGGGTAAGGCCATACCGCACCGCACTTCGAGCACCTCAGTGTGACACCCTACACAAATGAGTGGTGATTAAATAAGTGACTTTTAATAAAATGTATTTTATCATTTTCATCATATTCCTGATCCTTCAGCGTTTCACCGAACTCTATATTTCCAAACGCAACGAAAGATGGCTGCTATCGCAAGGTGCCATTGAATATGGCCGTGAACATTATCCTTATATAGTTGCGTTGCACACTTTGTTTATCATATCACTCATTGCAGAGTATTATTTATCAGGCGGACAGTCGATAAGCTATATTTTTCTATTGCTTTTTATATTATTGCTGACTTTCAAATATTGGGTGTTGAGTTCCTTAGGATTGTATTGGAATACCAGAGTCTACCGTATTCCTGGTGTGGTTGCAGTACGCAAAGGCCCTTATAAGCTATTTAAGCATCCCAACTACGTGGATGTGGTGTTAGAGATCGCTATTATTCCCCTGGTATTTCACCTGTATTATACTGCTTTGATTTTCAGCGTGCTGAATGCAATTATGCTTTCGGTGAGGATAAGGGTCGAAAATAAAGTGTGGGCAGATTAAGATCGACTACAGTTTTTGATATTGTGCGGGCAGAAATCCGGTCAATTGCTTAAACGTCCTGGTAAAATGGCTTTGATCGAAAAATCCGCAGGCATAAGCTACGTCAGTCAGTTTGATGCCTGACGTTTTTAATAGCTCCAGCGCACGTTCTATTTTTAGTTTGCGCATATAAGCGCCTAGGGTGCAGCTAAAATATTGCGGGAAATAGGCAGAAACGGTAACCGGGTGTACACCTGCTATAGCTGCCAGATCCTCCAGGCTCAACGTCTCGTCCCAGCGGTCATTCATCGCTTCATATACTTTTTTGATCCAGTCCGGCTGCTGTTTCTCTTCACGCCAGTATTGTGCGCGGTTTAAAAATTCCAGCAGCAGCATTTTGACTGATGTATGAGAAAAAGTATCGTCAGCTAAAAGCTCGCCGTAAACCTTGAGCATTAATAACTTTGCATCCGGTGTTTTGTCGAGTGTATGGCTAAAGGTTGTTCCTGCAAATCCTGATTCTAGAAGAAAACCTTCGGTCATTTCCAGGTTGATGTGAACAGAATGGGACATGCGGAGAATCTGATGCGGCTCGCCAGCCTGGTAGAAAGTTATCCTGCCGGGTAAACGCTCATATTGATTTTTCTTTTTCTCAGAACATCCTCCCTGCAAAACAAAACTGATATGCGGGTTAACATGGCAATGCCAGTTATCATTAAACTGGTGCTGGTGATAAGCGCTTACGCTGGCCAGTATGCCATCCGCCTGCTGCTCTTTCAGGATATTGCCTACGTATTCCCCCTGTTCCAGTATTTGCATTACGCAATTTATAAATAATTCTGCAACATTAATCCTGTACTATTTTAACCATCCGGCTTTGGTTAGTTTTACATCATTAGTTCAACAAAATGAAAAAAACTATTTGCTTCTTCGCTATAATCATTACTCTGGCTACTTCAAGCCTTTATGGACAAAGTATCACCTCTAAAATAGATAGTGTATTTAACGTGCCATCCCGTAACAGCGCATTAAACGGAAATTTGCTTGTTGCTGAAAAAGGTAAGATCATTTATCAGCGCTCTTTTGGATATCAGGATGTTGAAGCCAAAAAACCAAATACTGCTGCATCTGCATTTGGGTTGGCGTCGATTTCCAAACAGTTTACTTCGACAGCCGTGCTGCAGCTAAAAGAAAAAGGCAAGCTCAAATTGGATGATCACTTTGTAAAATATTTCCCGGATTTTCCTTTCCCTGAAATTACTATACGGCAAATGCTGACCCACACCTCCGGCCTGCCGGATTATGAACTTTTCGACAAGCTGATTGAAAAAGAGCCGGGCCGTATATTTGGCAACAAAGACATTATCCCGGCCCTGAAAGTGTGGAGTAAAGGTTTAAATTTTAAGCCCGGTGAAGAGTGGAGTTATTCAAATATGAACTACTGCTTGCTGGCCGTGCTCATTGAAAAATTGAGCGGGCAAACGCTGCAAACGTATTTAGATAAAAATATTTTTATACCGGCCGGAATTCATCACACTTACCTAGAAAACATGGTACTTAAAACCAACAATCCTGATAGGACGGTTAACTACGAATATCCAACTTTTTATGCCAGTAAACTCGTACAGGTGGACTCAGTGCCTGACGAACATAAGATGATCTATAACCTTGGCGGCTTCTCAGGGCAGGGTGGGCTAACGAGTACTGCAGAAGACCTGTTAAGATTTGACAATGCGTTCTTTTCGGGAAAACTGATCAATGCAAATGACGTCAATGAAGCGTTAACACCGGTTAAATTCAACAATGGAAAGACGGCGCAGGTATTCGATGATTTTGTTGATCTGGGTGCTTCAGGTTATGGCCTGGGTTGGTTTATTTTAACAGATACCACCAAAGGAAAGACAGTCTGGCATACAGGCGGGCGACCCGGCATATCAACGGCTCATTTGCATAACCTAAAAACCGATCAAACCGTAATCATGCTGCAAAATACACCCGAAAGCAGCACTACTCCGGCTGTCTATGCTTATCATTTATTAAACGGAGAGTCTATGCACAGTGCCGGGATACCACTTATCAGGATATACGCAGAGACATTGGTGAAGGAAGGCGCTGACGCAGCGCTTGTCAAATTGCAGTCGCTACGCAATGACCCGGCCTATCAGATGCCCGATGACTGGATGTGGGTACATTTAGGCTGGCAATTATCTGGAAAAAAAGAATATATCCCACTGGCTGTTGAGGCGCTCAGAACTGGAAGCATTTTATACCCGGATAACTGGTATGTCAATTTGGGTTATGCCAGTGCTTTGGAGAAGGTTGGTAAAAAAGACCTGGCCATTGCGCTCTATAAAAAAAGTATAGCCGAAAACCCTAAGCAAGATGATTACTCCGCGAATAGAATAAAAGCCTTGGAAGAGAAATAAACTATTTTTTATCACTTACTTTTTTAGAAACGCCGTCCCAAAGCCGCTTGGATACTACTTTTTCAAGTACTTCCTGGCGGTAGTTGCGGCTGATAGGGATACGGTTGCTCTGGATAAAAATCTCATTGCCCTCGATGCCATTTATTTTATTGATGGCTACGATGTAAGATTTATGCACCCGGATGAATGACCGCTCATTCAGGTTTTCCTCCAAACTTTTGAGTGATAACATGGTGACAAATTTGCCTTTATCTGTGTAGATATTCACGTAATTCTGCATGCCCTCTACATACAGAATGTCTTCAAAAGGTATCTTTTCATATTTATTGCCGCATTTGATAAAGAAATAATCGTCATCATCTTTCGACTGCTCCTGTTCCCTGTTTAATAGCTTATGGTAATCCCGTGCTTTGGCAGCGGCTTTGAAAAATCGCTCGAACGTGATAGGTTTAAGCAGGTAGTCCAATACGTTCAGTTGAAATCCCTCTAACGCGTAAGAAGGATACGCTGTAGTTATCACCACCATAGGAGGCTTTTGCATAATTTTCAGAAACTCGATACCGTTCATCTTCGGCATCTGGATATCCAAAAATATCAGGTCGACTTTCTGCTGATCGATCAAATGCAATAATTCCAGCGGGTTCTCTCCAACGCCGCACAGGTTCAGAAAATCAACTTCCCGCACATAATTAGCCAGACCTTCTCTCGCTAATGGTTCGTCATCGATGATTACACAGTTGATCATTTATTAACTTATAAGTTGTACGGATGGGTTGATAGTTATAGCAGATAATTGTAGTTCAAGCTTGATTGAAAAACTATCTGCATTATCCTGGATATCTAATTTGTATTGATCTGGGTAAACCAAATCGAGCCTGCGCTGCACATTTTTTAAACCGATACCACCATAGTTGACTACATCACGCGATTCGTTTTTGGCTGCGCTATTGCTGACAGTAAAACCAAGTTGCGTTCCCGATAAAGCGAGATCAATATTGATCCAGTTAGATTCGGTTTTATGTTTGGAGACATGCTTAAAAGCATTCTCCACAAAAGTCATCAAAATAAAAGGGGCGATGCCTATGCCGGATGAATAGCCTTCATCTATATTGACATTGACTTGCAGATTAGGGTTTTGACGCAGTTTTTCCAGTTCGATGAAATTCTCCAGGTAAGTCACCTCTTTGCTTAATGGAATTTGCTCATCGTTACATTCATAAAGCTGGTGCCGTAATAACTCTGAAAATTTAGCCAGGGATGCCGAGGCCATATCCGGGTTTTTATGGATAAGGAAAAAAATAGAGTTAATACTATTGAACAGAAAATGCGGGTTGAACTGGTATTTCAAAAACTTTAGCTCGGTTTCCAGCTTTTCCTTCTCCAGGGCCTGCTGCCGTCTTTGCGTTTCTATCCAATTTTTAGTGAGCTTAATGCTCATGCCCAGCGTAATTGCTGCTACTGTCGATTTCACAGGTTCTGTCTTAGCTGCATTATAGAAGCTGTTCAAATCCCAGGTCATGCCCCACATTTTTTTTGCATTAGTACCGGCCAGCCAGGCGCTAACGAAATACCCCGGCACAATTAGGAATGAAGAGGCAATAATGACCAATACCAGGAAAAAGATGTACAACCCATATTGCCCTTTTTGCAGGTAACGCGGAATGAGAAAATACAAATTGAAGTATACTGCAAAGGCCGGAAAAATGGTATAGAAAAACGATTTAGCCCAGAGGACAGAAAAATACATTTCGTGTGCAGCTTCATAAGCACTTCCGGTATACAATGCCCAAAACACGTAGTTATATAACATCCAAAAAGGGATGTGGTATAATTTGTATCGGATAAACCAATGCTGTTTTGGCTTCAATTCGGGCATTGCTAAAGGTAAGTGTATTTAACGGTATTTATAAAATGCACTATCTGAACGGAGCTAAATAATTGACCAACTGCATTTATGAAAGTATAATCTGCAAATGAGGTATTTTAATAATGATTTAAGTACGTTTTTGACCAGTTTCTGCATGTAATCAATTAAATATAGCACGTTGTCAATCCATTTTTGAGCGAAATATCAGCGCATGTTCCTTTGGGTAAAACCAATGGATCACATGAAACAATTATTGCTTTGTTTGTTGCTCTTGATCGCTTTCCAAACTGCATTTGGACAGGTAACAGGGAAATTAACCGATACATCGGGTAAGCCGGTACCGTTTGCCACTGCCGCGCTTATGCGGTCAGCCGACAGCACCATCGTAAACTCAGCCACAGTAAATGACACCGGCACTTTTCGCATTGATGGTGCGCAGCCGGGAAAATACTTCATGCGCATAACTGCTGTAGGTTATCAGACCTATAGATCACCGGTTTTTGATATAGGCCAGGAAGCACAAGCAGATCTGGGCCGGTTAATAATAAAACAAACCGGCAGACGGCTTAATGAAGTCGTGATCAGTGCAGCCAAACCCCAGGTACAACAAACCGCAGAAGGCGTAACGGTGAATGTGCAAAACAGTATCATGACGCAGGGCAGCTCGGTATTGGACGTATTGCAGCGGTCGCCTGGCGTTATCGTCGATCAGCATAACAATACCATCTCGCTCAATGGGAAAACGGGCGTAATGGTGATGCTGGACGGGCGGCTTATGCGCATGTCTATGGATCAATTGATAACCTTATTAAACAGTATGAGTGCCGATAATATCGATAAAATAGAATTGATGAATACGCCTCCTGCAAAGTATGACGCCGAAGGCAATGCCGGTATCATCAACATCGTCACCAAAAAGAGTAAAAAACGTGGGACGAATGGCTCCGTAACATTGAGCGGCGGTTACGGTATGTATGAAAAAGCCTCGGGAGGACTTAATATCAATCATAATACGGGTAAGGTAAACCTATATGGTTCCTTTTCCTATTGGCACAGTCACGACTATGGCTACCTGTATGCAGCAGGCTCAGACGATGCAGCCATAGTAGGCGGGCACGAAGATTTTAGCTACACGGGTATCAGTAAGCCGGTTTCTAATTTTGGCGATGGAACGTTGGGCGCAGACATTATGCTTGACACAGCAACCACCATCGGGGCTAGTGTTAATTATTGGGGTGGTGGCAATACCAATCTTCCTCACAATTATGGCGATTACATTTTTCCGGATTCGCCGTCGCTTACTTTCAATTCGCTTTTCAATAACTCCAGTCACCTCGATAACGCCATTGCCAATTTGTACCTCGACAAACACCTGGCAGGGGGGCAGGCTATTCGTACTGATTTGGATTACCTGTATTACAATACACGATCATTGTCTAATTCTCAAAGCTCTCTTACCGATAGCCTGGGTAATCCGGCTGGCAACTCCGGCAACCTTTTTTCACCAATACAACGCGATTTTGGCAACACACGGATACAGGTATTGATCGGAAAGCTGGATTATTCCAATCAACTGAACAAGAAAATAAAGCTCGAAGCAGGTGCCAAAGCGACTTATACCCGTACTGCCGCCAGTTCTGGTATTGAGGATTTGGTGAATGGCGTTTGGGTACCCAACATAGTAGGATCTGCTAATAATTTTGTTACCTATGAAACAATTGACGCGGGCTACCTCACGCTCAACATGCAGATCGATTCGGCAACCAGCCTTGTTGCAGGAGCCCGTTATGAGTACTCACATAATTATACGGACAAATCAGCTGATACCAATTACAGGGTAGATCGTAAGCTGGGAAGGCTTTTTCCTTCGGTGTTCTTTTCAAGAAAGCTGAGTGATAATTCATCCTGGCAAGCGTCCTATACTGAGCGTGTTACCCGGCCCTCATACAACGATTTGACCTCCTATGTCAGCTATAACAGCCCGACATCTGTTTTTACAGGCAATCCGCTACTAAAACCAACTATTACGCGTAACCTTAAATTCGGATATAATACCCATGGCTACCTGTTTTCCCTACTGTTCAGTCGCGATGATGACCCTATTATAGGAATTCAGGGCATGCCGGGCCCGGTGAAAGGAGTAGTTTATCTGCGCCCTGAAAATGGTGATTGGCAGAATTCAATTACTTTGCAGGCTACCATACCAATCAAAATAAGCAGTTGGTGGGACATGAATTATACATTTACTGGTGGACTAAGGGAATATAAGATATCATATACTCCTCAGCCTTTTGAGAAGACCTTTCTGGCCGGTTCATTTAATTTCAGTGAGAATTTTAAACTGTCGCATGGGTTTTCGGCTGAGTTATCAGGCTATTATAATTCGCCTTCTTATAATTCAAATTGGCATTCCTATAGTAATACAATTGTCAACCTGGGTGTGAAAAAGGAACTCGGTAAAGGGAGCTTAAAGCTATCAGTTGACGATGTTTTTAGAGGTGCTATTTATAAAAGCGATATGGGTCTTCTGGGCACCGATGCCTTTAATAGCAAAGTACATGTGAGTTATTCTGGTGAATCCAGGTCGGCGACCGTTTTTAAAATTTCTTATTATCGTCCGTTTGGTTCAACCAAAAACAAAAATCAGGAGAAAAGGGACAGCGGGGCAGGGGAGGAACGGAGCAGGTTATAAGGATATAAAATAAAAATCCCCGGCCATTCACTACCGGGGATTTTAACCATTCTTCAAACCAATTAAAAATATTTAATCTCTTATTTATTAACCACGTAGTTATACGTAGCCGTTTTAGAGAAGGTTATACTTTTTTTGAAAAAAATTAAAAATATTTTTTTGGGGTGGTTTTCAGGACAACGTGGATAGCTCCTTTCCTAGAATCAAATGCCATGCCCCCATATATTTTTGGCGGGATTATTTCTTTGACCCATAGGGTCTACCGCTTTGTAGCCAATGCAAGAAAATTAGTTTTTTGCCCCGCCAGGGGTTACCCTTTGCCACATTGCAGGTGTGGAATAATCAAAGCCCTTACCTGTCGGATGGAGGGCAGCCGCTATGCGGCACAAATAACACTCATTATTCTTTACTACAAAGCGGTAGGCCCTATGGGCCATTGCATTTCTACTTTTTAATTTGCAGGTACACTGTGTATGAATAAAGGGAGGTAGGGGTAAAAAAGCTTTTTTATTTTTCCCTTTTTTGTTTTGATTATTAATGATATATTTGCCCCTCTTTTTAGGAGAATAAAATACGATGAAAAAAGATCTGCATCCAAAAAACTATAGATTAGTTGTTTTTAAAGATATGTCTAACGACTACTCTTTCTTGACAAAATCATGCATCGATACCCGCGAGACAGTAAAATGGGAAGATGGCAACGAATATCCACTGGTGAAATTAGAAATTTCTCATACATCTCACCCGTTCTATACCGGTAAGATGAAACTGGTAGATACAGCAGGACGTATCGACAAATTCCGTACCCGTTACGCTAAAAAGTAATTTTAGCTTCGTGATAAATTATTTACAGGTCTCCCGGTACATCGGGGGACTTTTTTTATTTTTGCGCCATGGCAATTATTTTATTTGACGGTAATGCCCACCAAACATTGCTGCCTTTAACATATACCCGCCCCGTGGCCGATCTGCGTTTAGGTATCCTGACGATCGCTCAAAAATGGGCGAAACACCTGAAGCAAGGTTATTCTTTTTATACGCAGGCTTATTTAAGTGTTAAGTTCCCTATCAATATTAAAGCTGGAAACATATTCATTAACGGCGCTGTTTGCCCGGATGAACTGTTATTAGAGGTGATCGATAAACTTTCAACAGGAGAAGCACTAAAATATAACGGTGAACTAATCGCAGTAAAGCTTTCAGAAGCCGATGCGAAAGTATTTGATCAGGAGGCTCAATTTGATCGCTCAATAGAATACACAGGCACGCCGGTTATAATTAAATACCCCGAGCATATTTTCAAAAATAATGATACCGAACTGAAAAAGGACTTTCAGTTGCTTACTAAAGGCCGTAGCAGTGCAAATATCAGTTCCACCAATACCATTATCGGTAATGATTTTTTTGCTGAAGAAGGTGCCGTTGCTGAATGCTCATCATTTAATACTACAAACGGGCCTATCTACTTAGCTAATACAACCGAAGTTTGGGAAGGAACACATATCCGGGGTTCATTTGCCTTGTGTAATAACTCGCAGGTAAAGATGGGAACCAAGGTGTACGGCGGAACAACTGTTGGCCCATATTGCCGTGTGGGGGGCGAAATAAACAATTCAGTGATCTGGGGTTATTCATCTAAAGGACATGAAGGCTACCTGGGAAACTCGGTAATGGGAGAGTGGTGCAACATAGGTGCCGACAGTAATAACTCGAACATGAAGAATAATTATGCTGAAGTAAAGCTTTGGGATTATCCTTCGCAACGTTTCCGTGCTACAGGCTTGCAATTCTGCGGACTCATTATGGGCGATCACTCTAAATGCGCTATCAATACTATGTTTAATACAGGTACAGTAGTAGGGGTGAGTTGTAATGTGTTTGGAGCAGGCTTTCCTAGAAATTTTGTTCCTGATTTTTCATGGGGAGGTTCACATGGGCTTGAAACCTATAGCTTGAAAAAAGCATTTGAAACTAACGAGCGGGTATTTGCCCGCCGCGATCATCGTACATTTGACGATGTGGAGCGGGATATTTTAAAAACGGTTTTTGAACTGACGAACGAATACAGGCACATCGGACTTTAATTAATAGAAACACACTAAACAATCAATATACAGTAATCATGAGAAAAAAAATTGTAGCCGGAAACTGGAAAATGAACATGGACTATGAGCAAGGCTTGTCCTTGTTTTCAGAGGTCGTTAACATGGCACATGACGAGGTAACCGGTAAACAGCACATTGTGGTATGCAGCCCATTTATTCACCTGCATAGCCTGGTGCAATTGTCAAAAGGGAATACCAAGGTTTCGATAGGTGCACAAAACGCTCATCAGGCTGAATCTGGCGCATATACGGGCGAAACATCTGCAAAGATGATCCACTCAACCGGTGCTGAATATGTTATCCTGGGCCACTCAGAGCGGCGTCAGTATTTTGGCGAGACCAACGAGTTACTGGCAAAGAAAACAGATACTGCTTTAGCTAATGGCTTAAAACCGATCTTTTGCATCGGTGAAACTTTGCAAGAGCGTGAAACTAACGTACATTTCGACGTGATCAAAACCCAGTTGGAAGAAGGTGTATTCCACTTAAGCGCTGAGCAATTTGGCCAGATAGTGTTAGCTTATGAGCCAGTTTGGGCGATAGGCACAGGCGTAACCGCAACATCAGCACAAGCCCAAGAGATACACGTGTTCATCCGCGGAGAGATCGCTAAAAAATACGGACAGGAAGTTGCTGACAGTACGACTATTTTATATGGCGGCAGCTGCAATGCCAAAAATGCATGCGACCTATTCGGTCAGCCAGATATCGATGGCGGTTTGATTGGCGGAGCATCACTAAAATCCCGCGATTTTATCGATATTGTTAAGACGTTTAATTAAAGATTTGAGAAGTGAGATTTGAGATATGAGACCAGGATCAAGGTTAAAATCTCAAATCTCAAATCTCATATCTCATATCTCAAAAATGAGGGGTCTGCTAAAAGTACTTCTACCGCCTTTTGTCGGTTTTGTGGCGTATTTCCTGGCTGTAAGATACAGCTCGGTTTACTTTGCGCTGCGGATCGATAAACTTGGGGAAGGGACCGTGGAAAGCTTTATGGCTTACTTCAAGTACTTTATGCCCCTGCTGTTTGTGGTGGCGATCCTTACCCAGTACCTGATCGTAGTGCCGGTTTGGAACAGAGTATTTCTCAAATCGAACACAGGTAAGTTCATTTCAGTATTGATACTTTGCCTGATTTGCGTGCTTTTTGCAGCTTTCATTAGTTATTGCATCTGGGACAGGCAATCGCGCCCGTGGCACGTTGTAAAAGTTTGCGCGTTTATGACCGGCGTGCAACTAGTATACTGGACCGTGAACCTGGTTGTATTATACTTCCTAACCAAGAAGCCCGAACAAGTAACCGAACAA
This sequence comes from Mucilaginibacter sp., assembly GCF_036568825.1. GTDB lineage: Bacteria > Bacteroidota > Bacteroidia > Sphingobacteriales > Sphingobacteriaceae > Mucilaginibacter. The sequence continues at coordinate 8,186 of NZ_DATCRU010000077.1, read as the reverse complement.
ACTAAACAACCAACAGAATAAAATCTCACGTCTCAAATCTCATATCTCACATCTAAATAAAAATGGATTATTACGAATTACTTTTTACCACCTATCCAACAGAGGATTATCAGCAGGACTTGCTTATCGATGCGCTTGCCAATATCGGGTTTGATACGTTTGAGGAGGTAGAAGGTGGTTTTAAAGCATATATTCCTGAGGGTGATTTTGATAAAGAGGCGTTAGAAGAAAATCTTGAGCCTTATCACGAAATGTTTAGTTTTAGTTATGAAGTGAACGTCATCCAGCAAAAGAACTGGAATGAGGTATGGGAAAGTAATTTTGAGCCGATACAGATCAGAGATAAGGTATATGTGCGGGCAACTTTCCATCAACCTAAACCCGAGTTCCCTTTTGAGATTGTGATCGATCCTAAAATGGCATTTGGTACAGGCCATCACGAGACGACCTCGATGATGATGGATTTGATGCTGGATACCGATTTCACAAGCAAAGATGTGCTGGATATGGGTTGCGGAACAGGCATTTTAGCCATACTGGCAAGCAAGCTTGGTGCAAAAGATGTTATCGCGATTGACTATGACCCGGTTTGTTATGATAGTACCATAGAAAATTCTGCCTTAAATCATATCGGTAATATTAAGGCTATCTGCGGTTCAAAGGAAGTAATACCTGATGTACAGTTCGATATCATTTTGGCTAACATTAACCGTAACATTTTGCTCGATCAAATGCAGCGTTATAGCAAGGTTCTAAAGAGTGGAGGAGAGGTATACTTCAGTGGCTTTTATGAATCACCCGATCTGGATATTATAAAAGAAGAGGCTGCTAAATATGGACTGACCTATGTCAATTATAAAAAAACTAAAGACTGGGTGGCTGCAAAATTCAAGAAGTAATAAAAAAAGGTAGAGACGCAATACTTTGCGTCTCTATTGTGATCTCTTCAAAGACGCAAAGTGTTGCGTCTCTACAAAATATTAATATCCGAGGGTAAAACGTCTTTTAATAAACTGGTTTTGTTCCAGCTCATCAATAATGGCGATGGCCATATCCTCAACCGAAATTTCTGATTTATGATCGGCGTCAAATACAGGCTGATCGGTTCCTAAACGGAATGCACCGGTACGTGTACCCGGATGCAACTGTATAGCTGGGCTAAGGAATGTCCAATCCAGATCGTTTTCTTTTTTTATAATATTCAGGTAATCACGGGCTGCAGATGCACCGGTTTTCCATTCAGCTGGGAACTGTGGACTATCTACTAACTGTACACCCGGAGCGATCTCCAAACTACCTGCGCCGCCGACTACCAATAGCCTTTTTACTCCAGAAAGTTTTACAGCTTCCTGAATAGATTCCGAGCCTTTGATAAAATCATCATACAGGTTAGGATTGGCCCAGCCTGCGTTGAAAGTATTAACAACGGCGTCATGATCTTTAAGTATGTTTGCTAAGGCTTTTGTGTCATAAACGTCAGCGTTTATTAATGTGAGCTTTTCATTTTTGGTTGCTATTTTGCTGGTGTCGCGGGCAATGGCGGTTATTTCATATCCGCGGTTCAATGCTTCGTTCAATACGGCTGAGCCTACAAATCCGGTGGCTCCGATAATTGCTATGTTCATGTTATTTATTTGTTTAATTGTAATTAATTTTATTACAGTTTATGTTAAAAAAAATTCAATCGAATTTGTTAGCGAAATCTTCAATAGTAATACTACTTAGCTTTTTCAATAAAGTTTTGTCCAGATCGTCGTAAAGTTCATCGAGCTTTTTGTTGATTTGTTTACCAACAGGACAATCTGGATTAGGAGTGTTTTTAGCTGCACCCAATACAGGCTGGTTCTTTACCGCCTGGTATACATCAGCCAAAGTAATCTGCGTTGCTGGTTTAGCCAGGATATAGCCTCCGCTTTTACCTTCTTTACTGCTGATCAAACCTAAATTGCGCAGGTTGCTGATCTCCTTTCGCGCTAATGCAGGGTTGATATTAATGCTTCCTGCGATGTAATCAGAGGACGTTAGCTCGTCTCCCGTCTTGCTGAGCAAGGTCAGGATATGCAATGCAATTGGAAAACGTCCGTTCATCTGTAATAATAAATATTACAGTAAAGGTAGCTGTTATTTCTGATACACCACAACACTTTATTAAAAAATATTTGTTTTGACATTAGGTCAACAATTGTAAGAAATTGTGTATATTTCTTATGAGTAAAATACGTGTATTTATGAAGATAAATAATATGTGTTTAAACTGCCAATTATAAAGCCTAACCATCATTAATTTCATATCATTTTGCTTTTGATCAAATGATCAGAAGGTAAAATGACTAAATTTTATTGTTATGAAAACCTATATAGTTCCAATTGATTTCTCCGAAACTTCGGATCACGCAGCTGAGTTTACTGCATTGTTAACCAATCAGACCGATGTAAGCGACGTTTATCTGCTGCACTCGTATCATGTGTCGGTCTATGAAAGCGTATTGCCTACGCCGGATATGCTGATCCCAAGCGATGAGGAAATAGAGGAACAAGTGATTGAAAGGACTAAGAAATTGGAAAACCTCCGTGCACGAATACATAAAAAGGTACGCGATGGGGTTACTATTCATATTCGTATCAGTCGCTCGCCATTGGTCCGTGCTATAATAGAGTCGGTCAACCAGTACCATGCGGACATTGTAATACTTGGTAGTAACGGGAGTAACGATATTCACACTAGTCATATCGGAAGCAATGTGGTTAATATTTCCAAGTTGAGCCCTGTTCCGGTTATTGTAGTTCCGCCGCTTTGCCATTATGAACGGATCAAACGGGTAGTAATGGCCTGCGATTTTAATAAAGTGAAAGATACTGTTCCGCTGGAGCCGCTAAAAAGGCTTCTGCAAAGACATGATGTTGAACTGGAAGTTGTAAATATTGATAAGGAAGCCAAACACAAAAATGCTGATCCTGAACAATTAGCAGAAGAATCAGCATTACATGGCATGCTAAAAGAGTTCCATCCCCGGTATTATTACAGTAACGAAAGCGACGTTCTTAACGGTATATTGAGTTTCGCTAAAGGACATCATGCGCAAATGGTCATCTCATTGCCGCACAAATACAGCTTTTTTCAGTCGTTGTTACATACCAGTGTATCTCAACAATTGACAGTACATTGTGCAGTGCCCGTATTATTATTAAAATAATAAGATTTTAGTTATCCACACCGACTAAAAAATATATATTTTAAAGAAAAGAGCATTTTACGTTTATTTGCCAAAACTTTCTTACCAGTTTATATTTTTTAATGAGGATTCATTTCATCGCCATAGGCGGCAGTGCCATGCATAATATGGCCATTGCGCTGCACAAAAAAGGGTTTAAGATAACCGGTTCAGACGATGTGCTGTTTGAACCATCCGTTTCACGGCTCTCCAAACATGGATTGTTACCCGAAGCCAATGGCTGGTATCCCGAAAAAATTACGCCTGATATAGATGCTATTATACTGGGTATGCATGCCCGCGCCGATAACCCGGAACTGTTAAAAGCACAGGAACTGGGATTGAAAATATATTCCTACCCCGAATATATTTATGAGCACTCAAAAGACAAGTTGCGTGTAGTTATAGGTGGAAGTCATGGTAAAACTACTATCACTTCTATGATCTTGCATGTGTTGAAGAATACAGGAAAAGATTTTGACTACCTGGTTGGTGCGCAGTTAGAGGGCTTCGATACTATGGTTAAACTTACTGATGAAGCACCCGTGATTGTAATAGAAGGAGATGAGTATTTATCATCAGCTATTGACAGAAGGCCTAAGTTCCATTTATATAAAGCCAATATCGGTGTCATCAGCGGTATTGCCTGGGATCATATCAATGTATTCCCGACGTTTGATAATTATGTGGATCAATTCGGGATCTTTATTGAAACGATACAGCCTAACGGTAAACTGATCTACAGTGAGACAGACGAGGTTTTAAATACTCTGGTTAAAAAAGATCAATCCAAAGTAGAAAAGTTGCCTTATCATTTGCCGGATTATAATATTAAAAATGGTATTACAAATATTATAAATAATAAGAAAGAATATCCGTTACAGGTGTTTGGAGAGCATAACCTGCTGAACATAGAAGCAGCTCGCCTGGTATGTGAAAGTTTAGGTATAAGTTCGGAAGATTTTTATACTCAGATCACTACTTTTAAAGGTGCCGCGCGCAGGCTTGAGTTGATGGGCAAGAATGAAAGTTCGAGCTTTTTTAAGGACTTTGCACACTCACCTTCTAAGCTAAAAGCTACCATTCACGCTGTAAGATCTCAGTTCCCCGATAGGAGGTTAGTCGCCTGTATAGAGCTTCATACCTTTAGCAGTTTGAATAAAGATTTCCTCGGAGAGTATGCTCACGCGATGGATGAGGCCGATGTGGCAATTGTATTTATTGATAAAAAGACGTTTGAGCAAAAAAAAATGGAGCCATATCCTGCTGAAACAGTGAGAGATGCGTTCAAGAAAGCTGATTTGATGTTTTATAATGACCCTACAGAATTGCAGAAATATCTCGAAAACATTGAATTAAACAACGCAAACCTGCTTATGATGAGCTCCGGAAATTTTGGTGGGATTGATTTGCAGGAGCTATCAAAAAAATATTATAAATAATAAGCTTAATATTAATTTTTTTATTGTAACTTTATTAACTACTGAGAAAAACCTTATCTAAAGAGACAAAAAACATGAAGGCACTCGGAAAAAAGATTAGATTACTCCGTCATCAGAAAGGCTGGAGTCAGGAAGATGTAGCTAAAAAGCTTGACATCTCAATTCCTGCTTTTTCTAAAATAGAAACGGGCATAACTGATATCAATTTGTCCCGTTTGGAGCAAATTGCGATCTTATTTGACATGACTGTGGTGCAATTACTGACCTTTAATGACGAGGAACAGGATCAGAAGTTTATTAATGAATTAGAAGTAGTTAATAAAAAATTGATGGACCGTGACTCGGAAGTTATTGATTTACAGAAGAAAGTAATTGAATTATTTGAAGAGCTAAGGCATTCAAAAGCTACTGCCTGAACAGCAGTTTCCCGTGCCCGACCCTAATTAAAGATATACCGCATCGTTAAATGCCTCTTCCCGAATACCCCACCCATACTATGGTGGAGTGCGATCATTTTGTCATTAAAATCACCAACCCACGATAGTTCTAGCTCGTCATATTGCTTCAGTGGCAGTATATATTCCTTTAGTTTAATAAACAGGCCCGATTCCAAACCATGTTTCTGATACTTTTGCTTGGTGCCCATCACAATGGCGCGCATTCTCTTTACACCTTTCCATTTGTTGTAAAGGAATTTGAGTTTACCTATCAGGTTGAGTTTGCCATTGAGCCCTTTGATCATCTGGTTTGCATCTGGTAAGATTACGACGAATGAGGCTGGCTCTCCGTTCACATATGCAAACCAGATCAGGTTTTCGTCCATCAAAGGTTTCATCTTCCTGAAGCTCTCCAGTATGGTATCTTTAACTATTGGGACAAAATTTTCGAAATCTTTCCAGCCATCGTTATAGATCTCCATAAAATCTTCCGCAAACTTTTCTATTTGGGAAGCTTTCAAATGTTTGAATTCATAGCCTGGCTTTTGGGCAACCCATTCAGCAATTTTTGTAAATCTTTCGGGAAAAGGCTTATGCGCATCTACATGATTGGTGATCTGTTCATATTGAGTTTTAAAGCCATATTTTTCAAAGAAACCAACATAGTAGGGCGGGTTATAATTCATACCATAGGAGGGCGGTACAAAACCGTCTGCAAGCAGTCCCCAAAAGTTATCATTCTCTCCAAAATTGATCGGGCCATCCATCGCTTTCATGCCCCGGGCCTTAAGCCAGTCTTTTGCTGTATCGAATAGTAAGAAGGCTGCTTTCTCATTATTGATCGACTCGAAAAAACCCATACCACCAGTCGGTTGCTCGTAGTTATAAGCTTTCTTTTCATTGATAAATGCCGCAACACGGCCAATCAGGTTGCCGTTGTCATCCATCAATATCCACCGCGTGCATTGCCCATGTTTAAAAAAAGGGTTTTTCTCGGGATCAAATACCGCTTCAATATCATTATCCAGTGGACAAATCCAGTTGTTGTCATTCTTATAAATTATCCGGGCTACATCTAAAAATGCTTTTTTATCTGCTTTTGTCTTAACCTCGGTAATTTTCATGCGGTATGGATATAAAAAAGCATCCAGCGTAAATCTGAATGCTCTAAATTTTAAATATGCTCAAAAATAAGCTTTAGCTATTAATAATCGTCGTCTTCGTCGTAACCTTCAAAAGATTCATACCTTCCCAAGTCATCAAGAGGCATATCAAAGTCCTCATCGTCATCATCATCTATAATCTTCTTTTTCGCAGGCAAATCTGTTGACTTGCCATCCGGTTTCTTAGCGGCCGGGCTTTTTGGAGCGGTCGTTTTTTTAACTGGTTTTTTTGGCGTTCCCATTGCGACGATCTATTTATAAAATATTAATCAAGTTAAATTTAAATCAATTTAAATGCAAATTACGATCAGCTTTATAGCCTGCATTCTCTATCTCAAAAATAACTAAAATCATTTTCAAAGAAAATAACTTTCAAAATTATTCTGTTTGCTCGCCTATAGAAGCAGAGTTATCAGTAAACTCTTTTATCTGAGGTAATTCGCTCAGGTCATTTATACCGAAGTAATCCATAAATTGTTGGCTCGTACTGTACAAAATCGGCCGCCCCACAGTATCCGACTTTCCAACAATGGTGATCAACTCCTTTTCCAGTAGTTTTTGAATAGAGTATTCGCTGTTCACACCACGTATCTGCTCTATCTCCAGCTTGGTTACCGATTGCTTGTAAGCAATGATAGCCAAAGTTTCCAAAGCAGCAGGGCTAAGTTTCTTTTTTGAGCGTTGTAATTGCAGCAGGCTGATGACTGGGTGATACTGTTTTTTGGTGAGAAATTGGTATCCGTTGGAGATATGGATCAGCTCGATTGCAAAGTTATCGTCCTGGTATTTCTTTTTGATGTTATCCAGGTTGAGCATTACCTCATCCTTTGAAAAATCCCGCTCAAAGGCCGATTGAAGGCAGTACATGATCTCTTCGATACGGATACTTTGTTCGGAAGAAAAGATGAGTGCTTCGATATATAATTCAGGATTCTCCATTTATTAGCCTGCAAATTTTTAAAGTACCAAATATGCAAAAAGATATGTTCAATGCCGATAGCTAATGCAGCAGAAAATACCCCGAAGAGAATTTCACAAGTGGGGAAAAATATTAACGGAAAAAGCAAACATTGAGGAAAAAATGCAATACGTGGTGGAAATTAATTCCACACTCAATAAATAAATAAAGTAATGGTTAACTTATTTTATAGTAACAAGCAGACTTCTTAAAATGTGGCACAAGATTTGGCTTATATTATGCGACCCCCACAAAGGGCTGTTTTTCATAGGTAGATGTAGAGGCCGGAAACTGCGAGAGTAACCGGCCTTTCTTTTTTCTTAAAAGTTGAATTGGTTATATTAGTTGTATTAGTTGGATTGGTTCAAAAAAATTAGACCAGCGATATGAAACCACTTCAACCAATACAACAACTCCAACCAATACAACCAATCAATAATTAATCACTTGCTCCTCAATCTGAGACGGGATCTCACGCCACTCATATTTCTGGGTACGTAGCTGAGGCTCGAAGCCTGCTTCCCTGATCGAATCCTGTATGCCTTTAGCAGTAAAACGATGCGGTGCACCTGCGGCGGAGACTACATTTTCTTCGATCATAATGGAGCCGAAGTCGTTGGCGCCAGAGTGAAGGCATATTTGTGCTACTTGCTTACCTACAGTGAGCCATGATGCCTGTATGTTTTTGATGTTCGGTAACATGATACGGCTCAGAGCGATCATGCGGATATATTCGTCGCCCGAAACGTTATTAGTGATACCCCGCACTTTACGCAGCAAGGTTCCGTCATCCTGGAAAGGCCATGGGATAAAGGCAATAAAGCCATAATGCCCTTCGGGTTTTTCAGCTTGCACTTCACGTATCCAAACCAGGTGCTCAAATCGCTCTTCAATAGTTTCAATGTGACCGAACATCATGGTAGCCGAAGTTGGAAGGTTGATTTTATGTGCAGCGCGCATCACATCCAGCCATT
>NZ_DATCRU010000076.1:0-11767 GCF_036568825.1 Mucilaginibacter sp. | reverse complement strand
GCATTGAACAAAGCCCTGGTCAAAGTAACAAGTACCTATTCAATGATAGATGACAGTGTCAGGGTGCAGGTTAACTATCTGATCAATGGCAGCGGCGTGGTAAAAGTTAATTACGCCTTAACTGTAAAACCCGGTCTGCCTGATATACCTGAAGTAGGCATGCAATGCGGTATAAAACGCAGTTATGATAATATCAGTTGGTATGGACGTGGGCCGTATGGTAATTATATCGACCGTCGCACCGGCTCGGAAGCAGGCATTTATAGCCAGCCGATAGATATGTTTAATGAGCCCTATGTCGTTCCGCAGGAAACAGGTAACCGAACCGATGTGCGCTGGATGTTCCTTTCAGATAAAAACTCAAATGGCTTGCTGGTTACGACCGATAGCCTGTTGAGCATGAACGCATGGCCCTATATCGAAAAGAATATCGTTGCAGCCAAACATACCAATAAACTTGTCGATGCCGGTTTTATCACCTTAAATATCGATTTGATTCAAATGGGTGTGGGCGGTAATGATAGCTGGTCGCCGGTAGGTGCGCCTTTAGAGAAATACCGGGTATCTGCAAGGGATTACAGCTATAACTTCTATCTGTTCCCATGCAATACCAATACAGATAAAGCTATCAGTCTTTCCAGGAAAATTAAATTCAATTCGGCAGATCTATGAAGAAGTTAGTCCTGGTAGCGATCATTTGTATAACGGCTGTCTTAGCAGCGCATGCACAAACAACACATAAAGCGGCAACGACTGATCTGCTTAAGAAGAATTTTCTGAACCCGCCAGACGAGGCCAAACCATGGATATTCTGGTACTGGATGCAGACAAGTGTATCGCTAGAGGGTATAACTGCCGACCTGGAGGCGATGAAAAAAGCCGGTATCGGTGGAGCCTACCTGATGCCTATTCAAGGCCCGGCAAATCCTCCATACATCAATCCTCCGGTTGAGCAACTAAGTAAAACCTGGTGGGGAATGGTAAAGTTTGCCATGCAGGAAGCCAACAGGCTGGGCATTAAACTGGCCATGCACGATTGTGATGGCTTTGCAGTGGCAGGCGGTCCATGGATAACGCCAGAGCTTTCTATGCAAAAAGTGGTGTGGACAAAAACGCTTGTTAAGGGCGGAAAGACTTTCGACGATACTTTAGCGCGACCCGAAAGTTACAAAGGTTATTACAGGGATATCAAAATACTGGCTTATCCATCTCCGGAAGGCAGTGGTATTTCCACCCGAACAATTGTTCCTAAGATTACAGCCAGCACCGGTGCCGATGTGCAGTTTTTGGCGATCCCCGGCAATAAAACAAGTTTTAAAAGTAGTAAGCCTTGCTGGATACAAGTGGCGTTTGACAAACCGTTTACCTGTCGCTCAATAATCATACATACTGATGCAAGTAATTATGAATCTGAAAGACTGTTGATCGAAACAAGTGATGATGGTACGAATTTTAAACCTTTAACGCGCCTGATACCGCCGCGGCACGGTTGGCAGGATGGCGATGCTCCAATCACGAATGATATTGTACCGACTACCGCCAAATACTATCGCTTCGTATACAATAATGAAGGCTCAGAACCAGGTTCTGAAGACCTCGATTTTGCCAAATGGAAACCTTCGTTAAAGTTAAGCGGTATCGAATTATTAGCCGAACCGCAAATCAACCAGTACGAGGGAAAAACAGGAGAGGTGTGGAGAGTAAGTAAGCGCGCCACCGCCCAACAATTACCAGATACACTTTGCGTACCGAAAGATAAAATTATAGACATCACCGATAAACTCGATGTCAATGGCCGGCTGAAATGGAACGTGCCACCCGGTGATTGGACTATTTTACGAATTGGGCATACTTCTACCGGACATATGAATGCCACCGGCGGAGCTGGCAAAGGATTGGAGTGTGATAAGTTTAACCCTGAAGCGGCCAAAATTCAGTTCGATCATTGGTTTGGTGAAGCTGTCAGGCAAGCGGGGCCCAAACTGGCCAGGCAGGTGCTGAAAATCTTCCACGTAGATAGCTGGGAATGTGGTAGCCAAAACTGGTCGCCGGTATTTGCTGAGGAGTTTAAGAAACGCCGCGGGTATGACTTGGTGCCATATCTCCCGGTAATGGCCGGGGTACCGGTGCAAAGCGCCGAAATATCAGAAAAGGTGTTGAACGATGTGCGGCAAACGATTGCAGAACTGGTGGTAGATAATTTCTTTGGCACGATGGCAAAACTGGCTCATGCCCAAGGTTGTAATTTCAGTGCTGAGTGTGTTGCCCCGGTAATGACCAGCGACGATCTGTTGCATTACAGCAAAGTTGACTTGCCAATGGGCGAGTTCTGGCTGCGAAGCCCTACACATGACAAGCCGAATGATATCCTGGATGCCATCTCTGGCGGGCATATTTATGGAAAGAATATTATCCAGGCTGAAGCATTTACCGAATTACGACTAATGTGGGATGAATATCCCGGCATGCTAAAGACGCTGGCGGACAGAAATTTTGCTTTGGGTATCAACCGTTTCGTATTTCATGTTGATGTGTTGAATCCCTGGCTTGACCGCAAACCTGGCATGACGCTAAATGGTATCGGCTCATTCTTCCAGCGTAACCAAACCTGGTGGGAACCGGGGAAGGCATGGATAAAATATGTTCAACGTTGCCAGGCTGTGCTGCAAATGGGGCATCCTGTTACAGATATAGTGGTTTTTACGGGTGAAGAAACACCACGCAGGGCTATTTTACCCGACAGATTAGTAAACACATTGCCGGGTATATTCGGCGAAGACAGAGTGAAATCGGAGGCTGAACGACTGTCCAATAAAAATGAACCCATGCGCGTGATACCTGAAGGGGTGACCAGTTCAGCCAATATGGTCAACCCGGATAAATGGATCGATCCATTAAACGGCTATGCCTACGATTCGATGAACCCGGATGCATTGCTTAGACTGGCTTCTGTAAAAAATGGGCGCATTGTATTGCCCGGTGGAGCGAGCTACGGTGTTTTAGTGATACCCAGAACGCATCCTATGTCGCCTGATAGTAGCTTGATGTCGCCGGCAGTGATTAAAAAGATAAAGCAATTGGTAGATGATGGCGCCACCATTATTTTGAATGATCATCCTGAAAAATCTCCCGGATTATCGAACGATGAAGAAGTAAGACAGATTGCGAACAAGCTTTTTAATGCCTCGGAATTGAACGTGAGGGGCAGAATACTCACCGGGCCATACAGGGATAAAACATTTGATAAACTGGGTATTCCAAGAGATGTGATTGTTACCGACTCAATTGGTAATAATGCCGAAAATATCGCCTGGAACCATCGGTCTGCAGCAGGTTTCGATAGTTATTTTATTTCTAACCAGGATAATCAACAGCGAACCATCACATTATCGCTTAGGGTTGCGGGCAGGATACCGGAGCTATGGGATCCGATGACCGGCCTGGTAAAAACAGCAGGAGAGTGGAAGACACAAAACGGCCGTACAATTCTGCCATTAAGATTAGATACAAATGGGTCAATATTCGTGGTGTTACGACAACCTGCAACCAAGACATCGATACAAAAGCATAAAAACTGGGAGACGATTGAACCGGTGCAAAAGCTGAAAGACGCCTGGGCGGTACAGTTCGATAAGAATTTTGGCGGGCCGGATAAACCAATTGTTTTTAACAAGCTGGAGGATTGGAGCACTAATCAAAACCCTGCGGTCAAATATTACTCGGGTACTGCAAGTTATGATCAGGAGTTTAGCTGGAATAGAAGCATCAGCAACGTTTACCTTGATTTGGGCAAGGTTGATAATATAGCTGAGGTGTATGTTAACGGGATCGATTGCGGAACGGCCTGGACCTATCCGTATCGTGTTGATATCAGCAAAGCCCTGAAACCAGGTACGAACAAGATCAGGATTGAAGTGAGCAATACCTGGGCCAACCGCCTGATCGGTGATAATGCGCTGCCACAAGAAAAAAGGATTACCTGGACCAACGCACCATACCGGCTTGACGGCAAACCACTTTTACCGGCTGGATTGTTGGGACCGGTGCGTATAGTTGAACTCAAATATTAAAGTGTTTAAGCATGATGAATAAAAAGATTAATATAAATATATTAATTATCTCATTTTTAATAATATATGTTAATAATTTATCCGCTCAGGATAAGGCGCTTGTAAATACTTCAACCAGTAAATACGCAAAGTTGACTGGCCTTGATATGAGCGACGTTACCTGGACCAATGGCTTCTGGGCCGACCGTTTTAAAGTTTGCAGGGAGACAATGATCCCCAATTTATGGAAGATATACAGTGACCCAAAAATGGGCCATGCGATTCAAAATTTTGAGATCGCTGCAGGGTTGGACACCGGTTCGCACGGAGGTGCACCGTTCCAGGACGGTGATTTTTATAAACTGTTTGAAGCTGCAGCAGCAATATACGCCTCAACTCATGATTCAAAAATAGATAAGCTGATGGATCAAACCATCGCTCTTATTGCCAAAGCACAGCGAGCAGATGGCTATATCAATACCCAAACGTTGATTGATGAACGCAATCGACCCAAAGAAGGGAAGGCCTTTGAGGACAGAATGAATTTTGAAAATGGATGGGAAAATAACCTGTACCGCGAGGTTTCAACGAAGAATGATGGCTCTGCTTACATCAGGCTAATACCTTATTATGCATGGGACAATCGTGGTCACAATAACATGGAGACATGGATACCTTTTGACAGGTAGCTATTAAAACATATTGATGATATCCTTCTCGCGTTCTTTTGGAAATACGATCAGCGATTCAACTTTGTTTTTTTTAACCGTAGCTTCTATCGTGGTATTGCCAGGAGCATGGAGTTTGAAATGAACATCCCAATCTTTTGGCCAGGCAGGGAAGAGGTAAATTTTCTGGCCATCAACCTGCAGCAGCATATCCTGTAAACCGATCATGCCTGAACCGCCCCAGTTGTGATCGGGTGTCCAGTCGAAACCCGGGCCCCAGAAGGCTGGGAAGCGTCTTTCTGAGTCTTTCAGCTTAAAAACCGTTAGGTCCGCAGCCTCTTTGGTAAGACCCATTCTCGCCGCGAAAATATTATCCTGTTTCCATCCGATACCGCTTCTGAATTTCAGGGCAACTGTGTCGTATTTCCAGGTATTGATGGCAACATCCAAACCAGGTTTACCTATCCCATATATTCCCCACGGGAAGACGGGATATAATTGCATCGTCTCCACATTATTTACACGCGACCAGGCCTGAGCGGGCGCAATTGTTTTATGCCCGTTAAATTCCCTGAAACTGATTGGAGGAATACGTTTTAACATCGTTTCCCATTCGGTGCGCTCTTTTTCAGTTAAATATTGAGGGGGCAATTGCAGCAGGGTAGTGAGCACAGTTTGCAAAGCGGCTATTGTTGATGTGGAATTATAAGCCATTTTAAACGTTTCGCCAGCCGAACCGGGATAAAGTATCAAATCACCACTCTCATCAAAAGCTTTGATACTGCGTTTTTTTGCCAGGTATTGATAATGCTCATTAAAAAAGGTAAGGCAGCTTTCAATGAATGGGATGTCTTTTTTAATATCATTTCCAGTGTAGCACTGTGTTTCCAGCATCATTTGGCAAAACTCCAGCACAGTGTCCCATTCATACTCAAGCCAGGCATTATATTCCATACCCGGATCATAACCCACAGGGCGTTTAAGTCCGTACTCAGATCGGTTAGGCAAACCGAAGTTTTCGATTTGCTCGGTAAAACATGCGCCATCATGCCCCCAATAAACCTTGCTGCGCAGTTCGGCATTATGCAGCGATCTCAGGTAGAAATCAAATTGCGGCTTCATCATGTCGACATCGCCGCTTTTGAGCATTGGCCAATAAACCAGGCGCTGGTTTTGTGCCGTCATCAGGCCGCCGCCCCAATTCCTGAAATCGGGAGTAAAATCGTAGGACTGATTAACAAATACCGGATCATAAGTGAAAAGTCCCCCGTTAAATTTGGTAGGATAGGAGCCATAAGCATTGCAACCCAGCATGTACCTGAACAACTGGTAATTGCGGCCTGCTTGCCAGTCGGCATTTTTTGGATCAGGTTTATCCGGATTGATGAAGATGAAACTGCGATCCCAAAACTGCTGCCACCATTTATGTGTTGCTGTTAATGCTGTTTTGCGGTGCAGTACAGCATCGTTCTCCACGCTATCCAATTTTTTAAGCCAAAGCCGGGGTGAATCAACATAGTCAGAGCTTAAGAATACTTCGATATCTTGTTTTTTAGCTGAATGCCGGCTTTGCAGTCTCCAGCCTTCAAAATCAGTATTTAGATATTTGCCCTGGTAATTACCGGCCGGTTGCATGCCATCACCTTTTAGCATACCGCCGAAGATGAGGTGATAAAGCGGATTAAATAGCTGCGGTTTAACCGATTCCATACCCTCATCTTTTACTGTGGCATCGAATATCGATGAGTCTTTATTTTGATGATAGAATAATACCGCGTTGTTTTTAAAATCGATATTATCCAGGTATGTTTTAACTTCTCCTTTTTTTGCCCATTTGCGCGAATCCTGGTTATTCTCCAGTCCGTTTGCTTCACGGTCGTAGTAGCGCCAGCTTTCATAATCGGCCTCTGCTTTTACCGGCTCAGTGCTGTTGATGCCTACATGTATTACAGGCCGGTAAACATCAACCCAAAGCTTAACCTGGGTATTGAGCTTGCCGTTTGTACCGTTTATAACTACAGAACCATCGGCCAGTGATAATTGCTGTGAGAAATTTGTGCCATTAAAGGGATTAGGAGAGAGCCTGACCCTCACACGACCCAATTTCAAAAAAGTATTATTCTCGTCGAAAGTGCCGCTTTTTGAAAGATAGAAATAGAGGTCGCCGTTTTCAACCCAAACGTTCAACCCGATATCACCGCCACCGCATGGCATCGACTCACCTGAATTTTTGCTTTGGCTCGTCCATACAATATCGCATGATTTTAATTCAGGCGCCTGCGCTTTGGCAATTAAAAAACTGCAAACGAGCAGTATTAATAAAAACAAAGCGTTAGCCTTCATTTAGCGGTGCAAACTATTTTTTAGCGGGAATTTGTTTGACCAGCCAATTTACAAAATCATTCGCCGCCTCAAAATTCTGAAAGTCGGTGGGTAGTTTACGTCCGTCGGTATATTCATTATAAAACCAGGGATCACCAACCGCGAAAACTGTCCCTTTACCATATTTGGCTATGGCAATGATCACATCATTTTTATCAGTTAAGGCCGACTCGGCAGGAGGCGTAACCCGTAAGGTACTGATGTCCTTAATGTAGACATTTTTAGCTGTTTTAAATATTTTATTTCCGGCAGGGATAAAAATGGCCCCCTGTTCAAATTGTTTGCCCTGTACATGGTTGCGGCTATCCTCGTTAAATTGAATACCGAATTTTGCCATCAGTTTGTTTAGGTGTTTAAACTCCGCATTTCCGGTATCATTATTTAGCACAACCAGCACACCGCCGGCTTTTACCCAATCGGCAATCGCTTCGACATGGGCTGGTTCGATATATTTTGTATCCGGGTTTTCTTTGGGAATGTCCGGATCAGCGATGATATAAATGCTGGCTTTCTTAAGATTTTGTATTGTCGGCTCTTCATAAAGTGTTTCCGTTTTGAGGCCGTAATTGTTAAAAATATGTCCTAAAAGCGAAAAGCCGTTATTGGTCAGCTCATCCCATTTATAATGAAAAGGTTCTACCTTGCCTGTAATGTCTTTCCGGTGCTCATTGTTAAAATAACTATCGAGCAGTACTGTTTTTCCTTTTCCGGCAGATATATGCGCCAGGCGCTCCATTTCAACGCTTGCTAAAATAAATGCCCCTACGCCTTTAGGATCATTTTGGACAACTTTTTCGCTTAGATAGTATTTGTAGCTGCCGTCGCGGTAAGGTTGCCCGCCGAGTCCGCCAACAGCAACGGTTCCATTCAGGTTAGCCTGTCCGTCCGTACCGTAGGATATAAACTTTTTGATAATGCCGTCATAGCCCTTTTGCGCAACTTTTAAATAGCTTTCCGGTAAATATCCTTCCCGGGCTGCCTTAGCCAAAGCATATACGAACATACAGGATGCCGAAGCTTCCGGATAATTATCTGCCTTTTGCGCTTTATCCATTATTTGATACCAAAGCCCGGTTTTGGGATCCTGGTATTGTTTTATGGCAGATGCAAGGCGGTTTAATATGGCCAGCAAAGTTGCACGGTTCGGGTTGTTAGCGGGAAACTTATCCAGTACATCAACCAGGGCCATGGCGTACCATCCATCTGCGCGGGCCCAAATGTTTTGAGACAGACCAGTTTGCAGATTTGCCCAGCGTTCCTTATGACTTTGATCCCAGCCATGGTATAATAAACCAGTTTTGGTATCCCGCATATGCTTTTCGGCCAGGATGAATTGTTTGGCGATGTCATCAAAATCCGCATCCTCATGGAAAGTGCTTGCATATTCCGCATAAAAGGGTTCAGCCATATACAGGCCATCCAGCCACATCTGGTTAGGATATCTTTGCTTATGCCAGAAACCACCGTCCGGTGTCCTTGGCTGATCTTTTAACTGATCACGAAGGGTCAGAACGGCTTTATAGTATTTTTCTTTCTCCAGTACGTTGCAGAGCATCAAAACCGACCGGCCGCACAGGATATTATCCAAACTGTAAATATCCTTTTTGTAGCCTTTTATCGTACCGTCATCAGATACCAGCACATCGATATAATTATGTATGTAATCGAAATACTTTTTGTCTGCGGTTTGCATCCAAACTTCAGTAATGCCATTGAATACAACGCCTTGTTCATAGGTCCATCTGGCATTGGATGCGCTGTCTTTCCAAAGTTTCATGGCGGTGGCAGCCATGCGCTGCGACATAGGCAGTTGCTGTGTATGGCCTGCGATAGCGATAGTTAAAAACAATATAGATATGCAAATGATCTTTCTCATGCTGCTGATTAAGTATGCTGATCAGTAAATTATAATGAAACGCCCCGTTTCCATGGAATAAAGTCATTTTGCCCGTGTCTCACAGCGCTGACTTCAATTTCGCCGCTGGCTACCTCAATTACATAATCCAGGATCCGTTCACCGGCTTGTTCTATAGTTTCATCACCTTCTATGATGGAGCCTGTGTTTATATCGATGATATCGTTCATGCGTTTAAACATGGGTGTATTGGTTGCCAGCTTTATAACCGGAGCAATTGGGTTACCCGTAGGTGTACCTAAACCCGTGGTAAATAAAACTACAGTCGCGCCAGATCCTACCTCTGCGGTGGTTGATTCCACATCGTTGCCGGGAGTGCATAGCAGATTGAGGCCCGGTTTGGTTACTTTTTCCGGATAGTCCAACACATCGGTTACCGGGGATGTGCCACCCTTTTTTGCTGCACCCGCTGATTTGATAGCATCGGTGATTAAACCGTCTTTTATATTGCCCGGCGAAGGGTTCATATAAAAACCAGAACCAGCTTCTTCTGCCCGCTGGCTGTAACTTTTTACCAGGGATGAAAAGCGTTCCGCTTTGTTTTTATCAACACAACGGTCGATCAGGTTTTGCTCAACACCGCACAGCTCCGGGAATTCGGAGAGTATTACGGTACCACCAAGGGTTACCAATAAATCGGAAGTGTAGCCTACTGCCGGATTTGCTGAGATGCCCGAAAAACCATCAGAGCCGCCGCATTCCAACCCAATCACCAGTTTACTCAGGGGGGCAGGTTTGCGAACATTAGTATTGGCCTGGATCAGTCCGGCTAATGTTTGCCGTATAGCCTGTTCCATCAGATCGGTTTCCATTCCTGTTTTTTGCTGATCGAGGATATACAGCGGTTTGCTAAAATTTGCATCCCTTTTTTTGATCTCCTCCTGGAGTGTTTTCACTTCGGCGTTCTGACAACCCAGGCTGAGTACTGTAGCGCCGGCAACGTTGGGGTGGGTGATATAACCTGCCAACAAACCGCATAGGGTGGTCGAGTCTTGGCGTGTACCACCGCATCCGCCGGTATGGGTTAAAAATTTGATACCGTCGACATTAGGGAATAGTTTTTGATTTCCTGACAAAGGGCCGTCATCGCCAATTTCAGTATACAAAACCTCTTCAATACTACTTCCTGAACGTATCTTGTTAATGAGTTGCTGCGCTCTTATCTCATATGTCTTTTTGCGGCCATAACCCAGCGGCTTTATTAATGCTTCCTGCAATACTTCCACATTTCGGTTTTCGCAAAACACCATCGGGACTACGAGCCAGTAATTGGCAGTTCCTACTTCGCCATTATCGCGATGATAGCCATTAAATGTTTTACTTTGCCATTTCTGCACATCGGGTTTTTCCCAATCCAGGTGATTGTTCCCTGTCTGAAAGCCACTTGCCGCATGCCTGATATTTTCGGTAGTTAACAAACCACCCGCGGGAATAAGGTTCTGCACCCGTCCGACCAAAACTCCGTACATGATCACATCGGTACCGGCAGACAGATCGCTCAATGCAAACTTATGTTTGGCAGGTATAAATTCTGTTACTTTATAAGTTTGGTTATTATAGGTCATTTCCTCGCCTGCATTCAAGTCGGTGAGGGCTACCATCACATTATCTTTTGGGTGTATTTTGGTTACTTTCTGCTTCATAACTGATGTAGTTAGGCTGTGGTGATTTCTTTCTCTCCGGCAGCCATAATTCTTTTTAAATTCTTGGAAACCTCTTCTTTAAAACCCGGCAATGTGGTAAGGTCCGTATCCCATAAGCTCTTATTGCTTAATACCTTTTCAACAACCAGGTTCGCATCCGCATTTTGCCATGCCTGGGCGAAGTAACCGGCCTGGCTGTCTGTGACGTTATATTCCTGGCCGTTGATAGATCCCTTGTATGTGCCATCTTCTTGCTTTTCAATCTTCATAAACCGGATAAATGCAGCGAACCCGAGCGCCATATTCGCAGGCACGGTGTTTTTGAGTTTGTAGTAATTCAGCAGCAGGGGAATTACACGCATTTTTATCTTGGTGCTGTATTGCATCGAAATGCTGAGCCATTCGTGGCGGATATGCGGGTTGCGGAATCTATCCAGCACCTTGCGGGCAAAGTCGACTGCCACCTCCGGTTCAATTTTATAGGGGATGGATGGAATGATCTCCTTGTAAGCGAGTTCGGTTATAAATTTCGAGAACCCTGCGTTGTCCATCGCTTCTTTAACCGTGTCAAGCCCCGAAATGATGGCTACTGCACAACTCAAAGTGTGTGAACCATTAAGCAGGCGCAGTTTCAGCTCCCTGTAGATTTCTATGTCGGGTGTTATCACAACGCGGTCATCGGCCTTGCAGAAAGATAATATCGAGGCAACACGCTCGTCGCCCTCAATCGCCCAAAGGCAATAAGTTTCGGACATGATATGCAGGCTATCGGTATAACCGCGCTCTTCTTCTAATGCAGCTGCTAATTCTTTGGTGGGTTTTCCCGGTACGATCCTGTCAACCAATGAATTACAAAATGTGTTATGATTTTCAACCCAGTTGATAAACTCGCCTGGCAGTTTATTGAAGCGTGCTAAGTCCAATACGATCGACTTTAGCTTTTTGCCGTTATCTGTGATCAGTTCGGTAGGAATAATTGCCAATCCACTAACAGCACTTCCATCAAATGCTTTATAGCGTTCATATAGAACTGCCAATAGCTTACCAGGATAGGATAGAGGCGGTTGTTGATTAATATCCTCCTCAATTAATTGAATACCTACTTCAGTG
>NZ_DATCRU010000075.1:0-42412 GCF_036568825.1 Mucilaginibacter sp. | reverse complement strand
ACTTTAGTAAAAGTTATTTTTTGTGTGTTTTTGAATTCGGGGCTCGAAAAGCCATCGATTGCTGTAACATTAATATTTATTTTGTCCAGCTCACGTGTCAAATGCCCCGGGCCGCAACCAAATTCGACAATTGTTTTAGGTTGATAGGTTTTGGAGATCAGGTTAGCTATTGAAGCATAGTCTGTTTCAAAAATGCCTTCAACAAAGTAGTCTTCCTGGTATAAACTCATAATCTGCTGGATTTTTTTACTTTTCTTGTGCCAAAGATCAAATGATATATGGAACGGAATGTGTTTTTAAATGCATTTTTAGAACGTTCCGGATATTCAATCTTTAAAATTATAATGAGGTTGGTAAACCAGTTCAGTTTACCATCTATTTTCCTGGCAAGCCGGGTCACCTCTCTTTTGTAAGGATAGTTTTCGGTATAACTGCCCAAAAAATGGAAGATCACAGGAGATACTCTTTCAAACGGATACCATGTCCGATGTAAGGGGTGCGGATCCGGAGGGTTATATAAGCTGCGTTTACCGCCGATCACATCGATAGAATAACCTCCGGGACAAGCTTGCGGATCACTCATTATTGTTCCGTCGTCCTTAATTGGCTGCTCATTGTTTAACTGCATGGACAGGGCCATCAATACTTCATCATTCGGTCTTCCGCGCAATCTTAAGAAGCCAATCTCATCATATGATTTTTCCAGCTCGCGGGCTTTCTCATAAACGGCTGTAGCCTTTGGCCCTTTTTCAAGATAATAAATGCCACCGTTAAACTGTGGTAAATGCGGAACATTAAACTTAGCGCATACCTGTTGCACATTGCCAAACCAATCTCCGTCTGCTACATACCGGAGGCCAACCACGGATACATTATGCCCTTTAAAACGGTCGAACAAAAAGCTCAGGTCGCCAAAGATCAGGCAGTCGCTATCGATAAATAGTGTTTGTCCATCCGGTGAAACCTTATCGAGATTTAATTTGGTTGAAAATCCCTCGCCCAATTCACCAGGGCGTATGCTTATAAACTTTGCCTTTGATTTTATATCATCAGGAAACAGATCCACATTATCTGTTACTATCTGAAAATTAATATCCGTATTAGGGTGCCAATAAAAGAACGACCTGGCAAGATTAACTGCCATGCTTATAAAATAGGCTTTGCCTGTGGCTATTGTTAAAATGTTTCTTTGCTCAGGCACGCTTTTTAAAGGTTTTTAAGCTGGAAATTATTCTGAAACAAAACTCATACACCTCGTCATTAACCAACTGTTTGAATGCCAGCCTGAAGAAGGTCGTGAATAATTTAAATATCATCATTATCCTTCTCCATAACTGAGGTTGGGTAATTGCCATCTGGTGTTTCAAATCCTTCTGTTCGAGAGAATTGGTCATATGCCATTTCCTTGAACTGCTTTCCAGATACCCCTCGTGCGAAATGGTTTCGTGGTCAACCGGGTCTATGATGGCACATACAATCCCTTCTTTTTCAAATTGTTTACTTAGGAAGTTTTCAAAACCATCTTCTCCCAGTTTATCGCCTTTAGGAGACTTTATCAATAGTTCGAATGCAGAGCGGATATGCCTGGTGTTGCAAATACCGGGATTAGCAGAAAACCCGAATGTGGTTTTATACAGATGATCGCCTAAAGGATTAACCTTAAAATCAGGCTCGAGAGGGCCAAACTTGCTGAAAAAGATTTCGGCCCAATTTGGATGCTCATTTATAATATTTAGATAGTGCGCGACGTCGATATTTTCATGAAATTTCCAGTCGTCCTCCAACCAGAAAAAGTATTCGCTGTCAATTGCCGGTAATGCCTGGACGATATTGTTTACATATCCTTTTCGCACAGGCGATTGTATAACTACATCTGGCTGAATATGATCAATAACTTCAGGATTGATCTTACCGTCGATGGCCAGTACAGTTCTAAAAAACGGGTAATTACAACTAGATTTAAAAGAGTTAAAGGTGTTATAAAGCAGGTGCTCCCGGCCCTCGCAGGTAAATATCACCAGGGTTACGGGAGACGAAACCTTATCTGTCATGCTCGTTGGGCCCATAGGTTTTGTTCGGGTACGGATGTCTGTCCAGCGTATAAATTGCCATCCATATCTTTTAAAGTATAGTTATGTTGGCGCAGTAGCTGTACCAGTTCGTTAGCTTGTTCAAACACGTCAGGGATGAATTCAAAAATGATGTTTTCAGGATAAATATTTTCAGAAAACAAGTTTTGAAAAACCCCTAGTTCATGCCCTTCAATGTCTATTTTTATAAGATCGACATGCGGCAGACTGCATTTTTTTAACAAAGCAGGAATACTGAATGAAGCCACCAGGTAGTTATCCAAACCTGTATGGTTGCTATGCTCGTCTATTTGGGTATTTCCCATATTCCAATAGGCGGGGATATTGATGTTGTAAATGTCAGGTGTTGTACCCACCGCTCCCAGCACTGCTGTCACATTCTTAAACTTATTGATCTGGATATTATTTAATAAATAAGCAAAGGTTTTTGGGTTGACTTCCAACGCAAATATTTGTTTGGTTTGCTCTTTATCATCCTGGGCGCACTCTAAGGCATATTGCCCTACGTGTGCACCAATGTCAAAAACTACCGACGCGTTTTTAGATAGGTCTTTAAAAAGTGTAATGCTTTTCCCTTCGTAGTTTCCATAAAAATAGATCTGGTATTGCACCCAGTCGCTTATATCGAGCAGCAAGGTTAATCCGGATGGCGTTTTGGATAGCAGAAGATCCAGTCCGAAAAGCTTTTTCGTGAGGTTAAATAAGCGTAAACGGGTTGGAAATTCTCTGGAGCTGGCTATCCCGCTCAATACCCGGTGTTTCCAGTGTTTCCCTTTGGTGTTTATTATCCTTATTTCCTGGTCCATTAATTAATTGTGAGAGGTGTTATTTAGAAGGTTCATTGATTAATCGTTTCCGGTAAAGCAGGTATTTTGTACCCTTCCATCCGATCAGCTTTGATAAAATATGGACGATCCCGCCCCTGTCTTCGAACGGATTATAACGGAAATCAGGCGCGAGTTCTTTGGCTTTCCTTTCAGCTTCCCGTACCAGGTCGGGATACATCGGGAAAAACGCAAAGGCATTTTCATGATAAAACCGGCTGAATATCATGCGCACTTGTGGGGTGTTTTTTCGCTTTAATACGTTTTCTGCCTTTGAATCGGTTGATTTTAAGATGTTTGATAAAGATTCATGATCCTTGCGGCCACTTAAGCTATTGCCTGAATTGTCGAACTTCCGATAGTAATTAATAGCCTCAGCGGAATACCTTATACCCAATGATGCCAGTAATACCCTGCAAAAAAACTCGCCGTCATCGTCCGGGTTACGCATCTCGTTCCAGGGGCCAGATTTGTTGATCACGTTTCGCGGGGTAAGCCAGGCATTTGGTTGTATCATGCCGCCATATTGCGGACCAACATAACGTCCGCCATATAATTTGATGAGGAAATCAACCGGGTCATCAAAATCATTGCTGTACCATTCCGTTGTTTTGCTGAAATCCGCAGGATTACTTCCGTCAGGGAAATAAACAGTGTCGCATAGGCCTACATGAACGGTGCTGCCATTCAGCTTTTCCAATTGTGCCGCAATTTTATTTGGGCTGAGCAGATCATCCGCGTCTAAAAACTGGATGTACTCTCCTTTGGCAATTGATAGCCCTTTGTTACGCGCAGCGCTTGCGCCTTTATTTTCCTGGCTCAACACTTTTACAAATTCCGACTCAAAACTTTTTGCAATGGCCAGTGAGTTGTCGTTTGAACCATCATCAACTATAATGATCTCCTTATTGGGCCATGTCTGATCTAATGCCGATTGTACAGTTGCAGCCAGGTAATTGGCGGAATTATAAGCTGGAATAACAATGGAAACTAGTGAAAGCGGCATTTTTTAAAGACCGTTTAAGGATTTTGCTTTTATAAAATATCCTGCGTCTTTACGGAATGCAACTATGTTCTGTAAAGTAAATATTTCATTTTGAGGGTTGTAAGGACCAATCTTAATCAGCTCATCCGGTAATATTCGGTAGAACTCAAAATCGGATAAGATTTGGTAGAAATCGTTTAAAAACACTCGTGAATACACATTGTGTGTATTGATTTCAAATTGAATAATTTTAATTTGCCCGTTTAGCAACATATTTTCGGCGCCTTTTAAAACAGATAGTTCATGGCCCTCTACGTCTATTTTCAAAAAATCAATGTTGGTAATGTTATTTAGGCGGCAAAAATTATCAATCGTATCCATTTGAAATTCCATCGGTACCAACTCATTATGATCATGGAATACTCCGGAAAATACATCTTTATATACCGAAGCAACTTCGGTATTGTCACTATTTACTGTATTAAATATTTCTCCTGTACCAACCTTATCGCTAAAGCCTATATTGTGTAAGTTTATATGACTATTAACAGTATTTTCAGCCAATTTCTCAAATGTGTTCTTTACGGGCTCAAAAGAATAAATTTCAGCATTTGGAAAATATTCTCTCAATACTAATGAGTATTCACCCACATTCGCACCCACATCAAAAAACACCGGCTTGATGGCTGTTTTATTTAAGCCTAACAGGACTTTTTCAACAAAAACCCTTTCGCCATTGCTCTGCACTTTGTAGCTGCTTAATCCCCCATTTTGTATAAGGCCATGTACGTGTAAATTTATGTCGAGCGATTTAGCGCTGTGGATCAAGAACTTTTCCAGGTTTTTTCTGCCAATAATTTTAGATGTCAGCTTAATGAAAATGGACAATATTTTTTTCATTCAGATCTTTTGTTTTAATACTAAGGGGTAAATAGCCGTAATCGTTTTATACAGGTTCATTTAACCGAGTTGAATATTTCTGCCCATCTTACTTTTGCAGAGGAATCTTCGCCGGTATTATTATTTAACCACGGCTCTTTCAGGTATTTTAAATACAGATCAGGCTGTGTGTCCAATTCTATGATACGTTCAATTACTGGGCTAAAGTCAAACTTTTTGAGTTGAATGTTCATTTTGGTTTCCCTGCCAATAGATTTTAATTTTCTTTTGATACGGTGGAGGGGGCCTTTATAAAATTGCGGAAGTATATCAACAAAATCAGGCAGGCTGTATTTTTCCAGCCAGTTGACCATGTTGCTATTAGATTTTATGTAATCTGTAGCATTTATGAAACTTGCTGTATTAAAAACCTTATTTACAAATGGATCGCCGCAATACACAGGCATGCTATTGGTCAGCATTGCATCAAACAGTTTTTCGGTTTGATAACCGGGGAATGAATAGTTTTCAAAAGCAATGGTAAATTTATATTGGCTCAAAAATTGCCTTTTTCGCTCCCACACATTGCCTTTGTAAAGTTCGTCTATGCTCCTCATATTGTTCATTGATTTACCCGGCGCATCTACTTTCTTATATTTTGACAGCTGCCTGAAAAATTCTTCGCGGTAAGGGACATGGTGAGAATATAGGAAATTGCAGAATAGCGTTTTACCTGCCATTATTTCCTCGGCATTATAGTCAGCCGATTTAACAAGTTTTTGCGGATCCAGATCGTGCCACTGTATTCGTTTATATCGTGGATGATTGATCATTTCCTCCGGGGGCCTTCCAAATGCCCACTCGCAGATGTTCATATCCGGATAAATATTCTCGCAGAAATACCCTATTCGTACATAACGGTCACTTTTTTTAGGAATGTCATTACCATAGGGCCCGAAAATGATAAAATCGGGGTCATCGGTTTCAATGAATTCATATTGATCTGAAACATAGGATAAAATTTCTTCTGCACTGGGATTAAACGTGAGCCCATTTTGAAATTTTATTTTAACAGGAATTTTATTCAATTGGAAGAGGTTGGTAAAAAAGTAAAATTTTCAGATTTATTTATCTTAGACAGGTAATCATAAAAGTGATCATACATTACATTTAGCTCAACCTGGTTATCGTCATTGTTGGTGTTCGCATTTGATCGACTCTTGTCATAATTCAGTGTTTTACCCACAAATATTTTTAGCTTCGACCAATTTTTTATCTCGGCTTTATCTCCTTTATATTCATAAAAAGTCTCGGCCCTTTTTGCCTGTTTATCAATAAAAGCAACATTCCGCGAAGCAGAAACCGTTTGTGAATGGCCCACGCTGAGTGCATTATAACCTGTGTAATAAGTGATGTTTGCCTTCAGGTAACTGATACGGAGAGAATATTCCCAATCCATCATCACGTAAGATGTATTATATAACCCAATCAATGCCAGCGAGCTTCGCCTGATGAGCATATGTACATCGCCAAAGGTAAAAGATGGAACGAGGCCTTGCCTCCATTGTTCAAACTGGGATAATCTTGATACTTTGCTTATTTTTTTATGATCAAGCACCGTACTGCTCAGATCATTTGAAATCACCACATCAACCTGCCGATTTTGCAGCATATATTCTTTGCATTTGCGGATAGCGCTGTAGCAAAAGACATCATCGTCAATTATTTTTTTTATCAATGTTCCGCGCGCCATCAGCATGGCTTTGTTCCACGCATGCGCCTGGTTTTGGTCGGGTTCTGAAATATATTGATGTATTGCGCCTTTTTCAAACAACTGCTGCAGGTATTCACGTGAACCATCGGTACTTGCACCATCAACTATTACGATCTCTTCATCGGGCAGAACCTGCGGCAATAAATGAGCCAGCAATATCTTTAAAAACGGAAGCCTGTTCCTCGTACTTATGATGAATGAGAGATTGTATTCAGGAAGAGTCTTTGATGGAATCATTTAACCGTAAAAGAATGATCAATATTGATCTTGCCGCGATGTACCATGCCGTAGGGTATGATATCGTCCAGATACTCTTTCTCCCTGACTTCGAAATGCAGCAGGTTATAAAAATCTCCTGAAACAGCATTGGATTGAATATAGATACCAAACTGGTAGACACCGGGTAAAAATGGTATGTTTTTTAGTGTGCCTTTTATTTCATAGGTATCATTCTCGCCCGATATCCTGAAAAGATCTGAACACCGTAAATCGGCAATGGCTGCCCTCTGCCCATATTCATCATAAATAAGGATAAGCAATGAGGTGGTGTTGCTGACATCTGTGCTTTTTATAGCCAGTGTATATTCCAGGTCTTTATGAGTTACCGCCGGCAGGTTATCAATGCTGAACGATTTGATCATCGCATTGCCGTTCAGCTGAACATTTTCAATAGCCGTTCTTACTATCTGTTTATTGTTGTTGGCATAAGTTTTTATGGCATCCTCTACTTCACCGTTGAATAGGATGGTACCATTGTTCATCACAATTCCTTTAGGACAAAGCGTCCGTACCGATTCCATATTATGGCTCACAAACAAAATCGTTCTACCTTCACTGCGGCTCACATCGCCCATTTTACCGAGACATTTTTTCTGAAATTCGGCATCGCCTACGGCTAATACTTCGTCTACAATCAATATTTCAGATTCCAGGTGTGCCGCTACCGCAAACGCCAAGCGAACATACATGCCTGATGAATAACGTTTAACCGGCGTATCTACATATCGCTCCACACCTGCAAAATCCACGATCTCATCAAATTTACGCTTGATCTCTGCTTTGCGCATGCCAAGGATAGCCCCGTTCAGGAAGATATTCTCTTTACCGGTAAGCTCCGGATGGAAACCCGTGCCCACCTCAAGCAAACTGGCTATTCGTCCTTTGATTTTTACAGAACCGGTAGTAGGAGAGGTTACCCGGCTTAAAACTTTCAGCAGGGTACTTTTTCCTGCGCCGTTGCGGCCTATTACGCCAACTGCGTCGCCTTGTTCTATTTCAAAGCTCAGGTCGTTCAGGCTCCATACAATATCGCTTTCGCCTTTGGTTGTACGGTCGTTCACTTCACCTATTCTCAGGAAGGGGTCTTCTTTGCCACGTATCCGGGCCCAAAAACGTTCCAGGTCGCGCGATATGGTGCCGGTGCCAAAATCACCCAGTTGATATGCTTTAGAAAGATGGTCTACTTTAATTGCGGTAGGCATTTTAGGTTATTTCAAATTAGCCTTTAAACGTAAAAATGGTTTCTCGATAAAATTATAGGACAGAAATGCCGCGGCAAGTGCTAAGATAACATTTAACGGAAACACCGTCCATGCAGGATAAACGTTAAAAACGGGCACTGGTCCAAAAAACAATTGCTGCCATATATAAATACTATAGGACATAAGCCCAATGTATACAATTAAGCGATTGTTCAATATCCGGTAAACCCAATTACGGGTACTGCAATGCACTGAGTAATATAAAAATATAGTCATCAGCAGGCTACTGATGATATAATCATAAGGCACTCTTAAAAACCTTGCCGGTTGATATAACCTCGGAAAGAAGATAACAAGGGACAATATCAAGCTAAAAGCAAATACCGGGTGCATCAAGACGGAATGTATCTTTTTAAGCCAGTTTTTATACAGAGCCAGGCTAAGCATGCTGCCGAAAATGACAGGAGGCAAAGCAAGGAATAACCCCCGAAAGACAAACAGTGCAGGGTAAATGCGAATAAAAAAGTAAAACAAGTCGTAAAGCAATATTACCGCAATCAGGAAGATATACTTACGTGGTAAAAAGATAAAAATAAGGGGCAGGATTAAATAAAACTGAACCTCAACCGACAGTGTCCATGTGTGGGCAATAAGCCAGCCTTTGCCAATAAAATCTGTTATAAATAAAACCGGTGCCACAAAATCCTTGCTGTCCATTTTAGCAATACCAATAACTTTAAGAACTACTATAACTAAAATATAAACAAAGTATATAGGGTATATTTTTAGCAATCGCCTCTGATAAAACTTTTTAACATGAATGCTCCCGGTTTCAGTTTTCTCTTTAAGCAGCAATCCTGTGATCAGAAACCCGCTGACTACAAAGAAAAGTTGTAATCCTGAATTTCCCAATTCCAGATACTTGCTGGCAATGTAAATAAACGATGGACAATTTAACGCAAAAGTGATGTGCCAGAGAATCACCAGGGTTATAGCTATAGCACGCAGCCCGTCTAATGACTGGATATGTTTCTGCCGGAAAATTTCCGGTACGGTTAAATTGCTATTTAAAGAAAATGTGCCTGTCAAAACCTGAGCTTATACGGTATCTACAAATGTTTTTTCTACTTTATTGAATATCACAATTCCTATCAAAAGTATGATGGCTGTAACGCCGGCGCTATAGCTTAACAATCCCCAACTGCAAGAGCCTTTCCCTAAAAAACCGTATCTGAAAGTTTCAATCAATGCCGTCATGGGATTGTACTTTATGATCCAGGCATATTGGGGATATTTGGCAATCGCTACAGACAAGGGATAAATAACGGTAGTTGCATACATCAGCAGAGGTACACCAAAGGTGACAACAAATGCCAGGTCGCGGTATTTGGTTGTTACGGCAGATATGATCATACCTAAACCTAAACCGAGCGCTGCAATGAGCAGTATGATCACCGGGAAAAGAAGTAGTACCGTATTAGAAGCGATGGCAAAACCCTGTCCCCAGTAATAAAGCATAAGGATAATGAAAAGAATAAACTGTACCGCAAACCTTACCAGGTTTGATAGTACAATGCTTAACGGCATGATCAGTCTTGGAAAGTAAACTTTGCCTAATACTGCAGCGTTATCTTTAAAGACTGTAGACGTTTTTATAAGGCAGTCTGAAAAATAATTCCACACAATGGTTCCCGCCAGGTAAAAAAGAGGCGGCGGGATATCATTTGTTGAGATATTGGCCAGCTTACTAAATACCAGCGTATAAATTAATATCGTTATAGCCGGTTGGATAAAGAACCATAGCGGCCCAAGTATAGTTTGCTTATAAAAAGCCACAAAATCACGGCGCACCAGCAGCAATAACAGATCGCGGTAGTGCCAGGTATCTTTAAGCCGCAGATCAAATAAGCTATGCTTGGGGCTTATTTCAATATCCCAGTTTTCTTCAGGCAGCGTACTCATCAGTTAGCATTTTTTGTAAATTTTTCCTGTAGTATTTTTCATCAAAATATTGCAGGCATTCTTTCTGTAAGTTTTTTCTTTTATCGAGGGTTAAAGGGGTGTTTAAATACCTGGTAATAGTGTTTTGTAACTCAGCTAAATCGTCAACATTTATGGCTGTGCCTAATTTCCCATCTTTAATAGCATCTGTACTACCATCGGCATTTCCGCAAATTACAGGTAAACCGCAAACAAGCGCTTCAACAAACACAATTCCAAAGCCCTCCTTTTTACTTGGCAAAACAAAAAGATCAGCCAGTAAAAAATGATCTGTCAGCTCATTTTCGTTCAGGAAGCCTGTTAATATAACCTGTTCATTTACACCGTATTTGTCTATCAGGCTTCTGATCCTGATCTCCTCAACCGAATCGTATTTTCCCGAAAGAACATATTTTATCTCAGGGAATTCCTGCTTTAAGCTGCTGACAGCTTTTATCACCTGTTCGTGCCCCTTATATTGTTCAGATGATGCCAGCCTGGTTAATGTAAAAATCACCTGGTTTGAAGAGCTCAGGTCATACCGGTTCAGTAGATATTCCGGCTTATCAAAAGTATCAGGCAGTTTTATAAAGGGATCGACTGCGTTGTTCAATACCACACATTCGGCCGGATCGCATTGATGACGGGCTATCATTTGTTGTTTAGTGAAATTACTTACACAAATAATTTTATCACAGCCCCTTTTTAAAAAGGTTCTTTTTATAGTACCGAGCGGACGCCATACTTCTATGCCATGAGCTATCAGCCAAACCCGGCACTTAGGGTTGAACAGCTTGATCACAATCCCGATAAGGGAAAAATTGATGTGATTTAATATTACAATATCCGCACGTGATGCTTCTTTGATAGAGGTTAATCCTAATCCTATTCGACTATTATTAAAACCGGTATAATTTGCTGACGGCAAATACTGGCTCATCAGGTCATACCTTGTATCATACAACGAAAAAAGTTTGAAATCCCAGTTCTCCGTTTTTGAAATATGAAATAAAGCATGTGCAAGTGTGCGCGTCATTTTTTGGATGCCACCGGTGGTACTAAAAGTTTGCAGACTGAATAAATAAATATTCTTAGGCATGCGCCTGGATTTGGAACAACGCAAATGCTTTAGACCAATGCACCGAATTGTTTTTGAAAGACTTTATAATGCTTTTTGATTTGCTTCTTTTATACAGGTTTTCATCAGTGATCTCCTTGCTTTCCTTCATCCAATCCTGTAGCGGAAATGTGAAGCCCATTTTCGTTCGGTTCCATATTGGCTCGGGTAAAACATCCAAAAAACTATCGATCAATAATTTTTTAGGCCTTGTTTTATCAAACCTAATCGTCGGGTTAATACTCTCAGCCGTCCGTATAAAGTCTTCATCTAAAAATGGCACCCTTACTTCAAGACCATGACTCATGCCCATCACATCTGTGTCGCGCAGCAGCTGGTTTTGCATGTAAAGATTTACCTCAAACCAGGCGGCGTCCTGTTCGTCATAGTTACGCACATAGGGCAGTTTCCTGTTTGCAAATAATACATCCTCAACCTGGGTAACGTCAGTGTCTAATATGGCTGAGATATCAGCCGGAGAATAAAGCCCCCTTAAAAATAAATAATCGGCGATTGGATGCTTGTAGGTTAAGAAGGCAATTTTCCGGTATGCGTCAAAAACAGAATGACTGGCAAGCTTAAAGAATAATGCCGGATATTTCCTGGCGGTTTTTATATACTGGATACGGTTAAATGATGGATATCCCCCAAACAATTCATCGGCGCCTAAGCCTGATAACACTGCTTTCAGTCCGTCATCATGCGCAAATTTGCTGATGCACCAGGTATTAATGCCGTCCGTTGTCGGCAGGTCCATATCCTTGATGATCTGCGGCAAAAAATTTTCAAAATCACTTTGCTTTACCAGGTGACTGAACTTTTCGCCTTCAATCTGCTTAAATACCAGGTTTTGGTACATACTTTCATCGTATGCTTTCTCATTAAAATAGATCGATATGGTTTTAAGCTGTGTTTTCTTTTCTTGTTCTGCCAGCAAGGTTAATAAGCTCGAATCAATACCGCCACTCAGGAACACACCAATAGGGGCATCGGCTATTAACTGACGGCGAACAGCAAATGCAAGCGTTTCTTTTATTGACTCTTTTGCACTTGCAGAATCTTTGATATTGGCTTTATATGAAATTACATGATAAGAATGTATATCATAAGAAGCCTTTTTGTGATCCCAGCATAAGAATTCGCCTTTGGGCAAACTGTGTACATTCTTTAGGGTAGTATAAGGTTCCGGAATATGGCCATAAGCCAGGAACCTGATCTGCCAGTCGGGATCTGCTTCCCCCGCCAGGCCCGCAGCTTTCAAAGCCTTTACTTCCGATGCAAAGCTAAGTTGCCCTTTTTCTGCACAATAATACAATGGCTTTATGCCCGAGCTATCACGAACCAGGTAAGTTAAAGCTTTCTCTTTATCATATAACGCGAACGCAAATATCCCCCTTAGTTTAGCAAACGAAGCTATGCCCCAATGGATATAGGCCAATATAATCACCTCTGTGTCTGTATTGGAGGTGAACCGGGCGCCTAAGTGTATAAGCTGCTCCTTTAGCTCAAGGTAATTGTAGATCTCGCCGTTAAATGTTATCCAAACCCTTTGCTGTGAATCTGCCATAGGCTGGTGCCCGTTATGGCTAAGATCAATTATCGATAACCGTCTGTGCCCAAAAGTAAGTCCCGCTTCATTGTCATCAAAAATGCCTTCATCGTCAGGACCGCCATGCTTTAATACCTGGCACATTCGTTTTACTTTTTCTTTCCTGTCAGATGTTTCTAAAGACCTTGAAATTATTCCTGCAATGCGGCACATGATGCTGATAATAGGGGTATGTTCATAGCTTCGCCTCGTAAGTCACATGGATGATATGTAACTAATTCATTTTAAGCGATTTGAAAATTAATTATTATCGCTTTTTATAAAAAAAAGATGGCATAAATTAAATCAAAAAAATGCCATTTTACTATATGATATCTTTATAAATATCTTCCTAAAACCGGTCAATCAACGACGCTGCAACATGTATAATTACCGAGCAACCCAGGTTCTCCAGGCGCAGGGCCAATTGCTTCTGCGAACGATAGGATATGATTTCGCCCACCATGCCTTTCAGCGGACCGGCCTTCAACACTATTTTTTCTCCGGGCAACAGGTTTTCTTCGGTTATTTCCAATTCAACCGCACTTGTCATCAATAGCTTCAGATCTTCTATCTGTTTGTCGGGCATCGATGTTACCTTCCCACCGAAATAAATGAACCGGGTTATCCCTTTGGTCATCAGCACCTCGGTTTGTTCCTGCTGAGTGATGTGTACAAAAAGGTAAGATTTGATGAAGGGTTCATCGATCCATTTTTTTCTGTCGCTCCATTGCTTAAGCTGTCGTCTCAAAGGCAGGTAGGTCTCAATCCCCTTGTCTGAAAGGGCCTGATGCGCTTTTTTTTCGGCTTTTGGGTGTGTATAAACCGGATACCATTTATACATATCGGTTTTCGACCTTATATCCATGTGTTAACCCTGAGTACTATTTTATCCAACGCCTGATGTCCCACCACTTATACTCTTTTTTATCGATATAGTAGTCTGATCCCTCATAACCACTATAATCGGAATAGTAATAATAGTGGGTGCCATGATATTCGCTTGTAAACTTGGTTGTGTAATACCTTGAATGCAGCAGGTCTTCTGAAAATGCATTTAATATGATCACCGTATTGTCCAGGTGATACTCGTTTGCAATACGCTGCGGAACTGTAGCCGCATAGAATTTTGACTTGCCGGAGCGGATAACAAAAATATTGATATCGCTCATCCTGATCAGCGGTATTGCATCAGAAACCAAACCGATAGGGGCGGTATCCACCATGATGATATCGTATTTCTTTTTCAGATCGTTCATCAGTGTCTTCATGCGCGAACTATGCAGCAACTCAGACGGGTTAGGAGGAACCGGCCCGGAAACAATGATATCCAGGTTTGGTTGGATGTTTTCAATAACAATGTCCTCCAGTTCGCATTGATTAGCCAGGTAATTACTTAAGCCTTTATCATTTGAAACATGAAAAGTTTTATGCAGGCGCGAACGGCGTAAGTCGGCCGCAACCAGTACAATTTTTTTATCGATCAGTGATAAGGTACTCGATAAGTTAACCGCAATAAATGATTTTCCTTCGCCCGCTACTTCGGAGGTGATACAAATCACTTTGCTCTTCTTCTCAGAAGCTATAAAGCTTAAATTCGTACGTACCGATCGTACAGATTCGGCAAAAATTGATTTTGGACGGCTAATGGCCAAAATCTGCGTATTGTTTTCATCGATCGCTTCAGGGAATTTCCGTATGATGCCTATGATAGGTATTGTGGTGAGGCTTTCAACGGTTTCTTTATCGTAGATATACGGGTTAAGTACCCTGATCAGGATGATCATACCTAAACCGATAGCAAGCCCTATGATGAGTGCAGTACGGTGAACAGTATGTGTATCTGGCGAAATAGGTGAAAAACTGGCTTGCGCCGACTCAATTATTGTAGCTCCGGGCAATATTGCCGAGCGGCTGATCTGTGCATCAAGCCGTTTTTCTGACAAGAAAGAGTATACCTTATCATTGATCTCAAAGTCACGTTTCAAACTGATCAGGTCCCTTTCTGCTGCAGGCAAAGTCGATAGTTTCTGATTAACCTGTGCAATTTGTCCATCCAGGTAAGACACACTTTTATTAACCCGTGCAATGGTTGCATTAATGTTGTCAATTGCAGCACTTTTAATTACCAGTATTTGCTGATTAATGTCTTTGATGGTTTGCGAATTGGTATTATAGGTTTTTAGCAGTGTGTTTTTTTCTACTAATAAATTGTTCAGGCTGGAAATTAAGCCGCCTAACAGGGGATCGATATTTCCTTCAAGGTTAAGATTAAGGTTGATATTATCTTTTTCTTTAGTGATCTGCTCTTTCAACTGGTCAATAGCGAGCAATTGTATTTTTAGCAATGATTGTTGCGATTCCAGGTCCTTTATTTTGGCCAGTTCTGATTCTGATGCAGAAGTGACATCCAGGATACCTGCGCCCTGTTTAAATTTTTCTATTTGCTTTTCAGATCCTTTTACCTGGTTTGAGAGGGATTCCAACTGGTCATCAATAAAACGGATGATCTGTGTTGCCGATTGCGTTTTTTGGTTCCTGTCGTAATTAAGGTACTCCCGCATCAGGGCGTTTAGCGCATCAGCAGCAAACTGCGGGTTTGAGTCGGTTTCTTGGAGCGAGATAATGTTGGAGTTTTTGATGATCTCGTTGGCATGCAGGCCACCCTTTACTCTTCCTACAAAATCCTCAGGGATATTTACTTTAAAGATGAAGGTTGAGCTTTTAGGTATGTCTCCAGGGTATTTGACACTAAAGGCCATGTTGTCGATAGTAACAGGCTGATCATACCTGTAAACTTTCTGAACATCCTTCCTTCCTTCTTTATATTCAAGCTCAAATGTGGTCCTGTTGACAGGCTGGTAGGTAATCTGACCGCGATAAAAATTAAGACTGTCAAACTTTACAAGCTGAATGTCCAGCAGTTTTTGCGGATATACATCCGTCGTACGCGCACGCCCTGATATAAAAAAGCTAATGCGGTAATCCAGATCTTTTATTGCATTCAGGATCAGCGTACGGCTTTGAAGAACGAAAATTTCACTCTGTATTTTTGATGGTCCGCGGTCATTATTGTTGATGATGCTTACCAGGTCAGAGAATTCAGACTTCTTTTCCTCTATTTTAAGTGTGCCGCCGGTGGCGTATGTTTTTGCCGAATACCACAGATAGGTGTATGATATGATCATACATATGATAACCGATCCTGCAATCCAATACCACCGGCTTAATAATATTTTGCCGATCTTAAAATAATCAATTTCCTGATGGGGTAGTTTTCTTGCTATCTTCTCAGTCTCTTCCATTTAACGATGAATAAGCGTATAAATAATCAGGGCGGTATTTAGGAGCAGAAGCACTGGTTGTACAGTAGTGTTAAAATTCTGCAACTGGTCATTCTTAACAGCGCGTTTGTTTTCGGCAATATAGATAATGTCGTTGTTTTGCAATATCAATCTCGGATCGGCTAAAGTGCCGGTTTTGCTCAGGTCCACTTCGGTGATCTGCGGATTTTTAGGATCACCCCGTATGATTTTTATATTCTTTTCGTTAGCCCGCTCTGTAAGTCCCCCTGCTTCTCCAATCATCTCAATTAAGCTCGTTTTATCTTTTATCAATGGATAGTTTCCTTGCGCCCTTATTTCACCAAGCAGTGTAACCTTAAGGTTAACAATCTTCAGATCGATAATAGGGTCCTTAAGTACATCCTTACGGTATGTATCTTCAATAAGTTTCATCGCTTCTGCCCGGGTAAGGCCGGCAACATGTATGCGGCCGATCACAGGTAATGCAACATCCCCGTCATCCTCTACCTGGTAGGTTTGTCCCTGTTGCGAAATGGTAGTATTGGCACTATTGCTTTGTGAAGTTGGCGTTTCCTCAACTATGTATTTGATGTTTTGCAGGTTCCTGATCTGAAGGATATCCTGCGAGCGGATGCGGTAGTCGCTTGTGCCATTGCCGCTATTCTTTAAAACGGCGTTCAGGCTGTCGGGATTGGGGCCGCGCTCTTTAAATAACAACTGCTGCTGCCTCAAGGCACAAGAGCTGAAGGTGAATGCCAGGAAAATAATAGCGATAATACTTAGGGTTGTAAAAAAGCGCATATACACTTAAACTGCTTATTTGTTTATATTTTTAGCAGCAATTCCAAAAGTACCATAATTTGGTTATTTTAAAAGTGTATTTTTTCCAGAAATGCAGGGCCCAAAAATTTCAATTATAACTGTGGCATATAATGCCCAAAACACCATAGAACGTTGCATAAATTCCGTATTGGGGCAAAAATTCAAAAATATCGAGTATATCATTATTGATGGCAGATCAACAGATAACACCTGCCGGATAATTGATAAATACAGAACAAATATTGATGCTTTTATATCAGAGCCTGATCACGGCATTTACGACGCAATGAATAAGGGCATTGCGCTGGCGACAGGCGATGTTATTGGCACAATTAATGCAGATGATTTCTTTGCGGATGATGAGGTGTTGTATGATATAGCAAGGGTGTTTTCCGAACAAGATACCTCGATATTATATGGCAATCTCGATTATATTGACCCAAATGACAAGGTCATCCGCAAGTGGCGTTCGGGAAAGTATAGCAGAGGAATGTTCAATTGGGGGTGGATGCCTCCGCATCCTACCTTTTACTGCAAGAAAGATTTATTTGACAAACTTGGCGTTTACAAATTGGATTATGGAAGTGCTGGTGATTATGAGTTGATGCTTAGGTTTATTCATTTTAATAATATTAATGCATATTATTTAAATAAAGTGCTTATAAAAATGGTAGTTGGTGGCGTAAGTAACAAAAGTTTGGGTAACCGCGTACAAGCAATGCGGTTCGATCTTAAAGCCATGAGAAATAATAATATTTTTTTGCCGGGGCTGACCATATTATTTAAACCACTACGTAAAATAGCACAATTTTTTTAGTACAAACAGAAAAATTATTAACTTGGACACCAGTTTTAAATGCAGCTGACCGACCTATAACTTCTTAATCTCAATGACGGAATATTTACATTCATATCACTTAGTGTATTATATTACGATAGTCGTTTTCTCTATACTCGTCACAGTTATTGCCATCCCTTCAATACTTCACGTAGCACGCGCAAGACACCTGTATGATGATCTCGGGCATTTCAGAAAACAACATGATCACGGCATTCCCCGCTTAGGCGGAGTCGCAATATTCGTCAGCTTTACTATAACATCTTTATTGTTCAGTATGACAGACAGATCATTGCCAATAAATTACCTGCTTACCGCATGTATCATGTTATTTGCAATGGGCTTAAAGGACGATCTTTCGGGTGTTAACTCACGCACTAAATTCTTTATACAATTTTTAGCAGCGTTAATACTGGTGGTAATGGGCAATATACGCCTTACCAGCATGTATGGTGTCTTTGGTATTGGTAACCTTCCGTACTGGCCAAGTGTTGCCTTAACGGTACTTACCATTATCCTGATCGTGAATGCGTTTAACCTGATAGATGGTATCGATAGCCTGGCCGGAGCCACGGGCGTAGTAGCCAATGGATGTTTTGCGGGTTTATTTATCTATATGCACCAGTATGAATTGGCGGCAGTATCGCTGGCCATGGCAGGTGCTTTAGTAGGTTTTTTGAAGTTTAATATCACCCCGGCCAAAATATTTATGGGCGATACCGGTTCGTTGCTGATCGGTTTGATATCTGCAGTAATGGCTATCAAGTTTATCGAACTGAATAAATTTACTTCAATTAAATCTCCTGATGTTTACTCAGCGCCGGCATTGTCTGTCGCTATCTTAATAGGTCCTATTTTTGACACCCTGAGGGTGTTTGTGCTGCGTATATATAGTGGCGTTTCACCATTTAAAGCTGATCGTAAACATATCCATCATCGCATGCTGAGACTTGGTTTTACACACCTGCAGGCAGCCATGATATTGGTTTCCCTTAACCTGCTTTGTGTAATTTTAGCTTTGGTTTTCAGATCATATGGTAACCAGGTGCTGCTTGGTTTGATCTTGGGTGTTTGCCTGCTGTTTAATTGGGGAGTATCCTTTTTTATCCGGTCAAAAGAGCGCGAAAACCTCGCTTTGCGCAACTTATTCGTTTAGAATCCTTTAATCTTTTTTGTCAATATTTTAATTTTTAATATCCACATTTTTTTGTTGAAAAATGTGGCAAACTTTTTGCGTATTGGTGTACTGAACAGCCTTATCCGGCCGTATCTTTAACCATCCGTAACGTCCTTTGCAAGATTTAAGTGACCGGGATTTTTGAGCAGATTTACAGGAAGGTATTTAAATTTTTTATGGGGCTCACAGGCTGAGCCTCAGACTTATTTCGGATAAGGATAATTGGGAAAGTATGGCGGCTAATACGCATTATTTTAACAGGTTTTTCAATAACTTTAATACGCTGGGCAGTTCGCCGGGAACGACCGTTGAACGTAGGGTTTCAAGACAAAGCGAAGCGCAACCAGGGCCTGCCGGAATGCGTGCTTTTGATAATGATACTCAGGTTGACATTCCTGCTGAAAAGAACGATTACCTTTCTGAAGATATTCAAACCTCTTTTGAAACTTCAATAAATAAACCACTTTACTCACCATTTTGGTTTTGGAGTAACAATTTAGCGGACGAACTCGCTCTGGAATTCATCCGGCAGGGTGATATAGAAAAGGCACAGGCTATTTGGGAAAAGGCCGCCTTCTCAAAAGACAAAAAGAAACTCGTTCAGGCTGTAATGGTTGATGACCTGATCAGTCGCTCGACGGATTGGCTGCAGGAACAGGATGAATTTCATTCGTTGACCAAAAATAACGATGAGTATATCATCGCAAGAGAAAAGCAAACAGGCTCGTCCATTCCGTGTGTATTTGCCAATTTAAATGATGAGGAAAACTGGACGATAGAAGTGGATACCCAGTGGTTTGAAGGGATAGATAAATATAGCTATGGGATTGTTTTTGGCAGAGAGCAGAATAACTATTATAGCTTCGTGATTACCGGCAACGGGCATTTTAGTCTGGTAAAACAAAGCCAAGGCGATTATAAAGAGATCATCCCATGGAAGAAAGCTTTTGCAATTAATCAATGCGCTTCCAACCACTTGCTGCTGAAAAAGACC
This sequence comes from Mucilaginibacter sp., assembly GCF_036568825.1. Classification (GTDB taxonomy): domain Bacteria; phylum Bacteroidota; class Bacteroidia; order Sphingobacteriales; family Sphingobacteriaceae; genus Mucilaginibacter. Next base: position 22,558 of record NZ_DATCRU010000075.1, on the reverse strand, counting down.
AATGACCAGATAGAGTTGTATATTAACAATAACTATGTAGGTTCGGTTAAGAGTGAACCCTTTTTCGGTAAAGGATTTGGTTTTAAGGTTTGGGGTAATCAGAAAGTCGCATTCAGCAAATTCAGGTTCTGCAATTTTGTTGAACAAGAGGTGAAGTTTGAAGTTACCCAGGAAAACTATAGCTGCATTAAAAACCTTTCGATGCTTAATCTTGGCCTGGCTACCAAAAATGGTGGTTTCCATGCCGAAGAGTTTAAGAAAGGGGTCGAGCTGGCCAAACTGTTCTATACATCAAGCCAAAAAGAGGGCTACACCAAATCAATTGGTGGTGAGCAGTATTTTTATCATCCTGAAAAAACTATTCAGTTTTATTTGACCGAGGTTGTTGATTCGGTGAAGAAATACATTGATAAACCGCAAGGCATTTCTACAGGTGATCTTTTAAACCTGTTCGCTGATTTTCCGGCTGAGACAAGGCAATTGCTTAAGAGCATCTTTTTCGCTAACCGAATTCAAAAAATTGACAGGGAAATTGACACAGCTAAGGTCATTAAAAAAAGCACTGCCGCAGAGGCAGCCGATACAGGCAAAAAGCTCGTTAAAACCACCCGCGAAGATATTCTGTATCTAAGAAATAACTTAGGAGAAACTAATCCTGAATATGCTGCCATTGCCGACCGCCTGGCACGTGCCATTATGCAATGCGGTATCGATTATTACAGCCGCATGTTTGATGTGGACTACAAAATAGCTAATACCAATATCGAACTATACCTGCCTGAGCATAAATATGCCCTCAACATCGCAGTATCGGGTAAAATAAAAGATCGCTTGAAAGAAGTGCTGAATCTCTATCAAAAGATCATAAAAGAAGCTAAGGCAAGGAACCTTTCTAAAAAAGATAAAAAGGCAATCGCGTAGCTTCTCATCTCCAGTACCTTAGCATAATATGACATTCTTCCTAAAAAGGGCTTTTGATATTTGTGTAAATTTGTCCTAAATATCAATTGTCATGAGGGTAGCTATTAATGGATTTGGACGTATCGGGAGAATATTTCTTCGCAGTGTACTTGCTAAGCCTGGTATCGAAGTGGTTGCTATTAACGACCTGACCGATACCGAAACATTGGCACACCTGTTCAAATACGATTCTGTTCATCGTACATTCAATGGAACCGTTAAATGCGATTCAGGCAATCTCTATATTGATCGTAAGCAGATAAAGATCCTGTCAGAAAAAGATCCCGCAAATCTTCCATGGAAGGAATTGAATATCGACCTGGTAATTGAATCAACTGGCAAGTTTACCTCTAAGCATGGTGCAAGTCAGCATTTGCTGGCAGGAGCTAAGCAGGTAATTATTTCCGCTCCGTCTTCTGATAGGAGTGTCCCTACTGTAGTTATCGGTGTAAATGATACTGATTTTGACCTGTCTGCCCCGATTATATCCAATGCCTCTTGTACCACCAACAATGTTGCGGCTATGGTGAAGATACTGGAAGATAACTGGGGGATTGTTGACGGCTACATCACTACCGTGCATTCGATGACCGGTGATCAAAGTTTGCATGATGCTCCTCACAAAGATCTGCGCCGTGCAAGGGCAGCATCAGCTTCCATCATTCCAACTACAACGGGTGCAGCAAAGGCTATCACCAATATATTCCCGCACCTGGATGGTAAACTTGGTGGCGCCGGTATCCGCGTGCCGGTATTGAATGGCTCTTTGACTGATTTTACCTGCAGCCTGAAAAAGCAAACCACTGTTGAGGAAATCAACAAAGCATTTAAAGCGGCCGCTGAAGGGCCAATGAAAAACGTGCTGGAATATACTGAAGACCCGATAGTCTCTACCGACATATTAGACAATCCGCACAGCTGCATTTTTGATTCAAAACTAACTTCTATCGTTGGCGGATTAGTGAAAGTGGTAGGCTGGTATGATAATGAAATGGGTTACTCGAGCCGCCTGGCCGATTTGGTAGCCAAAATAAGCATAGCTAAGCATGATCAGATTTATACAAACTGATGATGTGCTGGCCATCCGCAACGAGGTATTGCGCGAAGGCCGGTTGACACTTGATGAATGCCGTTTCCCGAATGATGATGCCGAAGGTACCTTTCACCTGGGGTATTATGATAACGGCCAGTTAGTTTGCATTGCATCATTTCATCCACAGAATTATAAAGAATACACAGGCAAGGCTTATCAATTGCGTGGTATGGCTACTTTGGAGAGTCATCGCGGTAAAGGCTTTGGTAACCAATTGGTCAACTTTGCCGTCGTATATATGCGCGGGCAAAAGGTGAACTATGTTTGGTGCAATGCCCGCAAAAAAGCGGTTCCTTTCTACACAAATCTTGGTTTCGAGATCATCTCCGACGAGTTTGAAGTGCCCGTAATAGGGCCGCATTACGTGCTCTATCTAAAAATTCAGTGACATCAAACACCTTTTTCATTTTTGCGTTCAGAATTTAGAATTAAATGCTGAATTTGGCGCTCCGTAAACAACGCCTCTAAAACAATATGAAAACAGTAGATCAAATAAACTTTTTGGGGAAAAGAGCCCTGATCAGGGTTGATTTTAACGTCCCGCTGGATAAGGACTATAATATTACCGACGATAACCGGATGACGGCCGCTCTGCCAACCATCAAGAAGATTTTGAAGGATGGAGGCGAGGTGATCCTGATGTCGCACCTGGGAAGACCAAAGGATGGTCCGACTGAAAAATATTCATTAAAGCATTTGGTTCCGCATTTGTCTGATCTGCTGGGTCAGCAGGTAGAGTTTGCTGATGATTGCATTGGCGCGGAGGCTGTTCAAAAATCGAAAGATTTGGCAAAAGGCCAGGTATTGCTACTGGAGAATCTTCGTTTTTATAAAGAAGAAGAAAAAGGTGACGTTGAGTTTGCTAAAAAATTGGCTGCTTTAGGTGATGTATATGTAAACGATGCCTTCGGTACAGCCCACCGTGCGCATGCGTCTACCTCAATTATAGCACAGTTCTTCCCTGAAGCAAAATGCTTTGGTTACCTGATGGCTGCTGAATTGGCTAATGCCGAAAAAGTATTGAATGGCGCTGAAAAACCTTTCACCGCTATCATGGGTGGCGCTAAGGTTTCGGACAAGATAGAATTGATAGAGCGCCTGATGGACAAGGTAGATAACCTGATCATCGGCGGTGGTATGGCTTATACTTTTGCAAAAGCACAGGGCGGACATATCGGTAAATCACTGGTTGAAGAAGATAAGCTTGATCTGGCTAACAGTCTGATTGAGAAAGCGAAGACAAAAGGCGTAAACCTGTTATTGCCAACTGATTCAATTATTGCAGACAACTTCTCAAACGACGCTAATACGGATACTGCCAGCAACGACAATATAAAAGACGGTTGGATGGGTTTAGATATCGGTCCGGCTTCCATAAAAGCTTTCAGTAAGGTGGTTGAAAATTCAAAAACTATTTTGTGGAACGGTCCTATGGGTGTTTTCGAAATGGAAAAATTTGAGCAAGGCACTAAAGCAGTCGCTGATGCAGTAGTTAATGCAACTGAAAATGGCGCTTTCTCGCTGATCGGCGGTGGCGACTCGGCTGCGGCAGTTGCAAAATTCAACCTTACCAACGAAGTAAGCTATGTATCAACCGGTGGTGGCGCTTTGCTTGAGTATATGGAAGGAAAAGAATTGCCTGGCGTAAAAGCTATAAATGAATAAGCGACGTTGCTTTTGACTTTACAGAAGGCAAGCAGAAGCTTGCCTTTCTTTGTTTTATATGCTAACTTTATATAAAATATTAAAAAATGCCAGAAGTAACTATAAAATATAAAAAGCCGGAAACTTTAAAGATTTTAAAGGGGTTGGCCAAATATTTTGATTTTAAGATATCCTCTCCCAAAAATAAACCGAATCAACCATTAGAGGATATTTTGATACCCGGAGATAAAACGTTGGATATTTCATCTCTGAATGAAATTTTCACAGGTAAAAACATAGATGCATCTGATTTAAGAAAAGAGATGTGGAAAAAATAATATGTGACACCGACGTATTGATCGATTATTTTGATACTAGTAAACCGAGACACTATTCAACCGTTCAGATAGTTAATAATGAAATAGGGCTTGATAATGTCATTATATCAGCGATTACCAAAATGGAGTTAATTGCTGGAGCTGCAAATAAAATTGAATTGCGTTTATTGAATAAGAACATTGGCCGTTTTAATGTTTTATTAATTAACCCCGCTCTATGCTCAGTTGCTTTAACTTTGATGGAGAATTATAGATTGAGCCACAAACTTGACATTCCTGATGCTCTAATTGCGGCAACTGCTAAATATGCTGGCTTTAAACTTTTTACATATAATGTAAAAGATTATAAGTTTATTAATGATTTAAATCTTTATAAGCTAAATCAATAAACGTCAGCGTAACTTTTTTGTGACAGCCCCGAATTTCGGGGCTTTTGTTTTTATATTACATTTGGGCCTCTAACTCTCAATAATTAATGAAAAGACATTTACTCCTGGCTTTAAGCTTGCTGCTTTTTGCCTGTTGCTCGCGTGCTCAGCAAAATACTTCTGATGCTGACTATGTGAAGGCCAACTACCAGAAATACGAATACCAGATACCGATGCGCGACGGCAAAAAGCTATTCACATCGGTGTATGTGCCAAAAGATCAATCCAAAAAATATCCCATCATGATGGACAGGACGCCTTACAGCGTTGCGCCTTATGGTGTCGATGCTTACAAAGGTTCGCTTGGCCCGTCACCTTTGTTTTTACATGACGGGTTCATCTTCGTTTACCAGGACGTACGCGGCCGCTGGATGAGCGAAGGCATATTTGAAGAAATGACGCCTGAAAAGGAAGTCCACAAAACCAAGAATGATGTGGACGAAGGCACTGATACTTATGATACTATCGACTGGCTGATTAAAAATATCAAGAATAACAATGGCAAAGTTGGCGTATGGGGAATATCCTATCCGGGCTTTTTCACTACTGCTTCATTGCTGAGCCGCCACCCGGCATTAGCTGCCGCTTCACCGCAAGCGCCTATGGCTGATCTGTATCGCGATGATGCGTTTCATAACGGCGCTTTTATGCTGGTGGCCAACTTTGGGTTTTATCCGGGCTTTACTAATCGCCAGGATGATAAACCAACCCAGCGTCGTGGCAGCAGGTTTGTTTACGGCACCGAAGACGGTTATGAGTTTTACCTGAAAATGGGGTCCGTAAAAAACACTAACGATAAATATTATAAAGACACTATCCGTTTGTGGAACGAAATGCTGGATCACCCAAATTACGATCAGCATTGGAAAGACCGCAATGTGTTGTATCACCTGCACGATATCAAAACACCGACGCTGGTTACTGGTGGCTGGTATGATGCGGAGGACTTGTACGGTGCCATCAATACCTATAAAACTTTGGTAAAAGAGAATCCGAATACACCGGTTTACTTTACAATGGGCCCATGGGTGCACGGCGGGTGGGCCCGTGGAGATGGTGATCATTTAGGAGATGTATATTTTGGAGGGCCAACCGGGCTATTCTATCGCGAAAAGATAGAGTTTGCATTCTTCAGTCATTACCTGAAAGGAACTGACATGGATATCCCCAAAATATCTGCTTTCGAGACTGGTGTAAACAAATGGAAGAAATACAATGTATGGCCGCCAAAAGAAGCTGAAGAAAAGAACCTGTACCTGTTACCGGGCGGAAAATTATCATTTGATGCGCCAACCTCAACAGATAGTTTTGATGAGTTTACATCCGACCCGGCTAAACCTGTACCATTTTATAACGGTATCACCATGGACATGCAGCGTGAATACATGACCGGAGACCAGCGCTTTGCCTCGCGCAGACCCGACGTGCTGACTTACCAGACCGATGTATTAGATCATGACGTAACCTTTGCCGGAAACATCTGGGCCGACTTGAAAGTAGCCATCACCGGAACGGACGCCGACTGGGTAGTGAAGGTAGTGGACGTATATCCAGATTCAGCCAAAAATAACCAGTACACAGCAAAAGGTACCTACATGTCAAACTATGAGCAAATGGTACGTAGCGAAGCCATGCGCGGCAAATTTCGTAACGGGTTTGATAAGCCGGATGCTTTCACTCCCGGCACAGTAACCCCGGTAAACTTTGAACTGCAGGACGTGCTGCATACCTTTAAAAAAGGTCACCGCATTATGGTGCAGGTACAAAGCACCTGGTTCCCGCTTATCGACCGTAATACGCAGCAGTTCCAGGACATTATGAAAGCGAAGGATACTGACTTTAAAAAAGAAACGCACAAAGTATATACCTCGAAGGAGCATCCGAGCTATTTGAAGGTGAGGGCGATGTAATATGAGAAACATTCTCCTCATCATAATTTGTCTTTTCATGGCATCGAAAGTCACCGCACAGACAGTTCATAACGATAGTATGGAGTATACATCTGTTAACTTGGAAAAGGAAGACCAAACTTTTTTGAGATTAAAAGATACCGCACAGAAGCATTTGAGCACATTTATTAATGAATTGGCAAGGCACGGGAAAGACTACCATAAAATTAGGTTTATCGTAAAATCTGATTTTGTACAGAATGGCAGTCATGAGCATATGTGGTCAAGAATATTTGAGTATAAAAATGGTGTTTTTACCGGAGTGTTTATTGATTCAGCCTTTACCGTAAAAAACATTAAAATGGGGGACAAGGTCAGTATAAAAAAAAAAAATTGAAGATTGGGTAATTGATGACCAGGCAACCGGACATAGAACTGGCGGGTTCTCCATTCAATACCTCGAGAGCAAACGAAAACCTGACGAATAATTAAAATAGCGATGGGTTTCAAACCCCATCGCTATTTGTTTTAAATGCCTGATTAACTAATCACCGATTAACTGATCACTCACTTCTCAAACTTTTCACCGGATTTGCCAAAGCCGCCTTTATCGCCTGGAAGCTTACTGTCAGTAAAGCAATTACGATAGATAATACCCCAGCAATAGCAAACATCCACCAGCTAACCGGTACTTTATAAGCAAAGCCCTGTAACCATTTATGCATGGCCCACCATGACAACGGTGTGGCCAGCACAAAGGCTATACCCACCAGCCAAACAAACTCGCGTGAAAGCAAACCGACAACGCCTGCAACGCTTGCGCCCAGTACCTTGCGGATACCGATCTCTTTTTGACGCTGCTCGGCGCTGAAGGCTGCCAGGCCAAACAACCCGAGGCACGAGATTAAAATGGCCATTATTGTGAATGAGTTAATGATATTTGACAGGCTGATCTCTGCCAGGTATTGTTTCTGTACTTCCTGGTCGAGGAAGGCGTAGGAGAAAGGTATGCCTGGCAGGTTCTTTTTCCAGACAGTTTCCATTTTGCTCAAAAGTGATTTATAATCCGGACTTGTTACCGAAACCGTCATAAATGAGAAATAGTTGCCTGGATTATTATTATGAAATATCATGTACGGACCAACCGCGCCATGCAGGGAATCATAATTAAAATCCTTCATCACACCAACAATCTCGAAGTAATGAATTGAACCATCAAAGTATTTACTGTATAACCTTAAACCCGGTGCTTTTTCAGCTTTAAGCCCGAGGCGCTTGCATAAAGTCTCATTGATCAGTGTCTTAGAGGTATCCTTCACCCCGAAATCCCGCCCTGCTATGATCTTTATACCATTGGTCTTTACAAACTTATCGTCAGCTGCCATATTTATCGCATCAACTGATAAGGCTGGATTGCCGCCTTCAAGGATTACAGGGAAGTCACTAGCGTTATTATGGCTTAAGTAATTATCGCTCAGGCTTACATTTTTTACTTCGGATAGTTGCTGAAGATCTGTTGCCAAAGCTGACATCTTGTTCCGCGCATCGCCTGTATAAAAGCTGAATATTAGCTTCTGGTTTTTGTCGAAGCCAAGATCTTTGGTCTTTATGTAGTTAAGCTGACTGTATATAACGATGATCGATGTGATGAGCACGATAGATAAAAAGAATTGAAACACCACCAGCGAACGACGTATGCCCGATGCCGATATCTGATTGGTGAAATTGCCCTTCATCACCTTAATGGCTTCAAAGGCCGACAAGTAAAATGCCGGATAACTACCTGCAACAGCGCCAGTCACAAGTATAATCATGCCCAAAAGAATCCAAATACTAAAATGGCTGAGGAATGTCAACTGAATATTGGTTTGCGTAACCTGGTTCAGGTAAGGTAAAGCCATGGATAAGAGCGGGATGGATAATGCCACGCCGATCAAGGTTAGCAAAAATGACTCACCCAGGAACTGTTTTACCAGGTCGCCACGCTCAGCGCCAACCACTTTGCGCACGCCAACTTCTTTGGCCCGTTTTGAGGCACGTGCAGTAGACAGGTTCATGAAATTGATGCAGGCGATCAGTTGGATCATGATAGCAATACCGGCCAATATATATAATAGGGTAGGACTAATGGTGTTGCCTACCTCAAAGTCAAACCCGGTCGTGGTATGCATTGCAGCGATGGGCTGCAAGTGAAGAATTTTAGTCATGCCCAGCGCTTTGAGGTCCTGTGCGCCATATTTATTCAGAAGGATAGGAAGCTTACTTTCCAACGCTTTTGGGTCGGCCCCAGGTCGAAGTTTGATAAAAGAGCATGCAATATTATTCCCGGCCCATTGATGATTGTTGTATAGGTATTGACCAAAGCCTCCGCTGCGCAGAGTCACATAAATGTTGGCTTTAATATATGATTTGCCCAGACCCTCATCCACCACGCCGTTCACTTTAAAATCGTGTTTCCCATAGGCGTTATCAATGGTGATCACTTTACCTATAGGGTCGTCATTGCCGAACAGTTTTACCGATGTCGATTTTGATATTACAATCGAATACGGTTCGGCTAGCAGATCATGCGTGTTTTTGCCATAAGCAAAATGATAGCTCAGCACATCAAAAAAAGTTGAATCAACAAATGCCAAACCGGATTCATAAAATGTCTTGTCCTTATATTTCAGCATGCTGTTGTTGTTCCCGATCAGCTCGGACGAGAACAAGCGGGCATACTGCTCTACCTCAGGGAAATCGCGTTTTATAGCAGGTGCGATCGGCGGCGAGGCGGTGGCCAGGGCACGTGCGTCACCCGTGAGTCCAGTTGAAGTAGTTACACGGTAAATATCCTGTCCGTCTTTGTGGTGCTTATCATAGCTGTACTGGTCCTGCACAAATAGGAGGATGTACAGGCAGCACATAGTACCAATAGCAAGACCTACGATATTAATGAAACTGAAGGCTTTGTTCTTAAGCAAAAAGCGGATAGCGGTTTTGAGGTAGCTTTGGATCATAACAGCGATGTGTGTTGACAACCACACTAGTGTTGCTGATCTATTAAGATGCCAAAATTGTATCTGGTTGTATATTAGATAGTTGAACTGGGTTTAATCCCTGAGGATGTTCGCTTTCGATACATGAAGTGTGCGGTAATAAACTTTATTAAAATAATTTGAGGTCGCAATTTGCGACCTCAAATTATTTTATTTCTGTCAATGACACTTAAAAAATATCTTTGATATCAATGAGTAAACAGAATAAGCAACCTGTCGCAATGCCGGACGAATGAGGTGTATAAAATGAGGATTATAAGAAGCATAATTTTTTTCAATAGGCTATTGTTCATGATGATTACAATGATGCCGTTATTCGCCTTCTCCCAAACCACCCAACCCTACATTCTCGAACACGAAAAGGATATCGCCAAAGTTGAACCCGGCACACATAACGGCGGCGGCAGTACCGTTGGGTATAGCTTCTTTTCTAAGGCTGATGGCTTAAAAATGATATTCCGTAAGCGCGTATTACACCCGGGCTCAGCTATAGGGTATCATTTGCAAAAAGAGGACGAGATTTATTATATCATCAGCGGTACCGGTGAAATGCAGATGAACGGCAAGAGTTTTCCTGTAAAGGAGGGAGACGCTATTCTGACCAGGCCCGGCAGCTCGCATGGATTAAAGCAGACAGGTAAGGATGACCTGGTGATCATTATTAATTACGAGAATCAGTAATGAGAGACATCGACCTGTATTATTTAGAGAAAGAAGAACTCGTTAAAGGCTGCCTGCTGTTTCTCCGTCAGCATATATTGGATTTTGATAAAGGCATAACCGAAGCCTGGAAATATCGCATGCCTTTCTTCTGCTATAAGGGCAAAATGTTTTACTACCTGTGGGTACATAAAAAGAATGGCCTACCTTATATAGGTATAGTGGAAGGTAAAAGAATCGATCATCCTGATCTGATTTTAGAAGACCGCGCAAGAATGAAAATACTGTTGATCGACCCCAATAATGACTTGCCAATGGATACGATTAATGTTGTTCTCAAGACGGCTTTATCGTTCTATAATTAATTTGACCTGGGTTGTAGCAAACCGTTTGGGTTGAGCGTAATATAGAATAAACACAACCCCATGTACAAGAATCTTATTATCCTTTTCGCTGCAGCCTTATCTCTCGCATCTTGTGATAAAGTCAAACCAAAGCCAAAAACACCCTGCGGAACGCAGACGCAACCCTGTACCTTAAATTTTGCCAGCATCGGTATACTTTGCACTGATAATACCGGCAAGCCTATTGCGGTTAACAATTTCACCGTATTCGATGTAAGTTCAAATAAGCTGCTCCACCCCGGCTATCCCAACGCACTCCTCGCATTAGGGTATTATATCGTAGCAACCGACAATAATAAAATGGATTATTCGACCGATGGCGATGATATTAAAGTATCGGCTACCGATCCTGCAACTAATCAGACCAAAGCAATTGACCTCAAAATTTCAGGTGGCTGTAATTGTCATGTAGCCTTACTGTCCGGGCCCGATACACTTAAATTCAATTAGGGTGTTCGTTCACAACGCTGTGAACGCCCATGAACACTGCCTTATTCCAATACCACGGTCTTGTTTTTGTAGATAAACACCCGGTCGTCAAATACTACTTTTAAGGCTTTGGCTAATACGGCGGTTTCTATTTCTTTGCCCGCCTTCATCATATCAGCAGCTGTTAAGGAATGATCTGCTGATATGATCTGTTGGGCAATGATCGGTCCTTCGTCCAACTCGTCGGTTACAAAATGTGCTGTAGCGCCTACCAATTTTACGCCGCGCTCATAGGCTTGTTTATAAGGATTGGCTCCCACGAATGCAGGCAAAAAGGAGTGATGAATATTGATGATCTTTTTTGGGAAATGCTTTACAAAATCAGGTGACAGAATGCGCATAAACTTGGCCAGAACGATGTAATCGTAGTCGTACTGATCGATAATATTTATTACACGCTGCTCCGATTCAGGGTGTGGACCTTCATAAGGAACATGATGAAACGGGACATCAAATCGATGGCAAATATCCTCCAGATTAGTATAGTTTCCGATCACGCATTGAACGCTGGCACCCAGTGTTTTAAAGTAGTTCCGGATCAATATATCAGCCAGGCAATGGTACTCCTTGGTCACCATTACGATTACCTTTTTCACCGGATCGGGGTTTACTTTGATAAGCGCCCCATGGGGTAATAATTCGCGTAACTTTTCTTCCAATGCTGAGCCTTCTGATTGCTTGTTGACTTCCAGCCGCATGAAAAACAAGTTCTCCGTTTTGTCTACATGCTCATGCATCGACAAAATATTGTAGCTCTCATTGGCAAGCAGTCCGGAAATTTTGGCCACCAGCCCCACCTGGTCGGTACACTGTATTACGATAACCATATTGATATTAAATTCACAATTATAGGTAATTGCAGGTGAAATTTTATAGGGGTTTTGAGCTAAACTTTGATTCGTCGACACAAATTGAGAGTTAACCGATACATGCTTCGTTTACACAATCATTCGCTGCAATTTTATACTACCAAAAATCATCAAGTATGCCATCTTATACCGAAGATAAAAGACTCATGGTCATTCATAGCAATAGCGGAATGTCTTCTGTGATAGATGAGATCCTGTTTTGTGATGACGTTGCTAATCTTAAAGCAAATGAAGCTGCCATCACAGCTTCTGCCACGCCGAAACTCATTCTGCAGGACTGTAAAATGGTAAGCGGCAGTTACCTCCTGATCTGTAGTGATATCCATGAAGGACAAATACTGCAGGGAGTGCCTGTTGTTGTGGCAACATCTTATGGTTCCAAATCGGCTGACGCTGCTAAGTCGCAGGATATGAACCGCATGGCTTCTATGATCAGCAACCTGATATCGGTATTTGGTTTTACCTATTTGGTAATGAATAAACCGGCTCGCACCAGGTCAGCATCTTAAGCTGAGCCGGCGTTATATTTAATACGTCTTTACTACCCCCTTCAATCATGGCGCTGTATACCAATGGTATACGGCGCTTTTGTTTTAGATTGATTTACCCATTGTGGAAAGATAAAAACTTAATTATTAGTAGAATGGAGCCGAAATCTGTTCATTTGCAGGTTCAAATTGTCTTTTGATAACTTAAAGAGTATGACCCTGTTTAGAAATCTTATATGAGATAAAGTGGTAGAAAAATAGCCCTTGAAGTTGTTGAAAACTTTTTGGTGGAAAAAAATGGGAATTTGTGGTAAAAAATGAAAAAAGTAATTTACTTTTACTTTGGAATAATACCATAGTGTACTCATGTCCCATTTTTTAGGTGAATTTGAATGTAAACTGGATGCCAAAGGCAGGATGATGGTCCCTGTTGGCCTCAAAAAGCAGCTTCCCGAAGCTGACAAAGAGGGCCTTGTGATCAATCGTGGCTTTGAGAAGCATCTGGTTATTTACACCCGCCGCGAATGGGATAAGATTGTAGAGGATCTGAGCAAACTCAATTCATACGAGAAAAAAACACGCGAATTTATCCGCTACTTCACCCGCGGTGCGTCCGAATTGACGCTGGATGCTGCCGGGCGCGTGCTTTTGCCAAAAGCCTTATTGGAATATGCGGGTATCGAATCTGATGTGGTGCTGGCTTGCCAGTTGAATCGAATAGAGGTGTGGGCGCAAAGTGCTTACGATGCGCAGATGGATAACGAGCCTGAGAATTTCTCAAACCTGGCTGAAGAGGTAATGGGCAATGGAAGGAGGAAGACAGATGAGTAATTACCATGTTCCGGTGATGTTGCAGGAATGCATCGAGGCGCTGAACATACGTCCCGATGGCACTTATGTGGATGTGACTTTTGGCGGTGGTGGGCACTCGCGCGAGATCATGAAGCATTTGAGTAAAGAAGGCCGCCTGCTGGCGTTTGACCAGGATGCGGATGCACAGCAAAATATCATTGCCGATGATCGCTTTGAATTTATCGATCAGAATTTCCGCTACCTGAAAAATTTCACCCGCCTGCATAATGCAATTCCGGTAGATGGTATTCTTGCTGATTTGGGCGTTTCATCTTACCAGTTTGACCAGGCTGAGCGTGGGTTCTCCATCCGCTTTGATGCGGAGTTGGATATGCGTATGAACCAGGCATCGACCCTGACGGCTAAGGAAGTTGTAAATACTTACAGCGAGGCTGACCTGCATAGGATCTTTGGAATTTATGGCGAGATCAAGAATGCCAAATCGCTTGCAAAAACTATCGTCACTGCAAGGCTGAATGGTTCGCTAAATACAGTTGCCGATCTGAAAAATGCCATTAATAGTCTGATTCCGAAAGGAAAGGAAAATAAATACCTGGCACAAGTGTTCCAGGCATTACGCATCGAGGTGAACCAGGAGTTGGAAGCTTTAAAGGATTTCTTGATACAATCAGCAGAGGTGCTGGTTTCAGGTGGCAGATTGGTGGTAATGTCTTATCACTCACTGGAAGACAGGCTGGTAAAAAACTTCATCGCCAAAGGAAAATTCAGCGGCGAGGTGGAGAAGGATTTTTATGGAAATGATCAAAAGCCTTTTGATGCAGTAAGCCGCGGTGCGATAACGGCATCAGAAGAAGAAATAAAAAGTAATAACAGGGCACGGAGCGCTAAACTAAGAATAGCTGTAAAGAAATGACAAATCGTTTGCGTACAGAAATTCAGGAAGAAGAAGCTGAAAAAGAGCTGATTGTTGAGGAAAAGCAACCTGCAAAGGAAATTTCCGAGGGTGCGCTATGGCAGCTTTTTAAGAAAAATGTGAATGCGGAGAAAGCTACAAGCGCTTTGCCGTTCCTATTGTTTCTCGTGCTTTTGGGGATGATCTACCTTGGTAACATGCACCTTGCTGAAAGGAACATGCGCGACATCGACAAGATGACCAAAGAGGTAAAAGAGCTTACCTGGGATTATAAAACTACCAAGGCTGATCTGGCCTTCAAAAGCACGCTGAGCGAAGTAGCCAAGCGTGTGGATACATTGGGAATTAAAGAATCCATTGAACCGCCGCAGCGATTAAAGGATAAGGAGGGCAAAGATGGGAATTAGGACAAACATACTTTTAAGGGTGTACCTCGCATTCGGGTTGATTCTCCTGTTTGCGGGCGCTGTCGTTTTTCAGTTGGTCCGGGTTCAATACCTGCAGGGCCCTAAGTGGAAAGCGATGGCAAAAAACATGTCGGCCCAGTACATTAATATCGAGGCTGAGCGTGGAAATATTTTTGCATCGGATGGCAGCTTACTGGCAACCTCGGTTCCTGAATACGAGCTGCACATGGATATGCTGGCCGGCGGTATCGCAGACGACAATGTGTTCCAGGAAAAAGTGGATTCGCTGGCTTTGTGCATGTCCAAATTCTTTGGTGATAAATCAAGAAGTGAATATGCCCGGATGCTGCGCGATGGACGTAAAGACGGCGACCGTTATTTATTAATAAGAAGAAAGGTTGGTTTCCAGGAACTAAAGGAGATCCGCAAGTTCCCGATCTTCAATATGGGTAAATATAAGGGCGGCCTGATTGTAATACAGCAAAATAAACGGGTGTTGCCGTTCCGCTCACTAGCCTCACGTACTATTGGCTATAAAAACGATAATGCAAAAAATGCAGCCGGCAAACCGGTTACTGTTGGTTTGGAAGGTGCGTATGCCGATTATATCAACGGTGAGAATGGTAAGCGCCTGATGCAGCGCATGGCTGGTAATGTTTGGATGCCGGTAAATAATGACGGTAACGAAGTTGACCCGGTAGAGGGTGCTGATATTATCTCAACCATCGATGTAAACTTCCAGGACGTAGCGCAGGCTGCTTTGAAAAAGCAATTGGAAAAAACCGGAGCCGATCATGGCTGCGTAGTGCTGATGGAAGTGGCAACCGGAGAAGTTAAAGCCATTGCCAATTATACCCGTACCAAAAGCGGCGATTACGAAGAACGTATGAACTATGCCATCAGCGAATCTGCTGAACCAGGCTCTACCTTTAAGCTGGCTTCCTACATGGCGGCTATCGACCAGGGCAAGATCGACACAAATACTTTGGTTGATGCACAGCATGGTGAATATGAATTGTATAATCCGCGTAACGGTAAAAAAGTATTGACAATCAGGGATGCGGAAGATCCGGGAACGATTATTACAGCAAAAAGAGCTTTTGAGGAGTCATCCAATGTGTGTGCGGCTAAACTCATTTGGCAGCATTATCATAACAATCCGCAGGAATTTACTGATAAGCTGTACAGTTATCATTTAAACGAAAAAAATGGTCTGCAAATTCCGGGTGAAGGTACGCCGAGGATAAAAAATCCATCATCGCGCGACTGGAATAAACTACAGTCATTGTCGCAAATGGCCTATGGTTATGAGTCGAAATTGACGCCATTGCAGATGCTGACCTTTTATAACGCGGTGGCTAATAACGGCACTATGATTGCGCCGATTTTCGTGAGCGAGATACGCCGTTACGGGAACACGATTGAGCGTTTCCAGGCCAGGGTGATCAATGAAAAAGTATGCTCTGACAGAACATTAGGAAGAATACGCGGAATGCTGGAAGGTGTGGTACAGGAAGGAACAGGTAAGCTTGTGATCAAAAATAAATTATATACTGTAGCCGGTAAAACGGGTACAGCCCAGATAGCCAACGGAAAAAGCGGATATGGAGAAAAGAACAGGCACCAGACAAGTTTCTGCGGATATTTCCCTGCTGATAAGCCAAAATATTCGATGATCGTAGTGATTCACGATCCGACTATTGGCTCGCACTTAGCCGCCTGGGTGTCCGGTCCGGTGTTCAGGCAAATTGCCGACCGTGTTTATTCAAGCGACTTGCAAATGAACCAGGCTACGCCTCTGCAATACGTAAGCAACAGTCCGATGCCAAAGGTAAAAACCGGAAATCGCAAAGCGACTCAGGAGGTTTACAGTAAACTGAACATCAAACCGATGTATGCTTCGGCAAACAATGCAGTAGACACCAGCAACGGAGTTCCTTATGACGAAACTAAATATCAGAAAGGGTCTGTGCCTGAAGTAATTGGCATGGGATTGAGCGATGCTTTATACGTATTGGGTAATGCGGGGTACAAAGTATCGGCGCATGGCAGCGGAACAGTAGTAAAACAATCGGTTACGGCCGGAAGTGTTATACCAAAAGGATCAAAAATAATAATAGAACTACAATGAGGTATTTGAGCGACATTTTAGAAGGACTTGCATTCACCGAACTTCATGGTAGTGCTGACATGGAGATCAGTGCAATCGTTTTTGATTCGCGCAAGGTGGTGCCGGGATGCATGTTTGTAGCAGTAAAAGGGACACAGGTTGACGGTCACGAGTATATCGACCAGGCAATTGAAAAAGGTGCTGTTGCTGTGATATGTGAAGAATTACCTGCCCACGTTACCGGTGAGGTAGATTTCTTTATGGTGGCCGACAGTTCGATTGCTTTGGGTACCGTTGCTGCAAACTTTTACGATAATCCATCACACAAACTGAAACTGGTTGGCGTAACCGGAACCAATGGTAAGACAACCATCGCAACACTGCTTTATAAGCTGTTCCGCGACATGGGTTATAAATGCGGATTACTCTCAACTGTAGAAAATCAGATCAATGGCGAAGTGGTAGCAGCAACGCATACAACACCTGATCCGGTTGATTTGAATATGCTGCTGAATGACATGGTAGACAAAGGCTGCGATTACTGCTTTATGGAAGTAAGCTCGCATGCTATTGTACAGCACCGTATTGCTGATCTGAAATTCCAGGGCGGCATATTCTCTAATCTGACTCATGATCACCTGGATTATCATAAAACATTTGACAGCTACCTGAAGGCCAAAAAGGCATTCTTTGATGGTCTGCCCAAAAATGCATTTGCATTGACCAATGTCGATGACAAAAATGGTATGGTGATGCTGCAAAATACAGCAGCGCATAAAAAGACCTACGGTTTAAAAAACATGGCTGATTATAAAGCCAAAATAGTAGAGAACCAGTTCAGCGGCTTACTGCTCAATATCGATAATGAAGAAGTGTGGTTTAAACTGGTGGGAACATTCAACGCTTATAATCTGATGGCGGTTTATGCTGCCGCTATGCTGCTGGAACAGGACAAAGCCAAAGTATTAACCAGTCTGAGCAAGCTTACAGGTGCCCGTGGAAGATTTGACTATGTGATCGCGCCAAATGGTGTTGTTGGCATTGTGGACTATGCGCATTCACCTGATGCAGTCCAGAATATATTAAGCACTGTACATGATGTGCGTAAGGGTAATGAGAAAGTGATCACTGTATTAGGTTGCGGTGGCGACCGGGATAAAACCAAGCGCCCGATTATGGCCCGTGTAGCTTGTGAGTGGAGCGACAAGGTAATATTCACTTCAGATAATCCACGCTCGGAAGACCCGGCGCAAATCATAAGGGATATGGAAGAAGGTGTTGATCCGGCCTTTAAAAGGCATACGATGAGTATTGTGGACAGAAGAGAAGCGATCAAGGTGGCCTGCAACCTGGCGCAGCCGGGCGATATAGTGGTAGTAGCCGGAAAAGGTCACGAAAAGTACCAGGAGATAAAGGGAGTGAGAACCCATTTCGATGACAAAGAAGAATTAACAGAGATTTTTAAACAGATGAGTTGATATGCAAATGTGCAGATGAGTAAATGTGCAAATGAAAAATAAGCAATCACACATTTTTAGATAGTTGACAAAAGGAATTAATCAAAACATAAAAACATCCGCACATGTGCACATTCGCACATCTGCACATTAAGAAAACCATGCTGTATTACTTATTCAGTTTCCTGGAAAAAAACTATAGCATACCTGGCGCGGGGGTGTTTCAATACATCACGTTCAGGATGGCTATGGCGGTTATCACTTCGCTGATCATTACTACCGTTTACGGTCGCAGGCTGATCGATTACCTGCGCTATAAGCAAGTGGGTGAAACTGTAAGAAACCTTGGACTGGAAGGTCAGATGCAAAAGGCAGGTACGCCTACAATGGGTGGTATCATCATCATCCTGGGCATTGTGATACCAACATTGTTGTTTGCAAAGCTGGAAAATGTATATGTGCTGATGATGCTGGGTACCACGCTTTGGCTGGGCGCTATCGGTTTCATGGACGACTATATCAAGGTATTTAAAAAGAATAAGGAGGGTTTAGCAGGCAGATTCAAAATTACCGGCCAGGTAGGTTTGGCGCTGATCATCGGGTTTACGATGTACAGCAACCCGGATATCGTGATCCGCCAGGAGGTAAAGCCGCCGATCAAGTATGATCGCCCGGTAGAGTTTCACATGAAAGGTAATAAGCCTGTTTACACGCAGGATATCCATTCGACCAAAACAACCATGCCTTTCTATAAAAATAATGAGTTCGATTATGGAAAAGTGCTGAAATTTTTAGGTAAAGGTTATGAGAAATATGACCTGGTAGTGTTCATGTTCTTCGTGATTGTCATCATCACGGCTATCTCAAATGGAGCAAATATAACCGACGGTATTGATGGTCTGGCGACGGGTACTTCGGCTATTATCGGGATCACACTGGCAATACTGGCCTATGTATCAGGTAATACTGTGATAGCGGATTACCTGAACATCATGTACATCCCTGACTCTGGTGAGCTGGTAATTTTTGCAGGTGCGTTTGTGGGAGCATGCGTTGGTTTCTTATGGTACAACTCTTACCCGGCGCAGGTGTTTATGGGCGATACAGGCAGTTTGGCAATCGGTGGCATTATCGCGGTGTTCGCTATCATGATCCGTAAGGAACTGATGCTGCCATTACTATGTGGAATTTTTGTGATCGAGAACTTGTCGGTAGTGATGCAGGTATCCTGGTTCAAGTTCACCAAGAAAAAGTACGGCGAAGGCAGGCGTATATTTTTAATGGCGCCGTTGCATCACCATTATCAAAAGAAAGGTTTTCA
Organism: Mucilaginibacter sp.; assembly: GCF_036568825.1. Classification (GTDB taxonomy): domain Bacteria; phylum Bacteroidota; class Bacteroidia; order Sphingobacteriales; family Sphingobacteriaceae; genus Mucilaginibacter. The sequence continues at coordinate 3,237 of NZ_DATCRU010000075.1, read as the reverse complement.
CGAAGCAAAGATCGTGACCCGTTTCTGGATCATCTGCATCATGCTGGCGATACTGACGGTGATAACGCTGAAACTTCGGTAGAAGTTGGAAAGTTGTAAGGTTGAAAAATTGGAATGTTAAAATAATCGGTGTAATCAAAAACAAAATCGGTGGAATCAAAGAAACAACATAGACTGGTAGTACTCGGCGCAGGCGAAAGCGGTGCGGGCGCTGCATACCTTGCTCAGCAGCAAGGCTATGAAGTTTTTGTTTCTGATTTTAGACCGATTGCCGATCAATATAAAAAACAACTGCAGGACTGGAATATCCGCTTCGAGGAGAATCAGCATACTGAAGAAGAGATTTTAAAAGCAGTTGAAGTTGTAAAGAGTCCCGGTATACCAGAGAAGGCTCCGATAATAAAGAAGCTGAGAGAAAAGAATATTCCGGTGATATCTGAGATAGAATTTGCGGGAAGATATACGGATGCAAAGATCGTAGGCATTACAGGCTCGAATGGCAAAACTACTACTACGAGCTTAACCTATCATATCCTTAAAAATGCAGGGTTGAACGTAGGTCTGGCAGGTAACATCGGTAAAAGCTTTGCCTACCAGGTGGCGACTGAAAAGTTCGACATCTACGTGCTGGAACTGAGCAGCTTTATGCTCGATGATATGTACAAGTTCAAGGTAGACATCGGCGTGTTGCTAAACATCACACCGGATCACCTGGATCGGTATGAATACAAGATGGAAAGCTACGTGGCATCAAAGTTCCGCATCACGCAGAACCAAACGGCCGGTGACTATTTCATCTACTGCGACGATGATCCGGAAACAGTAACAGGAATGGAGACCAGGAAATTCGAGTCGCAGCAACTACCATTCAGCATTAAAAAAAAAACTACACCGGGAGCATATCTCGAAGAGGACAATATCATTATAAACACACTTAAAGAACATTTCACAATGTCGATCAACGAACTGGCCCTGCAAGGCAAACACAACATCTACAACTCAATGGCGTCGGGTATTGTAGCAAAAGTACTCGAACTGCGAAACGAGACCATACGGGAGAGTATGGGTAATTTCAAGAACATTGAGCACCGGTTAGAATTTGTTGCCAAAATATCAGGCATCAGCTTTATCAACGATTCAAAGGCAACCAACGTTAACTCAACCTGGTATGCTTTGGAAAGTATGACCACTGATGTGGTGTTGATCCTTGGTGGTGTTGACAAGGGCAACGACTACAATATGCTGAAGGACCTGGTAAAGGCAAAAGTTAAAGCCATTGTGTGTTTAGGCAAAGATAACCGCAGGATCCATGAAGCGTTTGATGACCTAGTCCCAATCATCGTGAATACGTTCTCAGCTCAGGAAGCTGCCCAGGTAGCTTATCACCTGGCTAAAAAAGGAGATACGGTGTTGTTGTCCCCGGCTTGTGCAAGTTTTGATTTGTTCAAAAATTATGAAGATCGGGGTCGTCAGTTCAAACAAGCGGTGAAGGAACTTTGATGTGCAAATGTGCAGATGAGTAGATGTGCAGATGATAAAATAGATGTGCGGATATGCAGATGAGTAGATGTGCAGATGATTTTAGGAAATGATTTAATTATTAAATGATATGAGTAATAAACCTAACCTGATAGTTGATTTAACTTTTAATTTTTCGATAAAGATCATCGATTTTACTGAAGACCTTGAATCCGAAAAGAAAATACAATATGGCTAATCAATTGTTCAGGTGTGGGACTTCAATCGGAGCAAATGTAAGGGAAGCGCAGGGTGCGGAAAGCAAAGATGATTTTAGGCACAAATGTAAAATAGCTTATAAGGAAGCGGAAGAAACTGAGTACTGGTTGTCATTATGCAAACACGCCAAGAACTATCCGTTTGATCAAGGTATGTATGATGATATACAATCGATAATAAAAGTGTTAGGTAAAATAATTTCATCAACACATTAAATAATTATTTGCACATCTGCACATCCGCAAATCTGCACATAAACAGAACAAGAAATGAATCGGATATTAAGCAATACAAAAGGAGACAGATGGATATGGTTGATCGTCATATTGCTTTCGGCTATTTCATTGCTCGCGGTTTATAGTTCTACAGGTACGCTGGCTTATAAAAAGGGAGTGGGTGTTGAATCAATCTTATTCAAACACTTTATGATGGTGGTAGGCGGTATTATATTGATGTACATCTCGCACAAACTGGATTATCGTTACTATGCTGGCATATCCAAGTTGTTAATGATCATCACGATTCCATTATTGTTATATACGCTGGTATTTGGTGCGCATATCAATAACGCGAGTCGTTGGATCTCTATACCGGGCACGGGCTTGAGTTTCCAAACTTCCGATTTGGCTAAACTGGCACTAATCACTTACCTGGCGCGAACGTTATCGCGCAAACAGGAAAATATAAAAGATGTAAAGCAATCGTTCATTCCGATAATGGGTGCGGTTTGCGTGGTATTTATATTAATCGCGTTAGCAAACCTTTCTACCGCGCTGATGCTTTTTGGTGTAAGTATATTGCTGCTCATCATCGGTCGTATCAGTATAAAACAAATAGCGATAACTTGCTTGGCAGGTGCGGTTTTACTGGCAGGAGTGATCTTCCTGGGGCCAAGAAGGCATACTTACATCTCACGTATGCATACGTTCATGCATCCGGATAAAGCAAATGCCGATAAATCATTCCAGTCTGACCATGCTAAGATAGCTATTGCTACAGGTGGCCTTTTTGGTAAAGGATTAGGCCATAGCCAGGAGAAGAATTACTTACCCGAAGCATTTTCGGATGAGATATATGCAGTAATTATTGAAGAATGCGGTTTGCTAGGTGGATTAGCCATTATCGGTATTTACCTGTTCCTTTTATATCGATGCATCAAAATCGTAACCAAAGCGCCTAAAGCCTTTGGAGCCTTATTGGCAGCGGGATTGAGTTTTAGCTTGACAATACAGGCATTTGCAAATATGGCAGTAGCCGTAGGGCTAGGCCCGGTAACGGGTGTGCCATTACCACTGATCAGTATGGGTGGAACGTCGATACTGTTTACCAGTATTGCGTTCGGTATCATTTTATCAGTGAGCCGTGATATCGATGAACCGAAGAAGGTAATTGTAGGTGAGATAAAAGAAGTAGCGATAGCATGAGGAAGTCGGAAGTCGGAAGTCGGAAGTCGGAAGTCGGAAGTCGGAAGTCGGAAGTCGGAAGTCGGAAGTCGGAAGT
>NZ_DATCRU010000074.1:0-16773 GCF_036568825.1 Mucilaginibacter sp. | reverse complement strand
GTATATAGCAAATCACAGCTACCTGAAAAAACTTTTTGATTACCCAACTATGAAAGATCAAATTCTGGAGGAACTACTGGAACAAGAGGAAGTTTCAAGCATATCGCATGAAGATTCCCTTGATTTGAAAGAACTTTTACGGGTTCTTTCGCTCGTCAAAAACGGTAAATTGGATACCCGTATGCCGGTCACACAAGCCGGTATAAACGGCAGAATATGCGAGGTGCTGAATGACATCATTGATATAAACCAACGCCTGGTAGCTGAGATATCCGAGGCAGAGAAAACCATCGGTAAAAAAGGCAACCTGTCAAAACGTATCGAGCTTTCTGATGCACGCGGCGATTGGGCCGAGGGTGTATCATCATTAAATAACCTGATATCTGACCTGACTTCGCCAACCCTCGAAATTGCTGGGATGATCAACTCGGTAGCCAACGGTGACTTATCGAAACAAATTCCACTCGAAATAAGCGGTCACCCGCTGCGCGGCGAATTCCTTCGTATCGCAAAAGAATCAAACCAGATGCTTTCCAAACTTCGGTTATTCTCCATGGAGGTAACGCGGGTTGCGCGCCAGGTAGGTTCGGAAGGCAAGCTGGGTGAGCAGGCAAAAATTAAAGGTGTTGCCGGTGTATGGGCCGAGTTAACAGATTCGGTAAACCAGATGGCCGGTAACCTGACAGCCCAGGTGCGAAATATTGCCGCAGTGACAACAGCGGTTGCTAAGGGTGACCTTTCCCGAAAGATCACGGTGGAAGCCAAGGGTGAAATATTAGAGCTGAAGAATACGATCAATACAATGGTGGATCAGCTCAATTCCTTCTCTTCGGAAGTAACGCGTGTGGCATTGGAAGTAGGTACCGAGGGTAAACTGGGAGGCCAGGCGAAAGTGCCCGGCGTCGCAGGTACCTGGAAGGACTTGACGGACTCGGTAAACCGTATGGCGGGTAACCTGACCTCGCAGGTGCGTAATATAGCAGGTGTAACAACGGCGGTGGCAAATGGTGACTTGTCCAAGAAGATCACGGTGGACGTGAAGGGTGAAATGCTCGAGCTGAAAAAGACCATCAATACGATGGTGGATCAGTTGAACTCGTTCGCATCCGAAGTAACGCGTGTGGCCCTGGAAGTAGGTACCGAAGGTAAACTGGGAGGCCAGGCCCGTGTGAAGGGTGTCGGTGGTGTTTGGAAAGATCTTACCGACTCTGTAAACCAGATGGGTAGTAACCTTACAGACCAGGTGCGAAATATAGCCTGGGTAACCACAGCGGTAGCGAAAGGTGACTTGTCGCGAAAGATCACGGTGGATGCCAAAGGCGAGTTGTTGGAGTTGAAGAATACGATCAATACGATGGTGGATCAGCTGAACTCCTTCTCCTTTGAGGTGACCCGTGTGGCGAGGGAAGTAGGGTCGGAAGGGCAGTTAGGCGGCCAGGCAAACGTACCGGGTGTAGGGGGTACCTGGAAGGACTTAACAGACTCTGTAAACCAGATGGCCGGTAACCTAACGGGCCAGGTGCGTAATATAGCCGAAGTAACAACGGCGGTGGCGAAAGGCGACTTGTCGAAGAAGATCACGGTGGACGTACAGGGAGAGATGCTCGAATTAAAGAATACAATTAACACGATGGTGGACCAGCTGAACTCCTTTGGTTCGGAAGTAACCCGTGTGGCGAGGGAAGTGGGTTCTGAAGGGCAGTTGGGCGGCCAGGCGAATGTACCCGGAGTAGCCGGTACCTGGAAGGATTTGACCGACTCGGTAAATAAAATGGCGGACAACCTGACCTCACAGGTGCGTAATATTGCGGAAGTGACCACAGCGGTAGCGAAGGGTGACCTTTCCCGTAAGATCACGGTAAATGCCAAAGGCGAGTTGTTGGAGCTGAAAGATACGATCAATACGATGGTGGACCAACTACGCGGTTTCGCATCCGAAGTAACGCGCGTGGCTCGTGAGGTGGGTTCCGAAGGGCAGCTAGGTGGTCAGGCAAACGTACCGGGTGTAGATGGTACCTGGAAGGACTTAACGGACTCCGTAAATAAGATGGCCGGTAACCTTACTGCGCAGCTTAGAAATATAGCGGACGTGTCTATCGCAATTGCGAATGGTGACTTGTCGAAGAAAATCACGGTTGACGTTCGTGGTGAGATCTTGCAGCTGAAAGAAACCATTAATACAATGGTGGACCAGCTTCGTGGTTTCGCATCAGAAGTGACGCGTGTGGCACGTGAAGTGGGTACGGACGGTAACCTAGGTGGGCAGGCGTTTGTACCTGGTGTAGGTGGTACCTGGAAGGACTTGACCGACTCTGTGAACCAGATGTCGTCGAACTTAACTTCACAGGTGCGTAACATCGCCGAAGTGACCAAAGCGGTAGCGAGCGGCGACTTGTCGAAAACGGTAATCATCGACGTAAAAGGGGAGATTCTCGACCTGAAAAATACGATCAACACGATGGTGGACCAGCTGAACTCGTTTGCATCCGAAGTAACGCGTGTGGCGAGGGAAGTAGGTACCGAGGGTAAACTGGGTGGCCAGGCGCACGTGAAAGGTGTGGCCGGTACCTGGAAAGACTTAACGGACTCTGTGAACCAGATGGCATCCAATCTTACTGGTCAGATTCGTGGTATCGCAAAAGTGGCCACCGGTATTGCAAAAGGTAACCTGAAACAGCGCCTATCCATCAATGCGTTGGGTGAGGTGGCCCAGTTGACGGATACCATCAACGAAATGATCGACACGCTTGCGGTGTTTGCGGACGAAGTAACGACAGTGGCACGTGAGGTGGGTGTACAAGGGCGTTTGGGCGGACAGGCGAGTGTACCGGGCGCTTCCGGTACCTGGAAGGACTTGACGGAAAACGTAAACCAGCTGGCACAGAACTTAACCGTACAAGTGCGTTCAATCTCCGAAGTGGCGTCCGCGGTAACAAAGGGTGACTTGACCCGAACCATCCGTGTGGAAGCGAAAGGTGAGTTGGAAGCTTTGAAGGATACGATCAACCAGATGATCGCCAATCTGAAGGGTACAACATTAAGAAACCACGAACAGGATTGGCTGAAATCGAACCTTGCGAAATTTGCGCAGATGCTCCAGGGTCAGCGTGACAGAAACGCCGTGGCAAACAAAGTGCTATCAGAGTTGGCCGAACTGGTAAATGCGAGATACGGCGCATTCTATATATTAGAACAGGAAGTTGCCGAAGAGCCAAAACTCAAATTATTTGCCGGATATGCGCAAAAGAGCCGCAAACTTATCAACAACGAATTTGAACTAAGCGAAGGCCTGGTAGGGCAGTGCGCCACTGATAAAGAGCGTATCCGATTAACCAATGTTCCGTCAGAATATCTGCAGATCAGTTCGGGTATAGGCAGTGCGGCACCGATTGACTTAGTGATCCTGCCGGTATTGTTTGAAAATAACATCAAAGCGGTTATCGAGCTGGCTTCGTTTGAAAACTTCAGCGATACGCACATCGACTTCCTCGATCAGCTGACAGAAAGTATCGGTATCGTGTTGAATAACATCGAAACCAATACCCGTACTGAGGAACTGTTAAAGCAATCACAGTCACTGGCTTCCGAACTTTCCTCACAACAGGAGGAGTTAAGACGTGCCAATGACGAGCTGCACGATAAAGGCCGTTCACTGGAAGAAAAAGCCGAACAGCTGACACTGACATCCAAATACAAATCCGAGTTCCTTGCGAACATGTCGCACGAGTTGCGTACGCCGCTTAACAGCTTGCTGATATTGGCACAGCAACTCTTTGAAAACCCTGAGGGTAACCTAACCGAAAAGCAACGCCGTTACGCCAAAACGATCCATTCATGTGGCGATGACCTGATCCAACTGATCAATGATATCCTGGATCTGTCGAAGATCGAATCAGGTGTGATCTCAGCGGACGTAATGCCGGTTAACTTCAGGGAAATTGCTGCATTTGCGGAATCAACCTTTAAGCCGATCTCGGAAGCGAAGAGCCTGAAATTCGAGATTATCCTGGAACAAGGCCTTCCGGAAATGCTGGAGACCGATATGCAGCGCTTAAATCAGATATTGAAGAACCTCCTATCAAACGCCTTCAAATTCACCGAAAAGGGCGGTGTGAAACTGGAAATATTCAGACCAGGGCCACACCACGAAAATCCGCTGCCTGATGCGGAAGCAGTGATAGCATTCTCTATTACCGATACCGGTATAGGTATATCAAAAAATACCCAGGGAATTATTTTTGAAGCATTCCAGCAGGCGGAAGGCTCAACCAGCCGTAAATACGGAGGTACCGGTTTAGGGCTTTCCATTAGTAAAGGTTTTGCCGAATTGCTGGGCGGAACAATTACTGTAGGTAGTGAATTAGGAAAAGGTAGTGTGTTTACTTTATACCTGCCATTGAGATATAAAGAAGAGTCTGGTTCTGCGACTACCTATAGTGTAAAAGAGCCGCATTCAGCTTCACATCTGAGAACCAATTTGCTCGAAGCTGCTGAACTGGTGATCGACGATGATCGTCACAATATCTCTGCAGAAGATAAAGTACTGCTGGTTATCGAGGATGATTTGCGATTTACCAAAATTGTGATTGACAAGGCGCATGATTATGGATTGAAGGTGATTGTGGCTATCAGCTATCTCGAAATATTCGATAGCATTCAGAAATATAGTCCTATTGCTATCACACTGGACGTGAATATGCCTGAGTCAAATGGTTGGAAGATACTTAAACTATTAAAGTCTGATCTCAACTTGCGGCATATACCGGTTCACCTCATCTCAGGTGAGGACAACAAGGTTATGGCGCTGAAATTAGGTGCAAAGAGCTTTAGTTTGAAACCGCTATCTAATAATTCACTCGATGAACTGATATCGGGAATTATTCGCTTCAATGAACAGTCGAAAAAGAAAGTACTGATCATCGAAGATAATGAAAATGAGCTGCAGCGACTTACAGATATGTTGAGTAGCGACAGGGTAGAAGTACTTGGTGCGACTACAGCTAAAAAAGGTCTTACGCTATTGAAGAAAGAAGCGGTCGATAGTATCATCCTTGATTTTGTGTTGCCAGATGCAGACGGTATTGATCTGCTTAACAGGATCAATACATTAAAACAACCGCAGACAACCATCCTGCTTCACTCGGCAAGAGACTTTACTCAAAACGAGGTGATCCAATTGAAACGGTTAAACCACAAAGTCATTACCAAAACTTCAAATTCTCACTTTTATCTGCTGGAGGAAATATTGACCTTGCTGCATATTGATAAGAAATTTATCAGCCAGGAAAACCTGGATATCATCAATGGCATCCGGACAACAAACGATGTGCTCGATTCGAAAAAGGTGCTGGTGGTGGATGATGACGTGCGAAACCTGTTTGCACTGACAGCTGTATTCGAACGCTCAAATATCGAAGTGATCACTGCAGAAAGCGGACGTGAGGCACTTGAAATACTCAACAGCGATAAAAAAGTAGATATTGTGCTGATGGATATCATGATGCCTGAGATGGATGGTTACGAAACAATCCAGATCATCCGCAAAGAGCCTAAGCACAAGAATTTGCCGATAATCGCGGTAACTGCCAAAGCAATGATTGGCGACAGGCAAAAGTGTATCGCATCAGGTGCATCAGATTATATTACAAAACCTGTAAAAACTGATCAACTTTTATCGCTGATGCGTGTTTGGTTAATTAAATAATATAATCTGAGGATTTAAATTGCGAATGGCTGTATCTGCTGATGATAACATAAAAGTTCTGCTGGTAGACGATAACGAGAATAATCTGACGTCAATGGAACTGGTTCTTGAAAATGAGGGTTATACTTTTTTTAAGGCTACTTCGGGCAAGGAGGCTTTACGCATACTTTTAAAGGAAGAAGATTTTTCTTTGATCCTGTTGGACGTTCAGATGCCCATTATGGATGGGTATGAAACAGCAGAGCTGATTTATCAGCGCGATAAGCTGAAACGCATACCAATCATATTCTTTACTGCACAGGATTATGAAGAAGAATCTATGTTCAGGGGATACAAAGCCGGGGCCGCTGATTTTATCAGGAAGCCCTTTAAACCCGATTTACTGCGATATAAGGTGTCCATTTTTGCCGAGTTGCATCGCAAAAACCGGCTTCTGCGGAAACAGGAGGAAAAATTGCGGTTGATAAACGAGGACCTGGTTGCATTGAACCGTAATTTGGAGAAACGTGTATCTGACCGCACCAAACAGCTTGAAACGGCTAACCAGGAGTTGAAAGAATTAAATCTATCCAAGGATAAATTTTTATCGGTAATATCTCATGACCTGAGAAACCCCCTTACTTCGCTTTTATTATCATCTAAAACCTTAAACGATGAAATTGAAAATATCGACCCTAAAAAACTCAAAATGCTTTCGGGTGTTATTCATCGTACTTCAAATAAAATCTTATTACAATTAAATGAATTGGTGGACTGGGCCAAAAAGCAAAGACAGAAAACGACCTTTAACCCACAAAAAGTTCATCTTACAGAGGCTATTAATGAGGCACTGGAGTTGCTGAAAGCAACAGCGATTCAAAAAGGCGTTAAATTCGAGAATAAAATCACAAATGAAGTTTTTGTCAATGCCGATCCGCTGATGCTTCGTTCAATATTGCAAAATATTGTTACCAATGCTATTAAATATAGTCCGAAGAACGGAATTGTTAATTTGACTGCTCAAGCATCCGATAAAATGATAGAGATATGTGTGCAGGATTTTGGCGTGGGAATGACAGAGAAAACGAAAAACACCATATTAGGCAACACCGGCACGCCTTCACTCCCGGGTACAAACCAGGAGCAGGGTACAGGTTTAGGATTATTGCTGGTAAAAGACTTTGTTGCCCAGCATGGCGGCAAAATATCAATTGAAAGCAAGGTGCGAAAAGGGACATGTTTCAAATTTACAGTCCCGGCCCATTAATTCTGATTATACCCCTATTACTAACATTTTTCATAAGCACGATTATATATCTGCTGGCGATTTCATTTGATTATTTATTTTATAATGACCATGGTTGTTAACCAACATACTGAACAATATTTACCTGATGATGCTGATCTTCAGCAAGCATACGATTATAGCGCTATATGTACGCTTGCAATAGATACATACGGGATTGTTCGTTATGTGAATGCAGTTGCATTATCTTATATGGAGATTGCCAAACAGGATATTACCGGACAATCATTGTTTAATTTTTATTCTGACGCAGACCCTGATAAATCTAATGAGGGCAGATTAATGCGACTGGATGAAATTACTGATTGTGAGTTTAAGCTGAGCATAAGTCCCGAAATTTCCAAATGGGCTCTGGTAAATTCTAAGGTGCATTGTACACAGGGTGATACTTTAACTTATCTTTTCATTCGTGATATAACGGCTCTGAAAAAGAAGGAAAAACTTTATTCTTATTTAAATGCAGCTTCGGAAGAACTAGCTCTCGCCCGTGATACAAAAAGCGCCCTTGAAAAAATAGCTCAGCTTATTGTTCCGACATTTGCTGATTGGTTTACAATTGATACTGTAAAAGACGACGGGTTTGAGCTCCAGGTTTTAAAGCACAAAGATCCTAATAAAATAGAGTGGGCCCGTCAATACCGTAAAAATTATCCGCCGGATCCGAATGGTGATATAGGGGCCGCCGTGGTTCTGAAAACCGGTAAGCCTGGTTTTGTTCCGGTTATCACTGATGAGATGATCTCAGCCATCATCGCTGATCCCAGTCAGTTAAAGGCAGTACGTGAGATAGGAATGCAATCGGTAATAATGGTCCCTGTATACCAAAAAGACAAGATAATAGGGGTCGCAAATTTTATTTCATCCCGTCAGGATCGCCATTTTGATGAAGCTGATCTGGATTTTGCCAGAAATTTTGCAGCCTTGATGGGGTTGTCGCTTGAGAATGCCCGTTTGAATGAAGAGGCCCTGGATGAAATAACTTCACGAAAAAGAGCCGAATATCAATTCCGCTTCCTGGCCGATGCTATACCACATAAAATCTGGACTTCCGGTCCTGATGGACGGGCAACATACTATAATCAACAGTGGTATGATTATACCGGCACACATAGCTTCGATGAACTGAGGGGAAAGATATGGGACATCCTGCATCCCGATGATCGTGCAATTGCTGCAGTGGAGTGGCCGCGTGCGGTTCAGAATGGGATAGGCATGGAGCTTGAACAAAGATTTTTGCGCCGCGATGGTATTTATCGCTGGCATCTTAGCCGTTTTACAGTTCATAAAGATGGTGAAGGAAATAACAGAATATGGGTTGGGACCAGTACCGATATCCATGAACAAAAGGAAGGCAAATTAACTGTTGAGGCGGCTAATAATGAGCTTATATCAGCCAATGAAAATCTTGCTGCAATTAATGAGGAGTGGGCTGCTACCAATGAAGAGTTAGCAGTTACTAATGAAGAATTGGCTGTCACTAATGAAGAGTTGAATACAGTACAAACCGATTTGCAAAGCCTCGTTAAAAAAGTGACAGAGGGAGCCGAAAGACGGGCGCGGCTGGCAGCAATAGTAGACAGTTCTGACGACGCAATAGTTAGCAAAACCTTGAAAGGTATAATCACCAGTTGGAATAAAGCTGCAGAGAAATTATTCGGATACAAAGAAAAAGAAGCGATAGGGAAGCATATTTCACTAATTATTCCGATCAACCGTTTAAAAGAGGAGGATTTCATTATCAGTCAAATCAGCCAGGGGCGTAAAGTGGATCATTTTGAAACCATCAGAGTTACAAAAAGCGGTCAGGAAATACCAATTTCCCTTACCATCTCTCCAATGATGGATGAAAACGGGGAAATTATAGGTGCGTCTAAAATCGCCCGCGACATATCAAAGCAAAAAGAATTTGAGGATGAATTACAGCGGTATACCAGGAAAGTTGAAACACTGAACACGATTGGTAAATTGATATCTGAAAGCTTGGATATACAAACCATTCTTCAGAAAGTGACTGATGCAACCACTTCTGCAATTGAAGCTTCGTTCGGATCATTTTTTTATAACAAGGTGGATGAGAATGGCGAATCATACATGTTGTTTACCTTATCGGGAGCTGAGCGATCGGCTTTTGAATCATTTGGCATGCCGCGTAATACAGCAGTTTTTCACCCAACTTTTTCAGGTGAGTGTGTTGTTAGGTCGGATGATATTACTAAAGATCCAAGATATGGCAAAAATCCTCCACACTATGGAAAGCCAAAAGGACATCTTCCGGTTGTAAGTTACCTGGCCGTGCCTGTAATATCACAATCCGGCGAAGTTATTGGTGGGCTATTCTTCGGGCATGTAGAACAGGCCCGATTTACAAAGGATCATGAAGAACTTGTTATTTCTATAGCAGCTCAGGCGGCGATCAGCATAGACAATGCCAGGTTGTACGACGAGGTGAAATTGCTGAATGAAAAGAAAGATGAGTTTATAGGATTGGCTAGTCATGAATTAAAGACTCCATTAACCAGTATTACCGGCTATTTGCAAATCCTTGGCCGCCTGAAAAACGACGAACAAAGCGGACGGTTTGTTGACAAAACAATAAAGCAGGTGCGTAAGCTGAGCGGGTTAGTAAATGATCTGCTGGATGTTTCCAAAATTGAGGCGGGCAAACTACAAATTAAGAAAGTGAAGTTCGACCTGATGGAAGTTGTAAATGACGCTATTGAACTGATGCAGCAAACTAACGATAAGTATACAATTTTGCTGGAGACGGCAGTCGAATCTTGTATAGTGCGTGCCGATAGTCAGCGGATTGAACAGGTGATGATTAACTTGCTTTCAAACGCAATTAAATATTCTCATAGTGCCGGCAAGATCATTATTAAGATAAACAAGACCGCGAAGGATGTTACAGTAAGCATACAGGATTTCGGCATAGGTATAGCTGCAAATAAGTTAGGGCAGATATTTTCCAGGTTCTATAGGGTAGATGAGCTCGACGCTCATATCTCAGGGCTAGGGATAGGTCTTTACTTATGCCATGAAATCATCACCCGGCATAATGGAAAAATATGGGCAGAAAGTGCACCCGGGGAAGGTTCAACTTTCTATTTTACTTTGCCGCTTAATTGATTACATTTTTTGTTAGACTATTTAAAGGACTATTCTTAAAAGTCATCTACATTCCAAACATTCATGCTCATTGTGATCGCCTGTTTACCTGTAGCGACTTTAATTGGTATCTTAAAATAACTGTATATCAATTTGTTGTAACTTTTTTAACGATCCCAGCGTTCAAATGATTTAAGGTCATTCAAATATGACCATCTGCATCATGAAAAAGGTATCATTGTTAAGGAATGAATCAGAACGTATCCAAGCCCAAATAAGAGCTTTGCTTATACATCGGTATAATTACGAGAATGGTTTAACGAAACAATTGAACATTCTGAGCTCCGCTGCCCGGTTACAACAGAAGCTTTTTGCTCTCCGGAGGGAAATTGTGGAACGACAGACAATTTTGGAATGAGTTAATTTGCTGTCTGTAATTCAACCTGCAGATATAATATTGTCTATAGTCTCCCTATTCAAATTCACTTACTCACTAATAATCATTTTATTGATTTGAATTTGTGACAGTTGATTAGTCAATTTTAAACATGGCCGGAGAGTTGATTCATCAACAAAAACACCCGGCAAATTACCGTGAAAACACGGGTTGTAATGCAGTTAGCTGCGATATAACTTTAAGGAAACTTAATAGTTAACCTAAATTTAAAAGTCATGAATCTTACAGCCCTTAACATCCAAACATCTACGTTTTTAAGCTGTGCTTATTTTGTAAATGCGGCATATGATTTGTTTGAAACCGACCCCACACTGCTTAACCCAACGCAAAGCCAGTATCCCAGTTTTCCCGCCGGTTACAACCTTCTTTATAATATTCAAATGACCGATTTCTTTGGCGATTTTAAAGAAACCGTCTACTATGGCTTTGTTGCGCAGAGCCAGTCGAATCCGGGAAATTACGTGCTGGCCATCAGGGGAACAAAGACCTACTTGGAGTGGTGGGACGATTTTCATATTACACCCGTACCGTGTCCATTTGCACCCAACGCGGGGAATGTGGCCACCGGCTTCCTCGACCTGTATAATACCATGACGATGACCATACCGGGATCAGGTGCTGCCGCTGTGCCTTTAAGACAAAGCACACAGCCTGCCGCGCAACCCGGTTACTCCCTGGTCGGAGCAGGTTCATTGATCGTGGCCGGCCATAGCTTAGGTGCGAGTTTAGCTACTCTGTATGCTACAGAGCTCGCCGGGATGAGCCCCGGGACAACAATTGATCTCTATACTTATGCTTCTCCAAGAACCGGGGATGTGAATTTTGTCCAATATTTTGATAGCAAAAATATTATGAGCTATCGCATCTATAACGAGCCGGATATTGTGCCAACAGTTCCCTTTGGATTTGGCTACACACAGATACCGACTGGGATATCCATTGATTCGCTGCTCTACCCAAAAGTTAAATGGAATCTCGGTTGTTTCCATGCCCTGGTCACCTATATGTATGTATTAGGAGGACCGGCCAGCCTGCTTGGGTCATGCCTGGCTTAATTTTGAGCAATTTGGGACAAATAACAAAAAAGCGAGTCAGTACGGCTTGCTTTTTTGTTTGGCAAGTAGGCTCGCCGATATAGAACAAAGCCAAATTGCTTCCAACAAAGTCCCGATCCCGGCGTTCTTTGTAAGTAGCATTATCGTGCATGGAACATCAAAAAACAGTAGCCATTATTATCGCACATCCTGATGACGAAATATTGTGGTGTGGCGGTACGCTGATAGATCACCCTGAATGGGAATGTTTTGTCATTTGCCTTTGTCGAAAAAACGACCCTGACCGCTCGCCGAGATTTTACAGGGTGCTGGAAAAAATAAATGCAAAGGGAGCTATGGCAGATCTTGACGATGGTCCCGAACAGTTACCACTGGATCAGCACAATATAAAAAGGGTTATTAAAGCCCTGATGCCTCCAAACCATTATGATCTTGTTATCAGCCACAGTCCTGCCGGTGAATATACCCGTCACCGCCGCCATGAGGAGGTTAGTGAAGCTGTAATACATCTCTGGCATACCGGCCAAATTGACATTGCCGAGCTATGGACTTTTGCTTACGGGGATGGTGGAGGTAAACATCTGCCACAGCCGATCCAAACTGCCGACCTCTACTTTAATTTAACGAATGATACGTGGCAAAAAAAATATGAACTGATCAATACAGAATACAATTTTTCCAAAGATAGCTGGGAAGCGCGCACCACGCCGATGGCTGAAGCTTTCTGGCGTTTTCCTAATTCTACGAGCGCGATGAACAGGCTCGCAGCCGAACAAAACCTATGAAGATACTATTGTTATTCCATTACCCGCCACCACCAAGCGGACTTGCGATTCAAGGCGATTTGCTTTATAAAGGCTTATTGGCAATAGGAGTGGATGTTCATGCCGTCCATCTCGAGTCCGAGCTAGAAAAAGAATGGTATTACCGTTGGTTTGCGCCCGATGTAGTAGTGGGTATCGGTTATTGGGGATATACTCCGCACATTATCATGCATCCCCATCGGCATAATATGGTGGCTATTCCCTGGCTTGTTGCAGATGGCTATATTGCCAACTATCAGGAGGTGCTCAATGCACTTCCATTGATTTTGGTTACTTCTAACTGGGTTAAGGAAATGTATGTAAGGGATGGTATCAGCCCTGACCGTATTGAGGTGCTTCCCGTGGGTTGTGATACGGATTCTTTTATCCCGCATGATCGCAAAGATATTAAAGTCATTGCGGTACGGGAGGCCATGGGTGTTTCACCGGATCAACTGATGATCCTTACCATTGGCGGAGATGCCGCATCCAAAGGGGGCCAGGAAGTAATGAGGGCGCTGGCAATGGTTGGCGGAGAACTGCCAGATTGGAAATATGTATGCAAGGTATGGCCTCAACGTCGTACCGAACTTCAAAACCTGGCAGATTTGGAATTGGCGGCGCAATTGGGTTTAAAGGATAAAGTGCACTTTTCAACCGGTATCATTTCGCGTGATTATGTTCCGTACTTGTTGTCGGCATGTGATATCTATGCTGCTCCATCGCGCCTTGAAGGGTTCGGAATGCTGCAGGTAGAAGCGGGTGCCTGCGAAAAACCGGTTATCGGCATCAATGCTATGGGAATGCTGGATACCCTTGTGCATGGTGAAACTGCACTGTTAGCTAATGTTGCAGAGAAAATAACGGTTAGTGAAGTAACGCTGGGAACAGAAGCGGGATTTAACGAGCCGACGAAAATAACTTTTGATATTCCGAGGACAGTGGATTATCGTGCAAATGTTGAAGATATCGCCCGGCATTTTCTTGAATTGGCGGAGCACCCTGCCCTGAGATTGCAATTAGGCAAAGCTGCCAGGGAACGGGTAGTATCTCATTTTGATTACAGGGTGGTGGCCAAACGGTTTTTACAGTTGTTACAGGATAAGTTGGGAATCAGTTAAATCGCATGAAAATGGAGAAGCTGGAGGAAATAGAGAAGGCAAAAGAAGCTGCTTTAAAAGTATTGCTCCACAATATGTACGGGCCCTTTGAAGGTTTACCACGTACAGCAGGCTGGGGATACCCGGAACCTTATACCAGAGACTTGTTGATATCTATATTAGGCATAGCGGTCTCGGAGAATCGGCAATTGTTGGAAAGCATAAGGAATGTATTGGTTACGCTGTCAGAAAATCAATCACCGCATGGTCACATCCCTTCATTGGTTCACGATCCCGATGACCGTGGCGCCAGCGATACGACACCTCTGTTTTTACTGGCTGTTGCTATTTTCAGAAAAGTAACGGGAGAGACTCATTTCCTGGAAGATGCGGTGCAGAAGTCGTTAACCTGGATGGAATATCAATGTCCGTCGGACAGGTACCTGGTCGGTCAACTCCCTACCAGCGACTGGCGGGACGAACAGTGGGCCATTGGCTATGGTTTGTTTGTCAATACGCTTACATATAGTTACCTGAAATTATTTGGTAACCATGAACGCGCAAACGGACTTCGAAAGGAAATGCTCCAGTTCACTATTTCTGATGGCAAGATACAACACCACGAGCATGAAGGCCTTGTGGTTAAGCACAAACCCTATTATGCTTTTTGGGCCTATAAAGTATACTGCAGCGAACGATTCGATCTGCTTGGCAATAGTATCGCTATACTATCAGGATTAGCCCCGCTATCCCGCGCAGAAGAGATCATCGCATGGATAGAACAAGAATGTATAGCAATGCAAAAAAACGGCGATCTGGCAGTTGACCTGCCACCTAACTTTTTCCCTTTTATGCGTCCCGACGATCCGGATTGGATACCGCGTTACATGCATTTTAATCTTCCCGGCGAATACCATAATGGCGGAATTTGGCCATTTATCTGCGGATTTTATATTGCCGCCCTTGTGGCTGCCCGGGAATATGAATTGGCCGAAAAGAAATTAATTGCACTCACCGCCCTGGTGAGGAATGCAGAGAATAAACAGCTTGAATTCGGTTTTAATGAATGGCATAAAGCCCAGGATGGACAGGTTAGAGGGCAGGACTGGCAAACATGGTCGGCGGCAATGTACCTGTATGCTGCAAAGTGCGTGGAGAAGAGGCGGACGCCATTTTTTGATGAGTTGAATGGTTGATACACGGTAACACTGTAAAGAGATTGTGAACACAATCAAAAGCTTCAGTGAAATATGTATATTCGTTCACTATGAAAATCATATTCCGCTTATCAGGTATCTTATCGTTGGTGGTTTTGTTGTTTATATCAACATCCGCATCCGCACAGCCTTCAAAGAACAAAAAACATGTCATTATTGGCTACGTTGGCGGTTACCGTGGTTTGTATGACACGGCTATGGTTGATGCAAAAAAGCTCACCCATATTAATTACGCATTTGTTGTCATTAAAAATAACCGCGCTTACCTTGAACATGAAAAGACGGATACAGTGAATTTTCGTAACCTGGTAAAACTCAAAAAAATAAATCCTAACCTTAAGCTGCTTATTTCGATAGGAGGTTGGGGTGGAAGCCATAATTTCTCCGACGCTGTATTAACTGATACCGCCCGGGAAGCTTTTGCAGCAAGCGCCGTTGCCATAGTGAAAAAATACAACTTTGATGGCATTGATATCGACTGGGAATACCCTAACGATATCGGGGCGGGTAATATTTACAGGCCCGAGGATAAACATAATTTCACGCTGATGTTCCAGAAACTGCGACTGGACCTGGATGCGCTTGAAAAACAAACCGGCAATAAGAAACTACTCACAACAGCCGCAGGCGGGTTTACCCGTTTCCTGAAGCTAACCGAGATGGGTGAAGCCTCTAAATACCTGGATTACGTGAGCCTGATGACCTATGATTTCGCACAGGACAGCCTGCATATCGTATTACACCATACCAACCTGTATGCATCAAAAGGTTATAAAACACTTTGCTCGGCTGATATGGCCGTGCATGATTTTATGGCAGCGGGTGTCCCGGCGGATAAGCTGGTGGTGGGTGTTGCCTTTTACGGCCACACATTAGCAGCAGCCGATTCACAAAAAATGGTGCTCGGAGCTAAAACATCGGCGATACGTGTTCGCAGCGGAGGTGGCGGGTACACATTTATAAGAGATAGCCTGATCAACAAAAAAGGCTACAAATATTTCCGCGACAAAGACGCCTACGCACCTTATCTGTACAATGCCGACCTTAGGCAGTTTATCACTTTCGATGATGAATGGTCAGTTAAGAACAAATGTAAGTACGTTAAAAAGAATGGCTTAGCCGGTGTTATGTTTTGGGAGTATTCCTCGGATAAAAAGGAATATCTGTTAAAGGAGATAGATAAGGATCTTACTTTTTAAATAGAAGGAGTATGGGCTTTGGGTATTGGTTATTTATTAGGATATATAACTCCCTAACCGAAAAATTAGTCACGGTACATATATTTTAGTCTGGAAATAGTTTTTATATTTGTTAGAGGCCTATAAACATTATGGAGCTATCACCACAACAACCAACCGGCACAAAGAAAGCATGGGCTGAGCCAATAGTTACGGTGATCAGTGTAGCCCCATCCGCATCCAAAAATTCTCTTGGTAACCACGAAATTCACAATGGCAATGGTTCCAAAATAACAGTTATCGGCGGTGGTACACTCACTAGCCCGGCCGTATATAATTCGGCGCAATCACACTCCTGATTTTATACGTTTAGCACTGATGCTGATGTTGTTGCCAATAGCTACTTTAAATGAAGTACAAATTATATACATAAATAAAAAAGCAAGCCAATACAGCTTGCTTTTTGTTTTCGTGACCCCTATTGGACTTTTTTCGAACTCCTTTTAGTCGATTTGAAGACTTTTGCGAACATGTAACCGGGGTTCGATTCCTGTATCGGCTACTCAAAGGGATATTCGGAAACATTTAATTCCAGTATTTGTTCTAGAGTGCCCCGGTCGGACTGATTTCGAACCTTTTAAAGAAAAAGACATCAAGTTTTGTCCCCATCTCCAATGACTTCCCCGCGTCAATAATGAGGCATTATGATAATTGGCAATTCATTTGCTTTACTCGTAAATAAATTATTATATTGCGTAAAAATTAAAAAAAATACCTGAACACATTCCTGGATTGAGAAGAGAGAAAGGAACCAGATCACAAGGACAATGAAAAGTTCAATTCGCACGGCGTCAGCTTCTGCTGCCCGA
>NZ_DATCRU010000073.1:0-145868 GCF_036568825.1 Mucilaginibacter sp. | reverse complement strand
TAACACCTGTACGCAAATATTCATCGCACACTTTTCGCTTAAATGCCTCATTAAAAATCTGAGCTGGCAAACGCTCTTTTGCTGTCTTTTGTCCTTTCATCTTTGTTTACTTTGTGTAAACCTATTTCAGGACAAGACAGTTTTACTTTTCATATTTTGGGTTAAAGGTTATTATACGATATTACGTAGAATATTACCCATATGAAACAGTCAATTAATAAAAAAAAGAGGCTGTAAATGATAACGTTTACAACCTCTTCAATTAATCTCTAATTAACTAATCAACTAAACCTCACTGCACATCCCACCAAACACGACTTGTGATTTTATCACCGCCTGTTAAGCGTGCTACAGCAGCATTATAATTTGTACCATTAGTTATTTTTTGATTTTGAGGATAATTCAATCTGCGCGGTATCGTGCCGCCGGTTACATTGCCCGGATAATTTACAGGCTTTAATACAGGTAAATCTCCCGAACGCCGCCAGTTGGCGTAGGCTTCATATTCGTCCATAAGTGTACAAAGCCAGTATTGCGTATTAATCTGAGCGAGTGCTGTGGCATCCTGGTACGGATTAGCGTCCAGGTAGGTTTGCGCATCATCTGAGCTGATAGCGGCTGCATCCCCATATGCGGATAATTGGGTTATAGCTGCTATAACTCCATTTTCATAATGTGCCTGGGCAGAAATAGGGCTGGCCAATCCCCAGCGCTTAATTGCATCAGCTAATAAAAACTCAGTTTCGGAATAAGTCAAAATTAAATCCGGTGCACCAGTATTCAGAATGTTGCCACTTATTGTTGAATAACCACGAATACCTAAGGTTGGATTGTATAGCGATGTGTCAAGCTTAGTAATATCCACTGTCGGATTATTACCGCCGACGATATATCCATTTGGCATCCCCAATTGGTGAGTAGGATCGCTGTCCTGAGTCGAATATATCCAGGCCATAACAGGCAATCGAGGGTCGCTATTGGTTTTCATGTTATCAATAAAGGTTTTGGATAAGTGAAAATCGGTGCTGTCACCGCCAAAAATTTCAATAGCGTCCCTGTTTGCAGTGAGTTGAAGGCCATCCTGATGCTGAACAATAGCGTTATCGTCATTGCTTGACATGGTATTGTTATCTGATATTATTTTTTTGACATAAGTCTGGGCAGTAGCAGGGTCAACTTTTGTTAAACGCATAGCCATGCGAAGCAAAAGAGAGTTGCCAAATTTTTTCCATTGAGCAATCTGATCACCGGTCTGAGAATACAATATATCTCCTGTTGGTTTGTCCCCGGTCTCTGATAGGCTATCAGTGGCCTGAGATACCTCTTTCAACAGGTCAGTATAAATATCTTGTTGCTTATCGTAAACGGGCGTATAAATTCGGTTATAATATCCCAATCCAGCCTGGGTGTAGGGTATATCGCCGTAAAGATCTGTTATTTGTTCAAATATCATGGCTTTCATTATCCTGGACATCTGATGGAGGTTCCTATATTGAGGCTTATTTGCCGAAAGCATATAAAGTTCAATTACAGGCTGTACATCAGAAGTATAAGAGTCCTGGAACATCTCGCCCATTAGGCCTATACTATTTAAATATTTATCACCGTAGTAGAAGCCTGTATTGGTTGATGCTGTGTGCTGTATAAAGCATGCAACTCCTCCCCATTTTGTTTCCCATTGGCTGCCACCAAAATCAAGCGGCCCGCTATACATCAGTTGCACAGTAGTTAGCAAAAGATTAGGGTCATATTTATCTGCAGTGATCTGGTTGGGGTTTGTATTTACGTTTGCCAGTTCTTTTTTACAGGATGCAGCAGCAAAAAGAACAACTGCAATGGCTATTAGATATATCGATTTGAATTTCATTTTCTTAATTTTTAGTGTTCGCACCTGTTAGCTTATAATTTTACGTTGAGATTAAGGCCGAAAGTCCTGGAATAAGGAACAGCTGGCGCCTCAAGCCCTAATGTATATATCGAAGCAGAATAGCTTGATTCAGGGTCAACATTTGGTGTATGTTTCATAAACGTGGCTACATTGTGGCATACAAAACTTAAACTAATGCCACGAATCTTATTGTTAAACATTTTGGCCGGAAAATCATACCCAATTATAAGCTGCCTTAGTTTAATGAAGCTGGCACTGTACACAAATTGTCCCTGGTCTGCAAATGCCCAGTCATTATAATATTGCTGAGCGTTTTGCTGATCGGTTCCGTACAGTTTGTCCCTGCCAGGTAAGGTCAGTTTGGAAAGCCCTTGCTGATAGGCGATGATATTAGTATTGGAAAATATTTTTCCTCCGAATTTTCCATCTATCAGGAATCCTAATCTAAAGTGCTCGTACCTGAATGTGTTATTGATACCTGCGGCCCATGGATTTTCTCCGGAACCAAAAGATTTGGGTGTTGCATCACTGGGGTTCGGAGCGCCTAATTCCGGATCGATAATTATGTTTCCTTTACTATCGCGTGCAGGATCGAACGCTATTATTTGCGCTGGCTCTTTGCCTACAATTTGTTGAGTATAAGACAGTGATCCCCAATCCTGAGCTTCGGAGCCAAGGGTTATTTGCTGCTGATCGCCTAATGACAATACCTTACCTTTTAAATAAGTGGCGTTCAGGTCAACATCCCACGAAAATTTACTGGTCTTAAGTGGCGTGCCTCCCAGGTCAAGTTCAATGCCATTATATTTCAGGGTACCTACGTTAAGCAGGGCTGATGTATAACCCGAAGTATAATCAATTGTTACAGGTACAATGTCGTCAATAACCTTTTTCTGATAAACCGCTAAATCAAACCTTAGCCTGTTTTTAAAGAAATCCATTTCAGTTCCTATTTCAACCTCTCTGCGCGATGACGGCAGTAAACCACTGTTAGGTACTGTGCCGTTACCTGCCGAGCCAACCGGATATACGCCTCCATCAGGACTGTTGAATGTGCCTTGGATTCCGTAGGTCTGCAAGGTTTGATACGGACTGTCCGCCGCACCGCCTACATTGGCATAACTTAAGCGCAACTTACCCAGATCCATCTGTGGGATGTGTAATAATTCGGAGAACACAAATGAACCGCTAACTGAAGGATATAAATAATCTATCTTTCCGGGCGATAATGTTGAATACCAGTCATTACGGCCGGTCACGGTTAAATACAAGAAACTTTTGTAACTAAAATCGGCACTGCCATATAAGGATTGATATTCTTCATTATTTATGAGATGACTTTCCTGAGGATTCTCAAGATTGCCAACAGTATATAAGAAAGGGATCGCGAAATTAAAGCCGCCGGTATTTAAGAACTCCTGTGTGGATTTTCTATAATTTGCGCCTAATAATAGATTAAGGGAAAAATCTTTATTCAGCTTAAATTTTTTCCCGGTTGTTAAATCGATATTTAGTTCAGTTTGCTTAACATTCTGATCAGACATATCCCCAAGAAAACCTTCATCAATTACATAGCCTGTTCCTGCGGGCTCAATATTTGTATTTCGGTCATTGCTATAGTCATCGGCAACCTGCAAGCCTACAAAATAGCCGTTGTCAGTAGTATATTTAAGATTTGCAGAACCTGTAAATCGATTACGGTGAATAGCTCCCTGTAATTCGTAGGCCGCGAAATAAGGGTTAGTGGTGTATGGGTCGGCAAATGGGTTTAATTCCACGCCGCTATCACCGGCTATTGTTCCATTACCGTTAGGACCGGCTAAGGTTTTGATGTTTATATTGGGTGGTAAAAATACCGGCCCCCAATTTAAATTACCCACAGCGTCAGAAACATTCGGCGCATTCTTGGTATATTCTGTCACATATTGTGAATACAAGTCGAGTGTTAAATTCTTCCCCAATTTAAGATTGGTTGTCTGATTGAAAGTAAGGCGTTTCAAGCCGGCGTTCGGAACATAACTTTCATCATTTAGATCACTCACAGAAAAGCGCGTGGAGCCGTCGTCGCCAAATCCCTTGCTAAATGACACGGTATTGGTAAAATTACCCCCAGGCCTGTAAAACCTTCCAAGGTTTCCTTTTGCGACTGCAGAATAAGGTCTGGAAACGCCGTCAAATTGAGGGACTAATGAGCCGTCCATTTTGGCGCCCCAACTCGATTCCATCGACCCTAAAGCGTCCGCAGCACTAACGGGTTTGGCACCGTTAGACCCCTGGCCATAGACTGTTTGAAAATCAGTTTCATCAATAACATCTTCCCTTACAAAGTTGGAGTTTATTTCTACACCCAGTCCGTCTCCACTTTTACCTTTTTTGGTAGTGATTAGTATTACGCCGTTTGCACCGCGATAGCCATACAATGCAGTAGCCGACGCTCCCTTTAATATCGAAATGGATTCAATATCGTCAGGGTTGATGTCGCCAATACCATCACCGCCATCTTTGCCACCGTAGCCTCCTCCCACATCAGTTGTATTATAGTTGTTATTGATCAACGGGATGCCATTTACCACATATAACGGCTGATTATTGCCTGTCATGTTAGTGATACCACGTATAACCACATTGGATGCGCCATTCGGACCGGTAGAAACTCCGCTTACACTCACACCCGCCACACGGCCTTCCAGGCTGTTTACAAAAGTATTTTCGCGGGCTTCCGTAAGCGAAGCGCCTTTTACTTCACTTACAGAATAGCCAACAGCACGTTTCTCTTTGGATTGATTTAACGCAGTAATCACTACATCTTTCAACTGACCGGCTTCCTGAGCTAATTGAATATTGATCGTAGTTTGATTGGCAACAGCAATCTCCTGGGCCTTGTAACCAATATAGGAGAATACCAATGTGGCCGACGCAGGTACGGAAATAGAATAATTGCCATTCACGTCAGTTGCAGCCACAGTACTGGCCCCCTTCACTTTTACTGTAACCCCGGGGATTTTCTCTTTGGTTGTGGCATCTGTTACCGTTCCTTTAATTGTTGTTTGTGCAAAAGCGGCACAGGCTGTTAATAGAATAATTGCAGTCTTTAACAGAAAGACTTTAACAGGAAGATGAAATTTGTGGTAGTAAAGATTTTGTTTCATAGTTTGAGATTAAGGTGGAATATGGTTGGTTAAAGAACGTAATGGCGCGATTACACACCACTTATTATGTTGTATAGAGATTCTTGCAGGGGAAAGAAACTCTTGGGTTTATTATCGGTAAGCTTTAATTAATTAGGGATAGATAGCTTTATTAGCTAATTTAAAGGGAATTACAATATCTAAATTTATACAATTAAGGTAAAGATTTATACAAAATGCTTTTTTGGTGTAACTTATTTGATATAGATAAGCGCCAATCCGCCTCGCAACCCACCTCTTCGAGCCATCCCACGAGAATTTTCACCGACACTTTTCAGCCGTTCACCGGGAAAATAGGGCCATACATCTAATAGTCGGGTTTTGGCTGTAACGTTTCTTTTTGGGCATCGTCTTATGGGTGTATTTAGAAACAAACAAATTGACAATCAAAGTATTAAATATCATGAAACCATCGAGAGCTACAAAAAAACAGACAATTGCTCGAGATAGCTTCATTACCATTAAAAGACAAATTACAACAATGAAAACTAAAATTTTATCCTTCGTAGCTATCGCAGCAATAGTATTAGGAGTAAGCAACACAACCATCGCAGCAGTAAAAGACAGCGCCGCTGCAAACAATAACAGCGAAGTTAGCACCGTGTTAACTAACGTAAGCAAGATCAACAAAATCGAAGTTCGCGGAAACGTTGAAGTATTCGTATCAGACGGTTCAGCCGACCAGGTAAAAGTATACAACCGCTACTATTCAGAAAGCGCTTTGGTACAAAGCCAGAACGGTGTATTACGCATCTCATCTTTTGCTGATCAGAAACTGGTAGTTTGGGTTACTGCAGCTCAATTAACTGCAATCTCAGCTTATGACAATGCAGAAGTTAAATCATTCGGTAAACTGTCTCCAATAGAAATGAACGTTACCTTACACGACAACGCTTATGCAAAACTTGACCTGGATGGTTACAGCGCAGACATCACTTTAAACAACCGCGCTAAAGCCGACTTAAACGGTAACGTAAAAGAATGTAACTTAAAATACGATCATTCAGCTACAGTAAACAGCACCAACTTTGCTGCTGAACACATTACAAAAACAGTTGACGGATTGTATAGCAATACCAACGAAGATATCGCAGTACTTTAATCCTACTTTTGCAAAAGTTCACCATATATTCAGAGAGCCGTTCTTGTAAATCGAACGGCTTTTTTTATTTTTGATGTAACCGAATCTGAATCTGATAAGTCCAATCCTTAAAAAACAATACTATGAAAAAGCTATATTCAACCGTTATATTAGGTGTTGCCGCCTTGTCATTATCCGTTCTGTCATCATGCAGATTTGGATGTGTTAAAGGCTCGGGACATCAGATAACTGAAAATCACAAAGTAGATAACTTTACCAAGCTCGATATCTCCGGAGGGTTTAAGATCCATCTGAAACAGGACAGCAGCATGACTGTATCTGTTACAGCAGACGATAACCTGATGAAATATATCCATACCAGCTCGAATGGTGATAAACTGCGCATTTATTCCAAGAAAAATATATGCGGAAGCGGAGAGATCGTTCTGAATATAGGCGTTAAAAACCTGGACATGATAAAGACCTCAGGTGGGATTAATTTGGTTACTGATGGTAAGCTGAATACTCAAGACCTTCACCTGGAACTAAACGGGGCCAGTAGATTAGATATGGATCTGAACGCTGCCAATTTGTTTACAGAAGGCAGCGGATCAACCGATATGACCCTGAGAGGACAGGCTACCTCGCACAAAATTGAATTTGCCGGCAGTGGTAAAGTAAGGGCAGGCGATTTTGTTGTCGGCAGCTACGATATCGAAACAACGGGTGCAAGTGAATGCACAATTAATGTATTGAAAGATCTTAATGTAAATACCACCGGAGCTGCAGATATTAAATATCGGGGTAATCCAACCAATGTAAATACTAGTAAGACCGGTGCTGCAAGCGTAACCAAGATCGATTAATTAGTTTGTATGATAGATTTAAGGAGCCTCGCGTATGCGTGGCTTCTTTGTTTGTTCAATTTTGGGTGGCTCCTATGGAGCCCTAAAATTTTCTATGTCTTTTCTATAAACAGGAAGCTCCTATGGAGCCCTTTTTATGATTGATGATGTAGACCCCATCGGGCAATGTCGTTAAGTTAAGCATGGCGCACAGTCGACTCACCCGGTCATTGCTTCGCTCGACCACCCTCTCTACTTCGTAAAGAGGGGCTTTTTTATTTTTTTGCCCTCTTTTTTGCTTGCAAAAGAGAGGGCAGAACAGCGTAGCGCCTTCGGGTGAGTCCACACGAAGCTATAATTGAAACGATATTTCCTTAACTTAATGACATTGCCCATCGGGGTCGCCTGTTTATAGCATTAGTAAATTTAATTATTGGGCTCCATAGGAGCCTCCTTTGTGGGGCTAATTTTAACAGGTTCGCCTTGATTAGAGGTGTCTTTTTGACTTAATTTTATAAAATAATTCATACCTTTGCACTCCCAAATCAAAGGGCATGCTATTTGATAATGGCATGACTGACACAGGATTCTAGTAAAAAAAGAAATAACAAGATGAACATCTCACAGGAAAAAATCGACAGCCTGAATGCGGTTGTAACCATCAATATCAAGCCTGA
Source organism: Mucilaginibacter sp. (assembly GCF_036568825.1). Classification (GTDB taxonomy): domain Bacteria; phylum Bacteroidota; class Bacteroidia; order Sphingobacteriales; family Sphingobacteriaceae; genus Mucilaginibacter. The sequence continues at coordinate 138,189 of NZ_DATCRU010000073.1, read as the reverse complement.
AGATTACCAGGCCAGAGTTGACAAAGCGATAAAAGATCATGCGAAAAAAGCAAAAATCCCAGGATTCCGTCCGGGTATGGTGCCGGCGGCGCATATCAAAAAAATGTATGGTAAAAGCATTTTGGTTGACGAAGTAAATAACCTGCTCTCTGATACCCTGAATAATTATATCAACGAACAGCAACTGGAAGTATTAGGTCAGCCACTACCAAAAATGGATGACAGCAAACAATACAACTGGGATTTTGCTGACGATTTTGAATTCAACTACGAAGTAGGTTTAGCACCAGCATTTGAGGTTGATTTTTCATCAAAAGATAAAGTGACCCAATACGTAATCAAAGCTGATAAAGAAACTTTGGAGGCACGCATCAAAAATATCCGCAAAAGCTATGGCAAAATGACAAACCCTGACGTATCGGCAGATGGTGATGTGCTTTATGCCGAATTGGTGCAGCTTTCTCCGGATGGTTCTGTTTTTGATGGAGGTGTTAGCAATACTACATCAGTTCGTTTAGACCAGGTACAGGACGAAAAAGTTAAAAAATCACTGATCGGTCTAAAAAAAGGAGATGAAGTAACACTGGATATCCAGAAAGCTTATAACAATGATGCAACCCGCATTGCCGCTATCTTAAAGGTAGACGATGAAACAGCTGCAGAGTTAAAGTCAAATTTCCGCCTAACTGTTAAGAATGTTAACCGTTTAGAGGAAAGCGATCTGAACCAGGAGTTCTTTGATAAATTATTTGGTGAAGGTACAGTAACTACTGAAGAAGAATTCAGAACAAAAATTACTGAAGAAGTTGAAACCATGTTTGCACAGGATGCTGAGCGCAAATTGCAAAACGATCTGTATAAACTGGCTATCGATAAAGCAACTTTCCAACTGCCTGATGAATTTCTGAAACGCTGGTTAAAAGCTACTAACGAAAAACTGACTGAAGAAGAATTAACAGGCGGTTACGAAGATTTCGCTAAAAATCTGAAATGGACCTTGTTGGAAAACAAGATAATTAAGGATAACAAGATCGAGATCAAATACGAAGAAGTGTTCGCATTAGCTAAGCAACGTTTAGATGCTCAGTTCAGAATGTACAGCCCGCAGGCTTTAAGCGAAGAGCAGTTAGGCCAATATACCGTTCAGTATTTACAGAACAGGGATGAGGCCAACAAGATTTTCGAAGAAGTAAAAGCCGTGAAAGCATTAGATTACATGAAAAGTGTAGTTACCCTTGATAAAAAAGAAGTTGACGCAAAAGACTTTAGCTCTGTAGAATAAAGTCTAAACAACATATCGTACTAAAACCAAAGCAGCTCTTAATGGGTTGCTTTCGTTTTTTATAGTCATCTTATTTTTACTTTTACCAAACTTTATATCAATATTTATATTCAACTAAAAACTATATTTAACGCAAATAAAAACAAGGAAACAAAATCATGAGTAGCAATATCGATAAGAATGAATTCAGAAAATACGCTGTAAAACATCATCGTATCAATAGTTTATATGTAGATAAATTTATTGCCAGTGTCGACAGAAACGCAATGCCAACAGGCATGACAACTGTCCCTTCTGGTATGACGCCTTATATTATAGAGGAACGTCAATTGAATGTGGCCCAAATGGACGTGTTCTCGCGTTTGATGATGGACCGTATCATTTTCCTGGGAGATGCTATTTATGATAGCATTGCCAACATAATACAGGCACAATTGCTGTTTTTGCAGTCAGCAGATAGCAAACGCGATATCCAGATTTATATCAACTCGCCAGGTGGTTCAGTATATGCTGGTTTAGGCATTTATGATACCATGCAGTTTATTTCTAATGACGTCGCTACAATCTGTACAGGTATGGCTGCTTCAATGGCTGCTGTATTATTGTGCGCAGGTACACAAGGTAAAAGAGCTGCTTTACCACACTCAAGGGTGATGATCCACCAGCCATCAGGTGGCGCACAAGGCCAACAATCGGATATCGAAATTAGCTACCACGAGATCACTAAATTGAAAAAAGAATTGTACCAGATCATAGCTGATCACAGCGGTGCGCCATTCCAAAAAGTTTGGGACGCATCAGACCGCGACCACTGGATGATTGCTGAAGAAGCAGTAGAATTTGGTATGGTTGACGAGATATTACGTGGTACAAAGGGCAAGAAATAATAAACAACTGCCTGATTATAACGTATTAAATAATAAACGAATAACCAAAAGCGTTGCATTTATTGCATTAATTTGCTAAATTTGGTTAGCTAGACTAATAATGAATAAGAACAGCAAAGAGATTAGATGTTCGTTTTGTGGTGCCGGTAAGCAGGATTCGCTCATGCTTATAGCCGGGCTGGATGCACACATTTGCGATAAATGTGTGAACCAGGCCAATGAAATATTGGCTGAAGAATTGAAAGTGCGCAAGGTTAAAACATCGCCGTCTTTGCCTGCATTATTAAAGCCATCTGAGATCAAAGTTCACCTCGATCAATACGTGATCGGTCAGGATGATGCTAAAAAGATACTTTCAGTAGCTGTTTACAATCACTACAAGCGATTAAATCAACGCATAGAAAAGGATGAGGTAGAGATCGAGAAATCGAACATCATCATGGTGGGCGAAACCGGTACGGGTAAAACCTTACTCGCGAAAACGCTGGCCAAAATATTAAACGTTCCTTTCTGTATTTGCGATGCAACTGTATTAACGGAAGCAGGCTATGTAGGAGAGGACGTGGAGAGTATTCTAACGCGTTTGCTTCAAGCCGCTGATTACGATGTAACCGCTGCCGAAAAAGGTATCGTTTACATTGATGAGGTTGATAAAATTGCGCGAAAAAGCGATAATGCATCTATAACCCGCGATGTATCCGGCGAAGGTGTGCAACAGGCACTGTTAAAAATTCTGGAAGGTACTATGGTGAACGTACCACCTCAAGGTGGCCGTAAGCATCCTGATCAAAAGATGATAACCGTGAACACTAATAATATCTTGTTTATTTGTGGCGGCGCTTTTGATGGTATTGAAAAGAAAATAGCTAACAGGCTGCGTACACAAACTGTTGGTTATAAACTGGCTCATCACGAAGGTGAGATAGACTTGAAAAACTTGTATAAGTATATCACTCCGGCTGACCTGAAGTCTTTCGGATTGATACCAGAGTTAATAGGTCGTTTGCCGGTGCTGACATACCTGAATCCATTAGACAGGGATGCCTTACACAATATCCTTACCGAGCCTAAAAACTCTCTGCTGAAACAGTATAAAAAACTGTTCGAGTATGAAGGTGTTAAGTTGGAGTTTGATGAGGAAGTGCTTGATTTTATTGTCGATAAGGCAATGGAGTTTAAATTGGGTGCCCGTGGTCTGCGTTCTATCTGCGAAGCGATCATGATTGATGCCATGTTTGAATTCCCTTCCAAGAAGGATGTTAAACGTTTAAATGTTACGTTGGATTATGCGCATGAAAAATTCGAAAAATCTGATCTCAAAAAATTAAAAGTAGCTTAACAGCACGATAAGTTTAAAAACTTATATTTGTCATATCAAAACACGAACCCTGGTGAAACGCCGGGGTTTGTTGTATGATAACAATTCTACAATTCATAAATTGTCATCCTGAGCGACAGCGAAGGATCTTCTTCGAAATACATAATCAAGAAGCAAGTCGCAGAAGATGCTTCGTTCCTCAGCATGACAAACCTAAAGACGATTATCCCTATGAACGAAGAAAAAGAAATAAAGAAAGACGAGCTTGATCCCAAAGAAATAAGCAAAATACAAACTCCTATAAAACCGGGTCTTAAAACAAAGGAAGCCATTGTGGTGAACTGGTTGCCGAGGTATACCGGTCGCCCGCTAGCAGATTTTGGCGGATACATCATTCTGACCAATTTCTCTAAATACCTGCAGTTGTTTTCTGAATGGAACGAAAATGCACCGATCGTCGGTCTGGATAAGCCGATGCAAAGCGTATCAGCAAACGGCATTACTATTATTAATTTCGGAATGGGCAGTTCAGTCGCCGCTACTATTATGGACCTGCTTACGGCGATCAAGCCCAAAGCCGTGATATTCCTGGGAAAATGCGGTGGCTTAAAGAAAAAGAATAACGTAGGCGATCTGATCCTTCCAATTGCCGCAATAAGAGGCGAAGGAACATCAAACGATTACCTGCCGCCTGAAGTACCGGCACTTCCATCATTCGCCCTACAAAAAGCGATTTCAACCACCATACGCGACTTTGGCCGCGATTATTGGACAGGAACCTGCTACACCACTAACCGCCGCGTTTGGGAGCATGATAAGGAATTTAAGAAGTATCTGAAAACCTTACGGGCTATGGCAGTTGATATGGAAACGGCCACCATATTTACCACTGGTTTCGCTAATAAAATACCAACCGGAGCTTTGTTACTGGTATCCGATCAGCCGATGATCCCGGAAGGTGTAAAGACCGCAGAAAGCGACTCGTCAGTTACTGAGCAATATGTGGAAACGCACCTGCATATCGGTATTGAGTCATTAAAGCAGTTGATCAACAATGGATTAACAGTAAAGCATTTGAAGTTTTAATATCAGTTGATTGATTTGATTAAGTGGCTAATTAAAAACTTAATCAACCACTTAACCCAATCAACTTAATCAACTAACTTTGAATTATGTGGCACAACAATATATTGGAAACCATCGGTAATACACCTATGGTCAGGTTAAATACAATTACAAAGGATATTCCAGCGACTGTCCTGGCCAAACTGGAAACCTTCAACCCCGGTAACTCGATCAAGGACCGCATGGCACTGAAAATGATTGAGGATGCCGAAAGGAATGGCTTACTTAAACCAGGCGGAACGATCATCGAAGGGACATCCGGCAATACCGGAATGGGCCTGGCTATTGCAGCAGTAATCAAAGGGTATAAATGTATTTTTACTAGTACAGATAAGCAATCAAAGGAAAAGTTTGACGCACTACGCGCTTTTGGTGCAGAAGTAATCGTGTGCCCAACCAATGTTGATCCGGAAGATCCACGTTCATACTACTCTGTTTCATCTCGTTTAGAGCGTGAAGTGCCTAATTCATGGAAGCCCAATCAGTATGATAACTTGTCCAACTCACAAGCGCATTATGAGCAGACCGCCCCGGAAATTTGGGATCAGACTGAAGGAAAAATTACGCACTTAGTAGCAGGAGTGGGGACTGGAGGAACTATCTCAGGTATAGCTAAATACCTGAAAGAAAAGAACCCGAACATAAAAGTTATAGGGATTGATACCTACGGTTCAGTATTCAAAAAATACAAGGAAACCGGGATTTTTGACAAAGATGAGATCTACCCATATATCACCGAAGGTATAGGCGAGGACTTCCTGCCAAAGAACGTTGATTTCAGCCTGATCGACCATTTCGAAAAAGTAACCGATAAAGATGCGGCTCTGATGACCCGCGAAGTAGCACTAAAAGAAGGCATCTTCGCTGGTAACTCTACCGGTTCGGCTGTAGCAGGCGTGCTACAAGTAAAACATATGTTTAAAGAAGGCGACGTGGTTGTGATCATATTCCCTGACCACGGCTCACGCTACATGGCCAAAATGTACAACGAAGACTGGCTGCGCGAACGCGGATTTTTAAAAGATGAAAAACTCACAGCAAAGGACATCATTAAAAAGAAAGAAAGACAGGAGATCATTACTATTGATTGCGAAAAGAGTATACTAGAGGCCATCAATGTAATTAAATCGCTCAATATTTCACAAATACCTGTTACACAAAAAGGCATGGTGATTGGCAAAATAACCGAAAGCGACATACTGGATGCATTGCTCGAAAACCCTGCGCTGAAATCGTATCCTGTACAGACCATCACCACGGCACCATTTCCATTTGTTGACTTAAATACTTCGATCGATCGTATTTCAGCTATGATCCACAAAGACAATATAGCCGTTTTGGTGGAGGATCAGGGTAATATAGAGATCATTACACAGTACGATATTATTAATGCGATTTCGGCATAAGCCTCTCCCACATGTCATTGCGAACGAGCCGAAAGGTATGTGCGTTTGATGTGAGTGAAGCAATCGCGGACTATGCATCTTCGCTCTGTATAGCATGCGATTGCTTCGTTGCGTGGCCGCACAGTCCGCCTTGCGCCTCGAAATGACACATATTTTTATTGTTTACTACCATTTCTTAAATATCACAAACACCGCCAACACGATCAGGCAGAAGCCTAATAAATGATTCCATGCTAATTTTTCTGTTTTAAAGAAGATCAGCGTAAATATCATAAAAACAGTTAATGTAACAGCTTCCTGTATGGTTTTAAGCTGAACCAGGCTGAATGGTCCGCCTGTCTCCCGCGAGCCAGCCCGGTTGGCCGGTACCTGGAATACATACTCAAAAAAAGCCAGCCCCCAGCTGATTAGGATAATGGAAACCAGCCCCAGGTTTTTACCCCAGGAGTATTCTTTAAATTTCAGGTGCCCGTACCAGGCAAAAGTCATAAAAGTATTAGAGATGAAGAGGAAAATGATGGTCTTTAGTCCGCGCATAGGTCGATTGTATCAAAAATAGTTATTTAATCTGCACATCTGCATATCCTCACATTTGCACATCAAAGCATTATTCCAATCTTTTCTGTGCCAGTTCCTTCATATAAACCTCGTTCACTTCCGGCTTAGGATTCACGAGCAAATATATTCCGGTTCCTTTTTCACGGGCATATGGGAATTCTACTTCGCCAATTTTGGTGTAGCTGTCCATAAAAGGTTTAAACTTTTGAATATTTTTACCGCCACTGTCATCCACATAAATAATATAGCGGGCGTTTAAACTATCCGGAGCCCAAAGGGTAAAGCTACTGTTGAGGCTGGCAACATCGGGTAGGTTATATTTTTTACCTAAGTGATGTATTGCCCCGGCTTCGCCATAGTTATCTGCATAGATCTGGGTGTGTTTTTTCTGCTCGGGTGTAAGACTGTTATAGGCTTTTGCAACCTTGTCAGTAATCTCGTCCCATCCAAGCATGTCGGCATAATCCTGGCTTAAATAATGTTCTTTCTGATCTTCCCATTTAGGCATAATGTGCAGAAACTTATACGCAGCCATTGTTTGTTCCAGCGGAAGTATCGGTAATACCAGCGGGAAAAGTAATAAATTGGGCAAAGTGAAAAACAGAACCATAACGGTTCGCAGGGCATAAGCCCGTGCCTTGGTCCAGCGTTCAAAGCCATAGGCACCGGCGGCAAACAACATTGGATAAGCTCCAAAAAGATAGTATTCTTTGCCTTTCATCCATAACAGAAAAATGAAGACCAATACAAAAGCAAAAGCCAAAAACTGAAACCTGCGTAATTTTGAGGATATAAATAGAAAACCAAGTCCTAACAACCAAATAAACAATGCGATGCCGTTAACCAGTAACTCCTGCTTAATAAAATCAGTTGGTTTGATATAATCCAACTGTTCGGAACGCAGGGTTTTCATATGGGTAACCACAGGCAAATGATGGGTCATCTGCCAGATGATATTGGGCAGGAATATGAGTAAAGCAATAACTGCCGAAAATAACACATGCTTATTCCACAATACCTTTCGCTGTTTAGTAAATAATAGTCCGACTATCAGTGCTATGGCGAAAAAAGCCATTGTGTACTTCGTCAATAAACCAACGCCTATTATAACACCTAACAGGTACATGTAAACAGGCAATGATGTATTCATATACCGGATTAGCAGGTATACTGCCAGCACCCACCATAGTTGGTCAAACACTACCGGTTGAAACAGGTAGCCACTCGCTGCAAATGCAGGAGAAAATATCAATGCCAGGCAGGCGAGCGTGATGGCAAACTTCTTACCGCCCAACTCAATCACGATCTGCCCGGTAAACCAGATGATCAATCCGCTGAATATGGTGCTGAATATCCTTGCAGCAAAAACAGAATCACCAAATACAGTTGTGGTGATTTTAGCAAGTACTGCTATAAATGGAGGTACTTCTTTAAACCCCCAATCCAGGTGATCGCCTAAAGTCAGGTGCAATAGCTCATCCCGTTGAAAGCCAAAACGGGAGATAGCCAGCAGGTTCAATCCAACCTTAATAGCAACAAAAATCAGTAGGAAGTAAGAGTACTTAGACCTGTTATTTTTATAGCTGTGCAAGAGTAAATGGTTTTGATAAAGATAAATTTTTTAGCTTAAAGGTAAAAGGGGAAAGGCTAAAGGTTTTGAAAGGACTTATAAAACAAAAGGTTAGCTTATTAAACCAACCTTTTGCCTTTAACCTTTATCCTTTTACCTCAGCTCAGATCCTCTTTATATCTGCACCAAGCGCCCTTAAGCGATCATCAATATGCTGATACCCGCGCTCTATCTGTTCGATATTGTAAATGGTTGATTTGCCTTGTGCTGAAAGAGCAGCGATCAACAGAGCAACTCCTGCGCGTATATCAGGTGAGGTCATGGAAATGCCTCTCAGTTTTACCTGGTTATCCAAGCCGATCACAGTAGCCCGGTGCGGGTCGCAAAGGATAATTTGCGCGCCCATATCTAATAGCTTATCCACAAAGAATAAGCGGCTTTCGAACATCTTTTGATGGATCAATACAGAGCCTTTGGCTTGTATGGCAACTACTAGTACAATGCTCAGCAGATCTGGAGTGAAACCCGGCCATGGTGCATCAGCAATAGTCATGATGGAACCGTCTATAAAAGTCTCTATCTCATAATGCTTTTGAGCCGGAATATAAATGTCATCGCCGCGGCGCTCCATTTGAATTCCTAAACGTTTGAACGTATCGGGAATAATGCCCAACTCATCATAATGCACATCTTTTATGGTGATCTCAGAACCTGTCATAGCAGCCAAACCGATGAAAGAACCAATCTCAATCATATCGGGCAGCATACGGTGCTCAGTGCCGTGCAATTCGGTCACACCTTCGATGGTGAGCAGATTGGAGCCAATACCACTGATCTTTGCGCCCATGCGGTTAAGCATTTTGCATAGTTGCTGCAAATAGGGCTCACAGGCTGCATTGTAAATCGTGGTAGTTCCTTTAGCAAGAACAGCAGCCATCACGATGTTAGCTGTACCGGTTACGGAAGCTTCATCCAGTAGAATATAAGTGCCTTTCAGGTCAGAGGCGTCTACATTGAAAAAGCCGGTATCAGGATTGTAATTGAATTTAGCGCCTAACTTTTCAAAACCTAAAAAGTGTGTGTCCAGTCTACGACGACCAATCTTATCTCCACCTGGTTTTGGGATTGACGCTTTGCCAAAACGCGCCAGCAGCGGACCTACGATCATGATCGAACCACGCAGACCACCGCCTTTGGTTTTAAAAGCGTCTGACTCAAAAAAGTTAAGATCTATATTTTTTGCCTCAAAAGAATAAGTATCAGGCCCGAGTCGGTTTACCATAACGCCCATGTCGCCCAGTAACTCGATCAGCTTGTTCACATCCTTTATATCCGGAATGTTGCTGATCGTTATCTTTTCACTGGTCAACAGGACCGCCGAAAGTATCTGAAGCGCCTCGTTTTTGGCCCCCTGAGGTATAATTTCGCCCTTTAATGGCTTGCCGCCAATTATTTCAAATGCGTTATTCATAGTTAGTTTATAGTTGGTGGTTCGTAGTTCATAGCCACACTACTCAAACAGCAATTAGCTGTTGTTGCTTTGCAAATATTATAAAAAAATAACGCATCCTCAGCTATGAACTATCAACAATAAGCCATTTGCTGCTTAGTATTTCCGGCCACCGCCGCCGTTGTTACGGTTGCGGTTGTTTTGGTTATTATTACGCTGATTGTTGTTGCGGTTTTTGTTCTGATTATTGTTGTTAGAACGTCCACGACTAGTATTCTGGTTGGTATTCGTGCGGAATTCGACCTTAGCCAGGTTTACATTCTCTTCCAGTTTCAGTTCACCGCCAGACATAGCTCTTAAATCAGCAAGGATGATCTCATCAGCAACCGAATCCTTGTTCCATTGCACATAGGCCATCTTCATAAAGTTGGCAATGGCCTGCACCATGTGTTGCCTGCGTTCAGGCTCTTCAATAGACTTAGCCTTTTCGATCATCAGCTCGATGGTTTTGCCATAGTGCTTAGACCTGATGCGTTGATGCGGATATTTCAATGGCTCCGGCTTAAAATGAATTGCATCTGGGGCTGGCTTAGGATAAGGGGAATCCACATCGATCTTGAAGTCGGAGATGATGTGCAGATGGTCCCAAAGCTTGTGTTTAAAGTCGGCAACATCGCGCAGGTGAGGATTCAGAAATCCCATCAGGTCGATTACTACCTGGGCGTAACGGTTACGTTCTTCTTTGGTTGGCAGAGCGACAATGTACTTCACCATGTTTTGCACATTGCGGCCATACTCGGATAATATCAGTTTACTCCTGGTAGAGTTATAGTCAAATTGCGGCGTTTCTTGAATAGCCATATAAAATGAGTTTAATAAAAATTAGCAATTAAAATAAAATTAGCGCAGGTCCCTTGAAGATAAACAGCCCGGGCGGCTAAAGTTGAAATTTTTGTGGAAGTAGAACAAAGATAACGCAATTCGCATAAAGTACAAATTATTGGGAATGTTTCAGTTTGAAATTAGCGTATGACTAAAAATAAAGCGAAATTTAAAAGGCAAAGCAAACAACCCATAATATGGACGTACAAGAACAAATCAAAAACTATATTGCCAGTCAACCTGAACCGAAACGTAGTGATATGCAAACTTTGCATGAGCACATACTTAAAACATTACCGGGTTGTAAATTATGGTTCGGGGATGGTAAAAACGGCGAGGGCAAAACTGTTAGTAACCCCAACATAGGTTATGGATCTTACACCATAAAATATGCTGACGGAACAACCAGGGAGTTTTTTCAAATCGGTTTGAGTGCAAACACAACCGGAATCTCGGTCTATGTCCTCGGCATCAAGGATAAGACCTATTTAGCCCAAACCTACGGAAAAGAGCTGGGCAAGGCTAGCGTGACCGGGTATTGCATTAAGTTCAAAAATCTAAAGGATATAAATATTGATGTACTTGAAGCAGCAATACGATATGGGGTTAAAGCTACAAGTGAAAATTGAAACCAAATTATTTGCGGGTTGGCCATCTATGATTGGGCATTAGTCATTAATATTGCGGTACAGCTTATTCTACAATATTGAAAGCGATCAAAATAACCCATACCGATATTTACAGGTTTAGTATACCGATGGTGCCTTTTACCATTGCCACCGGCACCATGACCCATGCCCAGAATGTGTTTATCCGCGTGCACACCGATGCGGGTTTTTATGGTGTAGGCGAATGTTCAGCCTTCCCGATGATCGTTGGCGAAACGCAGGACACTTGTCTGGTAATGGCCAAGGAATTTGCCCGGCTATGGAAAGGTAAGAATGCTTTAGATATTCCAGCATGTTTGCAGCAACTGCACGACTTTACAGCAGGCAATAGCACCATAAAAAGTGCATTTGATATTGCCTTGTATGATATCGCTGCAAAAAATGCAGGTTTGCCATTATACAAGTTTTTAGGAGGAGCTAAACGCAAAATTGAAAGCGATATCACTATTGGAATAGCTGAGCCTGCGGAGATGGCACAAAAAGCAATTGAGTTTAAACAATCCGGAGCGACGATATTGAAAGTTAAACTCGGGAAAGATGCTAAAAGTGATGTGGAGAGAATCAAGCAGATTCGTGAGGCGGTAGGGAGTGAAATGAAGATCAGGGTAGATGCTAACCAGGGCTGGGGCTTTGATGATGCAGTTTATGCTTTGCAAAGCATTAGTAAATACGACATCGAGTTTTGCGAACAGCCGATGCGTACCTGGTATGATGACCGTTTGCCTGAATTGAAAAAACTGTCACCAGTTAAAATAATGGCCGATGAAAGCGTTTATAATCACCATGACGCCCGGAAGCAGATAGAAAGTGATTCCTGCAGCTATATCAATATCAAATTTTCTAAATCAGGAGGAATTAATGAAGCTAAAAAGATACATGACCTTGCAACTGAAAAAGGTATTCCATGTATGATGGGAGGGATGCTGGAGAGCCGAATTGCACTGAGTGCAAAGTTGCACTTTGTATATGCCAGCCCGAATATCAAATTCTATGATATGGACACCTGCATGCTGGGGCATTTGGTCGATCCATGCGTCGGTGGCGTAAAGTATGATGGCTATTTTCTGAATATCGATGATGCGCCGGGCATTGGCGCTGATGCGGATGAGGCCTTTCTTTCATCCTGCGAACATTTTACCATTTAACATAAAGGCCGGTATCTAGTACCGGCCTTTATGTTGTTAGTGGCTTTTGTTGGTGTTGTTACCGTGGCTTTTCCCTTTGTTGCCGTGGGCCAACTCTTTTGCCGCGTTGCTTCTTTCTTCTGAAGATTTACCGCTGCGCATCTCTCTTGATGCCGCAGATTTCGATGATGATTTTTCTTTAGTAGGCATGATATTAAATTTTAAGTTAATTTATTCTTATAATAATTTAATGGCCATGCCTGTTTTAAAAAAATCAACTTTTTTGGCTCAATTCAGCAAAGTACTTGTGAAACAGGGGAATAGTTTCAATTCCCTTATAGTAATTATAAATATCGTATTTCTCGTTTGGAGAATGCAGGGCATCGCTGTCCAAACCAAAACCCATCAGTACCGTCTTGATACCCAGTTCAGCCTCAAATAAAGCCACGATAGGAATACTGCCACCGCCACGTGTTGGGATCGGGTCTTTACCAAAGGATTCAGCTATTGCCTTCTGAGCAGCCTTGTAAGCAACGCTATCAGTAGGAGTAACCACCGGTTCGCCGCCATGATGGGGTGTTACTTTTACTTTTACATATGGCGGAGCGATCTTTTTGAAATGATCGGTAAATAATTGAGTGATTTTATCCGATGTCTGATTTGGAACCAGGCGCATCGATATTTTAGCACTTGCTTTTGATGGTAATACCGTTTTTGCTCCTTCGCCAATATAACCACCCCAGATACCATTTACCTCTAGAGTAGGACGTGTGCCGGTGCGTTCAAAGGTTGAGTAGCCTTTTTCGCCCCAGAGCTCATCTACACCTAAGTCTTTTTTATATTCATCTTCATCATAAGGTGCAGAGTTCAATGCTTTACGCTCTTCCGATGTCAGATCGATCACGTCATCATAAAAACCAGGAATGGTAATGTGATTATTGTCATCATGCAGGGAAGCAATCATTTTTGCCAGGATGGTAGCAGGATTTGCCACCGCTCCACCATATACGCCTGAATGTAAATCGCGGTTAGGACCGGTAACTTCAACTTCAAGGTAGGATAAGCCTCTTAAGCCAGTCTCCAGCGACGGATGTTCCATGCTGATCATCGAGGTATCAGATATGAGCACCACGTCAGCTTTAAGTCTTTCTTTATTGGCTTTAACAAATATACCAAGGTTGGATGAGCCTACTTCTTCCTCGCCCTCAATCATAAATTTGATGTTGCAGGGCAAGCCGCCGTTTTGCATCATGAGTTCAAAAGCTTTTACATGCATATAAAACTGGCCTTTGTCATCGCAGGCGCCACGGGCATATATTTTGCCATCGCGAACAGTGGGTTCAAAAGGAGGAGTCTTCCAAAGTTCCAGAGGATCGGCAGGCTGAACATCGTAATGACCATAAACCAATACCGTAGGTTTTGACGGATCAACGAGCTTTTCGCCATATACAATCGGGTAACCGGCTGTTTGGCATACTTCTACATTATCGGCACCGGCGTCACGGAGTTTTTGGGCTACGTGATCTGCCGTTTTCAATACTTCAGGTTTATATTTCGGATCGGCACTAACCGATGGAAAGCGCAATAATTCAAACAGTTCGTCTAAAAAACGCTGTTTATTCTGCTCCACATATTGCTTAATATTTTGCATAGCAATGAATTTGGAGCAAATATAGTTTTTATGCCGATAGAGCAGTTACTTACGGGAAAAATTACACAAAAAGAATAACAGACAGGTTAATAACCTGTTAAAAGAAGGGTAATAAAAAGGCTGTTTTTCGCGACGGCAGGAGATATTATTGAGTATTTAATAAGCAAAAATAATATCCTTCGGATAAAAAAGATCAATGGAAAGGCCTAAAGCCCTTTTTTAAGGACTTTAAGCCGGTCATTATCTTTATCCGGGTTAACGGCGTATAAGTACCGATACCTGGTACATTATACTTTCCCCACGATCAGTTTTTAGACTGATCGCCATGACTGACCAATCTAATTAGTCAGCAGTACCTAATTGAGTTCTGTCACTTACGTGCTGCTCCATTTTTCTTGCATCGCCAGTACCCAGTTGGGTTCTGTCGTCGCCAGTACCTAATTGAGTTCTGTCATCGCCAGTACTCAATTGAGTTCTGTCATCGCCAGTACTTAATTGAGTTCTGTCTGCAACAGCACCGTTTTTTACAGTGTCTTTAGTAGTGAATGAAGACAATGTAGCGATACTCGCAACAAGAAAAGCACCTAGGATAACTTTTTTCATGTGAATGTTAATTAATAATGGTTATAGAATTTGGTGGTTAATAAATGCATTTTAAAAATTTCTCTTAGATGCAAAAAGCCTTATTCTCCGACAAAACCGGAAGAGTAAGGCGTCTTTCATCTAGGTATGTGCCCCTTCAGATTTGCTTAAAAAGACATTTCTGTTTTCTTAATTATATAACCCCTGTAAGTAACTAAAAACCTGTTTTTTATCACTTTTTTGCATTTTTTATATTTTTCGGAGCGTTTTTATGAAAAATTGATAAAATTTCTTAAAAAATGACTCAAAAATTGTATAAAAAATCAAGTTATAAAAAGCTAATTATTAGCTATTTACAGTTGTCAACTAAAGTTGCTTTACAAATATAAAGATGTTTTTTAGAATTAAAAATTTTAGTAAAAAAATATTTAACGCATCTTTTTAACAACTTTCCCGTAATAGGGTCTTAGCGCAGCCTCCAGGACTGTTCAGCATTAATGAAAAAAGCTTATTTATTATTTATATTATTTCTATTTGCATCTTGCATCGAAGCTTATGCTGACGTATCGATTGGTGAGAACCAGGATACGACCCAGGTTAATCTTTTAAATAAGCAAGCATTCAAAATTCGTTTGACCGACCATGAGCAAACACTTGCAAAAGGACAGCAGGCTCTCGAATTGGCATTAAAGCTCAATTATATTAACGGGATAGCTGAAGCATATAGGGTAATGGGTCTTGGTGAAGCGTATAGCCGCAATAGCGCAATGGCTATAGCTGATTATTTAAACGCACTTTCATATTTCAAACGGGCAAAAAATCTGGCGGGACAGGGGAAGGTATATAATAATATAGGCAACCTTTACCTTGAACTGGACTACGACGAATCTTTATTTTACCTGCAGAAAGGCCTTTCGATAGCCCAGCAATTGGGCGATAATAAAGCAATAGCCAATGGGTACCTTAATATTGGCAATGTTTATCAGCGTAAAAAGAACTTTAACTCTTCATTAGATTACTACAATAAAAGCCGGGACCTTTTTGTGAAAATTAATGACCCGGTAAATCCTATTATCATATTACAGAATATAGGTGTAATGTATTACAAACTAAAACAGTATGATAAAGCAGAGCAAATTTTACTGGAGGCAAATAAGCAAGCCAAGAACAAAGACCTTAATACTTTAATCGGTAAGATAGACCTTACGCTGTCATCTTTATATCTTGAGAATAAAAAGTATGATAATGCTGCTAAATTTCTGGAAGAAGGTGTAGGCTACGCTGAGGCTACGAAAGACGAAGATCTCGCTGCGGATTTTACTTATAACTCGTACCAGCTTGCTTTTCATAAAAAGAACTATGAACAAGCATTGTCATATTTACATACTATCTATGTCAGAGACAGTACATTGCAAAGTAATATGTTATCGTCGGATTTGGGGCTGATGAAAAAGCAGCATGATCAGCAGGAAAAGCAAAGAGAAAATGAATTGATCATTGAGCGGCAGAAAAGTGACCGGGTAAAATTCTGGTGGGCAGTTTCAGCATCGGGTTTATTGCTCATAGTAGTAGCATTGCTGGTAGGTAACGTAAAACGCAAAGCGAAGACCAACATAAGGCTGACCGAGCTGAACAGCGAAGTTTCAAGACAAAAAGATAACCTTGACCGGATTAATCATCACCTGGAAGAAATAATTGATGAGCGTACGCGCGACCTGCAGATCAAAAACAAAAAACTTTCTGAATACTCCTCATACCTATCGCACCAGATTCGCGGTCCGATTGCTACCCTTAAAGGTTTGATGAACCTTGAAAAAGAGGGGCTTGTTGACCAACAGGAATGTATCAACATGATGAACAAGTGCGTGTCAGATATCGACGAAAAGATCATCGACATGACTGATATTCTGCATGATCCGAAGAGAACCAGTTTTTAAGTCGGAAGTCGGAAGTCGGAAGTCGGAAGTCGGAAGTCGGAAGTCGGAAGTCGGAAGTCGGAAGTCGGAAGTCGGAAGTCGGAAGGAATTAGCTAATCAAGATACAAACAATAAAACAATCCAACAATAAATCAATTCACCTATTGACTATTGACTATTGACTATTGACTATTGACTCCAAATCACGGCCAGTTGGCATGTATCCGTGCTTCAAGTAACCCGAGGTAAGTGCAATACCAGGATATCATTTGCAGAATAAGCAGGGTACGGTGCCGGTTATTGTAACCCTCTGTTTCGAAGGCAAGCGTTTCGTCTCCGGCCGTGACGAAGTATCTTACTTCGCCTTGCTTGGGACTAAGCTTCGACTTTAAAAGATCGAATACTTTGATCTTTAATTTGGTTTCAGGATCGTGGATGGTTTCCTTTTTAGAGACACCATTTTTCGGTATTGAAATCAGATAATTGAGCATCACAAATTCGATTTAATATCTGTAGATGCTACAATTGTTACTCCAAAAAATGAAAATAGTACAGTTTATTCGATAAAATTGGCCTTAATTTATTTATGAGAAATCTTTATCTTTTTATAATTAATATTATTTCTCTGTGTTTAATAAATGCAAATAAGCCCTTATCAATTATTGTATAATAAATGATAAAATGAGCTTAAAATGTAGTTTTTAGCACACAAATTGATTAACTGGCCATCGAACCTTTGTTGCGAAGCTCTTCATACAACTCAATTACTTTGCGTTGCAGCGCAGCAATTTCGTTTTCGCGATCACTTAATTTCTTTTGGATAAGGTTTAAGTGTGATGGAGCTACTTCAGCTTGTTCGTTGTCTACAGTTAACAATTGAACCACGCTAACTTCATAGATGTTTGCGATTTGTTCAAGACGTGATAAGTTAACGTCGGTTACACCAGTTTCGATTTTCGAAAATGCAGGGATAGAGATACCTAAACGGTTAGCTATATCTTCCTGGCTCCAGCCATGCTGGTGACGTAAAATTCTGATGCTTTTTCCGATTGACTTGTTTGCGGTTCTTTTGTTTGGATCGCTCATAATTCAATAAGTTAAAATTGTTTAAGGGTACTAAACTCAAACCAAACTGTGTGCCATATGCTAATTTGCGCTGAATTAGAGGTTTGTTGCATTATAAGCAATTTTGTTTCGGGTAGTATTGGGGAAATCTTTCTACAAACAGGAAATATTTGTCATGAAATTTTAACCAATTCTCAATGATTTAATGTAATTGGAAATACTAATCGGGGTAGATTAGTTATTAGAAAAGACAATAAACGATTAGTTAATAATTTATAATATACGCAATTTAGCGAATTTAAGCAAGAGTTGTTTTTGCCCAATTTCCTTGAAAAAGATAGTCGCTTTTATGTCGGGTTTATTACCTTCAAGGTTAATAACTTTTCCAAAACCAAAGCGTTCATGCTCCACTTCCATGCCCACCTGCAGGTTGCTGGTATCAGATGGCGCGAAGCCAGGTGTAGGTACGTGAGCCTTGGCGAGGATGGATGTAGTTTTAACCGGTGCTGCTGCAGGTTTGGGTTTCGAAAATACATCCCCACTGCGCTTGTTCCACGAATTGCGTTCATCGTCAAAGAATGAACTATTGGCTGATGGGGCAGGTTTGGCAGTAAAATCAAGCTCAAGGTAACGCGCATCGATCTCGTCCAGGAAACGACTCGGCTCGCAACTGATCAACGTGCCGAATTTAAAGCGCGAAGTAGCATAGCTAATGTGAAGCCTGCGTTCAGCGCGGGTAACGGCTACATAAAACAAACGGCGTTCTTCCTCTAAATCGCTGCGCGAGTTTAGCGACATTTGCGAAGGGAAAAGGTTCTCTTCTAACCCCACCACAAATACCTGTGGAAACTCGAGCCCTTTGGCTGAGTGTATGGTCATTAAAGATACTGTGTCGGCATCTTTATTATCGTTTTTGTCATCACCAGTTAAGAGGGCGACGTCCTGCATAAACACCTCAAGACCTTTTTCCTCAATATCTTCACGCTCTGAGAATTCTTTGATACCGTTCAGCAATTCCTGGATGTTTTCGTAACGGTTCAGTCCCTCAACGGATTTATCCTCGTACAAGTCCTTTAAGATGCCTGAGTGCTGTGCGATGTGTAAGGCAGCATCATAAGCCGATTGCGTCCGGGTGATCACCTGGAAGCTCTGGATCATTGTCGCAAAAACACCTACGGCTCCTGAGCTGCGTCCATCTAAATATTTTGATGGATTGATCACCACTTCCCAAACAGTTACCATATTTTGGTCAGCCGCCAGAATGATCCTGTCGACTGTCGTATCACCAATCCCTCGACGAGGATAGTTGATCACACGTTTTAGAGCTTCCTCATCAGCAGGGTTTATGGTTAACCTGAAATAAGCGATCAGGTCCTTGATTTCCTTACGCTGATAGAAGGATTGCCCGCCGTATATCTTATAAGGTATATTCAGTTTACGCAATGCTTCTTCCATGGAGCGAGACTGGGCATTGGTGCGATACAGAATGGCAAAATCGTGCCATTTCATGCCCTTGGTTGAACGCTCCTGCATAATGGCCTCAGCTACTATCTTCCCTTCTTCATTATCGCTGAAGGCCCGCATTACCTTTATTTTATCACCCTCTTCTTTTTCGGAAAAGACGTTCTTTTTTAGCTGCTCCTTGTTATTGGCGATAATGCTGTTGGCAACGTTTACAATATTTTGGGTAGAGCGGTAGTTCTGCTCCAGTTTGAAAACTTTCAGATCAGGATAATCCTTCTCAAAATTCAGGATGTTCTGAATGTTGGCGCCACGAAAGGCATAGATACTTTGCGCATCGTCACCTACTACGCAAATGTTCTCATTTACCGCCGCCAGCTTCTTCACGATCAGGTATTGCGAAAAATTGGTATCCTGATACTCATCCACCATCAGGTACTTAAACTTGTGCTGGTATTTGTTCAGTACTTCGGGGTAACGTTTAAGCAGTTCGTTGGTCTTGAACAATAGATCATCAAAATCCATTGCTCCGGCGCGGAAGCAACGGTTCGAGTAGGTTTCATATATCTTACCCAATTGCCCGCGACCGGTTGAAAAATCATCCGCCTGTATTTGGTCGTTCTGCTGGTATTCCTGCCATGATATCAGATTATTTTTAGCACCAGAAATGCGGTTATAAACAAAGTTGGCGTTATACAGCTTGTCATCCAGTTGCATCTCTTTAAGAATGGCTCGGATAACGCTTTTGCTGTCGTCGGTATCGTAAATGGTAAAGTTATTTGGATAACCGATCTTGTCGGCCTCCACACGCAAAATTTTGGCGAAAACAGAGTGGAAGGTACCCATCCAGATGTTTTTGGCTTCTTCGCCCACCACGTGCATAATACGCTCGCGCATTTCGCGTGCTGCCTTATTGGTGAAAGTAAGCACCAGTATATTAAAAGCATCAACCCCGCTGGCAACCAGGTGCGCCACACGCATGGTGATCACCCTTGTTTTGCCCGAACCTGCACCCGCAATGATCATTACCGGTCCTTTGATCTGCAATACTGCATCGCGCTGGGCCGGGTTTAATCCCTTTAAATAATCCAAAATCTTGTCCTCTTTTCTGAAATGGCGAAGTTACTTTTTTGAGGCGAAAGCTGAAAGGTAAAAGGCGAAAGGTTTTCCAGAATTTCGAATTTCGGATGTGCGATTTCGGATTTATTTTTAAACATGGAGCCTTTTAGTCCACACTATATATAGTATCCAACCAAATGGAATAAGCCAAATAAAATCATTTAGCACATTGACGTAAAGAAACTTTGCAGTCAGCTCACCTTTAATAATATAGTATATTGAGCCTATTGGCCCCAATATCTTCCCCACAAAACCTACGAATATCAGTGGCCAATATCTTACAGGGTCAGTGGATGAAAAGTAATAAGCTAATCCGTAAGTGCCCACCAGCATGCCGATGCATCTAAGCAGAATTAAGGTAAAATCTGTCGACGGATAATCGAACAAAATAATCTGCGGGTAAATAGAAATAACAGTGCCCCAAACTACATTATAAATAGCAGCCAGTAACATGATCAGTTTAGCCCATTTGAGTTTTGGCATGATTTAAGGTCAAAGGTGAAAGGATAAAGGTAAAAGGTTTTCTTCTACAATAAAAAAGACCAGGCCTCTCAACCCGGTCTTTAAATTATTAGCCTTTCTCCTTTAGCCTTTCAGCTTTTACCTCATTTCACAGGCGCTTTCCAAACATTATTTTTCAAATCAATATCCGGTAACTCATGCCCCGGATCGAGAACAATGCTTTTAATAGCTGATTTAGATGGATATTTAAATTTCCATACGCCACCGCGCTGCCAAACGTTTACAGGCAGGTGCAAGGTTTCTGTTGTGCCGTTTTCCTGGGTGATCAGCAAGTCAACAGGCATAGCCAGTTTCTCTTTATTTACAATGGTGATCAATGAGCCTTGTGCAGGATCGTTTTTTACATAACTTACCGATTGTACTGATTGATCAATCTTCCAGGTGGTGAAGAACCAGCCTTTCCAGAACCAGTTCAGGTCTTCGCCGGCGGCATCGTTCATTGTGCGGAAGAAATCATAAGGCAGCGGATGTTTGAATGCCCAGTGCTTTACATATTCATTGAAAGCGTAATCAAAGCGATCAGGACCTAAAACCACATTGCGCAGCATGTCCAAACCTAAAGCAGTCTTAACATAATACTGACCGTAATCATTCAGGCCTATTGCCTCAGGAGGGGTCATCAATGGGTCTTTACTGTTTTTAAACTGGCGTAAAATACGCTGGGCCTGTTTCGAAGTATCATTGTACTCACCATTATTAAACTGTTGGGTAGCATATTCATTAATAAAGGTGTTGAAGCCTTCATCCTGCCACATATATTTACGCTCGTTCGAGCCAACGATCATCGGGAACCAGTTGTGCCCGATCTCGTGGGTAACGTCGCCCCAAAGCTGACCGTTTTTCAAATTGCTTAGGCAGAAGATGATACCCGGATATTCCATACCCAAAGCCACGCCCGATACGCTTGTAGCCGAATTCCATGGATATTCAAAATATTTTTTAGAGTAAATTTCCATGCTGTTTTTTAGGTATTCAGTTGAGCGGCCCCATGAGTCGTTGCCTGAGCTTTCAACAGGATAGGTCGACATCGCAATTCCTTTTCTGCCCGAAGGGAAGTTCACACGTGCTGCATCCCAAATAAAAGCCTTTGAAGCGGCCCATGATACATCGCGGCTGTTCTCCATTTTAAAGTGCCAGGTTTTGGTGCCGGTTGCATTGGAGTTCTGGCCAATTTCTTCCGGTTTGATGATCATTACCGTTTTATCGCTTTTACGTGCTTCGGCAAGGCGCGATTGCTGGGTAGCAGAAAGCACCTGTGCGCCATTTTGCAGATCTCCTGAGCCTACAACCGTCATATTTGCGGGGGCAGTAACGTAGTAATCAAAGTCGCCATACTCGCAATAGAATTCACCTAAACCCATATAAGGCAGTGTGTTCCAGCCTTCTACGTCGTCATAAACGCACATGCGCGGGTACCATTGAGCGATCTCATATACATAACCATCTTTAAATTTCTTGCGGCCCATGCGGTCGGCACCATAAAACGGTATCGCGAAATAGTATTTAACTTTTACCTGTATCTTATCACCTTTGGCGCCTAGCGGGCTGTGCAAACGTACCTGCATACGTGCATCCGAAATAACCGGTTCCACATTATAAGTCTGGTTCTTATAAGTAATAGATACGGTTTCGATATGATAACCGCCGCGGCTGAAACCCTTCACGTCGAAACGGTCGCCATAATAAGGGGTAACATCCGCACCGCGTGAATCCGGTTTAAATAAGTTTTGATCTAACTGCAGCCATAAGTGGTCCAACTGATCGGGACTGTTATTGGTATAGTTGATGGTTACTTCACCATTGATGGTGGTATCCTGCTGCGCCTCGTTAAGAGTTGCTTTGATTAAATAATCAGCGCGGTTTTGCCAGTAATGCTCTCCGGGGTTGCCATTAGCAGAGCGTGTGTTGCCACTTGTAACCGGCCAGGTAATAGGGCCAAAAAGGTCCTGGTGGTCATATTTAATGGAATCGGTAGTTTGTGCTGAAGCATTAAGGGCGATCAGTAGCATCAGGCCGATGCCTGCCACATGTTTTAATTTAAAACGGTTCATTAATTGAGAATTTGATAATCAGGGGGCAAAGAAACCAAATAAAATTGAGGAACTCTCAATTTAAGACCCTGAAAGTTTGAAAATGTGATAATTGCACATTTTTAAAACTTTCAGATTACATAATTCTTGAATTGAATATGCACCTTCGCGTATTAAATTTTCACCTATGAATCGCCTGGCAAATTCTGCTTCTCCCTATCTTTTGCAACATGCCAATAACCCGGTCGACTGGTACCCGTGGGGCGCCGAAGCATTGCAAAAAGCGAAGGATGAAAATAAGCTGATCCTGGTGAGTATAGGTTACTCCGCCTGCCATTGGTGCCACGTAATGGAGCACGAAAGTTTTGAAGATGAGCAGGTAGCGGCAGTGATGAACGAATATTTTGTTTGCATCAAAGTAGACAGGGAAGAACGCCCGGATGTTGACCATATCTACATGAGCGCGGTGCAACTAATGACCGGAAGAGGAGGCTGGCCATTGAATTGTATTTGCCTGCCCGATCAGCGGCCCATTTATGGCGGTACTTATTTCCGTAAAAACGACTGGATAAGCCTGCTGTTTAACCTGGCAGATTTTTATAAACAAAAGCCCAAAGAAGCGGAAGAATATGCAGTTAAACTGACTGAAGGTATTCAACAATACGAATCAGTGAAATTTATCGATAGTCAACCTGAATATGCCAAGGAAGATTTAGAAACCATCCTGAAAAACTGGGAACGCTATTTTGACAGGGTGGAGGGCGGCATAGGAAATGCGCCTAAATTCCCTATGCCAAATAACTGGCAGTTCCTGATGCGTTATGCTTTTTTAATGCAGGATGATGATGTGGCACAACAAGTAAAACTCACCCTCCATAAAATGGCTTTTGGCGGGATTTACGATCATATCGGTGGTGGATTTGCAAGATATTCAGTTGATGGCTATTGGCATGTGCCTCATTTTGAGAAGATGTTGTATGATAATGCGCAACTGGTGGCATTGTACTCCGAAGCGGCTGTATGGCAATATGATCCGTTATATCCGCAGATCGTAGATGAAATCATTCAATTTGTAGAACGTGAACTGACCTCACCTGAAGGCGGATTTTACTCAGCCCTGGATGCTGACAGCGAAGGCGTAGAAGGCAAGTTCTATACTTTTACCAAGTATGAAATAGAAAAGATACTCGGCCCAGATGCAGACCTGTTCTGCATTTATTATCACGTGACTGATGATGGTAACTGGGAAGAGGAAGAAATAAATGTATTCTTCAGGAAAGAAACCGATCAGCAACTGGCCGAAAAATTAGGTTTAGGCGAGAGCGATTTGGTCTCTAAAATCGATTCGCTAAGAAGTAAAGTACTGGAAGAACGCAGCAAGCGCGTTCGGCCGGGTTTGGATTATAAAATATTAACCTCATGGAATGGCCTGATGCTGAAAGGTCTTTGTGAGGCTTACCGGGCATTTAATAAACCGGAATATCTTGAGTTGGCTCTGCAGAATGCGGAGTTTATAGTCAGCAATATGATAAGTGGAGATGGTAGACTAAAACGCATATATAATAAGGAAGGCAATAGCGGGAATGTCTTCGCTTTTCTTGACGATTACGCCAATATCATTGATGCCTTCATTGTGCTATATGAAGTTACTTTTAACGAAGAATGGCTGCAAAAAGCAAAAGCTTTAACCGATCAGGCGATTCAGCATTATTATGATCAGCAAACAGGCATATTTTATTTCACGGCTGCTGATGATGAGCAGTTGATCGCCCGCAAATCGGAAATTATGGACAGTGTGATACCGGCATCTAATTCGGTAATGGCCAATAATCTTAAAAAGCTGGGTTTGCTTTTTGATAATGAAGATTATATAGAAATATCTGCCCAGCTTTTGCGCAATGTTGTGGGGCAGATTGCTAAATATGGATCGTCCTACTCTAACTGGTGTTCGCTTTTACTAAATGAGATATTTGGCATCAATGAAGTAGCGACTGTTGGCGACCAGGCTGAGGTGCTGAGAGTTGAAATGGAAAAAAATTACATTCCCAATAAAATAATGTTGGGAGGTAACAAAGGAAGTTTACCTTTGCTGCAAGACAAGTTTGCCGCTAAAACCCGCATATTCATTTGTAAAGACAAAACCTGTGGTTTACCATCTGAAAATACCGAAGAAGCACTAAAACAAATCTGGAATTAAAACACTTATCAAAAAAAGATACAAATGAAGATACAACCACAACACGTAGTGTCATTAACGTATGATCTGTATGTTAAAGAGGATAACGGCTCTGAGGGCCTGGTAGAGAGTGCGACCGAAGAACAACCGCTTGTTTTTTTATTTGGTGCAGGACAAATGTTGCCAAAATTTGAAGAAAACCTGAGCGATCTTTCGACTGGCGACTCCTACGAATTTCGTTTGTCGGCAGAAGATGCATACGGTAACTACGACGACGAAGCCGTAGCCAGTTTACCAAAAGAAATGTTCCAGGGAACTGATATCCCTGAAATAGGTAGTATGTTGCCTTTACAGGATAACAACGGCAATCATTTTCAGGGACAGGTGGTATCAATAGCAGAGGATTCAGTTATTGTCGACCTGAACCACCCAATGGCAGGCCAGGAATTGCATTTTAAAGGAAAGATCGTCAATGTTCGTCCGGCTACACCTGAGGAGTTATCTCACGGTCACGCACATGGTCCGGATGGACATCATCACCACTAATTCATCTTAAATTTTATATCCGTACCCGGTTTTGAAGGCAATAAAGCAAATTCGAAACCGGGTATTTTTTTAATAACTCATAAATTCGAGTTCGCCATTTGGTCTGAGCTTACACCGGATCATAATACGCGATAGCACAGGCTGACCATTGTATGTAGCCGGTATAAATTGCCGGTCTTCTTCTTTGAACAGATTGATGTTCATCGAAATGGTCTGGTCGTATTGTATTAATGAGCAGTTGGCCCTGACCTTAAAATCAGCCAGCCTCCCCAACGGACTTATCAGCAATTCAACAATGGCTATACAACCATTTGTGCCCCATTCATAAGGATTAAATGGAGGTTGATACAAGCCCAGGTAAGGCAGATAACCAAAATACCTGCCACCAACTTTTATAGGCTTGGTAACTTTATCGGTGTCAGATATCTCCTTATCCACGCCATAATATAGATCGGATGATTGAGTGTATTCCTTCGCCTCATACCGGATCGTTTTGCTGTCGTAATCAAACACCTGCATCAGTTTGCCTTTGGGATCATAAAAGCGCCACATGCCGGTTTTTTTATTATTGGTGTAACTTCCCTGCGCAACGGGAACACGTCGCCTGTAAAGAGCCTCATAAGTCCCGTTTTTAATATCCTGGTGATCCTTTAGTACCTGGAACTTTTCGATAACATCATCGTTAAGTCTATTCTTTTTTTCGATCGTCTCCTGGGAAAAGCAATCGGTCAGACAGAAAATAAAGCAAGCAAACAGTAGAAAATTCTTCAAGATCTGATGGTCGGTTTGTGGCAATAATAGGGATACTTTTCCGGATTTTGAAATAGGTAATGGTGGTTGTAGAGGTTGAAAAGGTTGTAGTGGTTAATCTTTACAGTTATACAATTTTTTCACCATTACAACTACTACAACCAATACAACCTCTACAACTAATTACAACCAATAATCACTAAACTTGTAAAACCAAAACGCAATCATGCCAATCACTGATAATCAATCAAACTACAAACCGGTAAGTTTTTCGCAAACTACCATTATCGAACTGATGATACCTTCATATTCCAATTTCGGCGGGAAAATACATGGGGGTATTATTTTGTCCCTTATGGATAAGGTGGCTTATGTATGCGCAGCAAAACATGCGGGCAACTATTGTGTAACAGCATCCATCGATACCGTTGATTTTCTGGAGCCCGTTGAAGTTGGTGACCTCGTGTCGCTAATGGCATCAGTGAACTATGTTGGCAAAACCTCACTGGTGATCGGCATCAGGGTGGAGTCGGAGAATATCAAAACCAACAAAATCTACCATACCAATACCAGTTATTTTACCATGGTTGCCAAAGATGAGCAGAATATGCCGGCCCTGGTTCCTGGCTTGATCCTGGAGAATAAGGAGCAGGTAAGGCGGTTTGTTGAAGCTAAACGCCGCAAGCAATTAAAGCAAAATTACAAGCAGGAAGCACAGCACATAAAAGTACCTGAAAGTGAGGAACAATGTATGGAAATGCTGGCAGATGAGCGTTGCATCATATCATCCTAAAACTTATCTTTGAAAGGGCGTTACCACTAACTATTAGCGATTTTTTTTCCGTATTAAATTAAATGAAGGTTTTTATCGGTCTGGTACTGACGCTTTTAATTCAAAAAGCTGTTTTTGCTGATAGTACAGCGCCTGCACCTTCAGCAAAAGATACTACTTATGCCGTTCAAAAAACCGTAGATTATCTTAACGATGTCGCTTTTGGACTGTATCTTAACGCTCCGGATTCGGCCCGTGCCATTGCAGAAAAAGCACTTCTTTTAGCAGAAAAATCAGAATACAAAGCAGGTGTCGGTCGTAGTTTTCTAAATATCGGGCATGTTTACTGGTCGCAATCCTATTACCCGATGGCGCTTGTATTCCTGAATAAAGCGCTGATCAGCCTGCCTAAAGAAAAACCGTTACTGTTGGCCGAATGCTATGAACTGCGTGGACGGACTTTCGCTGAACTTGGCAACTATAAGGATGCGCTAAATAATCTAACAATCGCTGAAAAATTTGCCGGCACTGACAAGGATGAACTTGCCGAGGTATATAGCGAGCGCTCCTACGTTTATATGCTGCTTACAGATTATGCACGGGCTGTGAGCGAAGCAAAGCAGTCATTGGAGTTAAATAAAATTACAAAAGACTATAAAAACACAGCTGTTATATACGGACGTTTGGGCAGCATTTTCATCTACACCAAAAATTATAAGGCTGCCTTAGCTTATTCTGATACGGCCTACCAGATGAGCCAAAAGGTGGGCAATAACCGCCTGAAAGCGAAATGCCTGGTAGGATATGCCACCATTTACAACCTGGAGCACCAATACGATAAAGCCATACCTTATGCTAAAAAGGGCGCTGCCCTTGCTGATAGTATTGGTGTGATGGATGCCTTGTCAACCGCATACCAGGAAATGGTAACCAGCTATGAGCAAAAAGGCGATCTAAAGCAGGCGATGGCTTATCAGAAGAAATATATCGCCATTAAGGATAAACTGAGCAGTTTCTATCGCGCCAAAAACTCACAGCTGATCCAAAGTTATTTTGATTTGGACAATCGCCTGGATGCTATTGCCGATTTTGAACGCAATGCCAAACAGATAAAAGCCAGGATGCAGTTTCAGCGCATCATTATTATTTCGCTGAGCCTGTCGTTGCTGGCGGTTGTTACCCTGCTGCTGATCACTTATTATTTTTATAAGCAGAAGAAAGAGCTTAGCGATGAGCTAACCAGAAAGCATAGCGCTTTACTGGAACACAAAAAATTGATCGAGGCGCAGACGGAGAACCTGCAGATGATCAGCAAAATAAAAGATAAGTTGCTGGCGGTTATTGGTCATGATCTTCGCACACCCCTGGCCAATCTGCGTAATATGGTGGAGATGTTTGAGGCTGATTACTTATCAGCTGATGAGATCCACTGGCTGATGAAGGACATCAACCCATTGGTAAAGGGTGCAGAATTAACCCTTTCAAACCTGATGGAATGGGCCGGAAGCCAGATAAAAGGGCAAAGTATTAATTCTACCCGGCTGGATATATTCCTTTTGGGGGTTGAAATGGAGCAGACCTTCAATCACGCACTTCAACGCAAAAACATTGAATTCCTGAACCAGGCAACCGCCGGACAATCTGTTATGGCTGATGAAAACCATATTAAAGTGGTATTGCGTAATTTGATCAGCAATGCCATCAAGTTTACCGACGCAAAGGGAACCATAAAACTAAACTCGACCTACAAAGAAAATAAAGTGATCATTAGCGTTCAGGATACCGGAAAAGGTATGACGACCGATGAAGTAAATAAATTATTCTATCCCCAAACACACTTTTCACAACCAGGCACTTTAGGTGAAAATGGTACCGGCATAGGTTTATTGCTCTGTAAAGAGCTGGTAGAACTAAACGGCGGAAAAATGTGGATCAACTCCAAACCAGGCAAAGGAAGCACCTTCTTCTTTAGTTTGCCGCTAAATACTGAATATGCCTGATCGCGATCAAAGAGATTATAAAAGTGTAAAAAGAGAGATACAAAACGTGTCTCTCTTTTTATTTTATCCAAATTGATGACAAGTACTATAGCTTTTATCAATGTTATTTATAATTTAGTGAACCCAATTATTTAGTGTACACCAAACACCTTTCCCGAATGAAAAATAAAACCCTCAGATGGCTGGTTTGTGCCGTTTTTAGTTTAACTCTTTTTGCTGCCAATGCCTATGCGCAAGTGGGAATATTTGACAGCCAATCCGATGTTGGTCCGGTAAAACATCCTGGTACAGCTTCATTTGATGCAACTACACAACAATACACATTAACAGGTTCAGGAGCCAATATCTGGGGAACACATGATGAGTTCCATTTTGTATGGAAAAAGATGAAGGGCGATTTTATTCTGCGGGCGAATGTGGCGTTTATCGGTAAAGGAGTGGAAGATCACCGCAAAATAGGATGGATGGTTCGCTCATCGCTCGATACCAATTCAAAACATATCAATGCGGTTTTACATGGTGATGGATTAACCTCTCTGCAATACAGAAAGACCGTCAGCGGTGTCACTGAAGAAATGAAATCAACGCTGACACATGCTGATGTGATCCAGTTGGAGAGAAAAGGAAATTCTTACATCATGTCTGTAGCGCATAAAGGTGAAACCTTTGTAAGCAAAAAACTGGACGATCTGGATTTAGGGGATGATGTGTATGTGGGTATATTCATCTGCTCACACAACGCTGATGTAACCGAGAAAGCAACTTTTGATAATGTACGTATTGTTGTTCCGGCACCCAAAACTCTTGTACCTTACAGAGATTATTTAGGCAGCAGTATCGAAATACTCGACTTAGAAAAGGCAACCAGCAAGATCATTTATCAAATCCCCAACTCATTACAGGCGCCAAACTGGACAAAGGACGGTAAGTCTCTCATCTACAATCGCGATGGTAAACTCTATAATTTCGACCTGGCTACAGGTACGCCAAAAGAAATCAATACAGGCGTCGCCAATAAAAACAATAATGACCACGTGATTTCATCCGATGGAAAAATGCTGGCTGTCAGCAGTGGTAATGGCGAAAAGGGTGCTTCATTAGGCTTCACAGTGCCGATTGGCGGTGGTGAAGCAAAACAGATCACACCAACCGGGCCGTCCTATATGCATGGCTGGTCGCCGGATGGAAAATATATCGTTTTTTGTGGCGACCGGAATGGAGAGTATGATGTATACCGAATCCCATCCAAAGGTGGTCCCGAAGTGCGCCTGACTGATGCGAAAGGGTTGGACGACGGCCCGGAATACAGCCCTGACGGTAAATACATTTATTTTAACTCAGTCCGCAGCGGCCTGATGCAGGTATGGCGGATGAAAGCTGACGGAAGCGAGCAAACCCAGCTAACCAACGACGATTTTAATAACTGGTTTCCGCATGTTTCGCCCGATGGAAAATGGATAGTATACATCACCTTCCTGAAAGATGAAGTATCACCCGGCGATCATCCTTTTTATAAGCATGTATATTTAAGGGTGATGCCTGTAGGCGGCGGTCCGTCAAAAGTAGTGGCTTACTTGTATGGTGGTCAAGGTACTATCAATACGCCATCATGGGCGCCTGACAGCAAACACCTGGCTTTTGTAAGTAATTCAAGCTTGTTATTTCCGGTATTCCCGATAGGTCAATAATTTTTAAACCAAAATAAACGCTATAAAAATGAATACTTCACGCAGAAATTTTATTAAAAATACCAGTATGATGGTAGCTGGCGCTGCACTGTTCTCAAAATCTGGTGATCTGTTTGCATCATCCCCCAAGAAAATTGAACGCCTTGGTGTGCAGCTTTACTCTGTACGCGATGCTATGAAGACTGATCCTAAAGGTTCATTAAAGAAACTATCGGATATCGGATACGTCCATGTAGAACATGCAGGTTATGGCGATAGGAAGTTTTATGGCTACAGTCCGAAAGATTTTAAAAAACTACTAGGCGACGTAGGTCTGCAAATGCCAAGTGGTCACGTAGTAATGACCGCGAACGACTGGGATGATTCAAAGAAAGACTTTACCGATAAGTGGAAATATACCATTGAAGATGCAGCCGAAGTAGGTCAGCGTTATTTGATCAGCCCCTGGCTGGACGAAAGTCTGCGTCACGACCACGATAAATTAAAAGGGTTTATGGATCTATTCAATAAATGTGGTGAATTGTCGCAGAAGTCCGGTGTTCAATTTGGATATCATAACCACAATTTTGAGTTCAGCACCAAAGTAGGCGATGGCACTTTATATGACTTCATCCTGGCTAATACTGATCCTAAACTCGTAGCACAGCAAATGGATATTGGTAATATGCTGGGGGCAGGCGGTATAGCTTTAGACCTGCTTAAAAAATATCCTGGCCGTTTTGAACTGATGCACGTGAAGGATGAAATAAAGAGCACAACAGGCGGCGGTATGGACGGTTATGATAGCACCATATTAGGTCAGGGTGTAATGCCGGTGAAGAATATTGTAAAAGAAGCCCGTAAGAACGGTGGAACTTCACAATTTATCATCGAACAGGAATCATACCAGGGAAAAGATCCGTTCGATTGTGTAAAAATTGATTTACAAACCATGAAGAAATGGGGGTTCTAACCCCATTTTTCGTGTAAATTAGACACTTAGTGATGACGCAAAGAAATTCAGGGAGATAAATCGATATTTTTCTGAATTTTTTAGCGTTTCTGTTTTTATAATGTCAATTATACATCTATATTGTACCCGGCTATTTGAAAGAAACAGCCAACCAATTTAGTAACCAACTTTTAAACATGGACAGGCGTACAGCAATCCAGAATCTGGCTTTAGTGATAGGTGGTGCAGTGCTTTTACCACATTGCTCCAAAAGTAATCCAACAGCACATTTCAAGCACTTCGATATCACCTATGATCAGCAAACGCTGATCACCGATATAGCCGAAACCATTATTCCCAAAACGAATACTCCGGGAGCTACCGATCTTAATTTATATGGCTTCGTCATGAAAATGGTAGACGAATGCACAAAAAAGGAAGATCAGCAGGCTTTTATGAAAGGCTTGGGTGAATTTGACTCAATTCCGAAAAAGATGTTCAATAAAACCTTTGCTGATTGTAGTAAGAAAGAGCGGGAAGATGTGCTGAAGAGCTTCGATAAGAAGGATAATGGCTACTCGAAAGACCTGACAGCATTTTACCAGGGAGTAAGAGGGTTGACTGTATGGGGATATACCGAGTCAAAGTATTTTTTGACGAAGGAAATTGTGTACGAATTGGTACCCGGCAGGTATAATGCCTGGTATCCGGTAAAAAATGGGAAGGCGGTAGCGAAAAATGCCTAATTTAAATATAGATAGCGCTAAAGAGCGCACCTTTGATGCCATCGTGATTGGCTCGGGCATGAGCGGCGGATGGGCAGCAAAAGAGCTGACTGGCAAAGGATTAAAAACTCTGATGCTGGAACGCGGTCGTGATGTAAAACACCTCAAAGATTATCCTACCACTAACCTGTATCCATGGGAATTTGAACATAGGGGAGAAGTACCGATGGATATCCAAGAGGCTAACCCGGTAGTAAACCGTTGCTATGCCTTTAAGGAAGATGCTATGCATTTTTTTGTAAAAGATCATGAGCATCCTTATATACAAACCAAGCCGTTCGATTGGATACGCGGCTACCAGGTAGGTGGTAAATCCCTGCTTTGGGCGCGCCAAACCCAGCGCTGGAGTGATTTCGATTTTGAAGGCCCTGCCCGCGATGGTTTTGCTGTGGATTGGCCGATTCGTTATAAAGATATTGCGCCATGGTATAGCTATGTAGAGAAGTTTGCAGGTATATCAGGCAATAAAGATGGCCTGGCCGAATTGCCTGATGGTGAATTTTTACCGCCATTCCCTCTAAATGCTGTTGAAAGTTATTTCAGCAAGCACGTTAAAGAAAAGTATAAAGGCCGCCATGTGATCAGTGCGCGCTGTGCGCATTTATCCAAACCCAACCAGATCCACCTGGATCAGGGCCGTTCGCAATGCCAGGAACGCACATTGTGCCAGCGCGGTTGTCCGTTTGGTGGATATTTCAGCGCTAATGCATCGACAATTCCGTGGGCATTAAAGTCCGGTAATTTGACTTTGAGGCCTTTCTCTGTTGTTCAGTCAATTATATATGATGAACAAAAAGGTAAGGCAACAGGAGTTCGTGTGGTAGACACCAATACCAAAGAAACTATTGACTACTATGCCCGCATCATCTTTGTAAATGCAGCTGCTATAAATACCAATCTTGTTCTGCTTAATTCAACCTCACATCGTTTCCCAAATGGTTTGGGTAATGACAGCGGTGTGCTGGGTAAATATGTAGCATTTCATAACTATTCGGCACATATTGGGGCTGAAGTAGAAGGTTTTGAAGAATGGGCTACAGATGGCCGCAACCCGGCAGGTGGTGGTTATATCCCACGTTTCAGGAATGTATATAAACAGGAGACCAACTTTTTACGCGGTTATGCTGCCGGTTTATACGGGTATCGCGGATACAAACATAATTATGAAGGGGTAGGCGATGATTTCAAAGCCGGCTTATCCGGAAAAGAATACGGCCCATGGTACATAGGATCACACTTTATGGGTGAAACCATTCCTAAAGAAAGCAATTTCGTAGCGCTTGATACTACTCAAAAAGATGCCTGGGGTGTGCCACTGCTGAAAATTTCTGTCGATTATGATGATAACGATATGAAAATGCAGAAGGACTACGTGGAGCAACTAACAGAAATGTTTACCAGCGCAGGATTCAAAAATATTAAAGCGGAAACCAATCATCAGGCACCTGGATTAGACATCCATGAGATGGGCGGAGCAAGAATGGGCCTGGACCCGAAGACTTCGATACTGAACAAATGGAATCAGATGCATGCCTGTAAAAATGTTTTTGTAACGGATGGCGCGAGCATGACGTCTACTTCATGTCAGAACCCATCGCTTACTTATATGGCATTGACAGCAAGAGCGGCAGATTACGCCATTTCTGAGATGAAAAAAGGCAATGTCTGAGATAGTTTGCAGTTATTAGTTTGCAGTGGGCAGAATAGCAATAAAAGTCCTCTCCTTTGGAGAGGATTTAGGTGAGGCAAATAAGCGATTTATGCTTCAAAAGCTTATATAAAATGGTGTAAAATCACCTTTAACGCTTTACAAAGGCATTATTGTGTTAAAAAAACACAATGGAACATAGGAACGAAAATTATTTTTTTATACATTAGTCGGACTAACCAATTTTAACAAAAAATCATGTCTACAAACACATATGACGCGATCGTCATTGGCTCCGGTATCTCGGGCGGCTGGGCAGCAAAAGAGCTTACTCAAAAAGGATTAAAAACCATCATGCTTGAGCGCGGCAGAAATATTGAACACGTAAAAGATTATGTAAACGCCAATAAGGCTCCCTGGGAATTCCCGCATCGCGGAGGCCGTACAGTACAAATGGAGAAAGATTATCCGGTACTGAAAAGAGACTATCCTTTGAATGAAACCAACCTTGATTATTGGGTGAATGAAAAAGAAAGCCCATATGTAGAAATCAAAAGATTCGACTGGTTCCGTGGTTACCACGTAGGTGGCCGTTCATTAATGTGGGGCCGTCAAAGCTACCGCTGGCATGACACGGATTTTGAAGCCAACTTAAAAGACGGTATCGGTGTGGACTGGCCTATCCGCTATAAAGACCTTGAACCATGGTATAGCTATGTAGAAGGATTTGCAGGTATTTCCGGTAACAGGGATGGCGTGCCTATTCTTCCCGATGGCAACTTTATGCCGCCAATGGAAATGAACTGCGTAGAAAAAGATGTTGCAGATCGTTTCAATAAATTCTATAAAGAACACGACCGTCATATGATCATTGGCCGTACTGCCAATATCACCAAGCCACTGCCTGGTCGTACAAACTGCCAGTACCGTAATAAATGCTGGTTGGGCTGTCCGTTCGGCGCTTATTTCAGCACACAGTCGTCTACGTTGCCCGCAGCTGTGGCAACCGGCAATTTAACTGTCAGGCCATGGTCTATCGTTACCAAGATTCTTTATGATAAGGATACCAAAAAAGCAAAAGGTGTAGAAGTACTGGATGCGGAAACTAACAAGACTTATGAGTTTTATGCGAAGATCATTTTCGTAAATGCATCAACACTAAACTCAGCCTGGGTATTAATGAACTCAGCAACTGATATCTGGCCTGACGGTTTAGGTAGCAGCAGCGGCGAATTGGGCCATAACCTGATGGATCACCACTTAGGCGTAGGCGCCGGCGGTGTGGTTGAAGGCTTTGAAGACAAATATTATTTCGGTCGCCGTGCAAACGGTATTTATATCCCTCGTTTCAGAAACCTGAATGGCGAAAAACGTGATTACATCCGCGGATTTGGCTACCAGGGCGGTGGAGGCCGTGAAGAATGGAGCAGAACCGTCCCTGAAATGACAATTGGTGGCGCCTTTAAGGATGAGTTATCAGAACCAGGGCAATGGACCTTTGGCATGGGCGGCTTCGGCGAGACGTTACCATACCATGCAAACCGTGCTTTTCTTGATAAGGACAAAAAAGACAAATGGGGATTACCGGTATTAGCTATCGATGCAACAGTTAAAGATAACGAACTGAAGATGCGTATCGACATGGCCAATGACGCCAAAGAAATGCTGGAAGCAGCAGGTGTAAAACATGTACAGACTTTCAACAGCGAACCGGTATTAGGCCGTGGCATTCACGAAATGGGTACAGCTCGTATGGGTCGTGATCCTAAAACCTCAGTTCTGAACGAATGGAACCAGGTTTGGGACGCTAAAAATGTGTTTGTAACTGACGGTGCGGCAATGGCATCAACTGCCTGCCAAAACCCATCATTAACTTATATGGCAATGACAGCCCGCGCTGCCAACCATGCAGTTGAGGAACTAAAGAAAGGGAATATATAGTTGGTGAGTAGTTAAGTGGTTGATTGAGTTGAACGGTTTGAATATTTTTTAACTCAATCAACTTAATCCAACTTAATCAACCATTCAACTTAACAATCACTAATTCAGTAATTCATTAATTATTAAAAAAAGCATATACCAATGACTGAAGAACCCAAAGATGCCCCTAAAAGTCCCTCGAGGCGGGATTTTATAAAAAATACTTCGCTTGCTGCAGCAGGCTTTATGATTGTTCCGCGTTTTGTTTTAGGCGGTAAAGGTTTTATTGCACCGAGTGATATGTTGCAGGTTGCAAGTGTGGGTGCGGGTGGTAAAGGACAGAGCGACATAGCAAATTTTGCCAAAAGCGGCAAAGCTAATATCGCATACCTATGCGATGTAGATGATCGCCAGGCGGCAACCAGTGTTAAGAACTTTCCGAAAGCAAAATATTATAAAGACTGGCGCGAACTGTTTGACAAAGAGCATAAGCACATTGATGCTGTTTCGGTGTCAACTCCGGATCATAACCATGCTATTATAGCATACTCCGCTATGCAGTTAGGTAAAGGGGTATATGTTCAAAAACCAATGACCCATGATATATGGGAAGCACGTTTATTAACAGAAGCTGCCAAAAAATACAAAGTAGTTACGCAAATGGGTAACCAGGGTGCATCAAACGATGGTACCCGCCAGATGGCTGAATGGTATGATGCCGGTATCATCGGTGATGTACATACCGTTTATTGCTGGACGAACCGCCCGGTTTGGCCGCAAGGTATCGCATGGCCTGCGCCTGATCCAAATATCCCCAAAGAATTGGATTGGAATCTTTGGTTAGGAACGGCTCCGAAAAAAGATTACGTAGATAAATTGGTGCCATTTAACTGGCGTGGCTGGTGGGATTACGGAACCGGCGCTTTAGGCGACATGGGCTGCCACCTGGTTGAAGCTCCGTTCAGGGTGTTGGGCTTGCAATATGTTAAAGATGTACAGGCTAGCGTAGGTACCGTATTTGTTGACGAATTTAAGCAGGGGCATTTCCCTGAAAGCTGCCCACCATCGAGCCATATTACGATGACTTTCCCGAAAACGGATAAGACTCAGGGCGATGTAACTCTTCACTGGATGGATGGAGGTATTCAGCCTGAAAGGCCTGAAGAATTGGGTCCAAACGAACGCTTCCCTGGCGAACAGGGTAACGGTACATTGTTTATTGGTACCAAAGGGAAAATGTATGCAAGTACCTATTCTGATGGTGCAACATTGTTACCCCTGGCACGCACAAAAGAAGTAACCGTACCGAAAAAATATGACAGGGTGCCACATGGTGCAGAAGGGCACTATGCACAGTGGGTTGAGGGTTGCCTGGCCGGTTATGGCAAAATGGAGATGAGCTCATCATTTGATAAAGCCGGTCCGTTGACTGAGGCTTTATTGATGGCTAACCTCGCTGTTCGCGGTCACGATCTGAGAGGCGGTCAAATCAAATACGAATGGGATAACAATGCCATGAAAGTGAGCAATTTTGATGCTGTAAACCAGTACGTAAAACGTAATTACAGAGAAGGATTTGTTTTAAAAGGATAGGTAGATGTGCAAATATGCAGATGAGAAGATGTGCAAATGGACATGTAATTAAAATTATATTAGTACATTCACTTATCAAACCAATTAGTAAATCAGTAATTCATTAATTCAATAAATCAACTAAAGAAAATGAATAGAAGAGACGCCATCGGCCGGGTAGCCCTGATTATGGGTGGAACCCTTATAGGGGCCGAATATCTTTTATCGGGCTGTAAATCAAAATCCGCCAAGGTAGAGGATCTGTTCGATACAGATCACGTAGCATTTTTAAACGAGGTGGGCGAAACTATTTTACCAACTACAAGCACACCAGGTGCTAAAGCCGCTGATGTAGGCAACTTTATGGCTGTGATGGTAAGAGACTGCTATGAGCCTGCTGATCAGGATATATTCTTGAAAGGCCTAGGCAAGATCGATGATGCTGCTAACAAGAAATTCAGCAAAAAATTCATGGACCTGGATGCCACTCAGCGCACAGCTTTATTGACCGACCTGGACAAAGAGCAACAGGAATATTCAAAAACTAAAAAACCAAAGGATCCTAACCACTACTTCCGTATGATAAAAGAGCTGACCTTGTTAGGTTACTTTACATCAGAAGTAGGCTGTACAAAAGCTTTACGCTATGTACCGGTACCGGGAAGGTATGACGGCTGCATCCCTTACAAAAAAGGTGATAAAGCGTGGGCGCTATCGTGATAATTAGTTGATTAAGAGAGTGGTTGAATGGTTGATTAGGTTGCTTTATAAATATTGCAATTTAATCAACCACTTAACTTAATCAACATAATCAACCACTTAACTAACTAAACAAACTACTACACTATTTATGAGCAAAAGAAAATTGCGCATGGGTATGGTTGGAGGCGGTAAAGACGCCTTTATTGGAGCCATACATCGCATTGCTGCAAACATGGATGGCTTGATCGAACTTGTTTGCGGTGCACTCAGTATCCACGAGGATGTAGCAAAAGAAAGCGGTAAAATGCTTTTCCTTCCCGAAGACAGAACCTATACCAGTTACGAACAAATGATTGCTGCCGAGGCTAAACTGCCTGCAGACAAACGCATGGACTTCGTAACCATCGTTACCCCGAATTTCGCACACTTTGCTCCTGCCATGATGGCATTGGAGAACGGGTTCAACGTGGTGATTGAAAAACCTGTAACTTTTACTTTGGATGAAGCCAAGCAACTGAAAAAGAAGCTTGACGAAACCGGATTAATGTTATTACTGACACATACTTATTCAGGTTATCCAATGGTAAAAGAAGCGCGTGAGTTAGTGAAGGCTGGTTCTTTGGGTAAAGTACGCAAGATTTATGTTGAATATCATCAAGGTTGGCTGAGCAAACTTTCAGAACGTGAAGGTAATGCACAGGCCGCCTGGAGAACCGACCCCAAACGTTCAGGAAAGAGCGGTTGCATGGGCGATATAGGTACACATGCTGCTCATTTGGCCGAATACATCTCAGGATTGAAGATCACTCAAATGTGTGCTTCGCTAAATACGGTAGTTGAAGGCCGTTTACTGGATGATGATGGCGGTATACTGCTTCGTTTTGAAAAGAACGCAACCGGTGTGCTTACTGCATCACAGGTAGCTGCTGGCGAAGAAAATGCATTAAAGATTCGAGTGTATGGCGAAAACGGCGGTTTGGAATGGGCACAACAGGAGCCAAATACGTTAACCGTTAGGTGGATAGATAAACCGGCCCAGACTTTCCGCGCAGGTAATAATTATTCAGATCGTGAGTCAACTTACGCCACGCACAACTGCCGTACTCCGGGAGGCCACCCTGAAGGCTATTTAGAAGCATTCGGTAACCTTTACCGCAATTTTGCTTTAAGCCTGAGCGCCAGGCTGAATGGTGAAGAACCGCACAAAGAATGGCTGGATTTTCCGGGTATTGAAGACGGTATCAGAGGTATGGCATTCATCGACAATGTTGTTGCCTCGAGCCAGTCGGATAAAAAATGGACCGATTACGTGATTAATTAGATGTGCAGATTTGCAAATGTGCGGATGTGCAGATGAAACAAAAAGTTATTAGGTTATAATTAAATAAAAATTAAAAACTCCCTCTCCGCTGGAGAGGTTGGGGTGAGGCTATGAGAACCATCAAAGGGCCGGCTATATTTTTGGCGCAATTTATTGGCGACCAGGAGCCGT
Organism: Mucilaginibacter sp.; assembly: GCF_036568825.1. GTDB lineage: Bacteria > Bacteroidota > Bacteroidia > Sphingobacteriales > Sphingobacteriaceae > Mucilaginibacter. Next base: position 98,591 of record NZ_DATCRU010000073.1, on the reverse strand, counting down.
TTAATAACTTAACATCGATATGTAAGTGGGCAAAAAGCCTTGGCTATAAGGGCGTACAATTACCTACAAATGATACCCGTTTTATCGATCTGCAAAAAGCTGCTGAAAGCAAAACTTATGCTGATGAGATAAAGGGCCAGGTAAATGCCTGCGGATTAGAGATCACCGAATTGTCTACACACTTACAGGGACAATTGGTGGCTGTAAATCCAGTTTATGATACCTTGTTCGACGCGTTTGCGCCGGACGCTTACAAGAATAACCCTGCTGAGCGCCAGAAATGGGCGGTTCAGCAGGTAAAGTATGCTGCTAAAGCATCACAAAATTTAGGCTTAAATGCAGCCGTAACTTTCAGCGGTGCATTACTTTGGCCGATGATGTATCCATGGCCGCAGCGCCCCGCCGGTTTGGTTGAGACAGGCTTTTCTGAATTAGCCAAACGCTGGAGACCGATCCTGGATTATTACGAAGAATGCGGCATTGATCTGTGCTATGAAATTCACCCGGGTGAAGATTTGCATGACGGTATTACTTACGAAATGTTCCTGGATCATGTGAACCAGCATAAACGTGCTTGTTTGTTATACGATCCGTCGCACTTCGTATTGCAATGCCTGGATTACCTGGAATATATTGATAATTACCACGAGCGGATCAAAATGTTCCATGTGAAGGATGCAGAGTTTAATCCGACAGGTAAACAAGGCGTATATGGCGGTTACCAGAATTGGGTAGAACGTGCTGGTCGTTTCCGTTCTTTAGGGGATGGACAGGTTGATTTTAAAGGGATTTTTAGTAAATTGACTCAATATAATTACAGCGGATGGGCCGTGCTGGAGTGGGAGTGCGCATTGAAGAACTCTGAAGACGGAGCGAAAGAAGGCGCCGAGTTTATTAAAAATCATATTATAAGGGTAACGGAAAAAGCATTCGATGACTTTGCCGCCTCCGGATCAGACGAAGGTTTTAATCGCAGATTGCTGGGATTAGAATAGTTGTCCGCCTCTTATAATTCAAACTAAGGAACCAATTTAACCCTAAAATAGAATTCATGGAGAATATCAACCGTACACAACTTTTCCGGGCAAGTTGCCTGTCATTGTTAGTTACTTCGCTATCATTCGGTATCCGCGCAGGTGTATTGAATGAGCAAGGCGTTCACTTTCACCTTAACGCATCAGAATTAGGAACAATAGCTGCTACGGCTTTTTGGGGCTTCCCTTTAGCCATCATTATCGGTGGAATGGTTGTCGATATAATCGGCATGAAAAAATTATTACTCTCTGCTTTTATCTTCCATCTTGCTGGTATAGTATTGACAATATTTGCTAAAGGATACTGGCCGTTATTCTTGTCTACATTACTTATTGGTATTGCAAATGGTACAGTAGAAGCAGCTTGTAATCCATTAGTAGCATCATTGTACACAGATAATAAAACTACTAAATTAAACCATTTTCACCTTTGGTTTCCGGCAGGGATCGTAATTGGCACGTTGGTTGTGTTTGGACTGGATTCCGTTTTAGCTAATGGGGCGGGAGAAAAACCCTATTGGATTTCACAGGTTGAAGTCGCTGTAATGCTTATACCGACACTTATCTATGGTTTCCTGTTCTCTAAATTAAAATTTCCTGTTACAGAACGCGTCGCAACCGGGGTTAGCACAGCAGAAATGTACAAAGCATTGTTAAATCCACTTTTCTGGTTTATGATTATTTGTATGTTTGGAACAGCCATTACAGAACTATTCACAAACCAATGGACTGATGTGCTGTTTAAGACAGTAACACAAAATGCTATTTTGATACTCACGTTTGTGGCATCGATGCAGGTATTGGGACGAGCATTTGCGAGTCCGATAGTTCATCGTTTTGCACCTCAGGGTGTATTGCTTATGTCGGCTATTTTATCGGCACTAGGTATTTATTTGCTTATTAATTTACACGGTGATGCAATTTTCCTGGGTGCAATTATTTTTGGATTAGGTGTAGCATTCTTCTGGCCTTGTATGATTGGATTTGTTGCAGAAAATTTGCCGAGAACAGGCGCTGTTGGATTGAATCTGATGGGTGGTGCCGGTATGTTCGGGGTATCTATTTATATGATATTTATGGGTGGATATTATGACCGTTTGATGATACAAAAACTACCTGCAGGAGCGACACTGGATGCTTACCGTTCGGCAGCAGCAGGTACCGATCTGTCTAAAGCCTACGATGCAGCAAGATCAGCTGCAGGTCCTGAAGTATTGCAAACGACACTTATAATTCCAATTGTATTAATAGTAGCTTTTGGTGGATTGGTATTATATATGCGTTCCAGAAACAAAACACAACCATTGGCTACGCCAGCAGTCTAAAAAATTTATAAATTGCGCTTTATTATTTTTAATCAAGCCATAATTACAATCTAAAATGAAAAAAACATTCATCGTTCTGGGCTTAAGCCTTGCACTTGCTGCTTGCGGTGGCAATAAATCAAACAGCGGATCAGCAGACAGCACATCAGCTGCTAACAAAACCGCTACGGCAACCAATTCTGACGCAGCTCAGGATACTGCGGCAAGCCATAACGGTACTGAAAAAGCTGCTGGTACGCCTTCGGCAGCAGGCGCGCAACTGATCGCTAAATCAGACTGCGGAACCTGCCATAAAGAACAGGAAAAATTGATCGGTCCTGCTTTTGTTGATGTTGCTAAGAAATACAGTTCATCTGACGTAGATACACTTGCTAACAAGATCATCAAGGGTGGCAGCGGTCATTGGGGCACTGTACCAATGAGCCCGCATCCAACCATTTCTATGGACGACGCCAAATCAATGGTTAATTATATTTTATCCTTGAAAAAATAAGGATAGCTATTTTCTTATCTAAATCTAACAAGCCATGACCGCAGGTATCCGGGTTAAATTGTCCACTATGATGTTCCTCGAATTTTTTGTCTGGGGGGCATGGTTTGTTACCATGGGCACGTATCTTACCAAAGGACTTCATTCAACTGATGTGCAAAGCTCAACAGCTTATGCAACCCAGTCGTTTGGGGCAATCATTGCACCGTTCATTATAGGTCTTATTGCTGATAAGTATTTTTCTGCCCAAAAGATATTGGGTGTTTTGCACCTGCTTGGTGCAGCTTTGATGTACTATGAATACAAGGCGCCTGATTTTGCCGGTTTTTATCCGGGGATATTAGCCTACATGATCATTTACATGCCTACCCTGGCACTGGTTAATTCGGTTTCCTTTAAGCAAATGGCTGATCCAAGTAAGGAATTTCCATGGGTTCGCATTTTTGGAACAGGAGGATGGATCGTTGCGGGCTTGTTGATCGGATGGCTTCAGTGGGAGCAGAAAGGAACTTTGGCCTCAACATTTTTAATGGCGTCAATAGCATCGTTATTGCTCGGTTTATTAAGCTTCACTCTACCTGATACACCACCTGCGAAAAAAGGGCAAAAGACTTCATTTGGCGACTTAATTGGCTTGGACTCCATCGGACTTCTGAAGAATAAGTCTTATCTCGTATTCTTCGTCGCGTCAATAGCAATATGTATCCCTCTTGCATTTTACTATGATAAAACTAATCAGTTTTTAAATGAAGTTGGGATGAAGTCAGCAGCAGCAGTTCAATCTTTGGGCCAATTTTCCGAATTAGGTTTTATGGCGCTAATGCCATTCCTTTTTGTACGGCTTGGCGTGAAGAAGATGCTTGGGCTCGGCATGCTGGCTTGGGCTTTGCGATATGTGTGTTTTGCTTATGGCGATGTCGGGTCAAATTACTGGATGTTGATTGCCGGTATTGTACTGCATGGTATGTGTTATGATTTCTTTTTTGTTATAGGATATATCTACACGGATAGATTGGCTGGCGACCGCTTTAAAAGTGCCGCGCAGGGATTTATCACTTTAGCTACCTATGGTGTAGGTATGCTGATCGGTTTCTCAATTGCGGGATCAGTAGTTGGCCATTTTCAAACATCGCCAACTTCACATAACTGGCAAACTATCTGGTTAATACCATGCGGAATTGCTGTGGCAGTATTGCTATTATTTATGCTGCTTTTTACCGATAGAAATAAGACAGAAATGCAACCAGGTTTGGATATTGAGGAGCCATCTTCGGGCACAGAAATATAAATGATTTGATAATGTGTCAATTTGAAGATTTGAAAATTCTTGCATTAGATTTTAGTCATCTTCAAATTGGCACATCATCAAATTTTCAAATTAATAAGAATGAGTAATCGACAAAATCGCCGGTCGGCAATTAAGAACATGATTGCAGGCACGGCAGCAATAACCGCATCCGGAATGATCTCATCGTTCACTTCACCTGCCGAAAACGAACAAGAATTTTTACCTCTGAAAGGAAATATCAACCACTCGGTTAGTCCGTGGTGTTATAGCGAACTGACGCTCGATCAGCTTTGCGAAACAGCAAAAACTATCGGCATCAAAGGTGTTGATCTTTGCGGACCGAAAGACTGGCCTACACTGCAAAAACACGGCATGTATTCGCCTATGTGCAATGGGGCTGAGATCAACCTGACAGATGGTTTTGGCGATAGACAATTCCACGCCACATTGCAAAAAAACTATACCGAAATGATTCCGTTGGTAGAAAAGAATGGTTACACCAACCTGATCTGCTTTAGCGGAAGCCGCCGCGGCAAAACTGATGAAGAAGGCTGGAAGAACTGTGTTGAAGGATTAAAACCTTTGGTGGCCTTAGCCGAAAAACACAAGGTAGTTTTATGTATGGAATTGCTCAATAGCAAGATTGATCATAAAGACTATCAATGCGACCGCGTTGAGTGGGGCGTTGAACTTGCGAAACACCTTAATTCTGAAAACTTTAAGCTGCTCTTCGATATTTATCATATGCAGATAATGGAAGGGGATATCATCAGGAATATCACTGATTATCATCACTATATCGCTCATTATCATACAGGGGGAATACCCGGCCGTCACGAAATTGATGATACGCAGGAATTATACTATCCGGCAGTAATGAAGGCGATCGTTGCAACGGGCTTCAAAGGCTATGTGGGACAGGAATTTGTGCCTAAAGAAAAGGATAAAATTGCGTCGCTGCGCAAGGCGATACAAATATGCGATGTTTAACAAACCAATCTATCTAAAACTAAAATAATGACTACAAGAAGAAAATTTTTGGCCCAGGCTGGCTTAGCTACTGCGGGCGCATTGGTTGCCCCTTCGTTACTGAAGGCTGTTTCTGTTCACAGACCAGGCATCCAGTTATATTCGTTACGCGATCAGTTACCGAAGGATGTTAAGGGTGTAATAGGCAAAGTATCTAAAGCTGGTTATAAAGAAGTGGAGACTTTCGGTTATGATGCAAAAACCGGCTACTGGGGTTTGCAATCGAAAGATTTTGCTAAACTTTTAAAGGATAACGGACTAAGTTCACCAAGCGGTCACTATGGTATCGACTCATTTTTTGGAAAAGGAGATACCGAAGACCTGAAACGCTATATGGAAGTGGCTAATACTATCGGTCAAAGCTATGTTATCATCCCTTCATTGAATGGCGAGTTTATTAAAACAGTTGACGAGTGCAAAGCTGTTGCAGAAAAGATGAACAAGGCTGCAGATATATTAAAAACTGCAAACTTAAAACTGGGTTATCATAACCATAATTTTGAGTGGAAGCCACTGGGTGGGGGAGCTACTTTTTATGACACCATTCTGAAGGAAACCGATCCTAAATTGGTGCATATGGAAATGGATATTTTCTGGGTAGTTCGTGCAGGTCAGGATCCAATTAAGATACTAGAAAAACATGCCGGAAGGTATGCTTTTGCGCATGTGAAAGACCGTGATAAAGTGAAAACTGACTTGAACACGGAAGTAGGGAAAGGAAGTATCGATTTCAAAGCTATTATTCCGAAAGCAAAGGCCGCAGGCGTGAAACATTTTATGATGGAGCAGGAAAATTTTACCAATATCGATCCGTATGTGAGCATCACCGAAAGCTGTAACTACATGAAGAATACTTTAAACATATAATACCAATTGTTCAAACCAAACTAATTAATGATGAAAAAAACGATCATATTAACTGCTTTGTTAGCAACAGGTACAGTTATGGCATTTGCACAAACAAAACCTGAGGAAACAGAAATATGGGAACCAATCCCTAAGGTTGTGACTCCGGGTGCTACGTTCAGAGATGCACCTTCGGATGCAATCATTCTGTTTGATGGCAAAAACCTGGATGAATGGGTTCAGAATGGCGATGGTTCTCCGGCAAAATGGGATGTAGCCGATGGTATAATGACCGTAAACAAAAAATATGGTAACATCGAGACCAAACGCAAATTCAAAAGCTATCAGCTGCATATCGAGTGGCGGGTACCTGCTAATATTACAGGAAGCGGCCAGGCAAGAGGCAATAGCGGTATATTCCTGGCCTCAATAGGTAAAGGTGATGCCGGTTATGAATTGCAGGTGTTGGATTCATACAACAACAAAACCTATGTGAACGGTATGGCAGGCAGCTTATACAAGCAAGCTATTCCTCTGGCAAACCCTGGACGCAAACCCGGTGAATGGCAAACCTATGATGTGATCTGGAATGCTCCTGAATTTAACGCAGATGGTTCTTTAAAATCGCCTGCTCATGCCACAGTATTTTTTAACGGTGTATTGGTTGAGAACAACTTTGAGCTGAAAGGTCCAACCTTATACATCGGTAAACCTGATTATTCAGGCAAGGCCCATGGCGCTTCACCAATAAAATTGCAGGCACATGGCGACAAGAGCGAGCCGCTAAGCTATCGCAACATTTGGGTTCGCGAATTAAATTAAAAAAACTAAACTAAATAGATGGGCTACCCAATTGGGGTGGCCTTTTTTGTTATTTTAGACATTGATTGTGACATAATTCAGGCGACTCCTATGGAGTCTTAGATTCTTCTTTTCCTACGATCTATAAACAGGAGGCTTCTATGAAGCCGTTTATAAAAAGTCCCATAGGGACTACCTGTTTATAGAAAATATAACAAATAGATTGTTGGCTCCATCGGAGCCTCCTACGTCAAGTGATATATTAAAAAAACAATACTGACTTTTAGGTTGATAAGCAGGGTTGTTTAATAACCGTTCACTTAACAGTTTTTTAAATTATATTTGCCTTACATAACCTAAAATATACTTCTTACTTCTATGAAAAAAGTTTTTTTATTACCTGCATTGCTCATGCTGTGCACTTCGGTGTTCGCTCAAATGCAGAAGGCTCCGGCTTATCCTTTGATCACCCACAACACCTATTTCAGCATCTGGTCGTTTACTGATCAGCTAAATGAATCGCCTACTAAACACTGGACCGGTAAGGATCAGTCGATGATAGGCTTAATAAAAGTGGATGGCGATGTATACCGCTTTATGGGCCAGGAACCCAAGTCGTACAAAACCGTTCTGGCCGCTGCTGACGAGCAGGCTTATGATTGCAAATACACCGAAACGCAGCCCGCTGAAGGCTGGCAATCAGAAAAATTTGATGACAAAAGCTGGGAAACCGGCGCTGCACCTTTTGCAGATAGCAAACCCAAAGGCAAAACCGTTTGGAAAAACGATCTTTGGATCCGCCGCACTTTCGAGATCAGCAATGCGGATGTATATAAGCTGTTTTTAAAATTAAGCCATGATGACGATGCAGAAGTGTTTATTAATGGCGAAAAGGTATTGGACAGACCCGGGGCCAATGGTGATTTTGAAATGTTCCCTATTAAAAATGTGTTAAAGAAAGGAACAAACATCTTAGCTATCCATTGCAAAAACACCGGTGGTGATACTTTCCTTGATGCTGGGTTAGCTGAGCAAGAAAAAACCAAATCAGACGAAACTATTAAGCAGGCAGTGCAAACCAGCGTAGTAGTTACCGCTACCCAAACTGACTATAAATTTAAATGTGGTAAAGCTGATCTGTCGTTGACCTTCACTTCGCCAGTGATGATCACCGATCTCGCAGTTTTTCAAAGGCCAGTATCTTACATCACTTATAAAGTACGCTCAAACGATGAGAAGCAACACAATGTAAAAGTATTCTTTGGCGCATCGACTGAGATCGCTGTAAATAAACCTATACAGGAAGTTGAAGCTGAATCAGCAGATGATAATAAACTATCTATCCTAAAAGCAGGAACAGTTGAACAACCTATACTGAAGAAAAAGGGCGATGACCTGCGTATCGACTGGGGTTATATGTATGTTGCTGTACCAAAATCAGCTAACGTTTCACAATATATTAGTAGTGAAAAGGAGATAGGTAATCCGTTTTTATCAAAAGCTTCTAAAAGTAAAGAAGCTGTAAAAGGCCGTGAGTTATCATTAAATACCATCTTGTCTTTCGGCAATGTAGGATCAGCCTATACCGAAAAGTTTGTAGAGCTTGGATATGATGACCTGTATGCCGTAGAGTATTTCGGCACACAGCTGAAACAATGGTGGAAAAATAGCGGTGCAACTATCGATCAGGAACTCAACACGGCAGCAACTGAATATGCTACTGTAATGAAGAAATGCGCCGCATTCAACAATAGAATTTACCTGGATGCATTAAAAGCCGGTGGCGAAAAGTATGCGAAATTGTGTGTATTGGCATATCGTCAAAGCATTGCGGCACACGTGCTGGTTAAAAGTCCGCAAGGTGAGGTATTGTTCTTATCAAAAGAAAACTTTAGTAATGGCTCGATCAATACAGTTGACATAACTTACCCATCAGCACCGCTTTATCTGACTTATGCTCCGAAATTTTTGGAGGGCATGATGAATGGGATTTTCTATTACAGCGAAAGCGGCAAGTTTAAAAACGATTTTGCTGCACACGATTTGGGAACCTATCCGTTAGCCAATGGTCAAACTTATGGCGAAGGCATGCCCGTTGAGGAATCGGGTAATATGATCATCCTGACAGAGGCTCTTGTTAGAGCAGAAAATAACCCTGCTTTTGCTCAGAAACATTGGGCAACTTTAACTACCTGGGTTAAATACCTGGAAAAAGCGGGATTCGATCCGGAAAATCAATTGTGTACAGACGATTTTGCCGGACATCTGGCTCATAATGCCAACCTTTCTGTTAAAGCTATTGTCGGGATCGGTTGCTATGCCCGTTTAGCTGATAGGTTAGGGAAAAAAGATATTGCGGAAAAATACCGCAAAACTGCCGGTGAGATGGTTAAAAACTGGATGAAAATTGATGATGCAGGTGATCATTACTCGCTTGTTTTTGGCGATAAAAACACCTGGAGCCAAAAGTATAACATGATTTGGGATAAAGTGCTTGGCCTGAACCTGTTTCCTCAAAGCCTTTATGACAAAGAGGTTAAATATTACCTGACCAAACAAAACAAATTCGGGTTACCTTTGGATAGCAGGAAGACCTATACAAAATCAGACTGGATCATGTGGACAGCAACTATGGCAGACAGCCAGGCGGACTTTAAGGCATTAACTGACCCCGTTTACAAGTATGCCACTGAAACACCGACCAGGGTGCCGTTGAGTGACTGGCACGAAACGACTGACGGCAAAATGGTAGGTTTCCAGGCAAGGAGCGTGGTTGGCGGATATTATATGAAAGTCCTGGCTAACAAATGGATGACCAAAACAAAATAATAAACCAATGAATAAGCTGATCAAAACATTACTTGCGATAATTTTTATCGTTCAGGGGACGATCTTAAAAGCCAATGCTGCTGCTCAACAGTATTATGAGATCAAAGTATATCGGATAAAAACGCAAGGCCAACAAGAAAGACTGGATAAATACCTGAAAGATGCCTATCTGCCCGCATTACATCGCAAGGGATTAGGCAATGTAGGTGTCTTCAGAACTCTGGAACAGGATACCGATAAACGGGTATATGTTTTGATCACTTTTACCACTCTTGCTCAGATTGAAAAAGTAGAAGAGGGGCTGATGCAGGATAAGCAATACCTGGCAACAGGTAAAGATTATCTTGATGCCGCATACAATGAGCAACCTTATACTCGGATAGAAACTATCATACTGAAAGCATTTCCGAAATGGCCTGTGGCGACAGTTCCGCAATTGACTGCTAATAAAGCAGATCGTGTTTATGAGCTGCGCAGCTATGAAAGCCCTACCGAAAAGCTGAACATCAACAAGGTAAAGATGTTTAATGATGGTGGTGAAACGGTGTTGTTCAATCGACTTAAGTTTAATGCTGTGTTCTATGCTGAAGTACTGGCCGGAAGCCATCAGCCAAACCTGATGTACATGACGACATTTAATAGTAAAGAAGACAGGGATCAGCATTGGAAAACATTTTCTGATGATCCGGAGTGGAAAACATTGGTGGCCAAGCCAGAGTACCAGTACAATGTATCAAAGGCTGACATTATATTTTTGCACCCGGCAGATTATTCCGACTTTTAAGATTTACAGCCATGAATGAAGCCTGAAAAGCGCGAATATGATGCAGTAGTGGTAGGCTCCGGTCCCAATGGATTGGCGGCCGCCATATTGATGCAGCAGAACGGGCTTTCGGTTTTACTGATAGAAGGCAAAGAAACCATAGGCGGGGGGATGCGCTCAGCAGAGTTGACGCTCCCCGGCTATCTTCATGATATTTGCTCTGCAATTCATCCGCTGGCAGTTTCTTCACCTTTTTTTGAGACACTTCCTCTTGCTGAGCATGGTCTTGAATTTATCTATCCCGAAATTGCAGCAGCGCATCCGTTTGATGATGGTAATGCAGCTATTTTAAAACAGTCGATAGAAGAAACAGCGGCTCAGTTTGGGATAGATGAAAAGACTTATATCAACCTCATTCAGCCTGTTGTGAAAGATTGGCCTTCGATAGCCCCGGATGCATTAGGCCCGCTTCATATGCCTAAGTATCCTGTTAAGATGGCGAAGTTCGGGCTGACGGCGTTGCGGTCAGCCTCTTCTGTTGCAAATAGTTTTAAAACCGAAAAAGCAAAAGGATTATTTGCCGGAATGGCGGGACATTGTATGCAGCCGCTTAGTAATTTGAGCTCGGCGGCTACCGCATTAGTGCTTATGTCAGCAGTGCATTTAAAAGGTTGGCCTTTACCGAAAGGAGGCTCACAGCAGATTGCAAATGCATTGGGGTCCTATTTTATATCACTTGGTGGAAAGACCGAGACTGATCATTACATCACGTCACTGAATCAACTGCCATCATCAAATGCTGTTTTGTTTGATATCACCCCAAGACAATTGCTGCAAATAGCTGGGCATAAATTCTCCAGCATCTATAAATGGCAATTGGAGCGCTATCGTTATGGAATGGGCATATTTAAAATAGATTGGGCGTTGGATGGGCAAATACCTTTTACAAATGAATTATGCCGGCGAGCAGGCGCTGTTCATCTTGGTAATACCTTTGCCGAAATAGCCTTATCAGAAAAATCTGCCTGGAATGGTCAGATCGCTGAAAGACCATTTGTACTAATGGCGCAACAAAGTCTTTTTGACAGTTCACGTGCGCCGGAAGGAAAACATACTGGCTGGGCGTATTGTCACGTGCCCGGTGGATCAATAGTAGATATGACAGAAATTATTGAACGACAAGTAGAACGCTTTGCTCCGGGTTTCAGGGATCGCATATTGGCAAGGCATACGATGAACTCGGCTCAAGTAGAAAAATATAACCCCAATTACATCGGCGGTGATATTAACGGCGGTGCATTTGATTTGGGGCAATTGTTTACACGACCAGTTCTCAGATGGTCTCCTTACCGGACATCAGCAAAAGGATTATATATCTGCTCATCATCCACACCGCCGGGTGGTGGGGTACATGGTATGTGCGGTTATCATGCTGCAAAACGTGCGCTGAAGGACGTTTTCAATATCAATATCAAACCCATTTAAAATTCTTTTATGGAATGTTTTCTTTCCCTGCATCATTAGGGAAAACAAACTAAACCATGAAAAGAATATTTTCCCTCCTGTTACCGGTATTTGCACTGTGGGTATTACCGGTACTAACCGCACAAGCACAATCTCCTCAACTTACTGTAGATGGCAAAACAAACAACGGAGTAAAACTGCAGCAATTGAAGGTCGATGTGGCGATTTACGGCAATGTGAGCCGTACAACCTGGCAAATGATATTTTATAACACCACTTCGCGCATACTTGAAGGCAACCTGGTATTTCCGCTTAAAGATGGCGTTAACGTAAGTCGTTACGTGTTAGATATTAACGGTAAAATGCGCGAAGCCGTACCTGTTGACCGCGGCAAAGGCGCGGTGGTTTTCGAATCCGTTGAACGCCGGCGTGTCGATCCGGGATTATTGGAAAAAGTAGAAGGTAATACCTTCCGTACACGTATCTATCCAATCAATCCGCACAGTACCCGTACCGTGATCATAGGCTACGAAGAAGAAATTCCTGCGGTGGATAACGGCAACCTGAAATTTACCCTGCCACTGAATTTGAAAGATACAGTACAGGATTTTTTGCTCAACGCTTCAGTAATTCAGAATTCAACTGCACCTGAACCGGACAAGAACAATGGCGAGAACCTGCAATTCGATCAGCATCAGAATACTTACACTGCTTCTATAAAAAAGAACAATTATCTGCCCAATCATCCGGTATCATTTTCAATTCCAAAACCGGCAGATGCAAGCGAAGTAATGATCCAGCAACAGGGTAATAAATATTATTACTTTATTAACACAACTTTACAGGCTCAAAGAATAGATAAGCGGGTACCGCATAAGATCGGGATATTGTGGGATGCGTCGTTAAGCGCTGCCGGTCGTGATGCCAAAAAAGAGTTTGCATTGCTGGATGCTTATTTTAAAAAGGTCAGTAATATTGAGGTAACGCTGGTAACGTTCAGCAATTCGATACTAAAAACCAAAACTTACGCGATAAACAATGGCAACTGGTCGGACCTGCAAAATGAGCTGGAACATACTACTTATGACGGTGCAACCGATTTTGGTAAGATCAACTTATCGCAATATGCCGTTGATGAGTTTTTACTGATGAGCGATGGCCATCAGACATTTGGAGAAAAAACTTTAAAGCTGACTAAAACACCTGTTTATTGCATCAATTCATCAGTTACTGCCGATTACAGTAATCTGAAATTGATCGCCCTGAAATCAGGCGGCGACTTTATCGACCTGGTGAAAGATGATAATGATAAAGCCTTGTTGAGCTTAACCACACAGTCCTTACGGTTTTTAGGAGTGAAAAGTAATGAGCAAACGGAAGAGAATTATCCATCATTGCCGGTAACAGTGGGCCGGACATTTACTATGGCTGGTATTACCCGGACACCGGATCAAACCATTGCTTTACAATATGGCTTTGGTAACAAGGTAAGCTATGAAAAAACAATTGCTTTCGATTTGTCAAAAGATTTGGTAGAGGATATCGATGTAGCTAAATTATGGGCACAGAAAAAGATAGACGAACTGGATATCAACTATAATGCTAACCGGCAGGATATAGAATCGCTGGGAAAGCGATACGGAATTGTTACCCGCAATACATCGCTTATCGTACTGGAAACAGTGAACGATTACATTCAATACGATATTGAACCACCGGCAGAGTTACGTGCCGAGTATGATGCTATTATGAAGCAACGGGGTCCCAGCACCAAAGTTCAAAAAGAAAACCTGACCACTTCTGAAAATATGCTGCAGGAGCTAAACAAATGGTGGGAGACTGATTTCTCAGCTCAGGAAGATATAGTTCAACATAACAGACAAGTAACAAAAAATACCCGGCAGCAGCACCAATCTGAAGACGATAGCCAGAGTACCGACCCTGCAATTACAGCGAATGGACGAACACATCTTATTACAGGCATAGTGACTGCCATGGATGACAGGCAACCAATAATTGGCGCTACTGTAAAAGTTAGAGGCTCTAATATTGGTACTCAAACTAACAATAACGGCAGATATTCGCTTTATATACCTGCAGGCGCTCGTATTCAAGTGTCCTTTATTGGCTATGTCACTAAAACAATTAATCCACGAAATCAAAAAGAAGTGAATGTAGTTTTAAATGCTTCCTCAAGTACTTTAAATGAAGTAGTTGTAACTGGCTATGGGATTCAACATAAAACAGCGGAATTAGGTTATTCCACGCAGACAATAACATCCAACGAAGATGACGAGGTTAGTGAAGCAGATGCTAAACGTGTACCCGTAGCGAAGGCTGAGCAGGCATTACAAGGTCGTGTAGCAGGGGTTGCTATAGCAAATGAGGCTGCTCCCGGAGCAAACAGCGATATACAAGTAAGGTTCAATAGAAATATACCTAGCCCTCAACCGCTATATGTCATAGATGGTGTACAGACGAGTAGTATATCGGGAGTGAATCCTAATGATATTGAATCAATGAATGTGCTGAGAGGTTCCAATGCTACAGCGATATATGGTTCATCCGGCAGCAATGGTGTTGTAATAGTTACTACAAAAAAAGGTAAAAACAAAAATGGCGGATCACAAAATGGAAGTATCAATATCGTATACAACGCTGCCAATGCAGATTATTTAAAAGCCATACAGAAAACGGATAAAGCTGCACAGTACCAGAAATATCTTGAATTAAGATCATCTTTCTTAAGTAATCCGGTTTACTATTTTGATGTAGCTGATCATTTTATCAAGACAGGGAATAAGGAAATCGGCCTGCGAATATTAAGTAATCTTGCCGAGCTCGACCTTGGAAGTTATGAACTATATAAAATGTTAGGTTATAAATTAAAGCAACTGGGCGACTATGAAGATGAGGTATTTGTATGCAAAAAGATTACCGAATTACGTCCGATAGATCCCCAGAGTTATCGTGATTATGGTTTGGCATTGGAAGATGCAGGTCAACATCAAAGGGCTTTGGATGTGCTGTATAATGCCATGACGAAAAGCTATACCGATGACGCAGAGCATTTGTATTTCGGTATACAGGAGATATTCCTACCTGAAATCAACCGCATTATTGCCATGAACAAAGGTAAACTTGATCTTTCTGCCATTTCCAAGAAAGTGATCAAATCACTCCCTGCTGATATTCGTATCGTAATGAACTGGAACATGAATAATACCGATATCGATCTTTGGGTGAACGACCCGAATAACGAAAAGTGTTACTATTCGCATAACCGAACTGCAATTGGTGGGCGTATTTCTCATGATATGACCCAGGGATTCGGCCCCGAACAATTCCTGTTAAAAAAAGCTATAAAGGGTACTTATAAGATCGAGATCAACTATTATGGTGACAGGCAGGTGACAATTGCAGGGCCGACCACCATTATGGCCGAGCTATATACCCATTACGGAACACCGCAGGAAAAGAAAGAATTGATTGTACTTCAGATGAAAAAAGTTGCCAATGGTACAGTCTATGTTGGTGACCTGGACTTTAAATAATCAACAAACAAAAATGCCCCCGGCTAATTGTCGGGAGCATTTTCTATTTAACTTCAATCACTTTTGACCGCTTCGATATCCCATTCTCATTAAAAGATTCGATTTGGAAATAATAAGGCAGACTTTTCTCCATGCCATTAAAGAAATATTCGTTTTTACCATACACCATGATGTTGTTATACAGCTTATCCGGTGCGATGCCCATGTAAATGGTATAGCCAATAGCATTATCTACAGGCTCCCACCTGATCCAGGAATTTCTGCGTTCCGTATCGCCGCGAAGCACCATGAATTCTTTTACGGTATCAGGCCTTGGACCAGCACCTTTACCGAAGGCACGGAAGCCTGATAAGGCGAACTTACCTGTAGGCATGTGAATATTGACGATCTTTAAATAACGAGCTTTAACAGGCGTTTTCAGGTCGATATAATCATGCGGGACATCGGTTTTGTTTTTGCTTTTATCAATTAGCACTTTCCAGTTTTTACCATCTACCGAGGAGTAAATAATGTATTGGGTATAAACACCATGCGATTTACCGAGAAACTCCGCATCTTGATCGGCGTAATTTACCTGTATCGCGTTTACCGTACTTACTTCGCCCAAATCAGATTTTAGCCATTCGCCTTTATTAGCTGTTTTGGCGCACCAGTAAGTTTTTATGTCCTCATCTACTGCATTATTTGGTTCGAATGCTCCGAGCGTTGAAGAAACTTCTACAGGTTTATTGTAGTTCAAGATCATCCAACCTGTAAAATTACTTTTTAGGTGATTTTCTTTTCCTGTTGGCAGGTATTGCGGATAATCTCCATAAGCAGTATTGCAATAAAGCACACCATCTTTATCAAACCCCGCAGGCCAAAATCCGATGCGGCGTTCAAAATTATTCTTCACATTTACTACCATGGTAGATATATGCCAGTAGTTACCATATTTATCCGCCCAGGTAGCCCCGTGGCCAGCTCCTTTGGCAAAGCCACCCGGTTTGTAAGAGAACGGGTTATGTTTTTGGTAAGTGAATGGTCCGAGCGGTTTATCGCCTACATAAACACCGTCTGCATAACCACGGCCTTCTGTGCCCGAACCGCCGAACTGCAGATAGTATTTACCATCATGCTTATTCATCCACGATCCTTCCATAAATCCACCAAGGAACACATTATCGTTGTTTTCGCCAAAGCGTTCCCAACCGTGTTCGTTATAATCCAGGTGAAGTGTTTCTACTTTCGGGCCAATCGGTTCAAATGTTTTACGGTCGATCTCTTGTCCATACAATGGCAGCGTATTGCTTGAGCCGTGATAAATGTAAACCCGCCCATCGTCATCGGCAAACATCCCCGGATCCCAGGCGCCTACTTTGAAATAATCTTTGGCTGCTTTCCACTCGTCTTTGGTTGGGTTGGTGCTCATCCAAAGGGTAAAATCTTTATTGTAGGTCGAGCCGATCACCAGTAAAGTATCACCCAACACCAAAGTAGCCGGGGCACAAAGATTATCACCCTGGTTTTCATTATAAGGGCGAAGGAAACTCCTCGAAACAAAATGCCAGTTCAGCATATCGTCGCTGTACCAGTATCCAAATTGGTTGGTTGAGAACAGATAATACTTGCCTTTGAATAGGGTAACTGTTGGATCTGCTGTTGCACGGTGGCGTCCCCATTTTGAGAAGTTTTTAAAAGGCGTATATGCATAATCCAAATTGAGAGGATTACAGTAAGTAAGGCGCTTTTGCTGAGCTTGTGCCTGCACGAAAAAGCATAGACATATGGTCATTAAAAGATAGCCGGACAGTTTTTTCATAAGAGGGGTTTATAATAAAGGAATAACACGACTAATATACCTAGTTTGAAGGCTGAAGTAAAGATTTACGAAGTTTTTAAAACTTCGTAAATCTATTCGCATTCTGTCCATAATCAAATATTTTGTCCGATATCGAACGCTTTTTTGGAGGGTAATTATTGCAAATAGCTATAAATCAGTTATTTGATTTTGGTATAGGTATTGCAAGGTACTGGGTAAAATTTATAATATGGATACCGAGATCACCGCGGAAGTAGTACAACAAAAAAGAAAAAAAGGGATCATCTATGGCCTTATTGCCATAGCCATTATAATCGTCATCATTGTATTGATCAGGATGTGGCTGGGCTCTACTGTAAATGCTTCTGAGATCAACACGGCTAAAGTAGAAATTGGGAATGTTGAGAATACCCTGAATGCCTCTGGTGAAGTGTTACCTGAGTTTGAGGAAGTGATCACCAGCCCGATAAATGCTTCGATAAAAAATGTAGTAACCGACGCAGGCGGTAAAGTAAAAGCCGGGCAATCTATTCTTTCACTTGATAAGTCAGCTGCTGAAAATGACTACGCCAAAATGAAATTCCAACTAGAGACCAAGAAGAATGATATCAGCAAATTGAAACTCGACCTGGAAAAAAGCTACTATGATATTCAATCTAACAACGACATCAAACAACTTCGCATAGGCAATCTGACCGATGCAGTTGAGAATGCCAAAAGACTATTCAAAGCCGGCGGTGGTACACGTGAGGATATCGAACAAGCCGAGTTAAATCTGAAGGTAGCTCAACTGGAAAAGAAGCAGATCGAGAATGAATTAAAAAGCAAGCAAAAAACCATGCAGCTGGAAGAAAAGGAGGCAGAGATAGCCGCCGCCATCCAGCAAAATGATCTGAATGAACTGCAACGCAAGCTAAACCTGGCAAATGTGGTAGCAACCCGTAGTGGCGTTGTTACTTACGTCAACAAAAACATTGGTGCCAATATAAAAGAAGGCGAAACGCTGGCCAAGATAGCCGATTTGAGTAGTTTCAAGGTGACCGGCAGTTTGTCTGACAGTTACCTTGATCAGTTGCACAATGGTATGCCTGTAATCGTTCGCTTTAATGATATCCAGCTGCGCGGAAGTGTGTCAAACGTGTACCCATCGGTGCAAAACGGCATTATCACTTTCGATATTCAGTTGGAGGAACGCAACAACAAACAACTCCGCCCTAATATGAAAGTGGATGTGTACCTGGTGACGGCAGTACACAACAAAGTAATGCGTGTGGCTAATGGTCCGGCCTTTAAGGGCGCAAGTCCACAGGAGATTTTTGTGCTTAATGGCAATGGTAAAGCCGAGAAACGAAGTGTACATACCGGGCTTAGCAATTTTGATTTTGTAGAAGTGAAAGACGGCGTAAAGCCCGGCGATGTGGTGATCACTTCGGATATGACGGAGTTTAAGAATTCGAAGGAGTTAACTGTTAAAGGCAATTGATCGTGAAATATCTATACATCATATTACTGGTACTAATCAGCCAAAGAGCATTTTGCTCTGGCGGCGATACGATAAGGCTTTCGCTGCACGATGTTGTTGAGTTGGCGAAGGGTAATTCTATTGCCTCAAAGCAGGCTGTTACCACTCGCGAAACCAAGTACTGGCAATGGAGAACTTATAAATCAAATTATAATCCGCAACTATCCCTAACCGGTAATTTACCGGGCTATAGTAAAACAACCACCCCGGTAGTTCAACCTGACGGAACTATCCTGTTTCAACAGGTGCATAATGATAATTCGCAGATGACGCTCAATTTTAGCCAGTCTATTACAGCTACCGGCGCTACTATTTATGGAGAAAGCCAGTTGCAGCGCTTTGATGATTTCGACAGGCATAATGTGCTGTACAATGGCGTGCCTTATGCAATAGGGGTCAGTCAGCCTATCGGGCAGTACAATAGTTTAAAATGGGACAGAAAAATACAG
Organism: Mucilaginibacter sp.; assembly: GCF_036568825.1. Lineage (GTDB taxonomy): Bacteria > Bacteroidota > Bacteroidia > Sphingobacteriales > Sphingobacteriaceae > Mucilaginibacter. The sequence goes on along the minus strand of NZ_DATCRU010000073.1, from coordinate 79,396 downwards.
CCATTATTGTATAACGAAAGCAAACAAGCTTACATCGAGGCCCAGGAGCAAATATCGATAACAGCTGAAGGGTACTTTTTTGACTTGTTACTCGCACAAGTAAACCTGCAAATCGCTCAAACCAACTATACCAATACCGAGAACATCCTGAAGATCGCCAAAATGAAATTCGATCTGGGTAAAGTAACCCGGAATGAGATCTTACAGCTCCAGCTAGAGCTTCTGAATGCAAAAAAAGCAGTGGGGATAGCCAAACGGGATATAGAAGTTTCTACATTGACATTGCGCAGTTATATTAGCCAGGAAGGGAGTGACAAAATCGAACTTGTTTTACCTGAGACCATCAGCGATATGAATGTCACCTCAGATAGGGTTCTGACCGAAGCTTATGCTAACCGCTCGGATGCAATTGCTTTTATACGCCGGATAGCAGAAGCGAAACGCGATGTTGCCATAGCAAGGGGTCAAACCGGGCTTACAGCTTCATTAACTGCAAATCTTGGTTTTTCTAATACTGCGCCCAACATACCTGATGTTTACCGCTCGCCACAAAATCAGCAGCTGGTGCAACTGACATTTTCGATACCTGTATTGGATTGGGGCAGATCTAAATCAAAAATAAAGACAGCTGAAGCGAATGAGAAATTTACCGAATACGCAGTAGAGCAGGACAAGCAAACTTTTAAACAGCAAATAGTTACCCAGGTAACCTTATTTAACCAGATGAAAGAGCAGGTAGCTTTAACCGCACAGGCCGACAGCATAGCGGGCGAAAAATATAAGATTGCAAAGGAACGCTATGTTTTAGGTAATCTAAGCATTACCGACCTAAGCATCGCCTTCCAGGAAAATGACCAGGCAAAAAGGGATTATATAGCCGCCTTGCGCGACTTTTGGGGAGCCTATTATCAGCTTCGTTACCTGTCGCTGTTCGACTTTGAAAAAAATGAAAAAATCAATTATAAATGAATAATGCAGAATCTACTCACCCGACTACGCTACGCTGGTCGACCTCTCTACCGCAAGCGGTAAAGAGGTAAAAAAATAGAAACAACCCTCTTTGCGCGTAGCGGAGAGAGGGTGGTCGAGCGAAGCAATGACCGGGTGAGTCAACTATACGAACGAGAAAATCAACTATAAATAACAACAAATAACCATCAACACAATATGATACGTTTACAAAACATTGAAAAAGTTTACCGTACCGATACGGTTGAAACATTGGCACTTAATAAAGTAAGCCTCGAAATAGCCAAAGGCGAATTCCTCTCCATAATGGGCCCATCTGGTTGCGGCAAAAGTACATTGCTCAACATCATGGGGCTTTTGGATGAGCCATCAAAAGGTGAAGTGAAGATCGACAATCAACAAACTCTTAACTTGAATGACAAGCAACTGGCACAGTTCCGCAATAAAAAGATCGGATTCATTTTCCAGAGCTACCACCTCATCAATGACCTACAGGTGTTGGATAATGTTGAACTGCCACTGTTGTACCGCTCCACAACAGCTAAAGAAAGAAGACAATTGGCTACTGAGGCCCTGGCTAAAGTGGGTTTGTCAAACCGCGTAAAGCATTTTCCGTCACAGCTTTCAGGTGGACAGAAACAGCGTGTAGCAATAGCAAGGGCTATTGTTGGTCACCCGGAAATTATTTTGGCGGATGAGCCTACCGGTAACCTTGACAGCGCCATGGGGAACGAGATCATGGATATTCTTTTACAACTGAATAAAAATGACGGCACTACCATCGTGATGGTAACACACGATGAGAATATGGCCCATAAGACTCATCGCCTGGTGCGCTTATTTGACGGGTCGCAGGTTCAGTAATCACCATTAAGAAGAAAAGATCATGCTTAAGAATTATTTCAAAATAGCCATTGCAGTTTTAAGACGAAGAAAGTTCTTCACCTTTATCAGCCTGTTTGGTATCAGCTTCACGCTAACCATCCTGCTGGTTTTAACTGCATTTATCGATAAAGTGGTAGGTGATAACTACCCTGATAAAAAGCGGGACAGGTCACTCTATATTTCGCGCATATCGCAAATGGGGAAAAACACGATGTCATCAGGCCCGGTGTCATTTTACTTTTTGGATCACTATGCTCGGGCGATAAAAACGCCGGTTACTATAGCCATTTCATCAATATTTAATGGTACAAACACCTATGTCAACAATAAGAAAATTGCAGTAAATTATAAGTTTACCAATGCAGAGTATTGGGATGTATTGGATTACGATTTCCTTGAAGGTAAGGCTTTTAACAAACAGCAGGTAGTCAATTCGGATAAGGTTGCGGTCATATCTGCGGATATGAAAAAAGAGTACTTCGGCGATGTACCAAGCGTGGTTGGCCAATACATTGAGGCAGATAATGTAAAATACAGGGTAATAGGAGTTGTGCAAAATGTACCGATAACCAGTTACATGACCTATAGCGATATCTACCTGCCTTATACCGTTGCTAAAGACGGCGGTTATAAAAGCAACAAAGGATACCAGGGCGGATACTTTGGAATTTTACTGGCAAATTCAAAAGATGACCTCGATAAAATACATAATGAATACGAACAATTGGTAAAGAGCCTGCCTCCTGAGCAAAAGCAATTTGATAAGGTAAGCAGTCATGCCGATACTTATATCAGATCGTATGTCGACACCGGAGACGACAGGCATTCCGGGGTTTTCATTGCAGTCACTGCTATCGGCATTTTTGCTTTTATATTGATGATTTTACCAACGCTCAACCTGGTGAATATCAATATCACCCGCATTATGGAGCGTTCGTCAGAAATTGGAGTGCGTAAAGCATTCGGGGCCTCATCAAGTACGCTGGTTTACCAGTTTATCGTCGAAAATATCATCCTCACTTTATTAGGTGGTGCAATTGGTGTGATACTGTCGGTTATTGTATTGCAAATAATCAACAGCGCCCACCTGATAGCTAATCTTGAGCTGACAGTCAATTTTACCGTATTGTTTATCGGTTTGCTGGTTTGCCTCGTTTTCGGATTGATATCCGGGGTTTACCCGGCCTGGCGTATGTCGAAATTAAATGTAGTAACTGCCTTAAAGGCGCAATAAATTCATGTAGAACAATTTAAATAGAGATATTATGATAAAGCACTTATTTAAACTGATCTGGAACAAGAAGAAACAAAACTTCCTGCTGATGTCTGAGATGCTGGTTTCGTTCCTGGTCATATTTGCGGTGTTTACGTTAATGGTTTACTATTATAATAACTATAAAAAGACCATGGGTTTTAATTATGAAAACGTGTGGGTTGTAAACTATAATAATACTTATCAAACCAAAAGCACCGATTCGCTCAACGTTTTTTACGAAAATTTAAGGCAAACAATTAAGTCGATGCCACAGGTAAAAGAAGTTAGCTTTTGCAGCGACAATGTTCCGTTGTCACAAAATCAATGGACAGGAAACATCCACTATAAAAATGCTGTTGCGGATGGGGACAATTATATAGCCGACGATAATTATAAAAATGCTATGAACCTGCGGTTGCTGGAAGGCAGATGGTTTGATAAAGCTGATGCTAACGCAAAGATCCAACCTGTCATCATCAGCGATGAAGCACGGGAAAAATTATTTGGCACCGAGGAAGCTATTGGAAAAATGGTAGGTACAGAGGACAAGAAATTTGATTTGAGGGTAATCGGTGTAATACAGGGCGTTAAAGCAAAAGGCGACTACTCACCTGCAAAAGCCGCCATTTACAAAAGAACAGATACCGGATCATATCATTGGCTGGCCAAAATGATGATAAAGGTTACACCTGATGCCGATGCTGCTTTTGAAGGCAAATTATATAAAACGCTGGCCAACTATATGAGAAACTCGAATATCGAGATTGGACATATGACAACCATGCGCAGAAACGCCAATTTGTTTAACCTTGTGCCGATGATTGTAACACTGATCGTCGCATGCTTCCTGGTAATAAACGTCGCTTTGGGGCTATTCGGAGTTCTCTGGTACAATATTAATAAGCGGAAAGGCGAGATCGGCTTGCGGCGTGCGATAGGCGCCTCGGGACAATCAGTGTCTTCACAATTGGTTTCGGAATCAATGATTTTGGCTACGTTGTCTTTGATCGTTGGGACATTTTTCGCGATTCAGTTTCCGCTACTAAATGTCTTCAATCTCAAAGCCGGGATATACATTGTTGCGATGATCCTTTCGATCATATTTATTTACCTGTTGGTACTCATTTGCTCGCTTTATCCCGGTAAACAGGCGGCGGCTATTTATCCGGCTGTGGCATTGCATGAAGAATAGCCTCACCCCAACCCCTCTCCAGGTGGAGAGGGGCTTATTAACCAAGATTTTTTAAAGTCCTCTCCTTTGGAGAGGATTTAGGTGAGGCACGATTTGCTTATACTTGTAACAAAATATGATACTGATCATTGATGATGATATCGCCGTACGCACCTCGTTGCTTTTGCTCCTCAAAAGTGAAGGTTACGAGGCTGAGGGAACGCCCTTGCCCGGCGAGGCTTTGAGCATCATTAAAAAACGAAATCCTGAACTGATCATTCTCGATTTGAACTTTTCTATTGATACTTCAGGAAAAGAGGGGCTGGATTTGCTGGAGAATATCAAAAAGATCAATCCTATTGTACCCGTGATATTGATTACCGGTTGGGGAAGTATTGAACTGGCGGTAAAAGGGATGAAACTGGGCGCCAATGATTTCATCAATAAACCCTGGAGCAACGAGCATCTATTGCAGTCGGTAAGAACACTGATTGACCTCCAGGATAAAAAAGCGGAGCACCGCACCCGTAAGCAGTTAGACAGTAAATACAACTTTCAGCATATTATTGGCGAAGACCCGAAAATGCTGGATATACTGGAAACCATCGGCAGGGTAGCAGAAACAGATGCGTCGGTACTGGTGATGGGAGAGAGCGGTACAGGGAAAGAGCTAATTGCCGAGGCTATACATCACAACAGTTTACGCCGAAATAAGCCATTTATCAAGGTGAATCTTGGCGGAATTTCCACCTCATTGTTTGAGAGCGAGATGTTCGGCCACGTGCGCGGGGCTTTTACCGATGCCCGGTTTGATAGGGTGGGCCGATTTGAAATGGCCAACAAAGGCACTATATTTTTGGATGAGATCGGTGACCTTGACGCCGGCAGCCAGGTAAAGCTTTTACGAGTATTGCAGGATCGTAGCTATGAGGTTTTGGGAAGCAGCCGCACCAAATCGGTTGATGTGCGGGTGGTTTGTGCGACCAATAAAGACCTGAATGAAATGGTGGACCGCCGCAGTTTCCGTGAGGATCTGCTGTATCGCATCAACCTGATCACAGTTGTTTTACCGCCATTGCGTGAAAGACCGAAGGATATTCCGCTGCTGGTTGATTTCTTTATTAATAATCTGAAAGAGATTTATAACCGTCCAAAGCTGGCTGTTTCATCCGCTGCTATGAAGTGGCTGCAGGCTTTGCCATTGCCAGGTAATATCAGACAGCTGAAAAATCTGGTAGAGCGGTCTATCCTCGTCAGCAAAAAAGAGGTGTTGGATATTGATGATTTTCGCTCGCAGTTGGAATTATCCCCGGTAAAAAAGGGTAATTTGCAGTTGCCGGGAGTTGGTGCCATTACGCTGGAAGAAATGGAAGTCGAAATGATAAAACGCGCGCTTGAATATCATAAAAATAAGGTAGCAAGAGCAGCAAAATCACTAGGCCTCACACGCAGTGCACTATACCGGCGACTGGATAAATACCAGATCCCTTACGATGAAGCTGAGGACTAAATACCTTTTATTTGTTATCATTCTGCACCTCATAGCTTTGGTGCTCACCTGGATCATTTTTGAACAAAACCGTATTTATTTTATCGCCTGCGAGATATTCATCCTGATCTCGATTGGTATTTCGTGGAGTTTATACAAACAACTGATACAGCCACTAAAATCATTAATGCAGGGAGTTGATGCGATAAAAGATCGCGATTTTAACGTGAAGTTTTTGCCGACAGGTAAACATGAAGTAGATCAGTTAATTGATGTTTATAACCAGATGATAGATCAGTTACGCACAGAACGAACCTTGCAGGAAGAACAACATTTTTTTCTCGAAAAGTTGATCCTGACGTCGCCTACAGGCATAATCATACTGGACTATGATCAGAATATCCAGCAGATCAACCCCAAAGCTTTGCAAATATTCAGCCTCGATGAAAAGAGCCTGATCAATCACCCGGTAACTGATCTGCCTGAACATCTTTTAAAACATCTTCGGAACCTTAAAGCCGGAGAAACTAAAACCATCAAACTAAGCGGGGCAACCACCTATAAACTACAACGCGCTCATTTTATCGACAGAGGATTTGCACGGGATTTTATCATGATGGAAGAACTGACCGCCGAAATACTGGCTGCCGAAAAGAATGTATATGGCAAGGTGATCCGTATGATGGCGCACGAGGTAAATAATACCATTGGTCCGGTAAATTCTATTATTGATTCAGCTTTAAAAACCGATCAGTTATGGAATGGGCATCATTCTGACCCATTGAAAGATGCGTTACAGGTGGCTTTGGATCGGAATCAAAATCTCAATTTGTTTATGCGCAATTTTGCTGATTTGGTGAAGCTACCACAGGCGAATAAAAAACGAATCGACCTGAATGAACTGATTAATTCTATTGTAAAACTCATGAAATTGCGGGCATCTGAAAGAAATATTACGATCAAAACCGAACTTAGTGAAGAGCCATTCTATATTTCTGCAGATGAATTACAACTTGAGCAGGCCTTCATTAATATCGTAAAGAATGCGATTGAGGCTATTGAAGGAGATGGAACGATAAAGTTTATGATAGATCTGCGCGCAAGACAATTGATTATTTCAGATAGCGGAAAAGGCATCAGCGCGGAGCAAAGCGAAAATCTGTTTACTCCGTTTTATAGTACTAAAAAAGATGGCCAGGGTATCGGGTTGACTTTGGTGCGCGAAATACTCATTAATCATGGTTTTGAGTTTTCATTGAAGACCGTTGCGGATCGGCAAACAGAATTTACCATCATCTTCAAATAATCCCCCGGTTTTCGTAGCAGATTTTTTAACTTGGTATCCGCTGAAACCAATTATTCCATTATGAAAAAACTGCTCCTTGTTTTTGTCTTATTCCTCGTTTATTCGTCCTCCGTTTTTTCACAAGCAGTTCCTGGTTCCAACAATCAATTTGCAGTGCGCGGCTTTCACCTCGATCTGCGGATACAGGTAATGCCAATGCCTGCACTCAAAGCTTTTGCTAAAAAGTTAAGCGATAATGGTATCAATACCCTGATCATGGAGTGGGAGGGTACCTATCCATTCGAAAAACATCCGCTGATACCTAACCGCTATGCATATACAAAGGCGGAGATCGTCGATTTTATTAAATATTGTAATGGCTTGGCTATTGATGTAATTCCTTTACAGCAAAGCTTTGGACACGTGGAGTACATTCTTCGCAATGAAAAGTATAAAGAGCTGCGCGAAGATCAGAAAGACTATTCGCAGGTTTGCCCGCTGCAAACTAAACAGGATAGCTTACTTTTTAGCGACTTATATGCTGAATTAGCTTCTACACATACATCAAAATATATCCACATCGGTGGCGATGAGACCTATTTATTGGGTCACGATGCCCGCTGTAAGGCAAAGGTTGAAAAAGAAGGTAAATCAAAATTGTATATTGATTATATCCGCATGCTCTGCAACATTGTCATCAAAATGGGCAAAAAGCCGGTGCTTTGGGCCGACATTGCGCTTAAATATCCTGAGGCGATCAATCTGTTGCCTAAGGGTACCATTTTGGTTGACTGGAATTATGGCTGGGATATGAACAATTTTGGCGAACACCAAAAATTGGTAGAGAGTGGTTACGAAATATGGGGTGCGCCCGCCATTCGTTCCAATCCGGATAATTATTATCTGACCCAATGGGAAAAACATTTTAAAAATATCCGTGATTTTATCCCGGTGTGCCGAAAGCTGAAATACAACGGTATCGTGATGACATCGTGGTCTACATCGGGTGTCTATTCGGCAGTATTTGAGAACGAGGACGAGATCACCGATCTGTATGCTATCAGGCATGTGTACCCGATCAGTGGTTTTAATATGTTGATCGCCGGATATTTTGAAAGTTTAAAATCGACCACACCACTTGATATAGATCGGTTTGTTATTAAATATGCCCGTGAACAATACGGTTTTGATGAGGCACAGGCAAAGCAATTTTGGCAGGCCTTGAAGGTGACGCCTTACACGGTTCATCAGGGTAAAGTGCAATCGAAGCATCCCTTATCAATCGATGCCGTATTGGATAGCACACGCGCAGCATCAGCAATCCTTCGTCAACTAAACCCGTCTAAGAATAAAGAAGAATTTGAGCAATATCAACTCATGACTGATATAAGAGTCAATTACCTGCAGTATGAGGCTATTGAAAAACATGCAAACGCACCTGAATTTAGTATTGCAGGCGTCCCTGGAATACTATACGAGCTTAAAAAAGTGATCGATGATGAGGCTGAACTTGATAAACGATTTAACAATCTCAACAAGGATGTTCTATACCCATCCGAGTTGGCACAGGAGAATGAACTGAGAGGCGCCAAGGCCAGAATTTTATATGATCGCTTGTCAAGAAAGAAATAACCTATGCGCTTAAAGATTTATAACGGACAAGTTATTACCCCCAGTGGTATTGTGAAGAATGGTAGCTTGCTGATTGATAATGGTGAAATTATAGAAGTCAGCAACTCGAACATCGATGCACCTGATGCGGTTGAACTGGATGCTAAAGGTCAATATATTTCTCCTGGTTTTATCGATATCCATATACATGGCGGCGGCGGGTATGATTTTATGGATAACACCATCGAAGCCTTCCTCGGTGTAGCGGAGCTGCATGTGAAGCATGGCACAACAGCTATGCTGCCAACTACCTTAAGCTGTGAAAAGGACGATCTTTTAGAAACGCTTAGGATTTACGAAGAAGCGAATAACCTCAATATGAAAGGTTCGCAGTTTATCGGTATCCATATTGAGGGTCCTTATTTTGCAATAAACCAGCGGGGAGCACAGGATCCACGCTATTTACGTGAGCCTGATCCTACAGAGTATAAAGAAATATTATCAACCTCAAAGTCTATCAAAAGATGGAGTGCAGCACCTGAACTGAAAGGTGCTATAGAATTCGGCAAATATATGGTAGAGCATGATGTTTTACCTGCAATAGCCCACACAGATGCCATTTATGAAGATGTGATAGAAGCCTTTAACAATGGCTATACTTTGGCTACGCATTTTTATTCGGCTATGTCTGGTGTAATGCGGAGGAATGCATTCAGATATGCAGGTGTAATTGAAAGTGCTTACCTGATTGATGACATGGATGTGGAGATCATTGCTGATGGAGTCCATCTACCCAAACCTTTACTGCAATTAATTTATAAGGTCAAAGGATCACAAAAAACCGCGCTAATTACCGATGCTATGCGGGCAGCAGGCATGCCACCAGGCGAAAGCATTTTAGGCAGCAAAAAGGATGGTACAAAAGTGATCGTAGAAGATGGCGTAGCCAAAATGCCCGACCGGAATTCTTTTGCCGGAAGCGTTGCAACCTTTGACCGTTTGGTACGAACAATGGTGCAAGTTGCAGACGTTCCCTTAGTTGAAGCTGTGCGTATGGCATCCGAAACTCCGGCCAGAATTATGAAAATGGGAAAAAAGGGAGTGTTAAAAAAAGGAAATGATGCAGACATTGTAATTTTTGATGAAAATGTTCATATTGCTGCCACCATTGTGAATGGTAAAATAGTTTACACGAATACATGATAAAAGAATTAAAAGTAGACGATTTAAGAGTAAAAGTATATCAGGATAGAGCGAAAATGGGTGAGGCAGCAGCCTCTGCGGTGGGTGAACAGATCGTTAAACTATTGAGCCAGCAGGAATACGCTAATGTAGTATTTGCTTCGGCACCTTCCCAAAACGAATTCTTATCAGCCTTGATTAAACAAACCGGCATCGACTGGAAGAGGGTGAATGCTTTTCATGTGGATGAGTATATCGGTTTGCCGGAAAATGCACCTCAAAAGTTTGGGGCATTCCTGAACGAAAAAATATTTAAGTATTTACCATTTCGCACGCTGAATTATATCAATGGAACCGCCCCGGATTCATTTGCAGAATGTGGCAGATATGCAGAATTACTACAGCAATATCCTTCAGATATTGTATGCCTCGGCATAGGAGAGAATGGGCACCTGGCCTTCAATGATCCCCATGTGGCTGATTTGAACGACCCGGTTCGGGTAAAAATCGTTGATTTAGATTTTGAGTGCAGGCGCCAGCAGGTAACCGATGGTACTTTCGATAATTTAAACAGCGTTCCAAAACTGGCCATAACACTCACAATTCCCGCTTTAATGGCTGGTAAGCATGTTTACGGAATCGTTCCCGGTAAAAATAAGACCATTGCTGTTTACAATACATTGTATAAAAAGATCAGCGAGCAATGCCCGGCTTCGGTACTACGCAGGCATCCGGACGCAGTTTTATTTTTAGACGAGGACAGCGCGGCATTGATAAAATCATAAATTTGAGATCATAACAAAAACCGTTATGATCTCAGAAAACAATCTGTCGTGTAATCCCGGTAATCAAAGCCGCCGGAAGTTTATTTATAATGCAGCTACTGCAGTAGGAGCCGGTATGGTACTATCATCACCCTTGATAGGTCATGCAGCTACCCTGGTTAATACGCCTGAGAATTATACTGTAAAACAGGTTATCGATCTGTTTATGAAACAGGTGCCCGGTGCACCGTTTCCGGGTACAGTTGATACCTTAAAATCGGGAAGTCCGGATATGGTAGTGGCAGGTATTGTAACGACGATGTTTGCTACAATCGATGTCATCCGTAAAACGATTGATCTTGGTGCGAACTTCATTATAGCTCATGAACCTACTTTTTATAACCACCAGGATGCGACCGATTGGATTAAGGATGACGATGTGCTGAAATATAAAATGGACCTGCTAAATAAACATAGTATCGCTGTTTGGCGCAATCATGATACTATTCACCAGTTAAAACCAGATGGCGTATTAAAAGGTGTATTGGACCAACTGGAATGGCAACAATATGCAGGGAAGGATATGCCAAATGTCTTGACTTTTCCTATTACAACCGTGAAAGACGTTGTCAACCACGTTAAAGATAAACTGCGTGTAGAAAAGGTAAGATTTATAGGTGATCCTAATCAAAATTGTACCAAAGTATTACTGATGCCGGGTGCACCGGGCGGTACAAAGCAAATACTGGGCATAGGTAGAGTAAAACCCGATCTGCTGATATGCGGCGAAATATCAGAGTGGGAAACCGCCGAGTATGTTCGCGATGCACGCGCCAAAGGTGACAATATCTCCTTAGCTGTGATCGGCCACATCGCCAGTGAAGAACCAGGCTCCGCATTTATGCTGCAATGGTTAAAGGATAATGTGCCATCGGTAAAAGCGACACATATTTATTGCGAAAATTCGTTGACGTTTATGTAAGAACAGAGAGCCAATTAACTAATTGGCTCTCTGATATATTACGCCGGCCTATAACATAAAACAACAATCCCATTTGTAAGCGGAGTAGCTTTTGCCAGCTTTAGTTGCCCCGGTTTCTCCAACCCGCCAAATATCGACATGCCTTTTCCGGCTGCTACTGGATTAACAAACAGGTGGTATTCATCGATCAAACCGGCTTTTATTACTGATGTAACAAATTCAGCGCCACCATACATCACAATGTCTTTGCCATCCTGTTTCTTCAGGTTATTTACTTCGGTAACCAGGGCGCTTTCGGCAATTTCGGTGTTATCCCAGTTTGATTCCTTAAGCGTGTTGCTAAATACGATCTTGGGCATATCCACCATTTTGCGGGCGAATGAATATTGCGGGTCTTCCGGTCTTGTGGTAATATCGGTCCAGTAGGGGATAAAACCATCTGCTAGTTTACGGCCCAGTAGCATGGTATCGCAGGAGTCGGTTAGCTCAGTTACATATTGTATAAAGTCGTCGGTAGCATTCCAGGTAAGCCAATCCATTTCTCCGTTTGGGCCGGCAATAAAACCATCAACAGATATCTGTACCTGTAATTTAAGCTTTTTCATAAGTGTTGTCTTTTGGCGTTTGATAATTGATATAGGCAAATATACCCGGAATAATCAGCCCCGGGTGAGTCGTAAATCCGACTATCGGGTGGGTTAAATGCGACAAAATCCATTTGCGGGATATTCTGATAAAAAGCCTGACAATATTATTTGATATTAATAGCATTGTTGTCGTCCCTTTATATTTGGATGCTTTTGAGACCTTAGTCCATTATGGTATTTAGGCTATTTTCTTTATCATTTTTGTCTAAACAAAGAAATTTGAAAAAAGATTAGTGATTTTCCACTATTTTTCCGAATTTGCACCTCTGTTTTCGAAGATTATAAAACTAATTTCAAATACTTAATAAAATGAGCACTAGTCCAAGTACCCTGTTTGATAAAGTGTGGGACTCACATGTGGTGAGGAAGATTGAGGATGGCCCGGATGTATTATTTATCGACAGGCACTTTATTCACGAGGTGACAAGCCCGGTGGCTTTCCTCGGATTGAAGACCAGGGGCATTTCAGTAATGTACCCGAACAGAACATTCGCAACTGCCGATCACAACACGCCTACGATTAACCAGCATTTGCCTGTGCAGGACCCGCTTTCGGCTAATCAGTTAAAAGCCCTGGAAGAAAATAGTGCCAAATATGGTATATCACATTGGGGATTGAATAATCCTAAAAACGGTATCGTACACGTTGTCGGTCCGGAAAATGGTATCACCCAGCCGGGTATGACCATCGTTTGCGGTGACTCACATACATCAACACACGGTGCATTTGGCGCTATTGCTTTTGGTATTGGTACTTCGGAAGTTGAGATGGTGCTTTCTTCACAATGCATTATGCAGCCGAAGCCTAAAAAATTGCGTATTACTATTAATGGCAAACTGGGCAAAGGAGTTACTCCTAAAGATGTTCCTCTATTTATTCTTTCACAAATCACTGCGAGCGGTGCTACAGGGTATTTTATTGAGTTTGCCGGCGAGGTATTTGAAAACATGAGCATGGAAGGCCGTATGACTGTTTGTAACCTTTCTATCGAAATGGGCGCACGCGGTGGTATGGTTGCTCCTGATGAAACTACTTTCGCTTACTTAAAGGGCAGAGAACTTGCTCCAAAAGGCGAAGCCTGGGATAAAGCCGTAGCTTACTGGAAAACTTTAAAAACTGATGCAGATGCTCAATTCGATCTGGAGTTGAATTATCATGCTGATAATATCGAGCCTCAGATCACTTACGGTACCAACCCAGGTCTGGGAACTGGTATTACGCACCATATCCCTTTTGCTGCTGAAGTAAAAGATGGTGCAGCATCTTACAAAAAATCATTAGATTATATGGGCTTTCATGAAGACGATCAATTGATCGGCAAACCGGTTGATTATGTATTCCTGGGAAGCTGTACCAACGGCCGTATTGAAGACTTCAGGGCCTTTGCGTCATTGGTAAAAGGCCGCAAGAAGGCAGATAATATTACTGCATGGCTGGTTCCGGGATCACATATTGTAGAAAGCCAGATTAAAGAAGAAGGTATTCTTGATATCCTGAATGCAGCTGGGTTCCAATTACGTCAGCCTGGTTGTTCAGCTTGTTTGGCAATGAACGATGATAAAGTTCCGGCAGGCAAATATGCGGTAAGTACCAGCAACCGTAACTTTGAAGGTCGCCAGGGGCCAGGCGCACGTACCTTATTGGCAAGCCCGTTAGTAGCAGCAGCAGCGGCGGTAACCGGCAAAGTAACTGATCCCAGAGAGTTAATGTAATTCGAGCGAAAAGCAGAAAGCTTAAAGCTCAAAGCAATTAAAATAATGCAATCACACAAGCTTTCAGCTTTATGCTTTAAGCTTTCAGCTAACAAAAAATGGCATACGATAAATTCACGATATTAAAGAGTACAGCAGTTCCGTTACCAATAGAGAATGTTGATACCGACCAGATCATCCCGGCACGTTTCTTAAAAGCAACCGAGCGTAAAGGCTTTGGCGACAACCTGTTCAGGGATTGGAGATATAATTCAGATGACTCACCTAAGCAAGATTTCATCCTGAATAACCCAACCTATACCGGTAAAATACTGGTAGGTGGCAAAAACTTTGGCAGTGGCAGCAGCCGCGAGCACGCTGCATGGGCTATTTACGATTACGGTTTCCGTTGCGTAGTATCCAGCTTCTTTGCTGACATTTTCAGAAACAACGCAATCAATGTTGGTATCCTGCCTGTCCAGGTAAGCCCGGAGTTTTTGGATAAGATATTCAAAAATGTGATCGGCGATCCGTCAACCGAATTAGAAGTGAATTTGAATGACCAGACCATCACCATCGTAAAAACCGGTGATAAGGAATCATTCGTGATAAACGGTTACAAAAAACACAATTTGCTTAATGGCTTTGATGATATCGACTACCTGCAGTCGATGAAAGAAGAGATCGGCGGTTTTGCTGCAAACAGCATGTATTAATCAGCAGCAATATTTTTTACAATGAGCCAGTTGCAACGCCATATAGAAATAATGGATACAACCCTGCGTGATGGTGAACAAACCAGCGGGGTATCCTTTTCTTCGTCCGAGAAATTAACCATAGCACAGCTTTTATTAACCGAAGTAAAAGTTGATCGCATTGAAATTGCCTCTGCACGTGTGTCAGAAGGTGAGTTCAAAGCGGTGAAGAAAATTACCGAATGGGCAGCTGCAAATGGCTTTATTGATAAAATTGAAGTATTGACCTTTGTGGACGGTACCACATCCGTGGATTGGATGGTTGAGGCAGGCGCCAAAGTGATGAACTTGCTTACTAAAGGCTCATTAAATCACTTAACTTATCAGCTTAAGAAGACGCCTGAGCAACATTTTAAAGAAGTTGCTGAGGTGATTGCCTACGCCGCAAAAAATGGCATAGAGACTAACGTGTACCTGGAAGACTGGAGCAATGGCATGCGCCATTCGCAGGAGTACGTTTTCCAGTATCTTAATTTCCTTGCGACGCAGCCCGTTAAAAGGGTATTACTTCCTGACACTTTGGGTGTATTGATCCCATCTGAGACAAGAAAGTATTTAGATGCAATCATTCCTAAATACCCTAACATTCACTTTGATTTCCACGCGCATAACGACTACGATTTAAGTATTGCCAATGTTCTGGAAGCCGTAAACGCAGGTGTAAAAGGCTTGCATCTCACCATCAATGGTATGGGTGAACGCGCAGGTAACGCACCTTTGGCTAGTACCATAGCTGTGCTGAATGATTATGTGCAGGACGTGCAGACCTCAGTAGAGGAGAAATCATTGTACTCTGTAAGTAAACTGGTAGAGACTTTCTCAGGATTCAGAATACCGGTAAATAAGCCGGTAGTAGGGGAAAATGTGTTTACCCAAACTGCAGGAATCCATGCCGATGGGGACAAGAAAAACAACCTTTATTTTAACGATCTGATGCCAGAGCGCTTTGGCCGTCAGCGTAAATATGCTTTGGGCAAAACCAGTGGCAAGGCCAATATCGAGAATAACCTGCAGCAACTAGGTATCCGTTTATCAGACGAGGACCTGAAAAAAGTTACCCAAAAGATTATTGAGTTAGGCGACCGTAAAGAGGTGGTTACCCAATCCGATCTGCCTTATATTATCTCTGATATTCTCGACAGCAACACCATAGAGCAGAAAGTTCATATCAAAAACTATGTGCTTACCCATTCAAAAGATCTTCGACCATCGGTTACCTTAAGAATTGATGTCAATGGCGAAGAGTTTGAAGAACACGCACAGGGTGATGGTCAGTATGATGCATTTATGAATGCTTTAAAGGTAATCTATAAGAAAAAAGGGTTGGATTTACCTTTATTAACTGATTATGCAGTACGTATCCCACCGGGTGGTAAATCAGATGCTTTGTGTGAAACCATTATTACCTGGGATTGCAAAGGCAGGGAATTTAAAACTCGAGGACTGGATAGCGACCAAACTGTAGCTGCTATTAAGGCTACTCAGAAGATGCTGAATTTAATCTGAGGTTTATCCTTTTTAAAATCATGTTGACGATAGGAGGCTCCTCTGGTGCCAAATTGCTTTATTTGCTAATGCTATAAACAGGCGACTCCTATGGAGTCAATCATTTTTGGACTTTAGCTCCAGAGGAGCTTCCTGTTTATAGAAAGAACAACGAATCATTTTGGCTCCGTAGGCGCCTCCTTCTTAAAGCGATTTATTTCCCATCATAAGCATCCTGCAATTTCTGAATATCCAGCTTCGTCATCTTTAGCATGGCCTGCATGGCACGGTTTGCTTTCTCCGGTTCGCTGCCCTGAAGCACCTTATCCAGCATGGTGGGTACAATTTGCCAGGTAACACCAAACTTATCATCAAGCCAGCCACACCGGTTAGTATTGCCGCCTTCGCCTAATTTTTCCCAGTAATAATCTACTTCTTCCTGCGTTTCACAGCTTACAAAGAAGGAGGTAGCGGGTGAGAATTTAAATAAAGGTCCGCCATTTAGTGCAATAAACTGCTGACCCAGTAACTCAAATGAAGCTGTCATAACGCTCCCTTCAGGACCCGGACCTGCAGCTTTGTAGCGTCTAACGTCTCCAACTTTGGAGTCTTTAAAAACAGAGGTATAAAAATTCATTGCTTCTTCGGCCTGATTGTCAAACCATAAGAACGGTGTTATCTTTTGCATAGTCAGATTGTTTTTTGCGTTTTATAATTTATATGTTAAACCAAAGTTAGACTGATAAATTACCACCCGGAACACCTGAGTGCGACAAAAAGAGGGTTGTAATCCGACAATCGGTTAATGTTTCAGATAGGCATTAGGAACATTGCCTGGAGTATAGTCGATGCCGTAAGCGTGTTTCATCAACAGAGATACTGTTTCTGTTACCGTAATATCTTTGCGGTGCATTTGTGGCAACACGCCCATCATGGCATAACTGATTGGATTTACTGATGGAATAAAAGTTTCCCATTCATATCCTTTACCCCAGATCAGTCCTTTAACGGTGATACCAAGGTCGGCGCCGTTACCCAACAGCCAGTGCATCATTTGTTTGGAGTTATTCAGAAGCTGATTAACGGTGTGAAAAATAGGCGTATGCCCACCAAAACCGTGCTCGTCTAAACCTGCCCGGGCATTTATATTAGCCCCGTATTGTAATAATACCTCAGCACAGGCCACGCAATTATATTCGGCGCAAAAATGCATCAGTGTGCCACCTTTTAATGGCGTGAAAGTGTTATTGAATTGAGAATATGTCCGGTTAACGATATGGTGGTCGACTTTTAATAATTCTTCCAGCCGCTCATCATTATCAGTTAAAACAGCCAGTAAAGCCTGGTCTTCAAATTCAAGACCACGATCGATAAATACCTGTATACAATCTTTAAACCTGGCTGATCGGAAGTACATCTCTACCATCGTGGTAAATAAAGGAACGCCATCATGTACCTCATTAGGATTGCCACCCTGATCAAAATACCGTCTGATACCTTCAACAGAATGCACCTCGATATCATATAGCATTTGGGTATAATCAGGCATATAAGGTCACATAAATCCTTATTTGAAGTTAAGAATTATCTATTATTCCTGTCATTTTTTTAAATAATATGACAGAATACTATCGCTTTATTTAGCCATTTTAATTTTATTTATTGACGAAATATCGTTAGTCATATCTCCCGAATACTGGCTAATTTATTTTAAATCAAAAGTTTTAATTATTGGTATATGATTTGAAATCACATACTGTACAAAAATATATTGCTGTGCTTATACAATACATATTTTTAAGGAGATAGGAATATTCGACCTTTAGTTGTAGTTTTAGGCTTAAAACTGCCTGTTTCAACAGCTATCTCAAACGGAATCAAATTTTTTGCCGATGGATTACAAAGCCTTACTCGAACAAGTAGCCCAGTATGTAACGTCGATGTTCGGCGGGCATGCTGATAACGGATTGCCTTATCACAATAAAGCGCATACCCAATTTGTTGTCGACTCCACCATCCAGATCGCCAATCACTATCAATTATCCGATAACGATTTTTTTGTGGTAGTTACCGCAGCGTGGTTTCATGATACCGGTTACCTGAAGACACGTGATCATCATGAAAGGGAAAGTGTAAAGGTTGCTGATAATTATTTAAGACAGCAAGGGATCGACCAGGAAACCATCGCCAGGATCAATCAATGTATTATGGCGACGGAGATGCCACAAAATCCTCAAAGCTTGCTGGAGGAAATTATATCCGATGCGGATATGTTTCATTTGGGAACGGATAATTTCCCTGAGAAAAGTAAACTACTGCGAAAAGAAATAGAAGCTGCGACAAATAAAGAAATATCAAAGGAAGATTGGCGGTTAAAAACGGTTGAATTTATGGAGCAACATCATTATTTTACCGATTACTGCAACGTTTTACTGAATGATAAAAAGAAACAGAATATAGAGAAGTTAAAAGAACGATTGAATAAAGAGGACCTGAAAAAGTTAGAAGCCGATCTGCCACAGGTTGCTCACGAAGAGCATGCAGAGCATGCTGAACGTGCCAAAAAGAATAAAGATACCCCGGAACGCGGGATCGAGACTATGTTCCGCATCACCTCAGGCAATAATCAGCGCCTGAGCGATATGGCCGACGGTAAGGCACATATCCTGATCACAGTTAATTCCATTATCCTCTCTGCTATTATCAGTTTGGTACTGCGTAAACTGGATACCAACAGCTTTATTGTTATCCCCACATTTATGCTGCTGACCGTAAGTGTGCTAAGTATAATTTTTTCAATTCTCGCCACACGGCCATCTATACCCCAGGGCGTTTTTTCTACCGAAGATATTGCCGAGAAAAAAGTAAACCTGCTGTTTTTTGGCAATTTCTATAAAATGAAACTGGATGACTATTCGACAGGAATGCAACAGGTTATGGCTGATAAAGACCTGTTATATCATACGCTGATAATGGATGTGTATTCACAAGGCGTTGTATTGGGCCGAAAATACCATCAGTTAAGGATAGCCTACAATATTTTTATGTTTGGGCTGATCCTGTCGGTACTGGCCTTTGTTATTGCTGTGATGTTTCACAGCGAACCTGTACCCGTAATTCCTAAATAGCCATTTATGGAAACACCTGTGCGATACTTCGACCGTGATATAAGCTGGCTGGCGTTTAATGAGCTTATACTGCGCGAAGCAGGCAAAGCAACTGTGCCCTTACTGGAGAGAATCAAATTCTTATCCATCTATTCGTCTAACCTGGATGAGTTTTACCGGGTGCGTATGCCTGTGCAGATGGCTTTACATCATTTGTCAGGTGAGGGCAATGAGGAACAGAGCAGCACAAATCTGCAGGAAGCAAGGAGGGTAATAAATGCGCAACTGGAATTATTTGGCCAGACGCTTACCCAACAAATCATTCCATCGCTTAAAAAGAATAATATTCACTTATTATACCATGAGCTACTGCCAGATGAAATATTGACGGCGATTAATGATTATCTGCACAGCCAGGTGATGGCTTTTTTACAACCGATCGACTTGTCAGATAATAGTAAGCCGTTCTTTCCTGAAAATAATAAGATATACTTCCTGGTAATAATTGAGCAGAACGGATTGGAAAGAAATATGATCCTCAATATCCCTTCCGATCAATTATCAAGGTTTTATTCGCTGAATATTGATAAAACACAATATGTCATATTCCTGGATGATATTATCAGGTTTAACCTTGGTAAAATATTCAAAGACGCAACTGTTAAAGGTTGTTTCAGTATCAAAATAACCCGAGATGCGGAGATCGATGTAAAAGATGAATATTCGGGCGATATGTTAGAAGGGATAGAAAACGAACTGCAAAAAAGAGACTCAGGCCTTGCTACACGTTTCCTTTATGAACCTGGATTGCCTTTGCGCTTACTATATCTTATTCAAAGCCGCCTTAATTTATCGGTAGATAGTATTACAGAAGGAGGCAGGTATCATAACTTAAAAGACCTTGGCCAGATACCGGTGAAAAATCCTGCACTCAGTTATGATGATTGGCCCGCATTGCCAAATAAAGAGATTAATTATCAATTGCCCTTATTTGATCAGTTAAAAAAGAAAGATATCTGTATCCACGCTCCTTATCAATCTTATAATACCATATTACGATTTTTTAATGAAGCGGCGATTGATCCGGCTGTTGAGGAAATCTACATTACCTTATACCGTGTAGCCAGCAATTCAAGAATTGTAAATGCCCTGATCAGTGCTGCAAAAAATGGCAAGAAGGTATTCGTGATGATTGAGCTCAAAGCACGATTTGATGAAGCCAATAACATCAAATGGGCTAAGAAAATGAAGAACGCCGGGGTGCGGATCGTTTATAGCGTAGCAGCCTTAAAAGTGCATGCCAAAGTTGCCCTGGTAAAAAGAAATATTGATGGTCGCAGCAATTATTCAGGCTTGCTTTCCACCGGTAATTTTAATGAAACAACAGCCGCCTTTTATACCGATCATATACTGATCACCACCGATCACGAAATACTGCGCGAGGTGGAGCTGCTTTTTATTTTCTTACTGAAAAGGAAAAAGCCCGGTACTGAAGATAAGATAGACTTTAAGCATTTGCTGGTAGCAAAATTCAATCTGCAATCCAGGTTTCTTGAACTGATCAACCGGGAAATTGCCAATGCAAAAAAAGGCCTGGCAGCATCCATTATCATCAAAATGAATAATCTGGAGGAAAGGGTGCTGATCAATAAGCTTTATGAAGCATCGCAGGCAGGGGTGAAGATAAAAATGATAGTCCGTAGCATCTGTTGCCTTGTGCCGGGTGTTGTAGGCTTGAGCGAGAACATCAGCATTATCCGGATAGTGGACAGGTATCTTGAGCATAGCCGTGTATTCCTGTTTCATAATAATAGTCAGCAGGATTTGTACATGGGATCATCTGATTGGATGAACCGGAATATTTATCACCGTATTGAAGTATGCTTCCCGGTGACAGAGCCAGGCATGAAGGCACAGATCATCGAGATGCTAAATCTGCAATTAAAGGATAATGTGCAGGCCGTACAGATCGATCAAAAGTTGAATAATGTGAAGATAGAAAATAATGAGCCATTGAATGAATCACAAAAACAGATATATCTTTTATTTAAAAACAAAGCCCGGGAACCCATTTTACAATAGCCGAACCAAGCTTCATTATGCATTTTATCAGATACTATATCACAATTATCCTGCTGCTCATTTGCGGCTCAAGGCTGTTTGCCCAAAACCTTGATGTCGACGTACTAAAGGCAATCAATCCCGAACATCCCGATTCAAAATATTGGCAATACACCAGTAACTCTCTTTATTATATCCCCGCTACTGTTGCTTTAGGCCAATTTTCTTATGGGGTTTTCCAGGGAAGCGGATTAACACGGAACCGGTCTTACGAAACTTTGATGAGCATAGGAATTAGCGGGTTAATAGGAGAGGTATTAAAATATACCATTAAAGAAGTACGCCCTTCCGTTAGGTATCCGGGGGTTATATTCTGCGATACCGATACAAAGGACCCGTCATTTCCTTCAGGTCATACATTAGTAGCTTTTGCTACGGCTACATCACTGGCTCTGGAATATAAAAAATGGTATGTAACCGGTCCGGCATTTTTATGGGCGGGCTCGGTTGGATTTTCACGGATGTATCTAGGTAAACATTATCCATCGGATGTTTTGGCGGGTACGGTGCTTGGAATATTAAGCGGCGTCATCAGTCACAAATTCAGCATTAATGTATTGAAAAGCTATAATATGAAATAATATGAAGAAGATTCTCCTTATCCTTTCGCTTGCTCTGTCCGGCATTGTTGTCCGGGCACAGGACGACATTAAGACGATCACGCAAGATAGTATTGTAGTAAAAGTTCACGAAAAATATGACCAGGTATCCGGTGTGCACCGTTTTTTCTTTGGCGAAGGCTACCGCAAAGAATGGGGCATGGCTGTGAAGCTGCCTGTATTCAGGATATCAGAGATGAAGGGCGGGCTGACGCCTGAACGAAAAGGTGGCGGCTTTCAGACTACCTCGGTAAGACTAGTCGACCCGACAGGAAAGGAATGGGTCCTGCGTAGCGTTGAGAAAGACCCGGTAAAAATATTGCCGCTGGAGCTTCAGCAAACCTTTGCCCGCGAATTGTTTATTGACGCCATGAGTGCTCAGCATCCTTTTTCAGCTCTTGTTGTGCCGCCATTGGCTGAAGCAGCCGGCATACCTCATGCTACACCTGTAATCGGCGTAGTTTCGCCGGATAAAGCGTTAGGTAAATTCCTGCCTTTGATCGAAAATAAAGTTTGCTTATTTGAGGAGCGTGAGCCAACCGGGAAATCGGACAATACCCTGGAGGCTATACGCAATATGTATGACGACAATGATTACTCGTTTGATGCTAAAGCCTTTCTGAAAGCCAGATGCCTTGATGTTTTGATCGGCGACTGGGACAGGCACGACGATAACTGGCGCTTTACTAAGGAAAAGGACGATAAGAAGAGAATTTATACGCCTGTACCACGCGACAGAGACCAGGCGATGTATTATAATACCGGAGTAGTGCCATGGTTGGCTTCAAGAGATTGGGTAGGGCCTTATCTGCAAACTTTCGGGGGCAAAATTAGGGATATACGATATTCCCTCATTGCATCTTCATGGTTCGACAGATTCCCTTACCAACGCATGACTTATGAAGAGTGGATGAAGGTGGTCAACGATTTCTGCGCTGAAGAAACTGATGCCGTACTGGAAGCCGGCTTAAAAAGATTGCCTAAGGAAGTCTATAAGCTAAGGCACGACTGGCTATTAAGTGAACTGAAAGAAAGACGCAGCAACTTGCCGGCAGCTTTTTCATGGTATTACTACTTCTTCAGCCGGATAATTGATATGCACGTTAGTAATAAAAATGAATTACTGACAATAAAAGATGCGCCGAATAATGGCCTTAATGTGGTCATCAATAAGGTCAACAAAGACGGCGATGTAAAAGATGTTTTATTTGAAGGGAATTTCGATCCGAAAATTACCCAAGAAATCAGGTTTTATATGGGCGCGGGTAAAGACAAGGTTGTTTTAAACAACAGTCAATCGCCCATCAAATTAAGATTTATAGATAGTCTTGATCATAAAGACTACAATATTGAAAAGTCGGCAAATACAGTTAAGATATACGATAGAGACAAGCAAAATATAACCCTTACCGGCGGTGAGGCATCTAAAGCCAGCCTGCATATTAAAAACGATAGCGCTACCACCGCTTTTTTACCTGTTAATCTTGTACATGTATGGGCACCTTTGGCTAATGTGCAGATCAATAAAGATGATGGCTTCTTATTGGGATTAGGTTTCAGGTATACCGGTAAAGATGGCTTCCGCACAAAACCTTACAGCCAGATACAGGAACTGATGGTGACGCATTCGTTTTCCACACAGGCCTTTGATGTAAAATATCACGGGGAATGGGTGCATGCTATCAATAACACAGACATATTGATCGATGCGAATGTAAAAGCTCCAAATAATACCATTAACTTTTTTGGTTTGGGTAACGAAACACTGTTCGACAAAACAGGTGATTATGTAAGGTATTACCGAACCCGGTTCAACACTTACCTGCTTGACCCGGCATTGAGATGGAGAAACGAAAAAGGGTTTAGCTTTAGTATTGGCCCGTCATTCCAGTATTATCATTTTAATCCCGAAGATAATACAGGCAGACTTATAGAAAACACGTCACTTATCCATTCATACGACAGTTTGACCATCGCAAAAGATAAGATTCACCTGGGTGGTACAGCGCTTTTGATCAATGACAGACGTAACAATAAATTATTGCCAACTGAAGGAACATACCTGAATATCAAACTGCAAAGTATGGCAGGTTTGAATAGTTATTCCAGAGGTTTTACTCAAATAACCGGCGAGGCAGCATTTTATGTCCATTTTGCAGACACTGTGATCACCTTGGCTGACAGGATAGGAGGTGGGGCGACCTTCGGTGATGCAGCGTTTTACCAGTCGCTTTTTTTGGGCGGACAGGGTAATCTGTTGGGATACAGAGCCTATCGCTTTGCAGGTAAGGACGTAGCCTATAATAATTTTGAAGCCCGCATTAAATTATTCTCCTTAGCGAGCTATGTACTGCCGGGAGAACTTGGTTTAACAGGCTTTTTTGATACCGGCAGGGTGTGGATTGACAATGACAACTCGGATGAATGGCATGTTGGCGAAGGCGGTGGTATTTACTTTATGCCCGCAGGGCTGACGCTGTTCCAGGTTGTTGCAGCGCACTCGACAGAGGGCTGGTATCCGTATTTTTCGTTGTTATTGCGCTTTTAGCAGATACTTTGACGGCTATGTTTAATAAAAGACATTTTATATTCATCTGCTTGTCAGAAACTTACAGGTAAACTACCGACTGGTTGTTTTTTGTATAACTTTGGTGATACAGAACCTGTAAAAATATGCTGCTGCCACAATTTTTTGATAATCCGTTCCAGATAAAGCTCTCCTTTCACAAGGTGATAGAGCAACTGGAAGGGATTACACCCAATAATGCGGGCGCCGGGAAATTGCTGGACGAAGTAAATGCACATCCTGAATTGAGGGATGGAATCACTGACATATCGCAATTAAAAGAGAATGAGGAACTGATCTCCCGTTTACTGATCGACCTGTTTCCGCCTTTATTGACTTACAATGAGATAAAAGGGGTAAGCATTCCATACCAGGGATTGATATTTAACCAGACAGAAAGGTTCCGCAATATTCTGAAAGCGGCGGGGATGTCTTTCGAGATCAACATCCGCGACTTTAACGATCACCAGTTTTACGTTGGCAGTTGCTGCATGATTCTCAATATGTTTTACGGTACTGACCTGGATTTTTCTAAACCGCTTTTTTACGATATACCTGCGGCAGATGGCATTATAAAACATTACCGCATTTTATATAATGCCGAATTTCTTGAAGTTATTCCCACTGAGAAATCTGTTAAGCTGACAGAAGAAGATATCAAGTTACTGATCGATAATTACGATGACCTGGAACTATGGAAAGAGAAATTCCCGGCAGGCAGCTGGATATTGAAAGGCTTTGCACTTGTCAGCCTGTTTGATGCTACAACTGAAAATGCTGTGGCTATATTGAAAACAAGCCTGCTGTCGGAGGCGGCCGAACCGGACATGCAGAATATAATCGACTCTGCCTTCAGGTCGATCTATAAAATACCTGATCTCCGGATTGGGTTTACAGCGTTTAGTAAAACCGAGGGCAAGTTCACCAGCAGGGTGTTTGGAAAAAAAATACGCAGCTTTTTATTGCCGGATAAGGATGAGGGCGAATGCCATACTGTACTTTCAAAAGCTTCTTATCAAAACCTGATCAATGAACACGAATACTATGCTGTATCTGATGTGGCAGAATATTCGGCAAATGATCCGTTGAACCTGGGGGCAGCCCGGCTAAAGGATCAGGGTATCGGAAGTTTTATCCTTGCACCACTCATCAAAGATGGCGCATTGCTGGGGATAATGGAGCTGGTCTCATCAAAAGTCAATGTTCTGAACAGCGTAAACGCGCACCGTCTGGAAATCGTGATGCCGTTTTTTGTTGATACCATCGACCATAAAATCAAAGAATATCAAAACAGGGTAGATTCGGTTATACAAAAGAACTATACCAATATGCACCCAAGCGTGAACTGGAAGTTCAGGCGCGAAGCGATGAATTATATCTATAATCTTAACCTGGGGCTGGCTTATGATCTGAAAGAAATTACTTTTAAGAACGTTTACCCACTTTATGGTGAAGTCGACATCAAAAATTCATCAGTCACCAGGAATCTGAGTGTTAAGAATGACCTCAAAAACCAGCTTAACGAACTTATCATATTACTGGAGCAGTTGGAATTGGGAGGTGCGCTTAAGCATTCTGAATCATATCTGTCCGATCTAAAGGGCTTTATTAATGAACTTTCATCAGGGGTCAAAGCCGATACAGAGCAAAATATTTTGCATTATATCGATATTAATATTTACCCGCTGTTTTCAAAGGTAAAGGGGTCATTCAGGAATGATATTGAAGCTTATTTTGAACGATCCAATCCACTGACAGGCGATTTCTACACCAACCGCCGCAACTATGAAAAAACGCTGGCGCTGGTAAATGAAAAGCTCATTACCATTCTGGATGAACGGCAGGCGGAGGTCCAAAAGCACTTGCCTCATTATTTTGAGCGATTTAAAACCGATGGGGTCGAGCATAATTTATATATCGGTAGTTCGATAACACCTGATAATAAATTTGATGTTGCTGACCTGGAACGTTTGCGCCTATGGCAATTACTGGTTACCGCCGAAATGGAAATTGAACAGCACCGGTTAAAACATATATTGCCATATCATTTGGGAGTAACATCGCTGATATTGGTTTTCAGCGCGCCTATTGCTATCCGCTTCCGGATGGATGAAAAACACTTTGATGTGGACGGTGCCTATAATATCCGTTATGAAGTGATCAAAAAACGCATCGATAAAGCTTACATAAAAGGCACCCGTGAACGTATTACTTCAGAAGGTACTATCACCATCGTATACTCAAAAGCTGAGGAAGAAGCAGAGTATAACCGTTATATCCGCATTCTGCAGACAGCAGGGATATTAACTTACAAGGTAGAACATCTTGACGTGGAAGACCTGCAGGCTGTATCCGGACTTAAAGCACTGCGTATTGGCGTAGCCTACGAAACGAGCAGATTTTTATCACAAGACTTCTCCTACGAGGGGCTTTACCAGGAATTACTCGCCTCTAAAAAAAATCGGATTGCTGTTTAGGCATTTTTAAATCGATTACTTCGCGCCAAAGTCCTGCGTCCAGTAAGTGCCAGCTTTAGCTGCGCCCATTTCTTTAAAAGAAGCGCTCATCATATTTTTGCAGTGGCCTTCACTTTGCAACCAACCATTAAATACAGCCTGCTCTGTTGTATAGCCATACGCAATATTTTCTCCGAGTGCCCGCCAGTTGGTGTAACCGGCCGCGGTAATGCGGTCGCTAAAAGAAGTACCATCGGACGAATTATGAGAGAAATTACCGGTCGTATTCATATCCTGGCTGTGTTGCAAAGCAGCAGCAGCCAATACATCATTCCAGGTTAAAGGAGCAACCGCAGGCATTACTGTTGTTCCGCAGGTGCAACCGGTGGCACGTACATTATTTACCATTTGCAACATGGCTGCGTTATCCAAGCCCGTAGCGACAGTGCTACCAGTAGTCCCCGTGGTGCCGGTAGTTTCTGTAGTATCAGTTTTGCTTATTGGTTTTACTTCTGATGAGTTCTTTTGACAGGAGGAAAAGCCTATCGCTGCGCATATTACAAGGTATACTAATCTCTTCATCCTAATGCCTTTAATTACCAATGACTGGCCAAGTAGTTAATAATCTATAACGTAATAGGCGTGCTTAATGTTATAGTTAATAAAAACGATGCCTGGGGCAAATAAAAAAGCCTTTCGTAATGAAAGGCTTTTTACCAAATTAATTAAAGTGTATGATTTATAAAAGCTTAGGTGTCATGTTAGAGCCAAAGCGATAGGTCAGTGTAACTTCATGAATGGAGTTATTAAATCCTCCCAGATTACTTGATGAAGTGCCAAACTGATAACTGTAACCCAGTTTAAATGAATTCATATTAACAGATAAAACTCCGGCGGCTTCATTATCCGAGCGGTAATTTACCCCTATGCCAAGCACATCTTTCAAGAAAATAGTACCCGATAAGTTTGCTGTCATCGGTACGCCCTTAGCATAAGCTACCAGGGTTGCCGGTTTAAATTTGATGCCGTCTGCTATCTCAGTAATATAACCGGCCGAAAAATAGTAGTGATTTCTGAAATTGGTGTTGTCCTGTACGTTAGCTGAGCCTAAGCCTGTAATAGTAAGTTCAGGCATGGATAAGCCCACAAAATAGTTATCACTATAATACATCACCCCAAAACCAAGATTAGGACGGGTTTGACGAACATCATCTTTAAATTGAGGGTCAGTCGGGTCAAGCGTTGAAAAACTAGCCCTGTAGCTTTTTATGCCACCGCTTATTGAAACCGCCAGGAAATCAGCATCATTCATCTGGATGGATTTGGCAAAGTAGGCACTAAACTGCGTATTTGTTTCGATCGCAAACTGATCATTCATTACCAGTAAGCCTGACGCACCGTTAATTGACTCAATAGGCAGGTTGCCGTTGAATATAAAGGTACTCGGCGCGCCCTGAATGCCTACAAATTGTTTACGAACCAGGGCGCTTACAGATCCGTTTTTATCAAGCATCGAATAAGCCTGGTTAAAAGGGGTCAGATTGTCCATGTACTGGGTATAGCCGAACTCCTGTTGCTGCTGGGCTTTGAGGCCCAGCGCAAATCCCAGGACGAATAGAAGGCAAATACCCCACTTTCTGATTGCTTTCATATTACAATTTTTTAAGTTCATTAATACTTGATGATAAAATAACCTGTCTTACGTTTCGTTTCACCCAGCACTTTGTACTCGATCATGTAGAAGTAAGTACCAGGCAACTGCATCTCTTTAGTGATGTTTGAATGACCGTCAAATACTTTGTTTGTGTTGTCATATCCGGTCATTTCATAAATGGTAGTACCGTTTCTGTTCATCAGCATTACCTTGTTATCAGGGTAACTTTCGATGTTATCGATGTGCAGAACATCATTTATGCCGTCACCGTTTGGCGATACAGCCTGTCTTACAACTGGTTCGTCTACAGGCACATAAGTTACGTGTTCTGGATTATTTACCGAAATAATACTTGCATTTGATGGATTAGTTATCGTTAATGTTCCCTGCACGTATGTAAAGCTGTAATTCGCTGCTGCAGCGCCGCTTGCAGTGATCGGATAATTGCCTGCAGGCGAGCTGATGGTTGCAGTAGTGGTTACAGTTGGCTGAGTGGTCAGTACACTATTAGTTTGACCATTCACAAATCCACTGAAGGTTACAGTCAGCGCTGGATTGGCAGTCCCTTGTGTCTTAGACTTATTGGCTGCTGTAATAGTCAGCACTGCTTTGTTCACAGTTAGTGTCCCGGCAACATACGTAATAGTATAATTTGCCGCCTTAAACGTACCGCCTGTAGCCGCAGATGGAACTATCGAGCCGGCATAAGAACCTGCTGCGGCAGTTGCTGCAGCTCCGGTGCCGTAAGTGATGGTTACGCTACCTATTGTTTCATTATTTACCAGGCCACTTGATGTAAAGAAGGTTGCACCAACCCATGTTGAGATAGTCGTACCATATGTTTTACCATTATTTGAAGCCGTAATACTCAGCGGAGCAGGAGTTACTGTCAACGTCTGCTGCAGGCTTGTTGTGCCGTTGCTTGCAGTGATGGTTGAAGTTCCAACGCCAACGATATGGATATTGCCGGATACGATGGTTGCCACAGCTGTATTACTGCTGGTGTAGGTAATAGTACCTGTACCGGTTGCACCAGGGCTGAAGTTAGCCGCACCATATACCTTAGATGGTATTGCATTAAATGTCAGCGTGCCTGCTCCTCCGGTTACGGTCAGCGTACCCTGCACATAAGTGAAGCTGTAGTTGGCAGCTACCGCACCGCTTGCTGTGATAGGATAAGTACCGGCAGGTGAGTTGGTCACTGCGGTAGTGGTCACTGTTGGCTGAGTAGTCAGCACAGTGTTAGTTTGACCATTTACAAACCCGCTGTAGGTTACAGTTAATGCCGGATTTGCAGAACCCTGAGTTTTAGTCTTGTTGGCCGCAGTGATCGTCACCGGAGCTCTGCCAACTACGATATTAGCTGTATTATAAGTAATGGTATAGTTACTTGCTGTGAACGTACCGCCTGTAGCCGCAGATGGTGTTGCGGTTCCGGTGTAAGTACCCACAGCAGCAGTAGCTGCCGAACCTGTACCATAAGCCATTGTTACACTGCCGATGGTTTGACCGTTAGCCAGACCTGTTGAAGTAAAGGCAGTTGATCCTGCAGCGCCGGTAAGCGTTGCACCATAAGTTTTATTCACAACATTGGCTGTAATGCTTAGCGCGGCTCTGCCTACAACTATATTATTGGTATGGTAAGTAATAGCATAGTTGTTTGCATTAAATGTACCGCCTGTAGCAGCAGATGGTGTTACGGTTCCGGTATAGGTTCCTACTGCTGCAGTAGCGGCAGAGCCCGTACCGTATGTCATAGTAACACTACCGATGGTTTGTCCGTTAACAAGACCAGTTGAAGTAAAGGCCGTTGAAGATCCGTTGTTTAAGGCTACGCCATAAGCTTTGTTCACAACATTAGCTGTGATGTTCAGCTGAGCAGCATTTACCGTCAACGTTTGCTGCAGGCTGCTTGTGCCATTGCTTGCCGTAATAATCGATGAGCCTGCACCCACTATGTGAATGTTGCCAGACACAATAGTTGCTACGGCAGTGTTACCGCTGGTGTAAGTGATCGAACCCGTGGTAGTAGTAGCACCAGGGCTGAAGTCAGCAGCACCATAAACCTTAGTTGGAATAGTATTGAAGGTTAATGTATTGTTGGCTGTTACTATAATATTACCGGTTTGGTAGGTAATAGCGTAGTTGCTTGCAGTAAATGTACCGCCTGTAGCAAGGGATGGTGTTACAGAGCCGGTATAAGTACCAGGAGCTGCATTTGATGCGGCACCGGTGCCGTAAGCAATAGTTACGCTACCGATAGTTTCACTGTTAGCCAGACCTGTTGGAGTAAAGGCAGTTGAACCTGCACCACCGGTTAAGGTTGTACCTTGTGCCTTGGTTACATCGTTAGCCTTGATGCTCAGTGCAGCTGTACCAACCACTATGTTACCGGTTTGGTAAGTAATTGCATAGTTGGTTGCAGTGAACGTGCCGCCTGTAGCTAAAGATGGCGTTACGGATCCACTGTAGGTTCCCACAGCTGCATTAGCTGCCGAACCTGTACCGTAAGCGACGGTTACACTACCGATGGTTTCACCATTAGCCAGGCCTGTAGAAGTGAAAGCAGTTGAACTTGCCGGACTGGTCAATGTTGCACCATAAGTTTTATTTGCATCGTTAGCTTTGATTGTCAGAGCAGTTGCACCTACAACTATATTACCAGTTTGATAAGTAATTGCATAGTTGTTTGCATTAAATGTGCCGCCTGTAGGAGCAGATGGTGTTACCGATCCGCTGTAAGTTCCTACGGATGCATTGGCTGCAGAGCCAGAACCATAAGTCATAGTTACGCTACCGATGGTTTCACCATTAACCAAACCTGATGAAGTAAAGGCTGCTGAACTTGCAGGACTGGTCAGGGTTGTACCATAAGTCTTATTCACAGTGCTGGCTGTGATGCTTAATGCAGCAGCAGCTACATTTAATTGTTGTGGTATGCTGGTTACTCCATCGTTCGCTGTGATGGTTGTACTACCAACACCTACGATATGAATATTACCGGTAGAGCTAACAGTTGCAACGGCTGTATTGCTACTATTATAGCTTATTGAATTTGAGCTGCTTGCATTAGCGCTGAAGTCACCGGCACCATAAGTTTTAGGCGCTATCGGACCGAATGCTAACGGAGTACCCGTAACAGTTAATGTACCCTGAACATAGCTGATGGTATAGTTATCAGCATCGGCACCACCTACGGTTATAGGATAAGAACCTACTGGCGATGATGTAGTTGCTGTGGTAGTTACTGTAGGTGGCGTATACAAGGCGGTTTGAGTATCGCCGTTTACGTATCCGCTATAGCTTAATGTTAATGGCGGATTAACGCTTCCCTGGGTCTTGGTTTGATTATTAGCTGTAATAGTCAACGCTGCAGGAGTTACAGTTAAAGTGCCGGAATTGTACACGAAATTGTAGTTAGCATCTACTGCAACACTTACTGTGATTGGATAAGAACCCACTCCTGATGATGTAGTTGCAGAAGTGCTGGCAGTAGGTATTGATGACAATGAACCCTGGCCATCACCATTTACAAAGCCACTATAGCTGATCGTCAATGGCGGATTAGCGTCACCATATGTTTTGGTTTTACTATCGGCACTGATAGTTAACGTTACAGGTGTTATAGACAAGTTACCTGCAACATATGAAATGTTGTAATTTGTATCTGCTGCACCACTCACCGAGATGGTATAGTTTCCTACAGGTGAGTTGATATTTGCAGTGGTGCTTGGTGTAGGCTGAGTGGTTAACGATGCCTTATCTTCACCATTTACAAATCCGCTGTAGCTAAGAGTCAGAGATGGATTAACAGAACCATAGGATTTAGTTTTATCATCTGCTGTGATTAGCAATGAGGCCTTACCTACAGTCAATGTGCCATTTACGTATGAAATGGTATAGTTAGCATCTGCTGCACCACTTACAATAATTGGATAAGTACCAATTGGCGAACCTGTATTGGCAACAGTAGTTGCAACAGCCTGAGTAGTCAGGTTTGACGGTGAGTCGCCAGCCACAAATCC
This sequence comes from Mucilaginibacter sp., assembly GCF_036568825.1. Lineage (GTDB taxonomy): Bacteria > Bacteroidota > Bacteroidia > Sphingobacteriales > Sphingobacteriaceae > Mucilaginibacter. The sequence continues at coordinate 46,696 of NZ_DATCRU010000073.1, read as the reverse complement.
GCTGTAGCTTAAACTTAATCCAGGATTAATAGCACCATATTTTTTAGACTGATTATTTGCAGTAATGGTCAATGCAACAGGTTGTACGATAATGTTATTGCTAACATAGTTGATAGTATAGTTATTAGCATTGAATGTACCGCCGGTTGCGCCTGATACTGCTACTGAACCATTATAGGTGCCCACAGCTGCATTTGCTGCTGATCCTGAACCATAATTAATAGTTACGCTACCAATAGTTTCACCATTAACAAGGCCCAGCGGGAAGAAGGTTCCGGCAGAACCGGCACCACCAGTTAATGCAACACCATAGGATTTGGTTACACCATTGGCTATGATAGTCAGAGGTGCAGGATTCACTATCAATGTTTGGGTTAAGCTGGCTGAACCCGCTGTAGCAGTGATAACCGAAGTACCGGCACCCACAATATGGATCTTGCCATTTGAGATAATTGCTACTCCGGGATTATTGCTGGTATAAGTAATCGATGATCCACTTGATGCTCCCGGATCAAAGTCACCTGCACCATAAGTTTGTGCAGGAATCGCTGCAAAGGTCAATGGTGTATTGATTACTGTCAAGGTACCATTAGCATAAGCAATAGAGTAGTTAGGATCCACTGCACCACTTATAGTAATAGGATAAGTACCGGCAGGCGAGCTGGAGGTTGCTGTAGTTGACATGGTAGGCAGGGTAGTTAAACTTGCCTGGGTGTCACCATTTACAAAACCGCTGTAGGTTGCTGTAAATGGTGGGATGGCAGTACCGGCTGACATGGTCTGATCATCAGCAGAGATAAATAATGCTACCTGTGTAATGATCAATGTACCAGGTAAATAATTAATGTTATAGTTTGGACTATATGCATTACTTACATTGATAGGATAGTTACCAACAGGTGAACTGCTTGTAGCTGTTGTGGTAATTACAGGTTGCCCTAATAAACCTTGTGGTGTATCTCCATTCACAAAACCACTGTAAGCAACAGTTAATGTTGGAAGAGCGGCACCGTAAACTTTAGCCAATGTATTAGCCACAATAGTAAGTGTTGCCGGATTCACTGTCAGCGTACCATTTACATAATTAAATGTATAGTTATTGCTGGTCGCGCCTGCTGGTGTGATAGGATAAGTACCTACCGGAGACGCTGCAGTAGCTGTAGTTGAAGCTGTTGCCTGCGTAGTCAGGTTTGATTTGGTATCACCGTTCACAAAGCCGCTATAACTTACGGTCAGGCCCGGATTGTTTGCACCATAGATCTTAGACTGATCATTAGCAGTAACAGTCAGAACTGCAGGGCTAACGGTTAAGGTGCCCGAAACATAATTAAATGTATAGTTAGGATCTACCGCACCGCTCACTGTGATCGGATAGCTGCCGGCAGGTGACGTAGTTGTAGCCGTAGTAGCTGCCTTAGCCTTAGTAGTTAAACTTGCCTTGGTATCACCGTTGACGAAACCGCTGTAGCTGATAGTCAGCGTTGGATTAGCTGTACCATAAGTTTTGGTTTGATCGTCAGCCGTAACGGTCAATGTAGCTGGTGTTACCGTTAAGTTTCCGGTATTATAAGTGATGTTATAATTCGGATCAGAAGCACCTGAGGCAGAAATTAAGTAAGTGCCAATAGGTGAGCTTGCTGTAGCCGTAGTCGACAATACTGGTTGTACATTCAGGCTATCTGGCGTATCATTGCCAACCAAACCACTGTAGTTTGCTGTCAGTGTCGGAATGGCTGCACCATAAACTTTGCTGATACTATTCGGTGTAATAACCAGGTTAGCCTGATTAACGGTTAATGTACCCGGAACATACGAAATGCTATAGTTCGAGTCAACAGCAGCGTTTACAGTAATAGGATAAGCTCCAACAGGTGAATTAGCTGTAGCCGTGGTTGCACCCACAGGCGGGTGAGTCAAGTTTCCTGCGTTATCACCATTCATGAAGCCACTGTAGCTAAAGGTAAATGGCGGAATGCCTGCACCGTACGCTTTAGTTAGATTGTTTGCGGTAATAGTTAAGCTAGCAGGAGTGATGGTTAATGTACCCGGTACATAGCTGAAGGTATAATTAGAATCTACTGCACCACTTGGTGTAAGTGTATAAGTACCTATTGGAGATAAGGCGGTAGCTGACGTACTAACCGAAGCCTGGGGTGTCAGGCTGGCCGGCGTATCACCATTCACAAATCCGCTGTATAATACTGTAAGGGCTGGATTAGCAGCGCCATACACTTTAGTCTTATCAACAGCGGTAACAGTTATTGCAGCCTTATTTACAGTTAATGTACCGGCAACGTATTTAAAAGTATAATTCGAGTCTGCCGCGCCGCTAGCTGTAATAGGATAGCTGCCTACCGGTGATGATTGTGTTGCCGTTGTATTAGCAGTAGGCTGACTGGTTAAATTTGATGAATTATCACTATTCTTAAATCCACTATAACTTACTGTGAAGGCAGGGAGTATATCGCCATAGTTTTTGGACTTATTATCTGCAGTAACGGTTAATTCAGCAGGGGTTACAGTAAGTGGTTGGCTCACTGTGGTGCTTCCGTTATTAGCAATGATCATCGTTGTACCGACAGACTTAATATGGATCTGGCCTGATACGATAGTTGCTACCGATGTATTGCTACTGCTGAAAGTGATTGCTGCAGCGCTTGACGCAACCGGAGCGAAATCAGGAGTGCCATATACCTGGTTTGGAATATTGTTAAATGTGATCGGAACGGCTTTAATAGTTAGCGTACCATCTACAAAGGTAATTGTATAATTGCTGTCTACCGCACCTGTAACCTGGATTGGATAGCTACCTACAGGTGATCCATTAACTGCCGTAGTCGAAATGGTTGGTTTTGTAGTAAGGCTCGAAACGCTGTCATTATTTACAAATCCGGAATCTTTCGCGGTCAGTGGTGATGGAATAGGGTCACCAAAGAATATGCTCTGGTTATCGGCAGTTATCGTCAGCGTTGCCGGTGTTACCGAATAATTTCCGTTGTGATAAAAGATGATATAATTAGACAGATCAGTTGCTCCCAAAGCAACCGGATTTGATGGGATAATAGGATAATTACCGGCAGGTGCAGTTGCAGGTATAGCAGCAGTGGTTAAGGTAACTGTACCAATGTTATCACCATTTTTGAGGCCCACAGCACTGAATTCAGTACCCGCTAAAGGCTGACTAGTACCATAAATTTTTGTTTTATTGTATGCAGTAATGCTCAAGGTATCTTTACCTACTGCATCGGTACCATTATGGTAAACGATGAAGTAGTTGTTCAGGTCGGTACCGGAGGCAGCCACAGCAGCCGAAGGCACAATAGCATAAGCACCGACAGGAGCCGAAGCCGGGGTGCCGTCACTGTTTAAAGTAACCGAAGCAACGGAATCGCTATTCTGCAGACCGGTTATATTGAACTCAGTACCTGCAAAGGCCTGGGTAGTACCATAGACCTTGGTCGCATCCCTGGCAGTAATGTTCAGGGTGTCTTTACCCACCTGGTCATTACCGTTGTTATAAACGATGAAGTAGTTGTTCAGATCGGTACCGGAGGCAGCCACGGCAGCCGAAGGCACAATGGCGTAAGCACCGACAGGAGCCGAAGCCGGGGTACCGTCACTGGTCAGGGTTACCGAAGCAATACCCTCACCATTCTGCAGACCGGTTATATTGAACTCGGTACCTGCAAAGGTCTGGGTAGTACCATAGACCTTGGTCGCATCCTTGGCAGTAATGTTCAGGGTGTCTTTACCCACTGTTCCATTAAAAGGAACGTAGTTAACAGAATAGTTCGATTCTAAGAATCCACCGTTACCTGTCGCTAATGAAGGGGTAACAACATAAGGCGAACCTGCCGCAACAGTGCTTGATAAGCCGTTAGCATCAGGTGTCATCGTAACGCTTGTGATCGTTTCACCATTTACCGTAGCGCTATATGTAAAGTCGTTTGCATCGGTACCTGCACTTAGCGCCTGACCGTATATTTTAGACGGACCTGTTGCTGTAACAGTTAATGTGTCTGGTTTAATAACAACATTTCCGACATTATAAGTAATTGTATAGTTGCTCGCTGTAAATGTACCACCGGTTGCTGAAGATGGAGTTGCAGCATTTACATATGGCGATCCTGATACGGGATCATTGGCAGCTGCACCCTGGGTATAAGCCATTGATACATTGCCGATCGTTTCGCCATTTGCAAGACCTGATGAAGTAAATCCAGTTGATGGGTCACCGTTTGTTAATGCGGTGCCATAATTCTTAACCACATTAGCTGTAATAGTCAGTGGTATGGTCGAAATTGTCAATGATCCATTGACGTAGGTAATATTATAGTTTGATATACCACTTCCTGCAGCTGCACTTGGTACAATAGAATAGGGGCTTCCGGCTACTCCTGCATTTGCTGCAGAGCCTGCACTTGTGAAAGTTACGCCCGTAATATTATCCGAAGCATAAAGAGCTCCCGGGTTAGCAGTATTATTTACGTTCACAAATGTAAACTCTGTACCTGCAAAAGTAAATGTCTGTCCATATTGCTTGCTTTGATTATTCGCGGTGATGGTTAAAGGCGCCTGCGTAATGTTAGCAGTTAAGCCAGTTGGTTGCTGTATAGCATAATTACCTGCTGATGCCCCACTCAATGTACTGGTGGATGTTATTGCTTTGGTATTACCAACAGAGGCAGTTGCAAAAACACCTGTAAGATTAACTGTTACATCGTCTCCTGCAATTTTACCGTTAAGTGTACCTGTAATGGTAGCTGCTGTTGTTCCATCATATACCTTGTTAACACCTGCTGCCGGATTGATAAACACGGTTGCCGGGTTAATAGTACCGTGCATTTTAATAATCAGCTTATAGTTGCCGGACTGAGCACCTGCAAGTACCGGTGACGTTAAAGTAACGATTTTCCCGGTTCCGGCATTGGCATTTGAGAACACGCCTGAAGGGTTGGTACGATTATTTACTACAACCTGGTCTCCATTGATCACAGCAGCAAATGTTTGCGTAGTATCAAGTAAGAGATTCCCCAGCGTACCAGTACTCGTTGCAGCAGTTAATTGATTGTATGTTTTAGTGGTTATCGTAACCGAACTGGTGTCAACCGTTACCGGCATTGGGGTGATAGTTAATGTTTGTGCAACCGGAGTAGCAGCAGCATAGCTACTGTTACCCGCTTGAGTGGCGGTTATGGTAGTTGTACCAACTGCCACTGGATGGATATTACCGTTAACTACAGTAGCAACAGCAGTATTACTGCTGGAGTAGCTTACGGTAAGGCCTGAACTTGCGGTGCCGCCTGCGCTATAAGTAGGCTGATAAACAATATTATTTGTAGTAGGGAAGGAGATCGTCTGGCTTCCTAATACTGTGCCTGATACAGCAACATTAATACCCGATACACCTGTACTGGTTATTGCTATATTACCTGAATACGGTGCAGCCGGATCAGCAGCAGCCAGCCTTATGTAAACGGTTGAAGAAATTGATCCGCCCGGTGCCGGAATATCCAGCGTGCCCAGGTAGTTTATATTGTCTGTGCTGAGTTCAAAACCTATTGGAGCAGCTACAAATACATCGCCAGTTAATCCTATGCCGGAAATAGTGATGGTTTGTGCAGCAGAAGGACTTCCTTGTGTGCTGTTGAATGCAGTCGGGGTGCCGATTTCCTGCAAACCTGCAGATACGTTACCGCTCACTGCTACATTTACGCTGCTTGTACCGGTAGTGCTTAAAACTATATTGCCCGATGGTGTACTGCTGGCCGGTGATGCTGATACCCTGGCATATACTGTCGTTGACGAAAGTAGCCCGGAAGAACCAACGGTTACAGTATTGCTGAATGTAGTATTGTCTGTACTTACTTCAAATCCTGCTGGTGCTGTTACTAATATACCCGATACCAGATAGGCATCAGAAACATTAATTGGCTGAGATGAGGAAGGCGTACCATAATTCGAGTTGAAAGTAGTTAATGCGTCTGTTTCTACGATTGGCCCGATTACACTACCTGATGCGCTAACATTTGCGCCTGATACACCTGTACTGCTTAATGCAATAGTGCCAGAATAAGCACCTGCAGCATCGGCAGCAGCTAACCTGACATATACCGGAACTGCTAAAAGAGATCCGCTTACTGGTGTAAGACTTGCTGCTGCGCCAAAATTTGAGTTATCTGAACTTACTTCAAAGCCCGATGGAGCAGATATATTTACAACATCAGTTAAGCCACCGCCTGATACAGTAAATGACCCGGATGCTGAAGGCGTACCCTGGGCTGTGCTAAGTGCACTTATAACACCGCTGGTTGAAAAACCTGCTGATACAGTACCGGATGCAGCAACATTTACATTGGTCAATCCTGTGCTGCTCAGCGCTATATTTCCTGAATACGGACCAATCGGATTAGACGCAGATAACCTAACATATACAGGTGTTTGTACAAGCGAACCTCCTGATTGTGGTAAGGTAATCGTACTTTGGAAATTTGAATTATCTGAGCTTACCTCAAAACCGGCAGGAGGAGTGATTACTACACCCGCGGTTAGTCCGGTAGCTGATACTACGAAAGACTGTGAACCTGATGGCGCCCCTACGATAGAGCTAAATGCAGTTAATGTGCCGGTCTCTGTAATAAGAGGTGCTGTTACAGTACCATTAACGCCAACATTCACAGTGGTCTGGCCACTTTCAGCTACAGTAACATAGTTGCCTGCGGTTGAGCCGCCAAAAGTACCGGCATTTGTACCCGCAAGTTCTATCCAAAAGGTGAGTGCTGTACCGCTGAAGGTTTGATTGGCACTTGCACCATATGTCCCTCCTGAAGTGTTGCTCACCTGGAAGCCTGTAGGAGCAGTTACGGTTATTGTACCGTTAGATGAAGTTGTAACCGAAATTGACTGTGGAGCTGATGGCGTACCCTGAATAGTAGAAAACGCATTTAACAATGCAGGGATAACTGTTACTCTTGAAACTGTACCTACTAACGAAACATTAACGGTAGTTACTCCCGTGCTCGCAAAAGTGGCAGTACCTGAATAGTTGCTGCGGGTAAAGGTTGATGATAACCTGAAATATACCGTGGTATTAACTACACCTCCGCTTTGTGTTAGTGTAACGCTATTAGAAAAATTGGTATTGTCGGTACTTACAGCGAAACTGGTAGGTGCTGTTACAGTAATATTTCCAGTTAAACCCGTAGCTGAAACGGTCACCGCCTGGCTTGCAGAATTTGTGTTGCTTGCTGTGCTGAATGCTAAAAACGTTGGGCTCACAGTAATTCCACCTGTTACACTACCTGTTACGGCCACGTTTACAGTACTTTGCCCTATGCTGCTTAAAGCGATATTGCCTGAATAAGTTCCTATCGCATCAGAAGATTTTAACCTCATCCAAATAGTTGTATAAGGTACGGTTGATTCACCCGATCCTAAGGTTACAGAGCTGGTATATCCGCTGTTTGGACCTGAAGTGCTTACTTCATATCCGGCCGGCGGGGTTACCAGGATGCTTGCTGTTAAGCCCTGGCCTCCAACTGTGAATGATTGTGGGGTTGAGGCCGATCCTACGAATGCAGTGAATGTGTTTAATGTGCCGTTTTCATCAATACCACCTGTAATGTTTGCCGCAAGGCCGGTTGGTTGTTTCAAAGTATAGTTACCTGCTGATGCACCGTTTAGAGTACTTGTAGAAGTTACAGGTATATTATTTCCAACAGATGAAGTTGCAAATGTACCTGTACCGACAAGGTTAACTACGTCAGTGCCGATAACACCAAATAAGGTTCCTGAAATTGTTGCGGCAGTTGTACCATCAAAAGGCTTATTATTTGCAACAGGATTAGAAATGGTCAGGGTATCTTGTGTTATATTAGCTGTTAACGCAGTAGGTTGCACCAATGTATAGTTGCTGGCCGGCTGCGTAATGCTATACCCGTTTACATTGACCGTTTTGCCATTGCCAACGGTTGCGCTCGTAAATACCGAAGTTACCGATCCTGTTACCAACGTAACTTGTCCAACTTCAGCAGGAATAACTCCATTTAATACAGGAGTACCCGATATAGTGGCGCTCATCGTACCGTCGTATACTTTGTTATTAGCGGTAAGACCTGTTATATTCAATGATATAATTGTAATATTTCTTGCGGTAAGCGTTGGTTGTGTCAGGATGTAGTTACCTGCGCCTGTGTTAGAGATTGTACTTGTTGAAGTGATCGCAATGCCGGTTCCAACATTTGCAGTAGCAAAGGTACCGCTTGGATTAAAGGTAACCTGGTCGCCATTAATAACACCTGAAAGTGTACCACCTGTGACAGTAGCTGTTGTGGTTCCATCATATACCTTGTTACTTGTAGTTACGCCTGTTACTATTAACGCTTTTTGAGCAACAGTTCCGTTGTACACTACGGGAGTTATGCTGTAGTTACTCGCCAAAAAACCATTGCCTCCTGTTGGAGCAGAAGGTGTAACAGTATAAGCCGATCCGGCGGCCACAGTGGTGGATGCCCCGTTTGCATCGGGTGTTAAGGTTACGCTTGTTACGGTTTGGCCATTCACCATACCCGTGGCTGTAAAGTTTGTAGTACTTGTGCCTGTAGGTATAGCAGTACCATATATCTTAGTCGGTCCTGTAGCAGTCAGAGTCAATGGGGCGCCGGTAATAGTTGTAGCTAATGGCGTAGGCTGAGTTAGGGTGTAATTGCTTGCCTGTGCCCCGGTAAGTGAGTATCCGCTTACATTTACAAATGTGGAACCAACGTTGATGCTACTAAATGCATATGTCAGTGTCCCTGTGCTTAATGAGACATCATCTCCGCTAACAACTCCACTGCTTAAGGCAGCTGTTCCTGTAACGTTTAGTGCTGAAGCAGTATTGGTGCCGTCATAAATTTTACCGACACCGGTTAAACCAACTACAGTTAAATTAACTGCCGCAACTGTTAATGTACCATTATTATAAGTTATAGAATAGTTGCCTGGAGTGAATGTCCCACCAGCAGCAGCTGAAGGCGTAATAATACCTGTTGTGCCTGCTACATCAGTCGAATTATAACCTGCAGAATAGTTAAAGGTTACAGAGCCGATCGATTCAGTACCAACCAAGCCTGAAGAGCTGAAGCCTGTAGAACTCGTTGTCGGATTGGTTAATGCAGTGCCATATGGTTTATTTTGATTAGTGGCAGTTATTGTTAATGGTTTCTGCGCAACTGTTCCATTATAAGCTACAGGCGATATGCTATAGTTGCTTGCAGTAAATCCCCCTGTGCCGGTTGGGGCAGAAGGGGTTTCTGTATAGGTTGATCCTGCTGCAGCAGTTGCCGATATACCTGTTCCGGTTGGTGTTAATGTAATGCTGGTTACCGTTTCACCATTAACCGTACCTGTAGCCGTAAAATTAGTCGTGCTCGTTCCTGTTGTTAAAGCAGTTCCGTACGGTTTTGCTACCGGCCCTGTAGCCGTTAGTGTTAATGGCGCCTGGGTAATATTTGCCGTAGTTGTGGGGTTAGTTAAGTTGTAGTTACCTGCAGCCGAACCGGAAAGTGTATAACCAGTTATTGTAACAGTTTTACCAGTGCCAACATTCGCTGAAGAGAAAGTGCCAACGCCCGTACCAGATAAGGTTGCATTGCTGGCATCACCTGCTAATACTCCGTTTAAAGTTGGAGTGCCGGATATGGTTGCTGAGTTAGTCCCATCATATGGTTTATTACCCGCAGTTAAGCCGGTTATTGTTACGGTCTTTTTCCCAACTAACAATGTTCCATTTGATGTTCTGGTTCCGCCACCATTAGCATCGACGTTAGTAACTGTAAATGAATAACTACCTGCCGGAGTCGCAGTTGTTGTTGTTATTGTCAAGGCAACGGTACTGACCCCGTTAGGATTATAGGGTGAAGTTGGATTAAACGCTACTGTTACCCCTGTAGGAGCGGCTCCGCCATTCCAGCCTGTTGAGCTGTTTATGCTTATTTGATCCGAGCCGGTACCAAATCCCGATTTACTCAATGAAATTGAATAAGTACCTGTTCCTGCTGTCCCGTAGGTAATTGCTGTCCCTCCCTGAGACCCAACAGAAATACTGGTAACCCTTGTTTGGGCTGCTGCTTTATCAGTTAGTGTCAAACCAGCAATAGCAAATACTGCTATTACTATCATGCTTTTCACTGAGAAAAGATTAAACCTTTTCTCCGACCGAGGCAATTGGCCCGGACACCGGGCTTCAGCTATATAATAACTGTCGCATTGATCCAATGCTTGTTGATTGCTGTCAAATGCAAGGTTCCTGCTTAACCCTTGTGGTAAAGCGAACTTTTTAATTACGGTCAGAAGATTACGGAGTAAAAGTTTAGCAGCCATAATATCGTGATTTAAGGTTTTTAATTACCAAGCACTCTATCTTGCTCGTACTTAGTAAATTATGCAGGCACATACTTCAATATTTATACCACCTGTGCCAAACCACAGAAAGTTGCCTTTTAATCTATTTTTGTCTTTATGGTTTAATTTATAGGTGTATTAATTAATAAAAAAGATCAATTTTAGTTAATTGATAATCAGATAGTTAATTTGTTAATAAGAGTGTGGAATATTTTATATACTGTATTTATTTAAATATTTATAACAATAAATTATTGATTATTAGTACATTATGTATTTTATATGAATTTAATTGTGATTTAATAAATATTATAATGAATTGTCCTTTGGGGAATTATTGGGAAAAATAACCACATTTAGCCGGTATTTCTTATAGGTTGATAGGATTAAAGGGCCAATTAAAGCAATTGTGGAAAATGGCTTATTAGATAAATCAGAGGAAATTGACGAGCAAGTTAATTTATTATAAATTATTTATAATCAAATCATTGTATGAAATTTTTGCAATGATGGTATTTAATCCTGGAATTAAAACAGGTTTCTGATGATCGGATTTTAATGAAATTTATAGTATACGATTTTAGGCTGTTTATATCAGATTATAGGCAGGCAGAAGAGATGGTATTAAATGGAATTAATATTGTATGTTTATAAAAATAATAAACAAAATAATATATATGCGAGCAAGAATCCATAGGTTATCAGGCTATGGATCCTCGTTCGTCAAAATTGTGCCGGATCAGGCTTTAAGGCTTTATTTAATCAGTTACAGTTTAATGAATTTAGTTGTCCCTATCAGGGATTGTGTTTTAGCATCAAATACTTTCACCATATATGTTCCGGGCATCCATCCTGTAGCATCTCCCTGCCAGTAAGGCTGATTTGATGTTACCTTTTTAAGCATGTTGCCTGAACTGTTTGTAATCAGAATATTGTATGAATTTGATGGCACTGCAGACGGTGTGGCTATTGCAAGGTTAATCCTGCCTGCTGCCGGATTAGGGTATATGTTTACACTATTCTGAGCGAAGCCATTAACAGTATTTGCATAACCTATCGGAACAATTGGCGAATAGGTGATCTTACTGTTTATGTCTTCCTGTTTCAGCCTGTACAAATTCATGCCTACAATAGGACTCTTGTCTGTAAAACCATAATTACCGGCGCCTGTTGCCGGCACCCCGCCTAATACAGCGAAGGTTTGCCCGCCATCTATACTCCGTTCAACGGTAAAATTGGTGTAGTTCTCTTCATTTTTTGTATCCCACACCACCTGTACTTCGCGCACATTGGGTACCTTTTGTGCGTTAAAATTGAGTAGCTGGTAAGCATATGCCGGATTTTGACGCATGATAACAGCAAAGCGATGCGCACCATATGAATTGGTATCAGTCAAGGATACATTAAAGTTATAAGGCCCGTTGCGCATATCAGTAGTATCTTTAGTTTCATTATCAGCAAGTAATACATCAAAGAATTTAGGGATACTATTAATCTCTGTCATATTAAGTGTATAAGCGCCTGTGGCTGTTGCTCCGATCTTCACCGGGATAGTTTGGCCCTGGTTGTTAAATGGAAGTACATTTACAGCCAAAGATTGATTATCACTCGACATACTTGAAATGCTTACTTTACCTGATCCTGCCCTGTATGGCGCATCCTCGGTATAGTCAAGCGTTGTTTTGGCGTTCGGGTCAAAACTGATAAATGTGTCGTCTTTATTGATCGTATCTAATGACATTTGAAGGCGCAGCGATTGTGTTCTGGCAAGCAGGTCTGCCGGTTTGCCCATAAGCAGGTTTACACCTGTGGTTTGCAATGTGGTTGATTTTGCACTTTCATTAAAAATAAGTTGAGCAGAGCTATTTAAAGCCAATACAAAAAACGCCTGGCCGCTCATGACGGTACGCGTACCGTTATTTGTGCCAACGTGAGTAACGCCATTATAGGTATCATAGTTTCCTGTTCTCGCGTTAAACTCGTAGATATAAGGCGATAAATTCAAAGCATAAATACCGGTTGTGGTTGAGCTATTCTGCTGGGTGTTCCAGTCAATTGCGCATGCGTAAGGATTGGCCACCAGATTAAAGCCCAATGCAGCTACATTTGAATTAGAATAGCCAAGTAAGTTAGATGTTGGCGTATACCAGGCTCTGAACACTACCTGCTGCTGGTTAAGGTACCCGGTTGTAGACAGGGTAGATGCTTCAGCAGGATTGCCTGCAGTAAATTGTTGTGCTTTAGTGTAAGTAGAGCTATACCTGTAGCCACGGTAAAAGAATAAGAACCCGTTGCTAACCGGTATGGAGTATGATCCCGCTGTTACATCAAACGTATAGGTCGGCGTTGCGTTGTTGCCACTGGTCAGGCTGTTTATACTCTGGAAATTGCCGCTGATAAAGGTGGCGTTTGAATAGGTCATATCTTCTCTGAAAAGATAAAGTGTAGGTCCTTGGCTTACCTTATCAAAGCCGCCTGTGGCGCTTGTGCCGCTTATATAAGAAGTGTTTTTTACATAGTTAAGGCTGTAAACATTGTTTTGGCCTACCGTAGCAGCATAAACCGGCGATGCCACGGTTCTGTATCCCCTGTATGGACTTATATACCGTTCGCAGGTGAACAGACCGTCGAATGAATTTTGGTGGGTACCAGGGTTATTGGGTATTTTTCCTATTGACCCTGTACCGTACTGGTCAGACTGGATGGTGAAGTTACCACCTAAATTATTACTAAAATGCGAATCATGAGCAGCATTGTCAAGGAAGTTTATACTTGAAGTTGAACCCAGGTAAAAGTTGCCCGATGCCTGGTTATTTACAGATTGTGAGTGGACAATATTTAAAGTACAGGCTGAGTTTGATGTACCGATGTACATAAACCCGGAATTCTCCATTGCCAGCTGTCCTGAGGTGCCATCGATATCAAGCGTATTACCATTCTGGAATGTAACTGTTCCGGAGGCCTCATTATATATATAATTGAGACCGTAGGTGATGTATACAACACCGCTGTTGAAAGTTGTGGTACCCAGGTTATCCAGCAAAGCCCTGCTGGATGTGGTGCCGACAGTGAGCTGTGAAGTAGTTGACGCCATATTGACGGTAAGGTTGACATTTTTATTTACGGTAAAACCATTGTAAAATAAAACCTTAACGCCGGCATCAACAGCAAGTGTGGTGTTACCGGTACCGGTAGTAAATGATATGGTGTTGATATTTGTGCTCGCTGTAATGTCGGGCGAATTTGCTGTGCCGCCAGGTATGATGGCATTATCACTAGGGCCGGGTGTTCCGTTAGGTGTCCAGTTTGTAGTGGTAAACCAGTTGGTGTCGGTAGCGCCAGTCCAGGTATAATTTTGTCCTATAGTGCCGCCATATGAAGTGTAGGTAATATTATAATTGCTAATTCCGGTGCCGGCAGCTAAAGATGGAGTGACCGTATAACTGGCGCCAATAGTGTTACCGTTTGGATTATTAATTGACATATAAACACTATCTACCGAGTCGCCGCTTACGAGCCCGTTCACTGTATAGTTAACGGTATAATATGCATTGCTCACACTTTGACCTACGGCTATTGCAGGTCCGGTGGCCGCAATAATTAAGGCGGCTTTATTTATAGTAAATGTACCCTGTTTGTATACAACTGTATAGTATGCAGGGGCTTGTGCGCCTCCAACAGTAATAGGATAAGTGCCTGCACCTGATGCACTGGTGGCGGTAGTGCTTATAGATGGCACCACGATCATGCTGGTTGGGCTATCGCCATTGATCCATCCGCTATAAGTGAAAGCTATCCCGGATACATCCACAGAGCCATAGGTCTGCGTAATGTTGGTTGCAGTGATGGTTAGTGTAACCGTGTTGCTTATTGTGATATTGATGATTGTAGTAGCTACTGATCCGTCGGGGTAGGTTGCGGTAACTGTATAATTATTGCCGGCAGACGTGGCTGATGGTGTGCCTGATATAATGCCGGTAGCGATATCAAATGATAACCCTGCTGGTAAAGCCGGACTTATTGCATAGCCATTGGCGTTAGGTGTTGGTGTCACTGTTGGTGTCAAAGACGAAATAGCATAGCCGGTTGCATAAGTAAAACTTGAGCTCGCATAGCTTATAGTCGGGGCCGAGCGGGTTATAGTGACCGTGTAAGTATCGGTTGCGCCGCCTACAGTTACGACAGTGGTAATTGTATTAATTCCTACATTAAGAGCAATAGCTCCTGATGCTGAGCCCGATGCCACTGTCGTTCCGTTAACCTTTATTGTAGCTCCCGTAACCCCGGTACTTAAAGTTGGTGTAACAGTTACCGATGTAGTTGCATAAGAAACAGTTTGTGTATAAGTAGTGGTTGTCGTAGAAAAAGCTGGCGTTGTTGCGCCGGTACTTAACGAGAGGTTTGAAAGAGTTGGTAGTGTTGTGAAGGTTTTAAGAGAAGTTGTAGCGACATCATAAGCTGGATTATTGGTGCCTCCTCCTGTATTGTATTCAAATACTAAAACACGATAGGTTGTTCCGGGGGTTAGGCCGCTTATGGTTACAGTTGTACCTGTATTGGCATACACACAATACCAGCCTGACGTTCCAAGTTGAGTGCCTGATCCAAAAATTGTATTTGCAGTATAAGTAGTGTTATTTGCCGGTGTCGAAGTGCCGGTTGTTGTCGCCGTGACAAATACAGCTCTCAAGCCGCCATTTCCTCTTGTCCAGCTTATTGTTGCCCCCGTTCCGCTTACAGCAGTAAAGGTTATATTGGAAGCTTGGGTTGTTGGTGCCGTGGCCGCAAAAGTTTTAAACGGCACTATAAAGATCAAGAGGCAAGAGATCGCCATAATAATCGACTTTGGCAAAAGATCTATTGTCCTTCTCTTTCGCCTTAGAAATCTGCCTAACGCGGGCGATACATTTAAATAATTAATGCCACCCTTATTAAAGGTATAGGCGCTGCCCTCATCATTGTGCTCTGTCGCCGATGATGGTGTGAGTTTCTTAGCTAATGCAGACAGTGTCGCAAGTAAATATTTTACTACCATATTCTGTAAAAATTAGATTAGGTTTATGTACAGAAAACTTTAGTTCGATTATTATTTTTTGCATATCTAATAAGAGGGTAGCGCATAGGTGTATACTTGACACTTATATGCCTGTACCTCAATAAATTATGCACGCATATAGGTCAATCTCCGTACCAATGCCAATAATTTCCGGATTGCTCAATAAGCCTTTTTTTATAGCATTACTTCAAATTATTGCCGAATAATATAGTTTGAGTTTGTGAAATATGTTTCTGATATACAGTTGGTTAGACGTGTTCCTCGAAATGGGGAAATGTTTTGTGGAAAGCTGCGGATGGTCAGTATTATTATGAGTTTAAACAATAATTATCATAATTATCAGATAATCAGTTTTGTGTATATATTATTTAAACTTAATCGCTTGAATAATAAATAAATTAAAAAATGGGATGGGAATTTTTGAGAAAAAACAGCAACGTGCGATGAAGCAATACCGAAATTATGGCAAGAATGTAGGAATAGTTAAATTGTTAATATTAAGCAATTTATAAAGGTATATTGCTTATAGGTAGTGGTTTTTCTTAACTTTTATGGATAGCGGAATATTATTAATCAAAATATATTAAATATCAATTAATAAATGTGATACTCATACTTGTTAATAACTATTGTGAGTTCGTAAATTGCTTATTTACAGAGATTAATATGAAAAGTTGAATAATGTGCCTGGAGTATAAAATATTGCAGTTTTGTAAAGATAATGCTTTAGGTTGACTTCATACAAATTGTCGCTATGTAGTTTCTTGAACTGTAAAATCTAAACCCTTATGATTATCCGGGAAGCAAAAGTTATTGACTAAAAAGTCAAAGGATTTGCCTGGAAAGTGCTGTCGGCTAAAGCCCTGCAGTTTGATCTGTAATTCTACGCAAACGTTTGTAATGATATTTTGTTGGTGAAATTTATCTTTCTTTCTGCAAACAAATTGGTAATACCCTGCCGCTTCAATAATCAAAATTTTATCTGATGGATGATTGGCGTATTTAGTTGATGCTATTGTCCTAAATCTGAGGATGTTTCCTTCCCAAACCCATCGGTACTACGCCTTTGTAACACAAACGTTTGCGTTAAGTACAATTCTTTAACTGTCTCACCGCCTTTCTACCTTCCATCATTGATAACGCAGAATTAACACTCATTTACTAATTGTTTAAAGTTATTGTTTATGGAAAGTACCCGGCAGCCTCCTTGAATTTGCAGGAAAACAGGCAACATACCTGAATACTCATCATAAAATAAACCAACCACTAAACTTCACTAATTATGAATCTAAATATACTTCAACATTTAAAGAGCCGCAGAAATATTGGCACAATGCTGTGCCTGGTCACGGCTTTAAATCTGAATGCTTTACCACCGGTATTCGCTTCTTCAAGGCCGGAAGGAGAGCATGAGAATGCAATAGCATTAATAAAAGGAAAGGTAACCGACAGTAAAGGTCAGCCACTGCCTGGTGCAATAGTAAAAGTAAAAGGAACACAAAAGGGCACGGCGGTTGATGCAACCGGGCAGTTTTCAATTGATGCCCAACCGGGGCAGGTACTTGTGGTAACCTTTGTCGGATTTTTGCCCAAAGAAGTTCCGGTATCCGATAGCACCACCCCTCTGAATATACAACTGCAGGAAGATACCCGCTCCATGCAGGAAGTGGTAGTTATCGGTTATGGCGCTGTAAAAAAGAGCGACCTGACCGGCTCATTAAGCTCAATAAAGGCAGATGACCTGAACCTGGGCGGCACCACTGCAAACGTGGGACAGGCTATACAGGGTAAAGCGGCTGGCGTACAGGTGCAGCAATCAAACTTTGCTCCGGGCGGTGGTATTAACATCACTGTACGTGGCGGTAACTCGCTTAATACCAGCAACTCGCCATTATATGTGGTTGACGGCTTTATTTCCGACAACGGCAACCAGGTAAATCCAAATGATATTGAGGATATCGAGGTGCTGAAGGACGCATCTGCAACCGCTATTTTTGGTTCGCGCGGTGCCAATGGCGTCGTGTTGATCACCACAAAAAAAGGTAAAGTAGGCAAGGCAAGTATTGATGCCGATGTATCAAACGGCAGACAATATTTAACCTATAAGCCTGCATTATTAACCGGACCGCAATATGCATCGATACAGAATGCAACTTTTACTGAAGACGGGAAGACGCCCCCATTTCCTGCGGGTTCACAAATAGCCAACACCAACTGGCTTAACGCAGCGGAGCAGAATGCTGATGTAAACAACCGGAACCTGAGTATTAGCAGCGGCAGCGAGACTTCGAAATTATATGTATCCGGAAATTACCTGAACCAGCTTGGTGTTTTAAAAAACACCGGAATGCAAAGATATTCAGCCAGAATAGGTTCGGAGAAGAAAGTAGGGGACGACCTCACTATAAGTACAAATTTTTATGGAGCCAGTACAAACTCCAGCCTGCAATCTTATTCTGGTGATATTACGGCGCCGCTTTATGGTTTATTAACAGCCCCTCCTTCAGCGCCTATTTACAATGCCGACGGTTCCTATTATTTTTACATCCCGCCAGGTAACAGCGGTGTACAAAATGCATTGGCTAATTTATTGGAGCCTACAGATAATTTAGAAAGTAAATTATTTAATGGCAGTGTAACTGTCGACTATCAAATATTTAAAAATCTTACCTACCACTTGAATGCGGGAGCCGAGTATAGCGATTCTAACGAAGGAAAGTACACGCCAAGTACCATTCCGGCTGGTGCGGCAAATCACGGCATAGCCTCTATCCAAAATCAGAACGCCTTCAGATGGCTGGTTGAAAATTACTTTACCTACAAGTTCAAGATCAATGAGCAGCATGATTTTAATTTGCTGTTAGGTACATCAAACCAAAAAGATGTTAGCGAGGCATTATATGCTAGCGCCAAGAATTTTTCGACAGATGAACTTCTTTATCACAACTTAACGGCAGGTTCTATATCTAACGGATATTCAAGCAGCAAATTTCAAAATACCCTTACTGACTATTTTGGAAGGGTAAACTATAGCTACAAAGATAAACTGTTGGTAACTGCCAGCTTAAGGAGGGACGGCTCGTCTCAGTTTGGCTCGAATAACAGCTTTGGTTTCTTCCCGTCAGGAGCTATTGCTTATCGTTTAGGCGAAGAAAGCTTTATCAAGAATCTGAATACGTTCTCAAATTTGAAAGTCCGTGCGAGTTATGGTGTTACAGGTAATGACCGCATACCGACAACCAACAATAATAATTATTTGTATCTGAGTTCATTTACAAGCTGGAACGTTGTTCTGAATTCTGATGGAACGTTATTACCGGGTATCGAACCGGCTACGCTTCAGAATCCTAATTTGAAATGGGAGAGCACCGCACAATTTGACCTCGGTTTTGATATGGGTTTCCTGAATGACAGGATCACGGCCACCGTGGACGTTTATCGTAAAAAAACAACTAATTTGCTGATGCAGGTCCCTATCGGCCAATATTGGGGATTCAACACAGTATGGGCAAACGGCGGATCAATTGAAAATAAAGGCATCGAGTTGAGCGTCAATACTGTCAATATCAAAACATCCAGCTTCGCATGGAATACAACGATCAACTTCGCCTACAACAAACAGAAACTGTTGTCATTTGCCCCGGGCATTAACGAAGTAGATGCAAACACGGCTAATCCGAGCGGTACCGTTTCAGGACAGCAGTTTACCAAACTGGTTCCCGGACAGGAGCTCGGCGAGCTTTATGGCTATGTATATGAAGGCACCATAAAAACAGGTGAAAATTATGCCCCTCAGCCTAATTCAAAACCAGGTGATCCAAAATATGCTGATTTGAATGGCGATGGTCAAATAACACCTGCTGACAGAACTTACCTGGGCAATACCACACCTCATTTTATCGGTGGTTTTGGTAACGATTTTCAATACAAAGGTTTCAACCTGAATGTATTCTTCCAGGGCGCATTTGGTTATCACTTATACGATATGAACCGGTTAGTGCTGGAATCTACCACTTCAGCTGATGCACTGAACAGGTTTGTTCCTGGTGTAAATGAGAATACTTCAATTCCGCGCGAAGGTTATTTCCTAAGCACTTACGGAAGTTATGTAAACTCCAGGTTTGTTGAAAATGCTTCTTATTTACGACTGAAATCACTTTCATTAAGCTATAACCTGCCAAAATCACTATTTGCACACGTTAAACACATACAGGGATTAAGAATATACGGAACTGCACAGAATCTGCTGACGATCACTTCATATAAAGGTACCGATCCGGAAGTAAACGTACATGCGACAAGTGCTGCGTCGACCAATTACGGCGGTGGCTTGGATTTCGGCGCATTCCCGGCATTCAGAACTTATGCTTTGGGTATAAGACTTTCTCTTCAGTAGTTGATGAGATTTATCTGTAAAGGATTTAATTATAAAATAGAAGACAATGAAAAAATATATATTTCTCTTAATAGCAGCTACAGCGCTTACGCAGATAAGCTGCAACAAGAACCTTGATCCCAAGGTATATACTACGTTAACAAATACTAACGCATTCCAAACCGAATCGGATGCTATTGCTGCGGTTAATGCGGTATACGGCCGCTTAAAGGGGCCGTCAGTAGGCGATAACTTTGATTATTGGACGGTTAGGCATTTTGCACTCACTGACCTTACAACCGATTTGGGGCATTGCAGTTACGGGGGCGACCCTGGGCAGCTTTCGTCAGTTCAATGGAACTCGGCAAACGGTTTGATCGCTGAAGACTGGCGCCAGATATACAAAATGATTTCTGATGCCAACAGTGCCATCTTCAACATCACTCCGATGAAAGGCATAACTGACGCACAGAAAAGCCAGTTCCTGGCCGAGCTGAAATTCCTGCGCGCAGTAGGTTACATGGACCTGACAGACTTGTGGGGTCCGGTAGTATTAATTACCGAAAAAGACCTGGCTAACCCGGCTTATACCAGCACGCCTCCTGTAACCTCAGTGGCGGATATTGAAAACCAGCTGATCGGCGATCTGAATACCGCCATAAATACTTTGCCGGTCGACTATTCTAATAACAGTATTTATAGTACCAACGATCCCGGCCGGGCTACTAAAGGCGCCGCTATGACGCTTTTAATGAAGCTCTATCTTCGCCAGCATCAGTGGCAAAAGTCGGCTGATATGGCACAACAGGTAATGAACCTGAATGTTTACCAGCTTTACCCTTCATACCAGGGCCTTTTTGCTGAAGAAAACAAATGGTGTTCAGAAAATATATTCTCAGTGCTGAGTGATGCCAACGTGAATGGCACAGAGCTGCTGAACCACTTTGGCCCGTTATTGCACCCGATTATCCAAAACAGATGGCAATACTATGCCGTGACCTGGGATTTCTATCACACGTTTAATGATGCTGACGACAGGAAGAAAGAGTTCTTCCCGGTTTATACAGGGACTGACGGTCTTGTACACATGGAAGCTCCGACACCGGGCGCTACTGCTCCCGCAGGAGATTATTACATGCCTGATGTTGCCACTATGAAATATGCAGATCCAACTGGTCCGCAAACCTATTACGATGGGCACAGCGTGGATATTTTGCGTTATGCAGATGTGTTACTCAGCCGTGCAGAAGCATTGAATGAACTGAATGGTCCGAATGCTGAAAGTATATCATTGATCAACCAGGTAAAAGGCAGGTCACACGCGCCGTTGTTGACTATTGCAAATTATGACCAGTCGACATTGCGTGATGCCATTTTGCAGGAACGCGGCTGGGAATTCTTTTATGAAGGAAAACGCAGGGCCGATTTGATGAGAATGGGTAAATATGATGTAATCGTAAATGCTTACTTGAGCCGAACAGGCCAGACGCCCCATGTGCAACTGCCGCGTGACCAGTATTTCCCATATCCTTTGAATCAGGTTCAGATAAATCCTAATTTGAATAATTCAGGACGACAACAATAAACAAACCCAAATTAAATTTCCGTCATCAGGGTAAGGATTTCTTTATCCTGGTGATTTTTTTAGAAGGGGAATAATGATCTGAATAATGATAAAGTTTTTGACTAAATGCATAACTGTAATTACTGCTGCCGCAATCCTGACAGGTTGCTCAGGCAGTGGTTTGAATATCGAAGAGATAAGGGTAGGAGTGCATAACCATAATGAGTTGAAAATTCAGATCAATGTGATCACTACCCAACCGGCCGACGTGTATGCTGAATACTGGAAAACAGGCGGGACGGATACCGGAAAATTCTTGTCGACTGTTTCGCATAATGCCGAAAAGCATTCATTGATCCTTTGTAATGTTATCGCCCAAACGGATTACGCCTATCATATCATAACTGAAAAGAACAGTATAAAAAAGGTAAGCAAGACCTACACTTTTAAGACGAATGCTTTGCCTATGTTCCTGCAGGAACAGTTTAAAGCTGATAGCGCTAAATCAGCAAAAATTCCATCCACCTTTTCAGATGGGTTGATGTTGATCAATAAAAGATATGCGCCGGGCGTAGCTTATTTCGTCGATACAAAAGGGATTATCCGCTGGTACCACATGGTAGATGGACTTGGTTTTAAGGTGATCCACTTCACAAAAGATCATACCATAATTTCCATTTTGGGCAGTAATGCCGAGCCAACAAGCTATGGGCATGAGATACTGGAGCTCAACATGCTCGGTGATACGGTATTGCACCTGAAACAAGGTCAAAACGATTTCAAACAGATGACCATCCATCACGAAGTCATCAAAAATGATAAAGGGCAGCTGGTCACCATCTATGTCGATAAAAAGATCATGGATTTAAGTTCTGTCGGTGGAGGCAAAAAAGATACAATAAGCGGAGACGGCATTATCGTACTGGATAAAACCGGCAAAAAGTTGTGGAGTTGGAGTGTGTTTGATGTGCTCAATCCACTAACTGATAAAAACATTGTAAAAACAAGGAAGGACTGGATGCATGCCAACAGCCTGAATTTTGATAAGGATGGCAACTACATTATGTCTTTCTACAATAATGGGCAAATATGGAAGATCGACGCGCATACAGGTAAGCTAATATGGAAATTTGGGCGAGGTGGAACAATAGCTAAGCCAGCTGAGTGCGATTTTACGCAGGCGCACGCGGTGCATATCAATTCGCAAGGCAACCTGATGTTTTTTGATAACGGTGTTGAGAAGAAGCAATCAGGCGTATTTGCTATAAAGCTGGATGAAAAGAACCGGACCTCGCAAATCGATATGCATATCAAACTGCCGAAAGAGGTATTCAACGGAAGGATGGGCAGCGCCTATCTGGTCAATGATACATCGGTATTGGTATGCTGTTCAAAACGGCATGTGGTAGTGCTGACCAACAGAAAAGGCAATCTGCTGTGGACAATGGAAACAGCCATGCCGACTTACAGGGCCGAATTTATAAGGAGCAGCGAACTTGCCCCTTATTTGAAACCATAATATTGACAGAATAAATTGAGGAAAATGAAAAAGAGCTATCTGTACATTATTTATCTATTGATTGTTGTGGGCATGGTGCAGCTTTACTCATCGTGCAGCGAAAGCAAAGGTGAGGAAAGCGAAAACAAAGCAAAGGCAGACTCTGCGATTGTCAGCGTAGACACTACAAAAATACCACACGACAAATTTGGCGATGCCATAAAATATGGTCGGGAACTGATGTTGCGTACTGCTTATTATATTGGCCCTAATGGTGTCAACGGTAAATACCTGGGCAATAAAATGAATTGTACCAACTGCCACCAGGATGCAGGCACAAAACCATATTCATTAAACCTGGTAACGGCTTTTCGTCACTATCCATCATACCGTGCCCGCGAAGGCAAGGTATTGTCACTGGCCGAAAGGATCAACAACTGCATTATGCACCCGCATTTGGGTAAACCGCTGCCTTTGGACAGCCGTGAGATGATCGGGATTATGTCGTACCTAAAATGGCTGAGCGATTCCGCAAGTGTAACCAAAGCCACCAAAGGCCTTAAGAATGTGGAGATCGAATTACCCGATACCGCTGCATCACCGGCAGCAGGCGCTGTGTTATATGCTGACAATTGCGCCCGTTGCCATGGTACTTCCGGTCAAGGGGAAATGAGGTTGGATAACAGTACTTATAAATATCCTCCATTGTGGGGACTAAAAGCTTATCAACCCGGATCGAGCATGCATCGTATAGTTAAAATGGCGCAATGGCTGGTATCGAATATGCCTTATGATAAAGCTACCCATGATAAGCCATACCTTACTTCTGCGCAGGCACTTGATCTGGCTGCTTTTATTAATGATGATAAAATTCATCAGCGGCCGCCGGTAAAGGAATTCCAATATCCTAACGCCGAAGAAAAAGCGATAGACTATGACCGGGGACCGTTTAAAGATCCGTTCTCGGAGCAGCAACATAAATACGGGCCATATAAACCTATTGTTGATTATTGGAAGGGAAGGGGAATTGAACCAACATATTAAAGAACCTTTATAGGGATTGATTGATTAATTAACTTAGGGAGCATTTCATAAAGAAATAGCTCCCTTTTTGTTCTCAGAAAAGGCTGTTATACACCGCTGTAACTATACGCAAACGTTTGCAGTGTATTATACTATAGCTTCTTTGGTTAAGTAATTATGAATTCAATCTGAAATTGCTACCTTGGGACGGGGTAATTTATTAGATTGTTTTTATGTCGAGGCCGGTAACTATAAAAGAGATCGCACGTTTGTTGAACCTTTCGGTATCAACTGTGTCCCGGGCTCTGCACGATCACCCCAGCATTGGTGCTGTCACACGCGAAAAGATAAAAAAGCTAGCGCGTGATATGAATTACGAGCCCAACCAAAACGCCATATCCTTCCAAAAAGGCAAAACATTTACCATTGGGGTTATCCTGCCTGAATTGACCGAAACATTCTTCTCAGTTGCCATCAGCGCTATTGAAGATATTGCTTACCATAAGAATTACACCGTATTGTTAGGTCAATCACACGATAATGAGCAGCGTGAACGGCAGTTGATCGAAAAAATGAAAAATAACCGGGTGGATGGCTTGTTGGTATCGGTAGCAAAGAATACATCGAAATACGATCACTTTGAGCTAATGAAGAAATACGATATCCCCATCGTGTTTTTTGATCGCATTCCGACCATCCCGAATATTCATTACGTGGCCTGCAATATGGAAACAGGTACCATCGAGGCAGTTAATTATTTGCTGAAAAGAGGGCACCGCGCTATAGGAATGATCAATGGCCCGGCAACCTTATTTGCCACAAACGAACGGAAGGAAGGTTATATCAAGGCAATGGTTAAAAACAGGTTGAAATTCGACCCTTCTCTTGTGGTGAATTGCGATCTGACCGAAGAGGGAACTCTTACCGCTTTGAATGAGTTGCTTAACAATAAGAGAAAGCCTACCGCCATAGTTACCTTTAATGATTATGTGGCCCTGTTCGCAATAAAACATTCGCGCAGCTTAAACCTGGAGATCAACAAGGACATCGAGTTTGTAAGCTATTCCAATTTGCCGCTGGTAAATTATATTGAGCATATACCGATTGCCTCCGTTGAACAGTTCCCTTACCTGCAGGGACAAAAGGCTGCTGAGATATTGCTTGACCTGCTAGCCCGTAAAGAAAATGCGCCAGATGAGCAAAGCGCTTACTATAAAAGTATCGTAGAATCACAGCTGGTTGAAAACCGTAAGCAATGATTTAACAGCGGGGCAACAATGCCTTAAAATCAGTCAAACGTTTGCGTAATTTTATTAGCTGTCATTTATATAGGTTTGGTTGAAATAAACCCCAATAATGCTCAATCAAATACTTGAACAGTTCGGAATTAACGCCCTGAACTACCAGATAGAAGAATATGGTTCTGGTCTGATCAATAGCACGTGGAAAATAAGCGGTGAGAAGGACTATATTCTGCAACGGATAAATACAGATGTTTTTAAGCAACCCGAAGCAATTGCTGAAAATCTGTCGCAACTACAATCTTATCTGAATACAAAATATCCTGATTATCTTTTTGTAGCTCCTTTGTTAGCCTTGAATGGCTCATCACTGGCAGTTAATGAGGATGGGATTTTTAGATTATTTCCTTTTGTCGGAAACTCTGCTAGTATCGATTCAGTAACAAACTATAAACAGGCTTACGAAGCAGCAAAGCAATTCGGCAAGTTTACTTTTTTGCTGAAAGATTTTGAGGCTTCGAAATTGCGCGATACAATCCCGTCATTCCATGACCTTACCTTACGCTATAAAGAATTTGAGAAAGCATGCCTGAACACATCTGCTGCTAAACTGGAACTGGCCAAATGGGCCATCGGCGAGATTGATAAGCATAAAGATATCCTATCTACCTATGAAGAACTAAAAAACAGCGGAAAACTGCCTGTCCGGGTTATTCATCATGATGCCAAGATCAATAATGTATTATTTGACAGTGAATGGAACGGCATATGCCTTATCGACCTGGACACCGTAATGCCGGGCTATTTTATCAGTGATGTGGGCGATATGCTGCGGACTTATTTGTCTCCTGCAAATGAGGACGAAAAAGAGCTTTCAAAAATTGTAGTGGATGGGCAATGCTTTGATGCCATCTACAATGGATACCTTTCAGAGATGGGAGCCGAGCTGACAGCTTTTGAAAAGGATCACTTTATTTATGCTGGCAAATTTATGATCTACATGCAGGCGCTCCGCTTCTTGTCGGACTACCTGAATGGCGATGTGTATTATCATACTACCTATGCCGGGCAAAACCTGAACCGGACGAATAACCAGCTAACTTTACTGAACCAATTAATAAAACTCGAAGAAAAAATTCAGTTGACCAATCAATCATCCATAAAATAATGATGCGCAAAACCTACGTATTGCTAACCACCTGTTTGCTTGTTGTATTGTCAGCAGGCCTATCACAAGCTCAAACGATACCTTATAAAACAGGCAATAAAACCTGGGACCCGGATAAGCTGGGAAATCAGCGCGCGGTTGTTACTGTTACCGGCGAAGGTAAGGTAGCCGAAGTGATAGTGCCATGGCGTTGCCGCACGGTTAAGCTTGATCAATTGATTATTGTGGAAGATGCCAAGACAGGACAGCCGATTACCAATGTAAAAACAAAAAACGTTGGTCCGGAAGAAGGAACAGTTGACTTTGAACCGGTTTCAGGCAAGGGTGAATACTATATTTATTTTCTGCCTTATGATCTAAAAAAACCGGTAAACTATCCGAACGCCGTTTACAGGAAAGAAACCAACACAGCATCAGATGAGTGGCTGAAGTTAGTGGATGGAGCAAAAGCGGGTGTGAAGATCGATTATTTTGAATCATACAACGCGCTGAACAATCTTTACCCGATGGAGGTGATTGCCACAAAGGCTGAAACCGAAAAACTGATCAGTAATGCGGGGCAACAGCCATACTTAATATTCCCCGAGAACCGTGTATATCCAATTAGTATGGATACCAATCTGCCACAGCGTTGGGTTGATAAAGCTGATGAACAAAGCTTTACCGATGAAGCTGCACGTGGTGAGAACTATGCTTATCAATTAGGTATTTATGCTTTTGCAAAAAAACTGGATGATGTTAAAATTTCATTCAGCGAGCTAAAAGGACAGGCTGGCATAATACCCGCCTCAGCAATAAGCTGTTTGAATACAGATGGTATCACAGCTGAAGGAAAGCCTTTCAAGAAAACAGTTAATGTAGAACAAGGACACATTCAGGCGATGTGGTGCCTGGTTAATATTCCGACTGAAATAAAGCCCGGAAAATATACTGGCACAGCAACAATTACAGCAGCCGGTTTACCCTCCCGCGAGGTAAAGATTATCTTGAATGTCAGCGATAAAATATTAAAAGATAAAGGTATTAGCGAACCCTGGAAACAAACCCGTCTTGCATGGTTGAACTCAACTATGGCGCAGCAGAATGCAGTGATTAAGCCTTACATACCATTGAAGGTTGAAGGCAATACCATCAGCCTGCTTGGCCGCAAACTGACCTTGGGCCAAAACGGTTTCCCAAGCCAGATCAATACTTATTTTACCGAAGAAATGACGAGCATTGGCACAACACCTAATCACGTGCTGGCTCAGCCTTTCCAATTCAACGTAAAGGATAAAGCAGGAATTATTGAGAAATGGAAAACAGGTCAGCTTAAAATAAAACAAACCGAACCTGGCACGGTAACCTGGACAAGCACAAGCAGTAATAAAGATGTAAGTCTGGATGTATCCGCACGTGTAGAGTTTGATGGTTTCATCAATTACCAGGTAAAGGTAACCGCATTGAATGATGCCAATCTGAGCGATATCCAAATGGTGATCCCTTTCAGCAAGCAGGCATCGGAATATATGATGGGGTTGAACGAAAAAGGATCAAAACGCCCGGACAATTACGAATGGCATTGGGACGTGGCTCATAAAAATCAGGATGGTGCATGGATAGGTAATGTGAATGCCGGTTTGCAATTTTCGTTGAGGGACGATAAATATATCCGTCCGCTGAATACCAATTTTTATCTTTCAAAGCCATTGGTTCTGCCTGGTTCCTGGGGTAACGAGGGTAAGGGCGGCATCAACATTAACTCCAATGCGAGTGGGGCGTCGGTTACGAACTATAGCGGCGAGCGCAGCATGAAAAAGGGAGAAGTGCTATACTACAACTTTACCTTGATGATAACCCCATTTCACCCGATCAACACGGAGCAACAGTGGGACATGCGTTTTTATCATAAATACAGTCCCATCGATAGCATCAAGGAGACCGGTGCTACCGTGATCAATATTCACCACGGCACGGCTATCAACCCATATATTAATTATCCATTCATTGCATGGCAAAAGATGAAGAGTTATATCGACTCGGCACATCATGTGGGTTTGAAAGTGAAGATATATAATACTGTACGTGAGTTATCAAACAGCGCTTATGAAATTCAGCCAATGCGCAGCCTGGGGCATGAGATATTCTCACCGGGCAAGAGCGGTGGCTATTCCTGGCTGCAGGAACATTTGGGCGGTGATTACATTGCTGCATGGTATGTGCCTGAACAAAAAGACGCGGCTATTATCAACAGTGGCGTGAACCGTTGGCATAACTATTATGTAGAAGGTATGAACTGGTTGGTGAACAATGTCGGAATCGATGGTATTTATTTGGATGACGTGGCATTCGACCGCACCACCATGAAACGCGTTAAACGTGTGCTTACTCAAAACGGGCATCCTGGTATTATCGACCTGCACTCAGCCAATCAATACAATAAAAGCGATGGCTTCAATAACAGTGCGAACCTGTACCTGGAGCACTTCCCATATTTGAACCGTCTTTGGTTTGGTGAGTATTTTGACTATGAGAAAAATGATCCAAACTTCTTTATGGTGGAAGTATCAGGCATTCCTTATGGTTTGATGGGCGAAATGCTGCAAGGCGGCGGCAATCCTTGGCGCGGTATGGTGTATGGTATGACCAACCGGATGCCATGGTCAGATCACGCTGATCCCCGCCCGATTTGGAAGGCATGGGATGAATTCGGTATCAAAGGCAGCAGGATGATCGGCTACTGGGTGAGCCATAACCCGATAAAAACCGATAATAAGGACGTATTGGCTACAGCTTATGTAAAAGATAAAAAAGTGATGATCGCTATTGCGAGCTGGGCACAGGACGATACTAAATTTAAGCTGAATATAGATTGGAAATCATTAGGAATAGATCCGGCTAAAGCGAAACTGATTGCGCCTGAGATCACTAATTTCCAACCGGGCAGCCAGTTTAATCCGAATGATGAGATACCGGTTTCAAAAGGCAAAGGCTGGTTGCTGATTTTAAAATGATCTGAACGATAAATATCACGAACGATGAAAAGATTTTATTGGATAGGGGCGTGCCTGTACTTGCTACTGCAGTTACACACAACGGCTATGGCGCAAAATAATGCCACCATTAAGGAGTTGGAAAAGGAATTTAAAACTTATCCTTTTTCGGATCCGAACCCGGTTGCTAATGCTACCAATGTTTATCCTTATTATCGTTTTGATGGTTTTACCAATAGACCTGTTCAGCAAAAATGGAAGGTTGTTGAGCTGGAGAATGATTTCATAAAACTGTGGGTGATGCCCCAGATCGGTGGTAAAATATGGACGGCCATCGACAAAAAAAATAACCGGCCGTTTTTTTATCAGAACGATGTGATCAAATTCCGAGACATTGCTATGCGCGGGCCGTGGACAAGCGGGGGCCTTGAAGCCAACTTCGGTATAATCGGTCATACTCCGGGTGTAGCAAACCCAGTGGACTACCTTACCCGAAAAAATGACGATGGCAGTGTGAGTTGTATCATTAGCCTGCTCGATTTGCTCACGCAAACGAGATGGAATATGGAGATAAGGCTGCCAAAGGATAAGGCTTATTTCACCACGCATGTGTTCTGGCATAATCAAACCAGTCTCGATCAACCTTATTATAGCTGGATGAACCTTGCGTTAAAAGCCGACGACGACCTGGAGTATATCGAGCCGGGAACAAATCACCTGTTTCATGATGGTAAATCATACGAATGGCCTTACGACAAAGAACATAACCGGAATATTTCTTTTTATAAGCAAAATGATTTTGGTGGCAGTCAGTCCTATCACATTACCGGAGCCTATAGTAAATATTGGGGCACATTTTTGCAGAACGATAATTATGGCATGATCCATTACGCTAACCGTGAGGATAAAGTGGGTAAGAAGATCTGGATATGGGGAAAAGCACGCAGTGGGGCCATATGGGACAAGTTGTTGAATGACAATGTAGGGCAATACACTGAATTGCAAAGTGGTAGATTATATATCCAGAATGCGCAGGAAAGTGTGTCTACGCCTTATAAACAATTCAGCTTTTCGCCCTATCAAACTGATAGTTGGGCGGAATACTGGTATCCCTATAGCAAAACTAGTGGCGTAGCTATGGCAGACACCACAGGTGTATTGAATATCAAAAAAGGAGAGGGTTCTGCTACCGTTTACTTCTCATCAGTAAAATACATTAAGGATACGCTGAAAGTTACAGACAGCGAAGGAAAAACGGTACTGAACAAGAGCATCAGTTTAGAGCCTTTGCAAAATTTACAGGAAACTATTCATCTGAATAATGGCGAGCAGATTGGTCATATTACATTAGGTAGCTGCGAATGGAGCTCAAAAGATAGCACAGCTAAAGTATTAAGCAGACCAACCAAGCCTCTGTTAAAATTGGATTATGATTCGGCTTACGGTCTTTATATAAAAGGCAAATACCAGGCTGATACCCGTTACTATTCGGAAGCCGAAATCAACATTAGTAAATCGCTTAAGCTTGATCCTGCATTTATCCCGGCGCTTGCCGAGATGGCGATGCTACAATACCGCAGGATGAATTATGAATCGGCATTTGAATATACCCGCAAAGCCTTGAGCCTGGATACTTATAATGGTATGGCTAATTATTATTATGCCTTATCAGCATTAAAACTGGATAAGGTATATGATGCAGAGGATGGCTTTGAAGTAGCTACTCTGACTGATGACTATCGCTCTGCCGCTTTAACTGAACTAAGCAAGATCAAGATCCGGCAAAAAAAGTTTGATGAGGCTTTGAGCTATGCATCAAAAAGCCTGGTGTATAACAGCGAGAACATTACCGCATTGCAGTTGGAGTATTTGTCAGCACGGTTATCCCAAAATAAGACTTTGGAAAAAGCAACAAAAGAGAAGATCTTATCTGTCGATCCGTTCAATCACTTCATACGCTTTGAGGAATACCTGGCGAACAGATCAGATAAAAGTAAAACGGAATTTACCGGCCTGATCCGCGATGAAATGCCTCAGCAAACCTATCTTAATCTCTCTGTTTGGTATCACGGCCTGAACCTGGATAATGAAAGTAAGCTTGTTTTAGAAACAACGCCGCAAAAGAATGATGAGCTATTATACTGGCTGGCATGGTTGCATAGAAATGATAGCGATGCTAAGCAAAGATTGACCGAAGCACAAAATGGCAGTGCTTTGCTGGTATTCCCTTTCAGACCAGAGAGCACAACGGTAATGGAATGGGCTGCGAAGAATACGAATGATTGGAGGCCTGTTTATTACCTCGCTTTAATATACGAAGCAGCCAAAGACCGAACAAAGGCG
Organism: Mucilaginibacter sp.; assembly: GCF_036568825.1. Taxonomy (GTDB): domain Bacteria; phylum Bacteroidota; class Bacteroidia; order Sphingobacteriales; family Sphingobacteriaceae; genus Mucilaginibacter. The sequence continues at coordinate 15,073 of NZ_DATCRU010000073.1, read as the reverse complement.
CAAGAAACTATCAAGAAAATAAATACTGAACCTGATTTTGCGCCATATTATGTGGTCCGTGCCAGGTTATCTGATTCTACGAATAAACAGGACCAATTGAACTATTTGACAAAAGCGGCAAAAATTGCACCTAATGATTGGCGTTATGTGAAATACTTAACTGAATTTTTGATCGCTCAGAAACAGGATAAAGAAGCTTTAGCAGCAATTGAACCCCTCTATAAACCTCATTCGGATAATTATGTTATCGGAATGCTGTATGCGCGTTGCCTGATGGCAAATAACAAGTATGTTGCTGCTGAGAAGGTTCTTGATCAGCTTCAAGTACTACCTTATGAGGGAGCCAAGGATGGACATAAACTTTATGAACAAACTAAACTGATGCTGGCCATTGAACTGATGAAAGCCGGGCAACTGCAGAATGCCATGAAGAAGGTGGATGAAGCCCGGTTATGGCCGGAAAACCTTGGTGTAGGTGCACCTTATCCCGATATGATCGATAACAGTTTGGAAAACGATTTGGCAGCACTGATCAAAGAAGCGGAACATAAAAAGCCTTTGGAGAAAACGCTTGATGAATACCTTGCCCGCATAAAGGCTATCAATAACATATAATATTGTAATGAATAACATTTGCGGATAAAATAATTTGCTGATAATGAGATGAAGGTGATGATTAACTAAATAATTTTCATTCGGATTGTTTAATTAACATACATTTTTCTATTTTGCAGTGCCAACACACATTATTTCTGAATGACCCGTAAAGAAATTATCTACTCTGTGTTCTATGTCCTGGTTTTTGCATTGGCCATTTGGTCAGGCAGAGTCGATGGCTTTACTGATAGTCTTACACCATCCATTCCGTTTGCAATAGAGTTTTTTACTTTAATAATAGGCGCCGTGCTGTTGGCTGCTGAGTTTGCAAAGCACGAGAATGCAACTTTCAAAAAGATACGTGTGCACTTGTTAGGGTTAACAGCCAATAGCATGCTGATGCTCTATGTATTGTTGTTAGCCCTGTAAAAATTCTTCTTAAAATTCAGGATCGTTTATTCGATAACCGAGTAAGTAATAACCGGCTTTTCTTTGTTTTTGAGGGTGAACTCTCCATTGATCTCGCAACGGAAAGATTCCTTTATTTTCTGGTATACCTGCTCGGTAATCAATACCTGGCCAGCTTTGGCAACAGACTGGAGCCTTTGTGCCACATTTACGGAGTCGCCAATCACTGTATAGTCTAATCTTCTGAGCGAGGCTGAGCCAATATTGCCCGATACCATTTCACCTGAATTGATGCCGATAGACACATCGGGTTTGAATTCCTTTTCGCCCGTTGTAATTGGTTCTGTTTTTGCCAGTTCAGCTTTTATGGCAAGCGCAGTATCAATGGCCCTATCTAAATGATAGTCACCACGATAAACGGCCATTACCGCATCTCCCATAAATTTATCTACATGACCGCCCTGTGCAATGATCTCTTTTACGATTTTATCAAACAGTCCATTGAGCAGGTTAACTACGGTATTAGCCTGAACATGTTCTGTAATGGCAGTAAATCCACAAACATCAATGAACATTACGGTGGCGTCCATTATTTCATTTTTGAGCAGGCTGCTTTCAAACTCTTTGTGCGACATGAAATTCAGCACATTGTCGTCCACATACATTTTAAGGATATTGTTTTCCTTAATAGCCTGCATGGTATCCTGCAATTGCTTTACGTAATTGATGGTTTTTTCCATCGTTACATCGAGGTCGTCAAAATCAACAGGTTTGCATACAAAATCGAATGCACCGCGGTTCATTGCGGTACGTATATTTTGCATATCACCATAGGCGGATACAACCACTGCTTTCAATATTGGATTGGCTTCAGGTAGACGGCTCAGTAGAGTAAGACCATCCATTACCGGCATATTGATGTCCGATAACACGATGTCCAGGTCAGGATGTTCGCTTACTTTTTTTAGTGCTTCCTCACCATTTTGTGCAAAAACGAACTCATACACGTTCTCACGTATTTTCCTTCTGAACTTCTGTTTTACAAGCGCCTCTAAATCAGCTTCGTCGTCTACAACAAGTATCTTGGCCATTATTTGCTCAAGGTTTTAAGTTTTTCTTTTAACAGATTAAAATCAAGGGGTTTTGTCAAGAAATCGTTTGCGCCGCGCTCCATCGCCTGGCGATGATTTTCTTCATCGCCATAAGCAGTGATCATCATCACCATCGGAGGGGGTTCATCATACTCATGCCTGATGCGCGATAGTAATTCCAAACCGCTCATACCCGGCATATTGATGTCGGATAATATCAATACGACCTCACTATGCTTGTCGTGCAGATAATTGAGGGCATCCTCACCGGATAAGGCAAAGTCGAACTCAAATTCGTGTTCGCGTATTTCTCTGCGAAACCTTTGCAAAAATAGTGGCTGCACGTCAGCCTCGTCATCCACGACAAGTATTTTCATCTTTTGGCTAAATATAAATATTAAACTTAAACGGGTAAGCTTATTTTGAACTCCGATCCCTCGCCCTGTTTACTTTTGACATCAATTTTACCTGAATGCGCCTTTACCACAATATCGTAACTTAATGATAAACCAAGACCTGTTCCTTCGCCAGTCGGTTTAGTAGTGAAGAACGGCTGTAATATCTTCTCCTTTATCTCGTCAGGTATACCGGTACCGTTATCTTTTACTATAATCTCTAATGATTTTCCTTTCAGCAACGTTGTCACTTCAACCTTTGGTTTAAACTCTGCATCTGCTGTCTTTTGCCTTTCTTTTACAGCGTAGAAGGCATTATTAAACAAATTGAGCAGCACGCGGCCAATATCCTGTGGCACCAGATTGGCTTGTGGTAAATTTTCAGCAAAGTGGGTGATCAGCTCTGCATTAAAGGACTTATCTTTTGCACGCAGACCATGATAGGCCAGACGGAGGTATTCATCTGCAAGTTTATTAATGTCTGTCGGCTCTTTTACATTACTGCTGGCGCGGCTGTGTTGCAGCATACCTTTCACTATACCATCGGCACGTTTGCCGTGATGCATAATTTTTTCAAGATTTTGTTTGATGTCGGCAGCAATGGCAACGGCTTCTTCTTTATCTCCTTTGTTAAGCTCCTCTTCCATTTCCTCAATCAGCTCAGCAGTGACTTCCGAGAAGTTGTTGACGAAGTTTAATGGGTTCTGGATCTCATGAGCAATACCGGCGGTTAGCTCACCCAATGAAGCCATCTTTTCCGACTGGATCAATTGTGCCTGGGTGGTTTTTAACTCTTGTAGAGTCTCCTGCAATTCATCTTTTTGCTTTTGAAGCTCAATGGTGCGTTCCTGTACCAATGATTCCAGTTCTGCCCGTCGTTCAGTGCTAATGCGTAATTCTTCTTCCTGTTTTCTGGAAGTTGCCCATTTCCCGAATATCCAGGCAAAGGCTATCAGAATGGCATAATTGAAAAATTGTTCATACTTATCATAAAATCCATCAAAAAATGCCTGAAACAAGAAATTGATAAGTCCGACTATCGCGAGCGGGGCATTGGCCAAAAGATAAGAACGTTGCGGCGCAAAGTCCCGTTCCCTAATTCCATAATAGATCAGGCCAGCCAGTATAGCAGATCCGATCAGATGCTGGAATGAATCTTCAAGAGTAAAAGTGGTTGCAAAATAGCCCACAATTATTACCCAGGTTGCTGTAGACAACATGGTTCTCCATTTTGGAGACAGGATTGAGAATTTAAGCGATTTATTTATTCGCCGTATGATCAGAAAAGCAGCCAGAAAATAAAAAAAGTCCATTCTTTATGTCAATAATGCCCGGTTGAAAATTATGCTAATGGCAAATCTATTATAAATTCTGAGCCTTCGCCTTCTTTGCTTTCAATATTTATTTTGCCATTGTGTCCCTTCACGATAATATCATAGCTTAACGATAATCCTAGGCCCGTTCCTTCCCCAGTTGGTTTAGTAGTAAAAAACGGCTGCATGATCTTATCCTTAATACTTTCAGGAATGCCGTTGCCATTATCCCTTACTTTTATCTCGATATGGTCGTCGGTATGAGTTGTACTCAATTCTACAACTGGTTTGTAATCAGTTCCGGCAGTTTTTGCTTTTTGGTTTACCGCATAAAAGGCATTATTAATCAGGTTGAGCAGCACGCGGCCTATATCCTGTTGCACTACATTCACTTTAGGCAGAGCCGGATCAAAGTGCGTCACCATTTCGGCATTAAAGGATTTGTCTTTTGCTCGTAGGCCGTGAAATGATAATTTGAAGAATTCATCCGCCAGTACATTAATATTAGTCAGCTGCTTTTCGCCTGTACTGGCGCGGCTATGCTGCAGCATACCTTTTACGATAAAATCGGCACGCTTACCATGCTGACTGATCTTTTGCTGATTGGCCTTTATATCGCTGATCAAAGGTCTTACTTCAGTTATGGAACCTTTATCAAACTCCAGTTCCATCTCTTCTATCAATTCAGTATTTACTTCCGAAAAATTATTTACAAAATTGAGCGGGTTTTGTATCTCGTGGGCAATGCCTGCAGTCAACTCACCTAATGAAGCCATCTTTTCAGATTGAATAAGTTGCCTTTGCGTGTTTTTAAGATCGGTGACGGTTTTCTCCAGGTCTTTGCGTTGAGTTTCGATCTTATCATTTTGCTGCTTGAGCACAGAATTGGCTTTTTTGCGTTGGCTGTTTGCGAACAATAGAATGGCAGCAACCAAAACGAATACACCCAGAACGCCAAGCAAAGTATAAAAACGGACTTTATTCTGATAAGCTGTTTCTTTCTCTTTGGCTTCCTGCCGGCGCTGTTGTTCGTTAAAAACCAGGTTCTGTACCTGCAAAGTTTTCTGCTGGCTGAATAAACTGTCTTTTGCCTGTTGCGTAACCTCCTGGTAATAAAAAGCATTTTTATAATCATTAACTGCTTTGTATTCACTAGTCAAAAGAGTTGTGGAACGCTGCACTTGGTCGGGATTGCGGTCAATTTTTGCATTTTCAAAGGCGTTTTTTGCATAAAAGATACTGGAGTCAGATTTATGCATTTGCTGATAAGCCTCAGCTATCCTGCGGTAGCACTCACTTAATAAATAGTGATCGTTTTTTGAACCGGTGTCTTTAATAGCTTTTTGATAATAACCTATCGCAATTTCATTATTTCCTTTTTTGAATTCTACTATACCGAAGTTCCTGATCAGGTATCCAAAATTTTTGAAACTTTTCTTTTTTACGGCGAAATCATAAGCTTTTTTTGTGAAGAAGTATGCTGAATCTGGCTTGTTCATATCCAGGTAGGCTCTCGCGATATTATTCAGCATTGTAACTTCGATTTCATTGTAATGATATTTTTCAGTTATATGAAACGCTGCATAGAAGTTATCAAGCGACTTTGGGTAATCATGCATAGTAGAGTAAGTGAGACCCCGGGTGTTGTAGCAGGAAGCCACAACATGCATTTCTTTAATCTGCATAGCTTCTGGAAGTGCCTGAAATGTGGTTTTTAAGCTTCCTGGCAAATCGCCGCTGATATTCTGATAAGTAGCTATAGAAGATAATGCCTGTACCTCTCCTAATTTATAATGTATTTTACGTGAAAGGGCCAAACCTTTTCGGGCATACATCATTCCCGAATCAACATCGGTTGTCAGAAAAACATCAACACTTTTAAAAAAATAAATCTCGGCTAATGTGGTATCCTGCCTGTTTTTGTTGTAAGCTTTTTTCAAACTGTCTATGTTTGGTTTTTGAGCAAACACTGAAATACAGGAGCACAACAATAAAGCAATCAGGGATAATTTCTTTTTCATTTACAGGAGCAGGTTTGAAGTTGTTCCTATAAATGTAAGCAATCGCTATAAAAAGAAAGAATTCAGGAAGTTAGCTTGCTGAATTAAATAAAATAAACTTGATTTGAGAATTAGTGCTGCCTTGCACGACGCTTCAATACTCCTCCGGCTGCTTCTTTAATGGTGCTTGTAAAAATGAAAGCCTTCTCATCTATTTCGTGTACAACGTTTCTCAATCGTCGAACTTCCATCCTCGTTACTACAGTGAATACGATATCCACTGGCTGGCTTACATCAAAACTTTGACGCAGAAAGCCGCGCTCACCTTTGTAAACCGTGATACCACGGCCTAACTCCATTACCAGTCTTTCTTTGATAATGGCGCTTTGACCGGAAATAATGGTCACCCCAGTATATTCCTCCAAGCCTTCAATAACGAAGTTGCTTGTGCGGGAAGCTACATAATAGGTAAGGATTGAATAAAGAGCTTCCGGGAGTCCTACTTCTATCGCTGCAATAAGAAAAATGACGATATTGATGCCTAGTATGATCTCGCTAACGGTAAAACTGATCCGTTTGCCCGTATAAAGAGCCAAAACTTCAATGCCATCTAATGCACAGCCTCCGCGAATAGATAACCCTACTCCAATGCCCATAAATCCACCACCAAAGACCGCAACCAGTAATTTGTCCCTAGTGATAGTGTGCAAATGAACAACATGAATTAAGAGTAATATGCAAGCTCCCAAACCGACCACAGCCGCTAAAGTTTTATAAGCGAATGCTTTGTTCACCTGCATTGCGCCCATGATAATAAAAGGGATGTTTACCCCGACAATTACATAGGGAATAATTTTAAATTCACTCGGCTCACTGATGACAAGCGAAATACCGGTAACTCCTCCGTCGAAAAATTTATTCGGTATCAAGAAGCCTGTTAATGCAAAGCCGCAGAAAAGTATACCAAAAATGACATAGATCGTATCAATAACAGCACTGGGTAAGGTTAGTCTCTTCATGTTGGCTTATTGTAATCAGGGCTTTATGATGAACAGTTAATAGTTTTTTAGTCCCCGTAAATTTAATGCAGTTTAGCTAAAATATGCGCCTCTAAATAAATTTTCATCAAAATTGCTTTCAGAACTACTTTTTCATCGGCACAAAATTCACTCCTGCATTAAAGTTTTTATATTTATTGCGTTCGTTTAATTAGAACTTTTAATGTTGTTTTACAGAGCGAATTAAAGCGTACGACCCAAATCACAATAACTATAAGGATAGAATGAATAATTCCAACAAAAACATTTACTACCTGGCCTTAGGTGCTTTTGTACTTTTAATAATTGCTTACGCTAATCACTTTAACAACGGCTTCCATTTCGACGATTCACACGCCATTGTAACCAATACTTATATTCGCAGCCTGAAAAATATACCGGCTTTCTTTTCAGACCCAAAAATGTTCAGCTCTGAACCTACGCATTGGGGGCTACGCTCGCTGGTTACTACCACATTGGCAATAGATTACTGGATAGGGGGAGGGCTTTATCCGTTCTACTTCCAACTGGATACATTTATCTGGCATATCGGGTTGTGTATCCTGCTTTTCTTCGTTTATAAAACGCTCATGCGCAACTCTTTCCAGCAGCAATGGGCTCCATACCTGGCATTTACTGCAGCAGCATGGTACGCTTTACATGTGGTGAATGGTGAAACGCTGAATTATGTGATCTCGCGATCAGATGTACTATCTACTTTTATGATCGTTTTATCCTTCCTGATCTATATCAATTGGCCGGAAAAGCGTAAATATTTCCTGTATATCATTCCCGCCTTTTTAGGCGTTTTTGCAAAGGAAACTGTGCTTTGTTTGGTTATCACGCTATTCTTTTATATCCTGCTGTTTGAGAAAGATCTCTCTTTCGGCGACCTGTTCAAACCGAAAAACTTCAAAACAATCTTGCTGGTGATTTGGCATATGCTGCCATTAATATTAGTCGTTGGAGCAACGCAGGTATATGCTTTAACGCGAATCAAAAGTGTCCCGGGTATATCAAACCCATTGTTACCTTACATTCTCACCCAAAGCTATATTTGGGTGCATTATTTTATATCATTCTTTCTGCCGTTCAATCTCTCGGCTGACTCTGATTGGGGTGTTCTTCCCAATCCATTTGACGAGCGTATCATCATTGGCTGCATTTTCATCGTTGGGTTACTGATTACAATCATCAGGACTTCCATAAAACCTGAAAGCCGGCCCATTGCTTTTGGGTTGATCTGGTTTTCGGTGGCTTTATTGCCGACTTCATTAGCTCCGTTTGCGGAGGTGACTAATGACCATCGGATGTACTTCCCGTTCATCGGCCTGATGCTGAGTGTGGTTACTTACCTGGGATTATTGATCAAACGCTATAACCGCGTTTTTGAAAACAAAAGGAATTTCTCTTACTTGTTCGTGCTACTGTTCTGTATTCTGGGCCTAAACGCCTACGGAATTTATAACCGGAACAAAGTTTGGCATGATGAAGAATCATTGTGGCATGATGTAAGCGTAAAAAGTCCATTAAATGGACGCGGCTTAATGAACTATGGCCTTGCATTGATGGATAAAGGCAAATACCCCCAGGCCGAAAAGGAATTTAAAGCGGCTGAAAAGCTGACGCCGACTTATTCGTACCTGTATATAAATGAAGGGGTGCTTTATGGTGCACAACATAGAAATGGCGAAGCAGTAGAAAACTTTGAAAAAGCTATTTCTTTGCAGCCGGATGATTTTACCTCTTATACTTTTTACGCACGATTTCTACTGGATGCCGGCAGAACAGCAGATGCTCAGGCAAATGCCGAAAAAGCATTGCAGTTAAACCCGGGTTCGGAAATGGCGATGGGGTTATTATTAAAAATATACAATAAGCTTGGCAACTGGGATCAGCTTGGTAAAACTGCAAAACAATATTTAGCCTTGATACCAGGCGATAAATTTGCGCAACAGTGCTTACAGGCTTCTAAAACACATCAAAAAGTAGTAGTTGAAGGTACAACCAAAGTTACCAAGCCGGTTACTGCGGAAGACTACCTGAACCAAAGTCTTGATTTTTACAACCAGGGTCAATACGATAAATGTATCGAGGCATCAAACCGGGCATTAAAGTTAAAACCCGATTATGCTGATGCATGGAACAATATCGGGGCGGCTTATATCAAATTAACTCAATGGGATAAGGCTATTGACGCATGCAAAAAAGCATTGGCCATCAATCCAAACCATACTTTAGCCAATAATAATCTGAAGTTTGCCCAGTCGCAGCTGAAAAAGTAAGGGTTATTTATTCAGCATAATAAATATGCCCGTCAGCACGATGAATGCACCGATGGCTTGTTTAATGTTCAGACTCTCTTTTAAAAAGATGTGATTAGCGATTACTATAAATATGATCGAAGTAAGCGTAATGAACACTGAAAGGGTAGTAGAGATATCTGCCAGGTAAGTGATCTTCAACAAGGTGTTATTGATCAGGATAAATGATAAGCGTGACAATACCGCCAGCGACATCGAAAGAATAAATTTCCAGTTAAATATCAGTTTAACAATATTACCCATGCTAAAAAGATTGCCGGAGATCAAACCTCTGTCGCCCAGCAGAACAATGGAAAAGGCGGTGGCCAGGCAATAAACTATTACCCAGAAAATAGCTAAGGCAATCATATTTGTCGACGATTTAGTGGTTAGTTTTGGTTTGAGTTGCACAGTTCTCAGGTCGTTTTTCAAAAATAACTAAATAAAGCTATTCCTAAATTTTATTATCGGCGTGGCCCAGGGTATAAACCCATGATATAAAAGCTGCCATACGTTTGCCCCACATCATCCGGAACATTCGCAGCTCTTCCTGCTTTCTTATGCCATCAGATAATTTAGCCGTTGTTTCTGATTCTTCATGTATGCGATGATTCATCAGGTTCTTATGGATGTAGACAAATGAGCCTTTCCTGTTGGCTAACTGAAACCATGCGTACCAATCCAGGGCAACAGTAAATTCTTGCGAGAAACTAAAATCATTTAGTGCTTCAATATTATAGGTCACCGCCGGGCAGCAGATAGGATCGCCAAACTTTAAAACCAATTTTTTGAAATAATTGCTCTTTACCTCTTTTTTAAACAGAAAAGGGAATAGTAATACTCTTTTTACAAAGTAGTTTAATGACTTTAGGCGACGTTGATCATTCACCCAATCGTAATACCCGGTGAAAGTGATCAGCACGTTTTTATTGGTGTATTTGATAACGTTTTCAGCATAAGCAGGTTCGTAAATATCATCCTGGTGGGCAATGGTAGCCAGTGGGGTAGTAACTTTCGACAAGGCAAAATTCCAGTCGTTAGCTATGCCTTTTTTATCGTTAATATAATAGGGTAGATTGTATTTTTCTGCAATATTTTTTGTGTAATCAGTTGGGGTTGAGGTTGTAACGATAATCTCGCTTCTCACTGATTGTGCCAGTAAACTCTGTATGCATTGTTCAATAAAAGGCGATTCTTTATAAGCCGGAATTACAAATGTGTGTACAGAATCGTTGGTCATTGTAATAAGTTCTTATTAAATCCGGCTAAAATTTTTCTTCACGACCGAAATATATCATTTCCAATCCGAGTCAGAAAATTAAATGGACAAAGTAAAACAAAAAGTCAAAAAACTGATCATCGTATACTTATCGTCCTAAAACCTTTGATTTAGCGGAAATTAACTAAACTTAATTTTCTTAAAAGTGTTATCTTATAAACTAATATTCAAGAATGAAGATAACATATATATCTACCTATCCCCCAAGAGAGTGCGGATTGGCTTCTTTTAATAAGAATTTGATGAATGCTATAAGATCAAATTTTCATGGAGAAGATTTAGAAGAAGGAGGATCGGTAGTTGCTATAAACCCCGACAATCTTGATGAATACAATTATCCGCCGGAAGTGGAGTTTGTGATCCGTCAAAATGAACCTGACGACTATCGCGCTGCGGTTGACGTGATAAATGATAGCGATTCCGACATCTGTATTTTGCAGCATGAGTTTGGAATATTTGGCGGAGAGGCTGGTATATATATCCTGTCTTTGGTTAATCAACTGAAAAAACCGCTTATCACTATTTTCCATACTGTGCTGGAAAGACCTTCCAATCAGCAAAAAATAGCTATTCAAAGTATTGCCAAAAACTCCGACCGGGTTGTGGTAATGGGTACTTATGCTATTCAGATGCTGCAGCAGATATATAATGTCCCTAAAAATAAGATTGCTTACATCGAACATGGTGCTCCGGATACAGAAATTTTATCTGATAATCCGCTTAAGCTTGAAAAACTATTCAATGATCATAAAGTATTGTTAACTTTTGGTTTGATCAGCCGGAACAAAGGCCTGGAAACCGTAATACGTGCTTTGCCTGAAATTATTGAACATCATAAAAATGCAGTGTACGTTATTTTGGGTTCTACGCACCCTGGTATATTAAAAAGTTCAGGCGAGGAGTACCGGGATTACCTGGTAGAGTTGGCTGAAGAATTGAAAGTAAAAGATCATATTGTTTTTATTAATCGCTATGTATCTGAGGACGAACTGATGAACTATCTTTCTGCTGCGGATATCTATGTTTCGCCATATCTGAATGAAGCCCAGATCACCAGTGGTACACTTTGTTATGCTGTAAGGGCCGGTGCTGCTGTGATAGCCACACCTTACTGGCATGCCAGGGAGTTGTTATCAAATGGACGTGGAAAACTTTTTAATTTTAAAGACGAAAAGGGTTTAGCTTCAACAATCATTAATTTGTTGGATTCTCCTTCTACCCTTCATGAAGTACGATCACGGGCATACGATTATGGAACCCATTTAAAGTGGACTTCGATAGGGAATAATTACATTGATATTATTGAAGATGTAATAGAAAATCAGGATGTGAACGAACGGATATTGCGTCAGATCATCGATCCAGAGATCATGCCCGAATTCAGTTTGGATTATGTGAAGCTGCTTACGGATAGTACCGGTATTATTCAGCATGCCAAATATGGCGTACCGGATTGGAAGGAAGGCTATTGTGTGGATGATAATGCCCGGGCGCTTTTGATGTCGCTGATGGCTTATCACCTGAATTATCCGGACGCTATTAAACTGATGCCTTCTTACTTAAGCTTCCTGCTTTATATGCAAAATGAGGATGGTTATTTCAGGAATTTTTTAAGTTACGATAAACGTTTCCTTGATGACAGAGGCTCGGAAGATGCATTCGGCCGGTCAGTCTGGGCTCTGGGTTACCTGGTTGATAAATCACCCCATGATTCGTATGGTAAATTAGGTGAAGAGTTATTCCGCAGGGCAGAGCCTCATTTCAAGGATCTGGAATATTTGAGGGGAATTAGCAATACCATGATAGGGATTTCTCATTATCTGAAAAGACATCCGGCTGAGAAACACCTGGTAGAAACGTTAAAAGATTTGACAAAAAAATTGACGGATGCCTTCAATAAAACACATGATTCGGAATGGCATTGGTTTGAAGATTTTCTGACCTATGATAATGCTATTCTGCCCTTATCATTATTGCACTCTGTAGCAATAACCGGCAACAAGGAGGTTTTAGATATCGCATTTGCATCACTGAAGTTTCTGGAAGATATTACTTTCAAATCAAACTACTGGAACCCGATAGGAAACGAGAACTGGTATTTCCGTGATGGCAGCATGTCATGTTACGACCAGCAGGCTATAGAAACGATGGCGATGGTTTTGATGTATGGCAAGGCTTATGAGGTTACCGAAGATTCACAATACCTGGAAAAGATGTTCTCTGTTTATCAATGGTTCCTCGGCGAAAACTCCCTCAGTATTCCTCTGTATGATCCGGAAACCAAGGGCTGTTCTGATGGATTACACCGTATGGGCATCAACAAAAACCAGGGCGCAGAGAGTGTATTAGCCTATTTAATATCACACCTGACCGTACTGCAGAATTTTAAAACCAAACCGTCCAGTCCAAACGGGGAGCTTGCCAGTGATGACAGGATGATGTTTAAATAAAAAAGATAAAATGATCTCTGATCCGAATCATATTCTTGGGTCAGAGATCACCTTATCTAATAATGCATTCAGCTCGACTATTGCAAAGGACGACGAGTAATCCGAAAGCCCGTAGGGCAGGATCAATTTCCCATTATTAATGATACTTCCGCAGGAATAAACCACATTTGGTACATAACCTTCACGCTCGTCCTGGTTGGGTACAAGTAGCGGCTCTTTAAGCCGCCCTATTTCCACAGAAGGATCGTCCAGTTTAAACAGGCTTGCACCCAGACAATATTTTCTCATCGGGCCAACACCATGGGTGATAACCAGCCAGCCGCGGTCTGTTTCTATCGGCGAGCCACAGTTTCCTATCTGTACCAGTTCCCAAGGGTGCAATGGATCCTGTAGTTTGATAGGTGTTTCCCATAGGTTAATGTTGTTGGAATACATGATAAAGTTATTGCACCCATCGATCCGCGAAAGCATGGTATAGTATCCGTTTACTTTTCTTGGAAACAAGGCCAGATTTTTGTTGCTGGCGCCCTTACCGTGAAGCGGTCTAATCTTAAAACTATGAAAGTCGGTAGTTTGCAGTAGTTTAGGCATGATCAAAGCACCATCAAAAGCAGTATAGGTTGCATAATAAGTAGCTGGTCCGCCATTGTCTGAAAATTTAACAAACCGGGCATCCTCAATTCCTTTGCGTTCAAGCTCCGACATCGGAAATATCACGCGGTCTGAAATATCTGTATCCAGCGAGAAGCTGATACTGCTATACGAGTCTGATAGCCAGAGTATTTTTTCATACTCCGTTTTTTTTGAATCATTTATATCTTTATGCTGCAGGCTCAGTACCGTCCGTTGTAAAGTGTCATAATCAAATTTTTCGTCTAATTGTCCTTTTAGTTCTTTTACTATTTTAGGGTCAATCCGGGCGGTAACTATTTTTTCGAAAAATAGCTTCTTTTCAAATGTCGTAGTGTTGCGTATGATCTCTGCTTCATCTACATAATTACCTACGGGCAATACTTCTATTTTACTGTTTCGGTCTATAATAGCTCGCCTGAAAGCAATAGATGAAATATGTCCTTCGCCAACAGCCCTGAAGCTTATGATCAGTCGTTTTTGTCCGGCCTCCAGCTCAGATTGGTCGGGGTCTTCAATAATTGATGGATTAAAAAAAGCGGCAGATTCAATAGAGTATTCATGTGTAAAGTAAGAACCCATCAGCAATTTCCTGTAGCTGGTTAGCTCTTCCGGATCATAACCTACGCTTTCAATAAACGATCTTACCCGGTTACAATGCCTGTAGAGTATTTTGGTAATGTTACGGTGCCTTTTAGAAAACTCCTGTAATAAAGGAGAAACAATAGCAAATACTTCGTCTTCACTGAGCTTCATTACCCGTTCTATTATCTCTTTTGCTCTTTGTTCGCCATTAAAAAAGAATCTGGCAATTACACGTTTTGCATCGGGATAAACCCTTATTGGCTGGCGTTCTATAGGTATTCTCATACAGAGAAATTTTGGTTGGAGTAATAAATTAAGGAGAAATTTATTCATTAATTTCCGTTTCGGGAATCTCGATATAGTAAATATTACCGATATAGATTCCGTTCTGAATAGCCAGTTTATGCCTGGTATCTTCTAATACTTTTTTTTCATCGGGACTGTCTTTGGGGACCGACAGAAAGTAGATCACATTATCTGTTTCATTGTTAATGAACTTATAATGTTTGCAGTCTTTTTTCATCACACAAGAAGGTTTACATAGATAATTGTTAAAGGATGATTTTTGTTTGCTATTTGTATTGAATATTCAAGTAAAATTTACGATATTCATTGCCGATCTTTTTTGCCATTCCTCATTCGTGTTTTAGCTGAGCATTCACCCCCCTAATTATTTTATTAATTAATAGTTGATTTTTTCATGGGAAACGCCCGCGTATGGCGCCTGATATTTTCCTGTTGAAATATCAACTGAAAGTAAACTATTAATTAAAATTTGCTTTATGGATTTTTTTCCGGAAATTTATTTTCCCTTGATTGGTAAAATATTGCCGTATACTAAAATGCTCTTTTTGAGTGTTTAATAGATATAGCACCAGAACTATTTTTGAAAACGAACCCTGAATGAAAGTAAATTAACCTTTATTTTATTTAGAAAATTAGTTAAAACATTATCTTTTATTGGCTGTATATAGCAAATCACAGC
>NZ_DATCRU010000072.1:0-43392 GCF_036568825.1 Mucilaginibacter sp. | reverse complement strand
CCGTTTATCAGGGTGTTTCCCAATGATTTTCCGAAGGGAACAGACAAAAATATAACCATGGATCTGATGGCTGGCGGACTGCTGACGCTGGCAAAATATGCGGAAGGAAGCAATGTATCCGTACTTATAGAATCGCATGGCGACCTGGTTCATTCAGATGATCTTGAAAAAGTGCTGAAAGCTGCTGAACACAAACATGCAGGCATGATCTGGGATGTTGTAAATATGTGGTCAATCACTAAAGAACCGGTGGGCCGGGTTTTTGAAAGGCTGAAAAAATATATACGTCATACCCATATCAAGGATGCAAAGGTTTCGGGTAGTGATGTTCAATATGTCTTCCTGGGCAAAGGCGATACACCCATTTTTGAGGCTATTGATTTGCTGGCAAAAAACAATTACCAGGGTTATTACAGTTTTGAATGGGAAAAACTATGGCACCCTGAACTGCCTTCATCTGAACTTGCTTTAGCCGATTATAGCCAAACCATGAGGAAGCATTTTAGCTGATTTGTGAACATCAGGCCTCGAAATCAGAAAGCCAGGTCCGCCCCGCTTTTTAATGCAGTTTCATATTTCTCCTTATCAAACTTATAAAGATAAGGCGAGCGGTGAGGGCCAATCTTCCTCGTCTCATTGAGCTTGATAATAATACCTGTTGCCATCAGGCGTTTGGCAAAGTTCCGGTCATCCAATTGTTTGCCAAGAATAGTCTCGTACAAGCTATGGATTTCAGGCAAGGTAAATTTTTCTTCCAGCAGTTCGTATCCTATCGGATAATGAGCAATATGGAGGCGCATAGCTTTCAATGCTTCTTTAATGATCATTTCATGATCGAACATCATTGGAGGCAACTCATTTACTGGCCACCAGGCGCAATCCGCCTCCTGCTCGGATTTTGTAACGGTTACTTTAGAAAATTCCGTCAGCGTATAAAAAGCTATCGACACAAAATAATCGAATATCCAGGAGTCGGCAGGTATTTCAATCCCGGCTATCTTTGATATTTTTTCGGCAGTAAACCCATTGTCGGCTACGCGTTGAGGATTTCCGAAGGCATTGAACTTTTGTAAAAACAATCCCCTTAAGCCGGTCCGTAAATAAGCTATTCGTTTTGCTGCCTCTTCAATCGACTCTGTTCGTTTGATATAACCTCCGGTCACCGTCCATTTCTCATCTGCAAAAGGCTGTTGCAACAAAACTTTCAGTTCTTTTTCATGATAACCGAATATCACATTATCAACCGACACATTGCGCAGGTAATCATTTGCATGGTTAAAAAAGTCGTCGAACAGATCTTCTGTCATGGTTAATTATCGTTTTCAAAATTAGAAATTTTCTATTGTGTAAAAAATACGCAATGAAACTTGCTTTTGTAAAAATAGCGATATATATTTATTCCGTTCAAATTACGGATTGTATTTAACTATTTAACCAAAAAGACATTATGAGAAAACTGACTTTCATTTTTACATTGGCCACAGCCCTGTTCTTTGGCCTGAACGCAAAAGCGCAAACCACCGATTATTTCCCGGGCAAATGGAACGTTGTCATTATGGGTACACCCAACGGCGATGCTAAACTAACCTTCGTGTTGGAAAGAAAAGACGGCAAATTAGGCGGAGTTGTACAGGATACCACTGGCAAGGAAATGACCAAGATCACCCAGATCGACGAAAAGGACAAAACCATCAACGCCGCATTTACCATCCAGAGCTACGATGTAAATTTAACATTGGAGCCGGTAGATGACGACCATGTAAAAGGCAGCCTGATGGGCATGTTCGAGGCAAAAGGTATACGTGTTAAAGAAAATCACTAAGCAGATAAATCCATTAGAATAGAAATGAAGAAATTATTTTTTGTGCAGATTGTCGTAGTAGCAGCATTAGTAGCCGGACAATCTGCTTTTGCGCAGGAGAAAGAGCCGCAGTTTGGTAAAGACCCGATCAAAGAGATCGTGAAGAAAATGAGCCTGGAGGATAAGGTGAAAGTGGTTGTGGGTAAAGGGTTTTCCATGCCGGGCTTAAGTATGGGAGCTGTTGACAAAACTCCTGATAAAATGCCTACGATATCCGGACACACTAATCCGAACCCTAAATTCGGAATACCTTCTATAGGTATGGCTGACGGGCCTGCAGGTATTCACAGGTTTGTGATGACCAAAAAGGATTCAGCAGATAATTTATTTTCAACCGCATGGCCGGTGGGAACATTACTGGCATCAAGCTGGGATACTGCACTGGTTAGAAAAGTGGGCGTTGCCTTTGGTTCAGAGATCAAATCATACGGCATTGACTTTATACTTGGTCCGGGTGTTAATATCCATCGAAATCCGCTTGGAGGACGAAACTTTGAATACTATTCAGAAGATCCGCTGGTTTCGGGTAGCATGGCTTCGGCTATTATTAATGGTATCCAGTCGCAAGGTGTTGGTGCAACTATCAAACACTTTGCGGCAAATAACCAGGAAACTGACCGCGCTTCGGTAAACGAGATTATTAGCGAACGTGCCTTGCGCGAGATCTATTTGAGGAACTTTGAGATCGCTATCAAAAGATCTCATCCATGGGCGGTCATGAGCTCTTATAACCTGATCAACGGTACTTATGCTTCTGAGAGCCGTGACTTGCTAACGACAGTTTTGCGCGAAGATTGGGCATATAAAGGTCTCGTGATGAGCGACTGGTTCGGTGGTAAAGATGCTGCCGCGCAGGTGTATGCAGGCAACAACTTGATGATGCCGGGAAATCCAACCCAGGTAAAAGCGATTACCGAGGCTGTAAAATCAGGAAAACTTTCAGAAGCCGAACTGGATAAAAATGTAGAGGCTGTTTTAAATGTACTGGTACATACGCTTACCGCAAAAAATTACGATTATCCAAACAAAGCCGATCTTAAAGGGCATTCACAAATATCAAGGGAAGCTGCAGCTGAGAGTATGATCCTGCTGAAAAACAACGACAATGCATTACCTATAAAAAAGAGCGGTGCAACTATTGCACTGTTTGGTAATCACGGCTACGACCTGATAGCAGGTGGCACAGGAAGCGGCGATGTAAATAAACCATACGTAGTTTCCTTAAATGAAGGGTTGACCAAGGCTGGTTACAAGCTGGATGATGCATTAGCGCAGAATTACAAAGGCTACCTGGCTGACTACGCGTCCAAGCATCCAAAGAAATCTTTGATACAGGAGCTGATGAATCCAACACCTTTTGCACCTGAATATAAATTTGATGCCGGCAGTGCAGGTCAAAAAGCAGACGCATCGGATGTGGCGATCATCTACATAGGCAGAAATGCCGGCGAAGGTAACGACCGTAAAGTAGCTGATGACTATGAGTTGACTGATCTTGAAAAAGATATGATCACCAGTGTCTCTGATGCTTTCCATGCAAAACATAAACCGGTTATTGCCGTGTTAAACATTGGCGGTGTGATCGATGTAAAGGCATTCCGCGATAAGGTTGATGCCATATTGCTGGCATGGCAACCTGGCGAAGAAGGTGGTAACGCTATTGCCGATGTATTGAGCGGCAAAGTAAATCCATCAGGCAAACTGGCAACTACTTTCCCTGAGTCTTATAGCGATGTACCTTCAGCTAAAAACTTCCCTGGTAAAGAATTCCCTGAAAAAGCAACTCAGGGCATGATGGGCAAATCCATTCCTGCCGAAGTTGTTTACCAGGAAGGCGTTTATGTAGGCTATCGTTACTATAATACCTTTAAGATTAAACCAGCTTACGCGTTCGGTTATGGATTGTCATACACCAGCTTCTCCTACAGCAAACTGACCTTAAGCAGCGCTGCATTTAATGGTAAGATCACAGCTACAGTAACCGTTACCAATACCGGATCGGTTGCAGGTAAAGAAGTGGCTGAATTGTACCTGAGTGCCCCGCACAAAAGCATGGATAAACCATCTGAAGAGTTAAAAGGCTTTGCAAAAACAAAAGAGTTGAAACCGGGCGAATCTCAAACTTTAACATTTACTTTAGATGCAAAATCATTAGCTTCTTTTGATACTGCTCAGTCGGCCTGGGTAGCAGATGCAGGCGAATACAAGGTTAAGATTGGCGCGTCAAGTGCGGATATCAAACTGGAAAAGCCATTCAGCCTTGCTAAATCTATTACCGTTGAAAAAGTGCACAAGGCCTTAGTTCCTCAAGTAAGCATCGATGAGCTGAAGGCTAAATAAGCAGAATCTCTTAAAAATAATAATTAACTGGTCTTAAAGTCTTCCGGATAACCCGGAAGACTTTTTTGGTTTAAATTACCTCTTGAGGATTATGATGTATTTATATCTTTATGATTTACCCCATAAGGGTAACATGTTGGTAGAAAAAACATAACACCCCATTTTTTGCGCCGTAGGTGCAACACATTTTCGACATTGCTATTCGAAATGCATGTCAGGTATTGCACCTACGGCGCAGAAAATATATTTCAATTATTATTTCTACCGACATTTAGCTCCTAACGGAGCATCATTTTAGGAAATGGATTTGTGTCTCTCACTCACAAATAAGAATAGATTTTGGCAGTTAAAGACAGATAAGGACAGTTGCTAAAAAGTTGTAAATTACCTTAGCAAAAATTATCGTCAACCAATCAACTTAAATTAAATGCAGGTAATATTCGGAGTAATCTTCCATTTTATCGGTGGTTTCGCGTCGGGTAGTTTTTATATTCCTTACAAAAAAGTAAAGGGCTGGGCCTGGGAAAGCTTCTGGATAGTGGGTGGATTATTCTCATGGCTTATCGTTCCGCCGATAGCTGCATGGCTTACTATTCCCGGCTTTGCCGAGATCATCCACCAGACTAATGGCGGTGTAATTTGGCTCACCTATTTTTTTGGCTTGCTTTGGGGAATCGGTGGTTTGACCTATGGACTCGGCGTTCGTTATCTAGGCGTTTCATTAGGCAGCACAATCATATTGGGACTTTGCTCGGTATTTGGCTCACTTGTGCCTTCGATTTATTACAGTCTCAATCCAAAAGCAGGGAAGGATAATTTTGGCACATTGCTACATACCCACTGGGGACAAATGGTATTGATAGGCATCATCGTATGCGTTATCGGGATTATTGTTTGCGGTAAAGCGGGTACGATAAAGGAGAAAGACCTTCAAAAAAACCAAACTGCTGCGGCAGATAATAAAGAATACCATTTCGGCATAGGAATATTTGTAGCAATCGTTTCAGGCGTGCTGAGCGCTTGCTTTAATTTCGGTATCGAAGCCGGTAAGGATATGGCGGATACAGCTAATCATTTATGGCAGGCTGCGCATCCCGGACAAGGAAATTTCCTGTTTCAAAACAATGTTACCTATGTGCCCTTGCTATGGGGAGGATTGACCACCAACTTTATCTGGTGCATGATCCTGAATGCACGC
This sequence comes from Mucilaginibacter sp., assembly GCF_036568825.1. Taxonomy (GTDB): domain Bacteria; phylum Bacteroidota; class Bacteroidia; order Sphingobacteriales; family Sphingobacteriaceae; genus Mucilaginibacter. Next base: position 37,993 of record NZ_DATCRU010000072.1, on the reverse strand, counting down.
AATAAAACATTTGATAATTACGCAGATAAAAAGACACCGTTGCTGAGAAACTACTTATTCTCGGCATTGGCAGGCACAACCTGGTTTTTGCAATTCTTTTTCTATGGCATGGGCGAAAGCAGATTGGGTAACGGCGCAAGTTCGTGGATACTGCACATGGCATTCATTATCCTGGTCGCCAATATATGGGGACTGCTCCTGAAAGAATGGAAAGGGGTAAGCAAAAAAGCCTTTGCCACGGTGATTGCAGGTATATTGATCATTATCGTTTCTGTACTCCTCGTAGGCTACGGAAACTCATTAAAAGCTTAAAAATAAATATTTATATGAAAACAACTGCTGACTTCAAATATGTGAGTTATCTGTGGGATGACGCAGCAGCCGAAAAACTGGAAGGCGATGAAGTAGGATTACTAATTTACAGGTCGAATTTGCTTGGGGCTGATCTGCGACTGACCAACTATGGCGGCGGCAATACCTCGTGCAAAGCCATAGCAAACGACCCGCTGACCGGCGAGGAAACCGAAGTAATGTGGATCAAAGGCTCAGGCGGGGATATAGGAACGCTTAAAAAAAGTGGACTAGCCGCATTATATGTCGACAGGTTACGCAGCCTGAAAAATGTATACCGCGGACTGGAGTTTGAGGATGAAATGGTAGAGCTATTCAACCATTGTATATATGATCTGAACTCAAAAGCGCCATCTATTGATACACCTCTGCACGGGTTTTTGCCATTTAAACATATCGACCACTTACACCCTGACGCAGCCATTGCCATCGCGGCAGCAAAAGATGGAAAGCGCATTACGCAAGAATTATTCAGCGGTAGTATCGGTTGGGTTGATTGGCAGAGACCGGGTTTTGATCTGGGCTTAAAATTGAAAGAATGTCTTGATAATAATCCGGGCATTCGTGGTATAATGTTGGGCTCACATGGTTTGTTTACCTGGGGCGATACGGCTTATGAAAGCTATATCAACACTCTGGAAGTTATAGAACGTTGCGCTGCTTACCTGGAAGATAATTATGGCAAAAAAGGCCCTGTATTTGGCGGGAAAAAGTTAGAAAGCCTGAGCGAAGCGGATCGCAAAAAACAAGCTGCAGCTATTGCACCAATATTACGCGGCTTCTGTTCGAGTGAGCGCCACATGGTGGGGCATTTTACAGATGATGCGCGTGTGTTGGAGTTCATTAACTCCAATGATTTAACTCGGCTGGCTCCAATGGGAACCAGTTGCCCGGATCACTTTTTGAGAACGAAAATTAGTCCGCTGGTGCTTGAGTTGAAATCGGATGAAGACTTATCAGATGAAAAAGCGATCAAAGAGAAATTGCAACCGGCTTTTGAAGCATACCGGAAGATGTACACCGAGTATTACGAAAACTGCAAACATCCAAACAGTCCGCCGGTGCGCGATGCCAACCCGGTGATCATTCTTTACCCGGGTGTGGGTATGTTCTCTTTTTCAAAAGATAAACAAACTACCCGCGTGGCATCCGAGTTTTATATAAACGCGATCAATGTAATGAAAGGTGCGGAAGCTGTTTCTGAATACACTTCATTGCCTCGCCAGGAAGCTTTTGATATCGAATACTGGCTGCTGGAAGAAGCGAAGCTGCAACGTATGCCAAAACCAAAAGCATTATCCGGCAGGATCGCCCTGATAACCGGTAGCGCAGGTGGTATTGGTAAAGCTATCGCTAAAAAATTTGTGGAAGAAGGTGCCGTGGTGATCCTCAACGACATGAATGCTGAACGCCTAGAGGGCGCTGGTGAAGAGTTTAAAAAGCAATTCGGCAAAGATTCTTATACCACAGCGTTATTGGACGTGACCAAACAAGAGCAGATCGACGAAGCATTAAATGCAGCAGCATTAGCTTTTGGCGGGGTAGATATTGTAATAAATAACGCTGGTTTGTCCATCTCCAAATCAATCGGCGACCATACTGAAAAAGATTGGGACCTGCTTTATGATGTGCTGGTGAAAGGTCAGTTCTTTATTACCCAGGCTGCCGTTAAAGTAATGCAAAAACAAGCTATTGGTGGAGACGTGATTAATATCGTCAGCAAAAACGCTCTGGTAAGTGGTCCAAATAACGCAGGGTATGGTAGTGCAAAAGCGGCACAATTACACCTGAGCAGATTAAATGCAGCGGAATTAGGTTCAGACAATATTCGCGTAAATGTAGTAAACCCCGACGCAGTGATCAGCGATAGTAATATTTGGGCAGGTGGCTGGGCTGAAGGCCGCGCTAAAGCATATGGAATTACCATTGAAGAATTACCGGCTTATTATGCCAAACGCACTTTGCTTAACCAGGTGATTTTACCGCAGGATATTGCCAATGCATGTTTTGCTTTTGTTGGCGGATTGCTGAATAAATCGACTGGTAATGTATTGAATGTAGATGGCGGCGTGGCAATGGCATTTGTAAGATAAATTGAACCAGTATGAAACAAGGGAAAGAAGTTATTGGCGAACACAACCAGCAGCTTGAGGCGGAACATAAACGCAAATTTGAATTTATTGCCGAGGGAGTGCCCAATGTAGATGAGGTCATAAAAAAGCTCATTGCGTTTAATATCGCAATCCCAAGCTGGGCATTGGGTACGGGTGGTACACGCTTTGGTCGATTTTCTGGCGGTGGCGAACCACGTAATTTGGAAGATAAAATTGCTGATGTGGGTTTGATCCATGCCTTAAACAAATCCAGCAATTCTATCTCCTTACATATTCCATGGGATATTCCTGAAAATGCTTCAACAATAAAAGCACTGGCAGCACATTACGGGCTGCATTTTGATGCAGTCAATTCCAATACATTCCAGGATCAGCCCGACCAGGAACTAAGCTATAAATTTGGTTCATTGAACCATGTGGATAAGGCGGTTCGCCAGCAAGCAATTGAGCACAATATCCAGGTGATAAAATACGGTGTTGAACTCGATTCAAAAGCGTTGTCAGTCTGGCTATCGGATGGCTCAAACTTCCCTGGCCAGCTGAATATGCGTGGTGCTTTTGAGCGGACATTTGATAGTTTGCAGCAGATATACTCTGCTTTACCAGATGACTGGAAGATGTGGGTAGAATATAAACCCTATGAGCCTAACTTTTACTCAACCACCATTGGCGATTGGGGGCAATCCTACCTGTTATCAAGCAAACTGGGTAACAAGGCACAAACTTTAGTTGATCTCGGTCATCACCTTCAGGGAGCGAACATTGAGCAGATAGTTGCCTTGCTTTTGATGGAAGGCAAGTTGGCAGGTTTCCATTTTAACGATTCAAAATACGGTGATGATGACCTGACTGTAGGTAGCATTAATCCATATCAGTTATTCCTGATCTTTAATGAACTGGTAGAGGGTATGGACGCAAGAGGTATGAATCATGCCACAGGGATAGGCTGGATGATCGACGCCTCGCACAATATAAAAGATCCGATAGAAGATCTGTTGCAGTCGGTAGAGGCTATAAAAATAGCCTATGCACAGGCGTTGCTGGTTGACCAGATTGCTCTGAAACAGGCGCAAAAAAATAACGATGTGGTGCAGGCGCAGGAGATTTTGCAACATGCTTATCGTACGGATGTGCGTCCACTGGTGGCACAGGCACGCTTACTGGCAGGCGGAGCATTACAACCTTTAGCGCTTTTCAGAAAGCTCGGTGCGCGTGATAATCTGATCAAGGAAAGAGGACTGAAAACTATAGCAACCGGATTGTAAATGAAGCCAATACCCGTCATAGCTATTTTTGATGTCGGCAAAACGAATAAGAAACTATTCCTGTTTGATGAGCATTACCAGATAGTTTATGAAAAATCGGCCCGTTTTATTGAAACCGCAGATGAGGATGGGTTTCCTTGTGAAAACCTGGAAAGCCTGCGGCTGTCTGTATTTGATTCATTAAGCACGATATTCCGTCTGAAGGAGTTTGAGGTGAGGGCTGTAAACTTTAGCGCCTATGGGGCAAGCCTGGTTTATGTAGATGAAGAAGGCAAGCCTCTAACGCCATTATACAATTACCTGAAGCCGTTTCCGGAAGAACTAAGCAAACAGCTTTACGCTAAATACGGTGGGGAAGAAAAGTTTGCGTCCGAAACGGCATCGCCTATCCTGGGAAGTCTAAATTCTGGTCTTCAACTCTATCGACTAAAAATACAGAAGCCCGAAATCTTTAAAAAACTGAAGTATGCGCTGCACCTTCCTCAATATTTGAGTTCATTGATATCCGGCCAATATTGTTCGGATATTACCAGCATCGGTTGCCATACTGCCTTATGGGACTTTAACAACCGTCGATATCACGAGTGGGTTGAAAAGGAGGGCTTATCACTAAAATTGGCGCCAATCAAGAGCCCTGCTGAGGCTTTAGAAGCTTGCTTTCCGGGTAACAATTATTGTGTAGGTATTGGTTTGCATGATAGCTCTGCTGCGCTTATCCCCTACCTGGTGAGTTTCAACGAACCTTTTATCCTGATCTCAACCGGAACATGGTGTATCAGCATGAACCCGTTCAACCAAGCCCCATTAACTCAGAATGAATTGCAGCGGGATTGCTTATGTTTCCTGCAATACCAGGGTAAGCTGGTTAAGGCATCAAGGTTGTTTGCAGGAAATGAACACGAACAACAGGTAAAGCGCATTGCCGAACATTTTAAACAGGACGCGATCAGGTTTAGAACGATGCCTTTTGACCCTGAAGTAATTAATAAATTGCAGCAATCTATTCAGCAAAACAAGCATTCTGACGCATTTTTGAAGGAATCCGTTTTTAAAAACAGAGATTTAAGTATTTTTAGCGACGAAACAGAAGCCTATCATCAACTGGTCCTCGACCTGATACATCAGCAGGTATACTCTACCCGGTTGGTGCTGAAAGGTACTTTTGTGAAGCGGATTTTTGTTGACGGTGGTTTTAGTAAAAACGCTGTATATATGAACTTACTGGCAAATGCCTTTCCCGAGATCGAGGTTTTTGCAGCTTCAATGGCCCAGGCGACTGCCATTGGCGCGGCGCTGGCCATTCATAGATCCTGGAACAATAAACCTATACCAGGCGACATTATTGAATTGAAGTATTACGCGCAAAGCAAGCCTGTAACCAAATGACTGTTGGACTTTTTATTCCCTGCTATGTAGACCAGTTTTATCCCGGTGCTGCAATAGCTACTTTACAACTACTCGAAAAATTGGGTGTATCTGTAGTTTATCCGCCCAAACAAACCTGCTGCGGCCAGCCTATGGCTAACTCGGGTTACGAGCACCTGACAACTGGTTGCAACGAGCTATTCATAGACAATTTTTCTGCCTTTGATTATATCGTATCGCCTTCGGGGAGTTGCATACTGCATATAAAAGATCATCTGCATTCTGAAAACAGGGAAAATGAAGCAGTGCAGGTACGCCACAAAGTATACGAACTGACAGAGTTTTTAACCGATATACTAAAGGTAGATCATCTTGACGCTACATTTCCACATAAGGTAGGTGTGCATCAAAGTTGCCACGGTCAGCGCGGACTAAAAATATCACAAATGACTGAATTGGTAGCTGAGCCATTTTCCAAGCCAGTGCAGCTACTCAATATGGTACAGGGAATTGAGTTGATCCCGCTGAGCCGACAGGATGAATGCTGCGGTTTTGGGGGGACATTCTGCGTAGCCGAAGAAGCAGTTTCGGTAAAAATGGGTATTGATCGTGTTACAGATCATTTGGAACATGGTGCCGAGTATATTACCGGGGCAGACATGTCGTGCCTGATGCACATGGAAGGTATTTTAAGAAGACAGGAGAGCAAAGTGAAAGTGATACATATTGCCGAAATATTAAATTCTTCAGCCCAATGAGTACGATGTCAACAAAAAATCATGCTGAACTCGCCGGGCAATTCAATGCCGATGAACAACGTGTCGACTGGCACGATGAAACTTTATGGTGGATCCGTCAGAAACGCGATAAAGCCGTAAATCAATTTCCTGAATGGGAATTGTTGAGAGAGACAGGCTCTAAGATTAAAGAGCATACCCTGTCAAATCTGGCCAATTACCTGGAAGCATTTGAAGCTAATGCATTGGCAAATGGCATCACCGTTCACTGGGCTGCTGACGCGAAGGAACATAACGAGATAGTACACAGGATTATCAAAAGGCATGGCGTTAACCGTATGGTAAAGAGTAAATCCATGCTGACAGAAGAATGCCATCTGAACGAATACCTGGCTGAGAACGGCATCGAAGTAATTGATTCTGATTTAGGCGAACGCATTGTACAACTGGCAAAAGAACCGCCTAGCCATATCGTTTTGCCTTGTATCCATAAAAAGAAAGAAGAAATAGGTGATTTATTTCATGAACACCTTGGAACACCCGCAGGTGTTTCCGATCCGCAAATACTGGCCGAAACTGCGCGCCAGCATTTGAGAGAAGTTTTTCTAACACGAAAAATCGCTCTTACAGGCGTAAACTTTGCGATTGCCGAAACAGGTGAATTCATCGTTTGTACCAACGAAGGTAACGCTGACATGGGAGCACATCTTTCCGAAGTGCATATCGCCAGCATGGGTATAGAAAAGATCATTCCTAAACGAGAGCATCTGGGTGTATTTCTAAGATTGCTTACCCGTAGTGCAACAGGACAACCGATTACTACCTACTCCAGTCATTATAAAAAACCACGGCCTGGGCAGGAGATGCATATCGTGATTGTAGATAATGGGCGGAGCGTCCAATTAAGTCGAAAAGATTTTCGCAATTCACTTAAATGCATACGTTGTGGCGCTTGTATGAATACCTGCCCGGTTTATCGCCGCAGTGGTGGCCACAGTTATCACAATGCCATCAGTGGTCCGATTGGTTCCATTCTGGCGCCAAACCTGGATATGGAAAAATATGCCGATCTGCCGTTTGCTTCTACACTGTGCGGATCATGCTCCAATGTTTGCCCGGTAAAAATTGATATTCACGACCAATTATATAAATGGCGGCAGGTGATTGTTAAAGCTGGATATACGACCAAAACCAAAAGCGCCGGTATGAAAATGATGAATTGGACGCTTTCATCTCCAAGCATTTATCACGTAGCAGGAAAAGCAGGAAGGATTGTGATGAAGTACGCGCCATTTGCGGTAAATAATAGTTTAAATCCATGGTATAAACAACGCGATATGCCGAAACCACCGGCAGAATCATTTGATGAATGGTACAAAAAGAACAGGGGGAAAAAATGAGCAGGGAAAAAATAGTATCAGCTATCCGAGCTAATCAACCTGAGTTGACTGCTTTGCCGGATGTTGAACCGCTTAAAGCTTACGCTAACAAAGAAAATTTATTAGCTCAATTTACAACCATCGCCACAAATATTGGCGCCAAGGTATGTGAGGTAAAGAATATAGATGAGGTAAAAACCGCAATCCAAAATAATTTTGGAGAGGGGAAGAGAATTGTCTCAACTTTATCAGAACTCAGCGATATTGCAGATACCAAAGAATACCTGAAAAATTTGCCTGTCGAATTAGCTGATGTTGAACTGGCGATATTGCGATCTGATCTTGCTGTAGCCGAAAACGGTGGTATATGGATCACCGAAGATCAGATGGGGCAAAGAGTGTTGCCTTTTATAACCCAGCATCTGGCCGTAATAGTTGATGCAAAAAATATTGTGCCGACAATGCACGATGCATATAGTTCTATCGGGATTACTACGCAAGGATTTGGTGCTTTTATAGCCGGTCCTTCAAAAACGGCTGATATCGAACAATCATTGGTAATAGGCGCTCATGGCCCAAGGAGTATGAGCCTATTCCTGCTTAGCGAAGACTAAAGGGAACTTCTCTCTGTAACTTTAAAAGGAATCGCAATATGTTCCGTTGAATTGGTTAAAACCAGTCCAGCGGTTTTCTTGCCCATCAACGCAAAATCAGTTGAGATAGTGGTTATGCCATCCAGGATGATCTTTTTCAATGGGGTTTCATTGTAGGAGATCACGCCTACATCGTTGCCTACTTTTAATTTTGCTGCGATGATCTTCTCGATCAATTCCACCAGGTGGTCTTCCATTACATTGATGTAGGCCACATCTTTTAATACTTTTTCCTCCTTCAGGGAATAGATCACTTCATAATCAAAAGCATATTGCTGGCAAAAATTAAGGAAGCCTGTGAGTATTTCTTTTGGGTAATAGGAATTCTCAGGGAATATGATCTTCAATGTATGATACTTGCCCAGCTTGTTGAGCAGTTTTTCAAGGGCTTCGTAAATGTCTTTTTCAAAGCTTTCATAAACAGCACCGAACTGACCTGTGACACCGGATTCCAGCTTATCCATCAGTATCAATTTATCCTTTGGTATGGCATTGATCACTTCATAGGCACGCTCAGTATTCTCCATAAAGTGCGGAATGATCACGAACTTGGAGTAGTTGTTAATCTTATCCAGGATCAGCTTTTTGAATACATTGAAATCGTTATTATAGATATAAAAGTCGATGGCAGCATTGTTCCCTAAAGTCGCCGCAAAAGCGTCATACATGATCTTTTTATGGCTGCTAAGTTTGTTGAATAATAAAAGAACTTTTACCGGTTGGTTGAAATTTGTATTCGCTATAAAATACCCTTTTCCTGCAACTGATTTTACAACACCTGCCTTCTTTAATTCGGTGTAAGCCCTTTCAATCGTATTCCTTGAAGTATCCAATGCCACACAGAAATCATTAATAGATGGAAGAATATCATCTTTCTCAATCTTCCCCGATTCAATACCCCTTAAAATGGAATTGATGAGCTGTAAATATTTCGGAGTGATGGAATACTCATCTATCTCAACAATCTTCAGGTAATTCTTCATAATGGCCTACAATACAAACATAGTTTTTTTATAAAAAAGAAGAGCTCCTGATGGGCAGGAACTCTTTCAACCAATTATAAAACCTAAGAGAGAAGAGAGACGCAGAGGATGGATTCGAACCATCTGTTTGCCCCGGTAAGCGCTCTGCATTATGTGTGATAGAAAACGTATTGTTTAACTATCATGGAACAAATATATGAATTAATATATAATGTCTATAGGAAAAGTAGTATAAAATTAAAAATATTCACAAGTGGCTATTTTACAGCTAATTATGATGTAATTGTTATAAGATTAGCCGGAAAAATCAGCTTAAAGGTGGTACCAACTTCGGGTTCCGAGGCTACTTCGATACGGATTTGATGAAAATCAGCTATAGATTTTACAATAGGTAATCCCAAACCGAAACTATCCTGTTGAAGCGATTGCGTGAATTTTTTAAAACGATTAAAGATATGAGGGATGCGCTCTGCACTGATGCCTATGCCGGTATCGGCTACAGCAACAATAAAAAATTTATTATCCGCATGACCGGTTATTTTAATCTCGCCATGCTCTTTATTGTATTTAATGGCATTATTTATCAGGTTGAAAAACAAGTTGAAGAGCAGGAATTTATTTACATGATTTAACTCCCATTCAGCGGGGATATCTATTTCGCAAATGATTTCTTTCTCCTGCAGACGAATAGATATTTCTTCATACACCTCGTGGATCAGTTCAGATAAAGATATGTTATCTTCTTTCAAGAACTGTTCATTTTCTATCTGCGAGATAAGCAGCAATGTTTTGGTGATGCTTTTCAGCCGGTTCAAGATCTTCTGCATCTCAATCAACCGCACTTTAGTTTCATCGGGAATGTCCTCCTCCTCAAACATATTCTCGATTTTCGATTGCAGTATGGATATCGGAGTCATCAGCTCGTGCGATGCGTTCGAAATAAATTCGCGTTCCTTCTGGAAAGTACTTTCGATGGTCTGGATCATCTTATGAATGCTGATATCCAGGTATTCAAAGTCGGTGGTTGAGGTCTTGACCTTCTTATAAGGTGTATGGTTCGGGAACTTATGCCCGATCAGTTTTGTTTTAATGATCAATCCTAAAGGCCGCAGAACATAGGTAGAGTAAACCTGGTCGGCCAGGATGGTCAGCAGGATCATCCCCAGTAATATTTCAAGGGCTATGTTTTGTAAGGGCGTGGTAGTTTCGTTAATAGTATCGATACTTTTCCCTATCTCCAGTATGTAATTTTGCTTGCCAACCTTAAAATTATGACTCAATATCCGGTATTGGATGGTATCGCCTTCAACAAGCCGGTTTTCATTAAAAATAGTATCGATACTTTCATTTAATGAATCAACGTCCAGACTCACATACTCTTCCTTAAGCAATGCATTGTAGCTGCCATAGCCTTCACCATTCTGTATGTAATTATTGATACCGGGCCCGCTAACGAGTTTCAATACCTTGTCCTCCTGGCGTCTGAGCCAGTTATCAGTATAACTGCGGTTAATATCCCTGATCAGCGTCGGCAGCAACAATACAAACAACACCACTATTACCACTTTAGAGATGGTATTAAACAGTGTCAGTTTGGTTCCGAGCTTCAAAGGCGTTTAACTAATATTGATACGATAGCCTAATCCCCGCACCGTTTCCAGCCAGTCGGGTGAGCTATATGCATTCAGTTTTTTACGGATATTTTTTATGTGGGCATCAATGTAGTTGGAATCATAATCATCATTTACGATGCTTCCCCATATATGCTCACTTAATTGGGACCGGGTTAGGGTCCTGTTTTTATGCAGCAACATATAAGCTACCAGGTCGAATTCCTTTTTGGTGATACTGCTAATAGGGGTATTATTATGGGATATTGTACGATTGGTCAGATCGATCACAAAATCACCCAGCATTACTACGGAATGCTTGAGCCCGAATTTCCTGCGAATAATAGCCTGCATCCGGCTTTGCAGCTCGAGTAGTGAGAATGGCTTTGGCAGATAATCGTCTGCACCCAGATCAAGTCCTTTTATACGGTCGTTCACTTCTGCACGTGCGGTTAATATGATACATGCCGCTTCGGGATTATATTTTTTTGCTTCTTTTAAAAGATCAAGCCCGTCGTAATCGGGCAGACCGAGGTCAATCAGGATAAAATCATACAGGTTGGTTGCTATTTTCTCTGATGCAGAAATACCATCGAAGCAAACCTCACAAATATAATTTGAGTTAGATAGAAAAATCTCCAGCTCATTCGTCAGTGCTTTTTCGTCTTCAACAATCAGAACATTCATAGCTAATAAAAAACGTAATAAAAAGTCAGGTTATAGAACGATTCTTTATGGTTCCTTAATATACCCTCAACGTTTACAGGTATAGAATATTTATAAGCAAACTCAAATGTATAATGCGGCCTGTTGTAAGCAATAGGAATTTTAAAGCTATAGTTCAGCATATCGATCTCGCTGTTATGCTTGGCATATTTCTGAATGCTGATCGGAGGTCCGATTGGGGTATAGGTAAAATCTACCCTGCCCGGGTGGTTCAAATTGTATTTTTGTACGAAGTTCTGCGTGCCTAAAATAACATTAAAGCCAGGATTGAATGATAGGTAATCCTTGTCGTCAAAAATACTCCAGTTTGTTTCGATATATTTAGAATTGGTGATCGTCATAAAAAAGTCGTGCGATTCACCGAATAAGTAATCCAGTATAACGCCTGATTTTAATATCTTCCAGTCATAGCTGTTATTAAAGTTGATATCATTGGAGGAGGCTGATTTAATGATAAGCGCATTGCGGTCAAAGATAAAACGGGTGTAACTGATATTACCTGCGAATTTTGGTGTTATATGATAAACATAACCGCCTCCCAGGTCAACCTCATCAACATTTGGGATAGAGCCCAATACTTTGTAGGCCGACCCATAAACAAACCAGCCGAATTTAGTATTGTAAATCGCATCTGCATTTAAAAAAGGATACTTAACCGGCCCTGTACGACCGAAAAAGCTTGCATCGCTGCCAAAGCTTACTCCTGCCGAAATTGATCTTTTCTTTATGATCGTGTCTGAATCAGCAACTATGCGGGCTGAATGATCTGCGAAACCGCGATTGGCAGGTGTGGCATTCACATCCAGGTAAATTGTCAAAAGAAGCAGGGCGCAGATGTATTTCATTTTAATAAATACGCAATATAATATCCATTGATATAGTTAATTACCATTCCTCCTCGGTATTTCAGGAGGCCGCTCCAATCCCGCCGGACGCCGCTGGCGTTTTGGCTTTACTTTATTTGGTGAATTTGCGCTACCATTTTCATCAACCTTTTCCGGTTTTGGTAAACGCTTCGCCTTGGCAACTTCTTTTATTTTCTTTTTGTCATCGGGTTCCTGCTGTTTCTTTTTAGTGGTATCACTATAAAGAACTGCTACCAGTGCCGAATCGGTATGAAAGGCGACAGATTTATGGTGATGTACACCATTATTAAATTTTGCGGAAGATAAACATGGTATGAGTATCAATAGCAGGACAATATACACAAACCACTTAATCATTAGGAGTAGAAAAGTTTAAAAGTTTTTTCAAACGCAATCCATTCAAAGTTAAACCACAGTCCCGGATGTCCTGCCAGAACGTATGTAACGTTATTGTTTATCTATCAAAAATGGAAATTTTTAGCGAAATAATTTGGCCGCCGACCTGAAGAAAGCCGTCAATGGTAACCGAACACAATCTATTATCTTGTAGGTTAAACAGATTCTATCAGCGCTTTTGGGCGAAATTTCTCGTTGGTGATCCTGCCAAATAAGGACAGGTCATTTCCAAACTAAGACAAATAATTAACTTCTTTTGAAGTGTAAACCCTGTCGTGGTCATCAACGATCACACAGGCCAGTTGCTGTAACTGGTTGATGAGGTATAAACCTGCGTTAACGCCCATCGTCATTACCGGCGTAGCCATCGCATCCGAAAGCTCTGCGGTAGGACTAACAATGCTTACACTTTTTAACACACTAACCGGAAACCCTTTTTTGGTATCCACGTTGTGCGTATATTTTTTGTTGCTGATGGTCACATTCTTCTCGAAATTTCCCGATGTGGCCACAGCCATATTGCTGATATTGATATTGGAAAAAGGTTGAGATTTACGGTCAGGATCGGCTGAAGCGATTGTCCATGGTGCATTATCCGGTTGTAAACCCCAGGTGAGCAAGTCGCCGCCCGCATTAATTACCCCGCTGCTTACGCCCATCATTTGCAATACATATTTCGCTCTATCGGCAGCATACCCCTTGCTCAAACCGCCAAAGCCTATACGCATACCCTTTTCGGTTAAGAAAACAGTTGTTTTTACCTCGTTGGTCTGTACATTTTTGTAGTTGGTGAATTTTACCGACTCAAGCTCGATCTTTGTAGCCTCAATATTTGTGTCGACTGCATTATAGGTAATATCGAAAGTACCAAAAGTAAGCTCAGAAATTTTAAGAGCGCGTTCAACCAGCCTGAATATCTCTGCATTAACTTTTACCGGTTTTATGCCTGCATTGCGATTGATGTCGTTGATCTGGCTATCGTCGCTGAAGGTGCTAAGTAACTTTTCAACCCGGTTAATCTCTGCAACGGCGGCATCGATACAATTATCTGCCCAAACGGGGTCGTTACCAACAACACTGATCTCGAAACGGTTTCCCATCAAACGTATTTCGCGCCTGAATATATTTTGGTCGTTATTATAATGTTTTACAGCTAACATGGGGCATTTAATAAATTCTTGCAATTGGGTCATTACGACACAATTAATGCAATATGCATTTTGCCCGAAAGTAAAAGCCGAACATGAAAATAACATGAAAAACCAAGCGAGCTTAACATTATGTTAAACTTTTAAGAAAATCTGACTTTTAAGAGACGATTTAAGCGATGGTGCCTTCTTTTAATTTTTCAGCGTTCTCAGCAAATTGCAGCGCTTCCAGAATTTCCTGAATATCGCCGTTCATTACGCCGGGTAAATTATACATTGTAAGGCTGATGCGATGCTCGGTAACGCGCCCCTGAGGATAGTTGTAGGTACGTACTTTAGCTGAGCGGTCGCCTGTGGAAACCATAGTTTTACGTTTTTTGGAGATATCTTCGAGGTGCTTTTGCAGCTCCATCTCGTATATCCTTGAACGTAATACCTGTAAGGCTTTATCGTAGTTTTTTAATTGCGATTTCTGGTCCTGGCACTGTGCAATGATGCCGGTTGGTATGTGGGTTAACCGCACTGCTGAATACGTGGTATTTACAGACTGTCCGCCTGGCCCTGAAGCACAGAATAAATCCTTACGAATATCGCTCGGGTTCAGCTCAATATCAAATTCATCAGCCTCTGGCAATACCACCACGCTGGCTGCTGATGTATGTACACGCCCCTGGGTTTCGGTATCAGGTACACGTTGTACACGGTGCACACCCGATTCGTATTTTAAAGTACCGTAAGCGTCTTCAGCCAGTACGTTAAAGACAATTTCCTTGTAGCCGCCTGCAGTGCCTTCGGTATAGTCAACCAGTTCAGTTTTCCAGCCGCGTTTTTCGCAGTAGCGCATATACATGCGGTAAAGGTCACCGGCAAAAAGGGCAGCTTCGTCGCCACCGGTACCGCCGCGAATTTCCACGATGGCGTGCTTGGCATCTTCAGGCTCTTTGGGGATCAGCATCAGGCGGATCTCTTCTTCCTTTTCATCCTGTTTTACCAGCAATTCATCCAGTTCCCCTTTAGCCATTTCGCGAAAATCTTCATCTTTCTCGGTAGCCAATATTTCTTTATTGGTTTCGATATTGCTGATGATGTTGCGGTAGATATAATATTCGTCCACAATTTTGGCAAGGTCCTTATATTCCTTGTTCAGCTGTGCAAAACGCTTCATATCCGACATTACATCCGGACTGCTTAACTCGCCTTCTACATCTTTCCAACGCTGGTGGATCGCTTCTAACTTTTCTAACATAGTTTTATACCTCTCTGCCAGGGTACTGAACCTCAGCAAAAAATCGCACAAAAATACGAAATTTTAGGGAGATTTTAGCAGCACAAATGTGGTGTAAACTAATAAGCCTTCAAAATTTATCCGCAGAAGGAGGCTCCGCTGGAGCCAATATATTTTTTGCTTTAGACTATAAACAGGTGACTCCGATGGAGTCAACAATTTTAATAGTTTTAGCTCCATAGGAGCTTCCTGTTTATAGAAAGAAAAAAATGACATTAGGCTCCGTAGGTGCCTCCTTTTCAAAGCGATTTCCTTGAAAAATCAAATCAGTTCTAATGGCTTATATGAGCAATCGGTTCGGCATATGCTGCCAAATTCTCTAGAGTCGAATTAATACCGTTTTGATGATCTTCTGGTTTAATACCATCCGGCACATTGCTACAGGTAATAGATACTTTAGTGTCTTCACCAATTGGTTCTAATATTGTCGTGACGGTCATTTCCTCGGCGTAGACCGGATCATCCGATTCAAACTGAACAACCTCAGTAATTTGCCTGTTGGGAATTAACTCTTTAAAATAACCATGAAAAATATCTTCATGGGCAGATGTTTTGCCCTCTACGTCATGCTGCTGACTGATATAACTAAATGACATCCTGAATTTACCACCCTGCTGCGGATCAAACTCAAAAACATAGCATTGCATGCCTTTTGGTGGTCGCCATATAGTAATAGCTTCACGATCTAAAAATGCTTTATAAATGGTTTCGGGAGATGCGTGGATCACCCGTGATGCAGCGTCTGTTCTGTTATTGTCCGACATATGATTGTTGCTTTATTTAGCTACAATCGGTCTTTCAAAATGTTTAAGATGAAGTTCCTGTCCGTCGAATTCGGCGTAAGAAAAAGTTTTAACCCATTCGCCCAGGTTTATATAGCGGCTCTTTTCATTCAGCATCACATCCATGGTCTTATGGCGGTGGCCGAATATGAGGTAATCAAAATGTTTGGTCTTTAACAGGTCGTTGCAAAAAGTCACCAGCCATTCATGCATGCCAGGTTTCGAGCCTTCATTCTTTTCGCCCGCAATACGGCTATGGCCCGACCAGTAATTAGCAACTCCGACTCCCAGGTTTGGATGTATGCGTGCAAACAACCACTGACAGAACGGACTACGGAAGAATTTTTTCAGGAATTTATATTTTCTATCACCCGGACCAAGCCCGTCGCCGTGGTGGATATAAAATTTCTTGCCGTTGCGCTCAATTTCCAGTTCGTTGCTGATAATTGTGGCTCCAAATTCCTTTGGGAAATAATCAAACATCCACATATCGTGGTTGCCTTTGAACATATAAATTTTGATGCCTGAATCTGCCAGTTGAGCAAGTTTGCCTAGAAAACGAATGTATCCTTTAGGCACTACTGTTTTATATTCAAACCAGAAATCGAACACATCGCCCACCAGGAATATTTCTGCTGCATCTTCCTTTATCATATCCAGCCAGCGGATCAAACGGTCTTCACGCTCGCGGCTGGTGGTATAACTAATAGCACCTAAATGGATATCAGAAGCAAAGTAGAGTTTATTGCGGGTCGACATGTGCCCAAAAGTAAGGTATTGGGATGAATTGGAAAAGAGAGACTGATTTCGGAATGCGAAAGTTCGATTTCGGAATTATTGATTAAGATAATTTAATGTTGAATTGTCACATTATACTATCAAATTTGATAATCCATATTTATCACCTGATATTTAAGTTATGAGCAGCATCCTTCACATCCTCAACGGCGATTCAACAGCGTATGGCTTTAAAGATACCGGGCTTGATGGCGATATCCTGGTCTGGCGCGAAGTGCTTTCTCAAGGGCCGCTTATCGAAGATATTTCATCTTCTGAATTTTGGGAAAAGCGCTCCGAATGGATTTCTAAAGGATTTAATGAGTCTCCTGAAAATTATCGTAAGAAGGTAATTGAGCCGTTGGGCAAGCTGAGTAACATTTACGACGAGATCACGCTGTGGTTTGAGTTCGATCTACATTGCCAGATCAATATGCTTGGTGTGATGGAGATGATGCTGAAGCATACCGATCTTTCCATACCTAAAGTCTATTTGGTATGCCCGAGCGAGTGCGCAGGAGTGCCGGACTTTCGCGGAATGGGCCAGCTTAATGGTAACCAATTAGCTGTTTTGTATGATGACCGTTTTCGACTCAACGATTGGGATTTTACATTAGCCTCGCAAGCCTGGAAATTATATGTAAGCGGTGATGACATGGCTCTTGAAAAATGGATAAACGAAACTACTTTTTGGGGAAGCCTTCACCTGCTAAAACCGGCATTGCAAGCACATTTGAAGCGGGTCAGGACAAATGAAGCAGGCCTGAATTATATAGAGCAAACACTTTTGGATATTTACAATAGTGGCATCAAAACCAAACATGCTATTTACGAGGCTTTCTGGAAAACCGAAAAAATATACGGCATGGGCGACCTGGAGATAGATATCTATCTGCGTTCGCTAGCTGATAAAGACTTTATTACTATGCCTTCCTAACCCAAGTGATAATCTATGTTAAGAAGAATTCCCTCTTTTTTGCTTGCAAAAGAGAGGGTGGTCGAGCGAAGCAATGACCGGGTGAGTCGACTATACGAGCGGCATTACCGCAAATGCATAACGACCAGTTTACTCACCCCGACGACGCTACGCTGGTCGACCCTCTCTTCCGTGAACGGAAAAGAGGGAGAAGAAATTGATTTTTTCGTTAGCATAACGGTATCGACTTACTGTGTTGTAGGATAGTTGGTCGTTACCGCAATAGTCGGACTTGGGTCACTTTCATTTTTCATCCGGTCAAGCGTGGTGATCACATAAAGATAGGTTTTGCCACGCTGCGCGGTTTTATCTTCATAAGCCTGATCGTCGTTGTATTGGATGTGCAGGATATATTTCGGATCATTTAAGTTTACTTTCTCTGTCGCCTCAAACCGGTACACCACAAAGCCATAAGCAGGGTCGCCATCACTGGCTGTGTCAGGCATCGACCATGCCAAACGAACAGAGCTGCCATTAAATTTACCAGCCACATTTTTAGGTGGATTTGGCGGTACAGAATCCAGCCAGAGCATTACCGGCGGCAATGCAGGATACTTATAATAATTATTTTTAAGCGTATCAGTAAACCCATACGCATTGTGCATCAACGAGTTATTACTGAAGAACACGCTGCCTTCTACACGGGGATTATTGCGCAGGTATTTGATCTGATTTGGCAATTCATAAGGGTTCAAAAAAGTCCTCGATCTTGGCTCCAATGCCCGGTAAGCCGCATGGCCGATATATAAATGATGACCAAAAGTGTTATCGCTCCACCAGTCTACCAGTTTATTATAATCCATCAGGCGGTCGTTGGTAGGGCGATAAAGTTGTGGTACAACGTAATCTATCCACCCCTCTTTCATCCATTTGCGGGCATCAGCATATAATTCATAATAAGTTTCAAGGCCATGCGAATCTGAACCCGCAGGGTTGTGGCTCTTATTTGCCCAAATACCAAACGGACTGATGCCGAATTTGACATAGTATTTGTGATCATGGACACTATCGCCCAGCATTTTTATCAGTTGATCGACATTATTGCGCCGCCAGTCGTTAATATCGGTGTAGTCGCCGCCGTAAGTTTTAAAGGTTTGTGCATCGCGTATCTGCTGCCCGTCGATTTTGTATGGATAGAAATAATCATCCATGTGCACTCCATCGATGTCGTAATTGTCCACCACGTTCAGGATCACCTTTACAATATAATCGCGCACTTGCGGTATCCCAGGGTCAAATACTTTAATACCGCCATAGGTGAAAAACCAGCTAGGCTGCGTATTGGTAATATGGTTTGGACTAAGCGCCCGGAAATTGCTATCGAAAGTTGCCCGGTATGGATTAAACCATGCATGTAATTCCATGCCGCGTTTATGACATTCCTCTATGGCAAATTCAAGCGGGTCAAAACCATTAGCCGGCGCCATTCCTTGTTGCCCCATTAGCCATTTCGACCATGGCTCCAAACTTTTTGCATAAAAGGCATCAGCTGCGGGCCGCACCTGAAAAATTACTGCATTGATACCTATGCGCTGATCCTCATCTAATATGGTTATCAGATCTTGCTTTTGTTCATCAACAGATATCCGGCCCTCCTTAGGCCAGTCAATATTTGCAACTGTAGCCACCCAAACCCCTCTGAATTCACGTTTTGGCGCCATTTTTACCTTACTTGATGTGTCTATCTTTACCTTAGGCAAAGTATCAACCTGCTGCGCATGAACATTTAGGAAGAAAAGAATTAGTAATATAAAGTATACGAAATATTTGTAAATACGCATTAGAAAGGCATTTTTAAAAAGTGCAAAGATATGAAACTCAGAAATCTATTGCTTTATTATTAAATCAATTTATACTTAAGTATTGGGTTTTTAGCTTTTTTGTGTTTACATTTAAAGCAGATTTAGCTATGAATCTAAGCCAACAGAAAATCGAATGTCATAATTTTATCATTTTTACGTTTAATAATTTTTAAGTTATAGTAAAACAATTTGGTAACAAGTTTGTTGCCACAAAGAATATTTAACGCTAAACGTCTAAAAACGCAAAATTTAAACGCTTGTTGGCTGTAGCACCACATTATTTAAACAGCCCTAATTAATTTAAAACTAAACAACTTAAGACCGCCATGGAAAATCAATCCGGACAAACTCCCAAAAAGAATTCTAACGTAATCTATTTTCTGATTGTTGTGGTTTTGGCCTTGCTGGGGACAGATGTATACTTGTATCTGCAAAAAAATAAATCGGATACAAAAATCATATATCAGGACGATGAGAGAAACAGGCTAAAGATCGAACTGGACAGCCTGGAAGCACAAATAGAACAGGTAAACACCGGCAAAGCAAAAATGACTGCCGCGATGAAAGCCAAAAACGATTCACTTGAATCGAAGATCAAAGTTTTACGCGTTCAGCTGGCAAAAGGAAAACTGACTAAAGCCGAACTGAACAAAGCACAGGAAGATATTAAACAACTGAGATATTTTGTTACCAAATACACCGCTGACATTGAAGAGCTGAAGAAACAAAATACCAGCCTCAGTAATGAACGGGATACGCTAAAGACCAATCTGGCAGCATCTACGGCAAAAAACACAGATCTCACCAAGCAAAATGAGGACTTGGATTCGAAAGTCAAGGTCGCATCCGTGTTAAAGCTGGCCCAGGCCAATGTCGTTGCCTATAAGGTAAAAAACAGCGGTAAGGAAGTAGATGTAACCCGCGCCAACCCGGCCAAAAAGATCAAGATCAACTTTACTGTAGCTGAAAACAGCATTGCCGAAAAACGCATGCACGATGTTTATGTACGTATCCTTGACCCAACAGGCAACCTGATCACTGATCCAAAAGACGCGGGAACCTTTCAGTCTGAAGGACAGGATTTGCAGTACACCTACAAAACTTCTATCGACTTTAAAGATGATGGCAGCGGCTACACCATTGATTGGGTTAACCCGGCCCTGCCGTTTGTAAAAGGCACCTACCAGGTATTGCTTTATGCTGATGGTGGTAAAATGGGTTCAACTTCATTTAGTTTAAAATAAACACAATTTTCAATACAGAGTCAAAAGCTGCTTGTAACGTACAGGCAGCTTTTTTTGTGCAGGCATACCAGTGATCGTTGGTCCGGATTTTCAATCCAGGACCAATATAGCCTGGGGATTTGCAATCCCCGGTTTGAAACGCTAATTGTCATTTAATCCGCGGATTACAAATCCGCATGTTTTTTAGTCCGGGATTATAAATCCGGACTAACAGGCAGGAGCCAGGCAGGAGGTATGACATATTATTTCATCATTTATAGCGATGGGTTTCAAACCCATCGCTATAAATAATCTATCGATCAGGATGCTTCCGGCAGACTGAAATAAAATGTAGTCCCCGAGCCTATCGTCGTTTCAAACCAAACCTTACCACCTGCATTTTCTATAGAGTTTTTAACGAATGCCAAACCAAGCCCTGTACCTGAACTTTTAGTAGTGAAGTTCGGCTCGAATATTTTCTCGCACAGGTTATCGGGAATGCCATTGCCATTATCCTTTACACTGAGTAAAATATTTTTGCTGGTGATGAGGTAATTGATCTCTATCAGTCCCTGCCTGTCATTTGGGATGGCTTCTATAGCATTCTTCAGTAAGTTATTAAAGCATCTTAGCAATTGGTCCCTATCAGCATTAATAAAGAACTGGCTATCAGGCGGATTGAAAACTATCCGGAGATTATCCATCTGTTTAAAAATGATAACCGCTTGATTTAATGCTTCGAAAATATCCATGCGCACGATACGGGTATCCGGCATTTTTGCGAACGCCGAGAACTCTGATGCGATAGATGACAAACTTTCTATCTGCTCAACAAATGATTTGCTGAAGCGCTCAAACTTTTGATCAAATTTAGGGTCCTTATCCTTCCATGATTTTTCGAGCAATTGCAATCCCAATTTTAATGGTGTGAGCGGATTTTTGATCTCGTGTGCCACCTGTTTGGCCATTTCGCGCCATGCACTTTCCCTTTCAGATTGGGCGAGTTTTTGCGCGCTCTGCTCTAGGGCGGCAATCATGTTATTATATTCGGTGATGAGTGCGCCGATCTCATCATTACGTTGCCATTTAATGGGTTCGTTCTTTTGTCCGTAGATCGTTCGGCTCAAGCTTGTCTGAATGATGGTTAGCGGATTGGTGATCTGCCTGGCAATAAGCACCGCCAGCAAGCCAATCGCAATAAAAATCAAAGCGTAAACATTGATCATAGCATTCAGCAATGATCCTGCGCGTTGTTTATAATCGGCCTCGTTTGAGAAATAAGGCAACTGCAAATAGCCTAAGGTATGCTTGGCGTCTTTAATAGGAACATAGGCTGCCTTATAGTTCAGCTCACCAATTATTTCATTGTGAATGTACTCCGATTTTTGAAGCTTATTAAGATAGATATACGCTTTGGCATTTATCCGCGGAGCAAGCAATCCATAGTCATACAACTTGGGTTGTGTCGACATTAATTCAGTGCCACTGGTATTAAACAGGGTCAGGTCTGCTGAATAAGTTTTTGCAAACTCATTGAATCTGAGCTGAAAACTTTCGATCGAGTTCTTATTGAATGCGTCATAAACAAGATTACTGTTCTCAAAAGCTTTTGCAATGTGCGATATTTTGTCGCTAATAGTTTGATCCTGCTGAGCATTATACTGATCAACAATAGAAAGATAAGTGATAATACCCACCATAATCAGTGTTACAACCACCGTAAAAACGATAGAGAGCTGGATGCGTGTTTTGTATAATATCTTATCAAAATTTAGCTGCAATACCCAATGCAGATAATTATCCTTAATATACATGATCCGGATACGTGCCCACAGCCACCTGATGCTGATGCAGACAGCCGCAAAGACCAGGAACACGATAAAGAAAAACGTAATGGAAGTTACGGTATTAATAAGGATGTCATTTTCCTTACTCACTACGATCAGCGTACGTTTTGATGGTTCATAAATCAGGTGACTATATCCTTTTAATATCCCGAACCGGTCTGATTCTGTACTTGCAGTATTAATAAAAATATATCCTTTTAACTGCCCTTTCAAATCGTGGTTAGTGAGGCTGTAAACATAATGCCCGTTCTGGCTAAAGAGTTTATTGTCCTGGTAAAAGGCGTAAGAATAATCCTTGAAAAGGTCATTTGACTTATAAGTACCATTGATTAATAATGCAGGAAAGGAGTTTTCGCCGTGCAGGAATTTTGATTCCAGCTCCACAACGATGGTACCCACATTAATCTCGCCTTTAAAAATGGGTATCAATGCCAGGTATTTCAGCACACCTAATGTGCCTATGTTGCGGTAAAAATGATCAGATTCTTTGAAGAAAGAATCGAATTTGATCATATCCTTAAACATGTCCAGTTCGTAGGCTTTATCTCCTAATGCTTCGCCCCTGTTATTATATTCATGTATTTTGAATTCATACTTTCCCAGGTATCCGTCAAAATAGGTGCGTTGAATATGATCGGCTAATCCCGTTAGGGTATTATGGACGGTATCGGTAAAATACCGCTGTATTGAGGGGTCGGTAACTATCCGCTTATCAATGTCTTTAAACATATTGTTGGCGACGGGATCATTCGGCGCTTCTAATTGCTTCACCAGGTCTTTGCGGGTTTCTTTTTCTTTTATCGCCTGAAAGTGGTTGAGCTTGATGGCAGACAATACGGCACAGAGCAGAACGATAATTACTAGTGCAGTCGCGGTTATTTTACCCTTATCATACCGGTAGGCATACCCTCTTAAAATTACCCATATCGCCCAGAAAATATAAAAAACACTGAACTCCTGATCCTGCTGAGCCGCCATGATGGTACAGATAACCATACTGAGTAATAGTATGGCCACCTGGTGTGATACCGGTACAACCAGTCTGCTGCAGACGGTAAGCGTAACCTCCGTCAGTAAATAAAATATCAGGAAACTGAAGCATAGCATTAAGACACCCAGCATGCTAAAGCCGGAGAGGTTAAGCACGTTATTGACATCAAAATTGATATTGGAATACCTGACCAGGCCATAAAACAGCCGCAACAGCGAAGTGGAACTGACGTCGAGCATCAGCACAAACGCAATCACAATGAAATAACCAATAAACCTGTTGTAAACATTGGTAAGTATCTTCTCCTTATGCCGGAACACGAATGTGGCAAACCAGGTGCAGTACAATATATTGATGCAAAAATCTCCAAGTGATGGAAACAACGGTCCTGAGCTATAATGTTCGGGGTTAAAAATCTCAGGCTGATGAGAGAAACCCGGCCACCCATAGTGCAGGTTCATGATCCGTAAAAGGACGATAAAGGATGCCAGCATCAGAAATGACAAGTAGACATATCCTTTGAGTGCTATATAATTACAGACGCTATGCACCAGCAGGAACAATACGAATGCGCATAACACCCACAGTACCACCTCGAAATAAAAAAATTTATGGCCAACCTCGTTACCTTTTACTTTGACTGAAAATAACAGGGTGTTATCCAGGCTGTGTATCTCGTAAACATTTTTGTCAGTAAAGTCGGCTATCTCGATATTGTTGTCCTTCAATAGATTCTTAGCAAAAACATTGTGCAGATATTGATTCTGGACACGGTAATTGATCTTTACAGGGATAAAAAAGATCGCATAAAAATTACCCTCGCTTTTTTTAATGACGTCATAAAAACCATTAGTACCCTGTATAAATGAATAGCCATTCCGGATATTGGCCGGTCGTACAGGTATTATTTTAATCCCGCTCCAGAATGCAAGGTGGTTATCTTTATAAGTGAGCACCCATATATTTTCATCAGTAGTAAATTGCTTGATGATCTTCAGACCCTCCTGCTCATCGTTGCCAAGTGTTTTTAGCTTGTCGAAGTTTTTCTTGTCGTCAAGAAAATTTTTGACGACGGTTTCCTTCTTGTGAAGATTGTCTTCAAGCGTTTGCCCGGTTTGAAAAAGATTATTTCTTGGGGTGTAGGTTTTCTGGACAATAACTGCCGTAAGCAATAAGCTGGCAAACAGCAAAGCCAGCAACAGTCGTATTTTCGCAGATGTCGTCAAGATGTCAAACGGCTAACAAGGTAACGTAAAGATACAATACAAAAAAGAAAGCCATCCTGTTTGGGATGGCTTTTAACATTTAATTTTTTAGTTTATTCCTGCGGTAATGCCGCACTGCTGGTTGGCATCGCTCTGTCAACCTTCTTTACCAGGCCTTGCAACACGTTTCCTGGGCCTACCTCGGTAAATGAAGTTGCCCCGTCCTCAATCATATGCTGTACAGTTTGTGTCCAACGAACAGGGCCGGTTAACTGTGCGATCAGGTTATGTTTGATCTTCTCCGGATCGGTGTAAGGTTTGGCATCGATATTCTGATAGATCGGGCAAACCGGTTCTTTGATTTCGGTATGAACGATGGCGTGTTCCAATTCAACTCGTGCTGCTTCCATCAATGGCGAATGGAAAGCCCCGCCTACATTCAGTTTTAATGCACGTTTAGCTCCGGCAGCGGTCAGCTTTTCGCAAGCAGCATCGACTCCTGCAATAGTTCCTGAAATGACCAATTGACCCGGGCAATTGTAATTAGCCGGTACGACAACGTCAGTTAACTCGTGGCAGATATCTTCTACTGTAAAATCATCCAGCCCTAAAATAGCCGCCATGGTTGATGGCTGTATTTCACAAGCTTTTTGCATGGCATTGGCACGTGCAGCTACCAAACGTAATCCGTCTTCAAATGACAATGCTCCGGCAGATACCAAGGCCGAGAATTCACCCAATGAGTGGCCTGCAGCCATTTCAGGTTTGAAATCATCACCCAACACCTTAGCCAGGATAACAGAATGTAAAAAGATGGCCGGTTGTGTTACTTTGGTTTGCTTAAGGTCTTCGTCGGTGCCGCTAAACATTACGTCGGTAATCCGGAAGCCTAAAATCTCATTAGCTTTTTCGAATAACTGGCGGGCTTCTTCCGATCTTTCATAAAGATCCTTACCCATACCTACAAACTGGGCACCCTGGCCCGGAAAAATATATGCTTTCATGTGGTTTATTGGTTCATTAGTTCAATTGTTCATTGGTGCAATGTTCCAATAATTTTCTTACAAGTAAAAACTGCGATTGATTTTTACCAATGAACTAATGCACCAGTGAACTAATGAACTAACCTAGCTTAGCTGCTATCAAATTTAAAAACTCTGCGCGGGTTTTTTCTTTCAAAAATTCGCCCGTAAATGCAGAAGTAGTGGTAACTGAATTTTGTTTTTGTACGCCGCGCATGCTCATGCACAAATGGCGGCATTCAATTACAATACCTACACCCAATGGGTTTAAGGTATCCTGTATACAATCTCTTATCTCGTTAGTCAAACGTTCCTGAACCTGTAAGCGGCGTGCGAAAACATCCACAATACGCGGTATTTTGCTCAAACCAACTACATGTCCATTGGGAATATAAGCCACATGAGCCTTGCCAAAAAAGGGCAGCATATGGTGCTCGCACATCGAATATACTTCGATATCCTTCACGACCACCATCTGGCTATATTCCTCTTTAAACATAGCCGATTTCATAATCGCCTTTGCATCGAGCTCGTAACCCTGGGTAAGGAATAGCATGGCTTTCGCCACCCTTTCGGGGGTTTTCAATAATCCTTCACGCTCAGGGTTTTCGCCGATCTGCTTTAAAACGCTGTGATAATGGGTGCTCAGGCTGTCGATCAGCTCAGGATTATACCTGTCGATCTTTACGTAGCCTTCAATATTATCGTCGTCGTCCTGGATAAGATTCTTTTTGCTCATTTGTCAGGTTTAATCGCCAAAGTACTCGGCGGAATTATTTTCGGTTTCGTAAAGTTTCACCGAATGCAGGAATACGCCCTTGTTATTTTCTATTGGCGCTTTCAATTGGTTGAATATCTCGATGCAAAGCAACTCGGTCGAGGCCATTTTACCGGCCATAAACGGAACATCAAGGTTGATGTTTTTATGGTCCAGTTTTTCGATCACATAATCGTTGATGATCGTTTTCAGTAATTTCAGATCTATCAGGTAGCCGGTCTCGTACGTAACATCACCTTTAACCGTTACAAACAAATTATAGTTGTGACCATGCCAGTGCGGATTGGCGCATTTGCCAAAAATCTCTGCGTTCTTCTCCTCGCTCCATTCCTCACGGTACATTCTGTGAGCAGCATTAAAGTGCTCTTTCCGTGTCATGTATATCATCATAGTAATAATTGGTGCAAATATACAAAACAAAAACAAGGGCATTGTTCTATCTTAGCTGTCAAAATAAAGCCATTTATTTATGCGGATATTGGTTGTTTCTGCTACTGAGTTCGAAGTCGGAAGTCTGAAGTCAGAAGTCGGAAGTCAGAGTCAAGAATCAAGAATCAAGAATCAAGAAATAGACTTTTTGGTCACCGGTGTTGGTATGGTGGCAACTGCATTTGCATTAGGAAGGCATCTCGCAACCCATCAATATGACCTGGCTATAAATCTGGGTATAGCAGGCAGTCTTGACCGAAATATTGCTCTTGGGGAAGTGGTGGAGGTAGTAGATGATCAGCTATCCGAGCTAGGCGCAGAAAATGATGAGACATTTTTGCCGATAGAAACGCTTGGCTTTGGTGAGAGCATTTTTAAAACTGATACCCGTCTTTCATATTACACCAATCAGCAATTAAAGCAGGTAACAGCCATTACGGTGAATACGGTTCATGGACATGAACCCAGTATTCAAAAATTAACCGGACGCATTCAACCACAATTGGAAAGTATGGAAGGCGCTGCCTTTTTTTATGCCTGCAAACAGGTGGCTGTTCCTTGTTTGCAGATCAGGGCAGTGTCAAATTATATAGAAAAACGCAATCGTGACGCCTGGCAAATAGGGCTTGCTATTAAAAATCTGAATAAGTTTGCTACAGAGTTGTTGGAAGTGTTGGAGAAGTTGTAAGAGTTGTAAAGGTTATTCTAAATACCATTTACCCTTTCCTCATAACGTCTACAACCATTACAACCTCTACAACCATTACAACTAAAAAACATGAAACTATCTCTCGGCTTTTCTCCCTGCCCAAATGATACCTTTATTTTTGATGCCCTGATCCACCATAAGATCGACACGGAAGGGTTAGAATTTGATGTGTTTTATGATGACGTGGAAACACTGAACCAGAAGGCATTTCGCGGCGAGTTGGATATTACCAAGCTGAGTTATCATGCCTTTGCATACGTGATCGATAAATATGTATTGCTGGATGCGGGGAGTGCATTGGGCTTCGGCGTAGGACCGCTTTTGATTTCGAATGTCGAATTTTCGATTTCGGATTTAAATAATACTGATCACAAAATCGGAATTCCGGGTAAATATACGACGGCCAACTTTCTTTTAGGATTAGCACTGCCAGAGGCTACTAATAAGCAAGAATTAGTATTTTCTGAGATCGAAGATGCTGTCTTGAGCGGCAAAGTCGACTTGGGGCTTATCATCCACGAAAACCGTTTCACCTATCAGGATAAAGGCCTGAAAAAGATCGTCGACCTTGGGGATTACTGGGAAAAGCAAACCGGCTGTGCTATTCCGCTGGGTGGTATTGTTGCTAACCGCAAATTAGCGTTGGATGTTAAGCACAAGATTAACCGGGTGCTAAAGAAATCGGTAGAGTTTGCTTTTGCGAATCCGAAATCGGGATTGGAGTTTATCCGCTCGCATGCACAGGAAATGAGTGAGGAGGTGATGTATAAGCATATCGAACTGTACGTCAATAAGTATTCTGTTGACTTGGGTGAAGAAGGTAGAAAGGCTATTAACCTGCTCTTTGATACTGCGAAAGAAAAGAATATTATACCTGAGATAACGAAAGAGATTTTTTTAACCTGACATAAAAAGCCCCTCTCTTTTGGAGAGGGGTTGGAGTTAGGCTTTAATACAACAATTTATCGTACGGATACCTTGCCGTATGGATTGCTTTTACCCGTTCATACAGCATTGCTCTGAATTCCTCCACGTTCTCCTTTTTAAGGGCAGAAATAAACATTGCCGGACTATTATTCTTGGCCATCCAACTTTGTTTAAAGTCCTCTAAGGTCATTGTGTGGGCTTCTTCACCGGGATGATGATGCAGCGGTTCATAAGCGTCGATCTTGTTAAAAACCGTGATCATTTGCTTATCGATGGCGCCCAGATCTTTTAGTGTTTCGTTTACTGTTCTAATTTGGTCCTCGAAATTGGGGTGCGAAACATCCACCACGTGAACCAACACATCGGCTTCACGCACCTCATCCAGCGTCGACTTAAAACATTCTACCAAATGGTGAGGTAGCTTGCGGATAAAACCTACGGTATCAGATAACAGGAATGGCAGGTTTTCAATCACCACCTTACGCACTGTCGTATCCAGCGTAGCGAACAACTTATTCTCAGCAAATACCTCCGATTTGGAGATCATGTTCATGATGGTGGATTTGCCTACGTTGGTATAACCCACCAATGCCACACGAACCAGTTGATGACGGTTTTTGCGTTGTGTCTCGTTCTGCCGGTCGATCAGTTTTAATTTTTCCTTTAAAAGAGAAATTTTATTCAGGATCAAACGACGGTCGGTCTCTATCTGCGACTCACCGGGGCCGCGCATACCGATACCACCTTTCTGGCGCTCTAAGTGCGTCCATAAACGGGTCAATCGCGGCAGCAAATATTGTAATTGGGCCAGCTCAACCTGTGCTTTGGCCTGCGCGGTTTGGGCACGATTGGCAAATATGTCCAGTATCAGGTTACTACGGTCGAGTATCTTTACCTGCAGTTCATTTTCTATGTTACGCAATTGCGAAGGCGAGAGCTCATCGTCAAAAACCACGATGTCTATCTCTTCGGCTTGTACATATTCTTTTATCTCTTCGAGCTTACCTGTCCCGACAAAAGTTGCGCGTTCTGGCCGCAGCATTTTTTGGGTAAAAGTTTTTACCGTAAGGCCTCCTGCGGTTTCCACTAAAAACTCCAATTCCTCCAGGTATTCTTTTTCCTGTGCTTCGGTTTCATTAGGTGTAATAACACCCACCAGCACTACTTTCTCCTGCTTCACAGCAGTATCATAAAATTTTTGTCTCATGTAAAATAATGATTATCAATCAAGATGCCAATTTAACCATAATGCATCAATGCGGTTAAAATGACATTAAGTAAAATATTTTCTCTAACTTTATATTATGAACAACGAACAGCAAAAACTGCTTGAACGTGTTACTCTTGTACCCGATTTACTAAGTGGTAAGCCTACCATCAGAGGGCAACGCTTTTTAGTTAGTGACGTGCTCGAGCTATTATCTACAGGAATGTCTGAAGAAGAAATTCTGGAACAACACCCTGTTCTGCAAAAAGAAGATATACAAGCTGCCCTTTTGTATGCGTCACTAAAAATGAAAAACACTATAGTGATCCATGCCGCCTGAAAATTGGGAGATTTGGCTTGATACTCAAATATCACCGATCATCGCAAAATGGATGTCTGAACATACAGGCTTTGTCGTAAAATCATCGTATAGTTTAGATCTAAATAATCTTACTGATACAGTTATTTACAACATGGCCAAATCACAGGGCAATGTTATCCTTGTTTCTAAAGACGCGGATTTTCCAGAATTAATTAGTCGATTAGGATCACCGCCTAAATTGATTGTTGTCAAAAAAGGTAATTGTACCAATCGGTTGCTTTGGGAGTTTCTAAAACCCAATATTTCAAAAGCAATTAAACTACTAATCACATCAGATATAGATATTATTGAATTGGAATAAATTAATTTACCCACCAGTGTTTAACGAGATTCAATTTGCGTCTGGCCCTGGTTATTGCCGTATACCACCATTTGCATAATTCTTGCGGATGCATATTATACATCCCATTTTTGTTATTATCTAAGAATAAAAATACATTATTCCATTCGCCGCCCTGAGCTTTATGACAAGTTACAGCGTAGCCGAAAGTCGCTCTTAAACAATTGAGATAATCATCTTCAAGCATGGCCTTTTTATAATCAGGCGTATTTGTGCTTATTTTTCTTGATCGCATTCTTTGGCTAAAATCGATCATCAATTCTTTCATTTGATTATTTGAAAGATTCCCTTTTAAGCCATATAGTGAATCTAAAGACAACAAAATATTATAATCTTTTTCTGACGAAACAGATTTAATACGAACACTTTGAAACTTAAGACCTGCCTTTGTAGTAATGTCACCTAATTCGCTTACAATTACAAAATCTCCATTAGTTAAAGGTACCACATAGTTGTTTTGAGTTACTAATAATACTTCACCTATTTGCAATGGGATATTTACATCCCCGAATAGTTCCCTACGCATTGCCTTATTGATATTTGTTACCATTACATTGCTTCTGGCAATTGCGAGTGTTTCACTTATACCTGTTTGCTTATATTGTTTGACATAAGAATTGAATAATTCTTTGTCTGATGTATGCAGCTCAACATTGTTCAAGTTTGAAGCCGGTAGTTTGAGATATATCTCCCATTCCTTTTGTAAACTCATATCACGAACAGCACCGGCTAACTTAAGTATATCATTGGAGGATTCTGTTCTTTCTATTTTTTCCAAGGTAAATGATAAGGCTACCTTATCATGTTTGGCCAACCACTTTAAATCTAATGCCGGGCTAAAATGCTGATTAACTGGAGGAAGCTGGCAGGGGTCACCTACAAAAATGATTTTATTTTTATCTACAACTTCAAAAAAATCATTTAATAAAATGCCAGAACCAAATTGTGCAAACAATATATCTTTTGATAAGTCACCTGATAGCATAGAAGCCTCATCTACGATATATAATTGTTTCCCTTGATCTGGTTGACGAGTTGTAAATTGCAAACTCATTTGACCGCTATTATTATTGCCTTCGGACATGTCTTCCAGCATTTTATCATCAATGCCATCAACTTTACTGAAATTATATAATTCGCTGTGAACTGTTTTTGCTGAAAATCCGGTCTTACCTTTTAATACAGTTGCGGCTCGTCCTGTTGATGCTAATAAACAAAATTGTTGCTCATTATCTGAAAGCCATTGCCCTAAATGTTGCATCAAAAAAGTCTTACCGGTACCAGCATATCCTTTTAGCACAAAAACATTAGCAGATGGGTGTTCAAGAAATTTTTGAATGGCTTTAAATGCTAATTTTTGATCTTCGTTTAAGGTTAATTTTTCGGACATGTTAGCTAAAATACTGATAATTAGGTTAATTACACCACTTAGCTGTTTTGTAAATTCACCTATAACTCTTTCACAAACTCCCTTATCGCCGCCCCCGGATCTTCCTGCTTCATAAAGTTTTCACCTATCAGGAAACCGTTAAAGCCTGCTTTTTTTAGCTCCTTTATGGTTTCCGGGTTGCTGATTGCGCTTTCAGATATCTTCATAAACTCAGCCGGAATATGCTCTGCCAACTGGTATGAAGTATCTACCGATACCGTAAAATCAGCCAGGTTACGGTTATTTACGCCGATAGCATCCAGCTTAGGATTAATGCTGCGTTGCAGCTCTTCCAGGTTGTGCACTTCCAATAACACATTCAATTCTAAGCTTTTTGCTCTTGTGGCTAATTGATCTATTTGCTCTGGTGTCAATATAGCAGCGATCAGCAGGATAATATCAGCCCCCAACGCTTTTGCTTCAAATACCTGGTACTCATCGATCATAAAATCCTTGCGGAGAATAGGAATGTTATTCGCCCTGCGTGCCTCCGCCAGGTCAGTTTTTCGTCCCATAAAAAACTTACGGTCGGTTAAAACGGACAGGGCCGATGCACCAGCCTCAGCATACGCATTGGTTACCTGCTTTACCGTCACTTTATCGTTGATCACCCCTTTTGAAGGCGACTTCCGCTTAAACTCGGCAATAATACCTGTGCGGTTAGCATCCAGCAAAAACTCCTTAAACGAAAGCGGCTGCCTGCTAAAAAACTCCGCCGACTCCAGCATTTTTATAGAAGTGAACTTCTTCGCTTTCTCTACTTCCTTCTTTTTATGGGCAACAATTTTATCAAGAATAGTCATAAATCTCCGGCAACATCAACGGTTGCTTCTTTTGCAAGTATAAAAAATATCAGCCTAAATCACTTCTGCCATTTTAGGCGCTAACCAGTTTTGCATCATCTGGCGACCGTATTCCGTCAACACTGATTCCGGGTGAAACTGTACACCGCGAACATCATATTCTTTGTGACGTAACGCCATAATGCTGTTGTCCTGCTCGTCAATGGCGGTTATGGTCAGTACATCAGGCAAGCCTTTATGATCTACTACCCAAGAGTGATAACGGCCCACCTTAAAGTTTTTCGGCAAGCCGGTAAATAGCTTTTCGTCGGCGTCAGTCACCTTTATCGGCGTCGCTATGCCATGCATCGGGCGACTCAGGTTATACAATTGTCCGCCAAATGCCTCAGCTATGGCCTGCTGACCTAGACACACCCCAAAAATGCTCTTAGTAGGCGCGTAGCGTGCTATCACATCCAGCAGCGAACCCGCTTCTGACGGTATGCCCGGCCCCGGCGACAGGATAATATGGCTGAATGCTTCAACATCGTCCAGGTTGAATTTATCGTTCCTCCACACCTCGCATTGCAAACCTATCTCGTTTACCAAATGCACCAGGTTATAGGTGAATGAATCGTAATTGTCTATTATTAAAATCTTGCTCATGTGTGCTTTAAATTCTAAGCTCTAAAATCTAAATTCTAAAACTTTAATTTCTAAACTCTAAATCCTAGTCTCTAATTGTTAAACTCTAAATCCTAATTCCTAAATTCTAATCTTTGTGCGCTAATCACTAATCACCGGTTAACCGATCACTGATTAACTATCTCACAATTCCTCCGCTAATTCAATGGCCTTCCTCAATGCCGCTATTTTGTTGTCCACTTCTTTTAACTCGCTTTCCGGATTCGAGTCGGCTACGATGCCGGCGCCTGCCTGGTAGTGCAGCGTATTGTTTTTGCTCAGGAACGACCGGATCATAATAGCAAGGTTAACATCTCCGTTAAAGCCCATGAAGCCGATGGCCCCGCTGTAGAAACTGCGCTTGCTTTTTTCATTTTCGTCGATGATTTCCATTGCGCGGAATTTCGGCGCTCCGCTCAATGTCCCTGCGGGGTATGTATCCGCTACAATTTTGAATGATGACTCCCCCGGACGAATCTTCCCGCTCACATGCGACACCAAATGGATCAAATGCGAATAATACTGAACTTCCTTAAAAGCCTTCACCTCTACCTGATCGCAATGGCGGCTCAAGTCATTCCGCGCCAGGTCGACCAGCATAACATGCTCTGCCGACTCTTTCGGGTCATTTTCCAAAGCACGGGCTATTTCTGCGTCTTTCACGTCATCCCCGCTGCGCTTAAATGTCCCGGCGATTGGAAATATATTAGCCACATTATCTTTAATAGTGATCTGCGCCTCGGGCGATGAACCGAATATGCGAAAATCACCATAATCGAAGTAGAACAGGTAAGGCGATGGGTTGATCGACCGTAACGCCCGGTACACATTAAATTCATCCCCCTGGAACGCCCTCGAAAACGGCTTCGACGGCACGATTTGGAACACATCACCCCTGAAAATATGCTGCTTCATCTTCTCTACCATCGCCATAAATTCCTGTCCGGTCAGCGTTGATTTTTCATCGCCATTGCTTTGGAAGTGATATTCAGGGAAATTCTTGTTTTTGATCAGGTATTCCAGCTTTTCCAGTCCACCGTTGGTAGGCATGTCCTCAGGTTGGTTTTGAAAAATGTGCAACTCGTTTTTAAAATGATCGATAGCAATGATGTAGCGGTAAATATGGTACTGCATCACCGGAATCTTGCGCGTATCGTCAGCGCTTTGCTTTAGCCTGATGGTTTCGTAATGCTCAACAGCCTCGTGCGTAAAGTAACCCCAGATACCGTTTGAAATAATCTTGCTGTTACTCTCCGTAGTTTCAAAGCTCGCCACAAACTTGGCGATCTCGTCTACCAAATCAAAAGTGCCGGGTTCGCTTACTACGGTATTACCGTCAGGATAGCTTTTCTTCAGGCGACCGTCGCTTAATACCAATCCGCTGATGGGTTCGCAGCAAACATAGCTCATGCTGTTCTCGCGGCTGTGATAGTCAGAGCTTTCCAGCAGCAGGGCATTCGGGTACACATCGCGCAGGCGCAGGTAAATGCTCACCGGCGTGGTGGTATCGGCTAGCAGTTTTTTAGAAGTAGTGGTTATTTTATATCGTTTCATTGTTGTTGTTCAAAAAGCATTAAAATACAAAGCCCGGCGTTGGTTGGCGCCGGGCTTATATTAGGTTTACAATTGATTAGTAAGTCTTACCAAAAATATATCCGGACGCCATTTTCATGGTGCCACCAGCTAGTATTTTTGTTAGTTTTAATCATCGCGGTCACAAATTTATAAAGAATATTGAATTAGCAAATTTTTCAGGAAAATATTTTGTGCTTTTCTGAAAAAATTATGATTATGACATTCCAAGCAGTCTCCGCTTGCTTAAAATTATGATTATTGCAATAAAAATCAGGGCTAAAGTGTA
Source organism: Mucilaginibacter sp. (assembly GCF_036568825.1). GTDB lineage: Bacteria > Bacteroidota > Bacteroidia > Sphingobacteriales > Sphingobacteriaceae > Mucilaginibacter. The sequence continues at coordinate 2,962 of NZ_DATCRU010000072.1, read as the reverse complement.
GAATATAGCTATGCTTTTATGTTTTGCGTCAGATGTAGCGCCGCGTTTTGAACGGGTATGACCAACGGTGATCAAAGCAATGGCGATCAGCATGCCTACAAGGTGTTCCATCGTCCAGTAACGGGTGGTGGCATCCTTCATGGTATCCGGACCGAACTTTACGAACGGGCTCACAAAATACAGCACGATACCGATAAGCAATTGCGTATGCGCCGATATCATGGCAAACAGGTTGAGCTTGCGGTGACTTTCGGTGTATGATACTTTGCCCAGCCAACCAAGCCAGGCCCGTATGATCGCCAAAAGAAGCAGTAAAAGCACGATATACCTGAAACCGGAGTGCAGGTGTAAAAGAAAGCTGTATAAAGTCATGATGTGAAATGGTGTTTAATGAATGTGTAAACTGACGAAACAAATATAGCTTTTTGTCTGAACCGCTGATTTATTTGATTAAATGGATTTCGCTGATTAGAAAAAGGGTGTCATACTGAGCTTAGTCGAAGTATGGTAGGATGGGTAGGCTGCATGTTGTCTGAACCGGAATTAATAGAATTTTTGAATTGCCTGAATTCTGCCAATTCTTTAATTCTATTAATTCGAGTTCTGACAATTTGGGCGTTTCCGCTGATAGAAGCGGCCGCGCTGTACGTTCATACGCCTGCAGGCCTTAGGCGCAGGGCCAGTATTTACTGCCATCGCTAACGCGGATTGTCTGAACCGCTGATTAATTTGATTACGTTGATTTCGCAGATTATTTAATTGTACAGCCGTTGTGAAGGTCTCAAACTTCCAAAATCTTTTATATTTTAGCATCACTAAATCTTATACACAACATGAATAACTTCTCAATAAGTCGTCAAATCACTTTAAAGGACTACAGGCAACTCAGCTTTAATCTAACCTATAAAAGATGGTGGGTGATTCTTATCAATGCATTGGCATTAGTTTTTATCGTATTACTGATAATTACAAAAGGCAAAATTCTTAATGATAATGATTTCTCTTCTATAGGAGTTGCTCTAATTTTTATGGCCATTTGGTTTCCAATAGGAATTTTCCTCGCAGTACGAAGAAATTTTAAAAGCAATTACAGATTGCATGAGTTCATAACTTATAACCTTTCAGAAGACGGTTTTTCCGTGACTGGCGAATCATTCAATAGCACAATGGATTGGACAAAAGTTTATAAAATAAGAATAATTGAAGGCTGGCTGCTGATATATAGTAATAGAATAGTAGCCAATTTGATAAAGATTGGTCCAGATGATCAGGGGAATATTGAAGCTTTAAAGAGCTTTCTTAAAAATGGCCATTTCAAAGCAAAGTTGAAATGGTGATATCTATACCCCAAAACTAAACTTCCCCATCAACACCCTGGGATTATCCCCAATCTGAATCGACTCACCCGATAAAGCCTCATTACCCAACAACGCAAACAAAATGGCTTCTTTCGCATCCGGATCAATGCCCAGATTGGAGGTATTACCTAAGGTTGCTTTAGGCAGCAATTGCTTCAAATAAGTAGTCACAAAGTAATTATGCGCGCCGCCGCCGCTTAGGAAGATGTGGCTGTTGGCAGGCAAATATTTGGTGACGAAATTGGCAATGCTGGTAGCAGTGAAAGCACTCAGCGTAGCTACCACATCATTTTTGTTGATCTGTTTGGTGTTCGATACTTCCTGCGCGTCTTCCAGGTAGCTCAGGTTGAACAGCTCAGGGCCGGTGGTTTTGGGGGCTTTCTCGTTGAAAAAAGGATGATCCAGCAAGGCAGCAAGCAAATCATCATTCACCAATCCCGACAGGGCGATGAATGAGTCCTTATCATAAGACTGGTTAAAATATTCCCGGCACGCCGCATCGATCATCGTATTCCCCGGACCGATATCAGTGCAGATCACTTTATGCGTATCGCCATCGGCTGGCAGGTAGGTCAGGTTGGCAATGCCACCTATGTTGAGCAGGATACGGTCTTCGCCTTTTTTGCTACCTAGCAATACGTCACCATACAAAGCAAGCGGAGCGCCTTCACCACCCGCGGCAATGTGTTTTTGTCGGAAATCGCTGATGGTGAGTATGCCGGTTTTTACTGCCAGGTGATCGCCGTCGCCTATTTGTAAGGTCGCGTTTGGATATTCTTTCTGCTTATGCAGTCTTTTTGGCGCATGATAAATAGTTTGCCCGTGACTGGCGATGAAATCTACCTCAGCAGGTTTGATATTCCATTTGGCAAGGGCTTCTAATACCAACTCACCATGAAAAGTGCCGATATAGGCATTTAATAAAGTGATCTTTTCCAGGTCGACCAGCCTTTTTGAAAATACCTCGTGCACCTCGTTTTTAAAGTGCTGTTTATAAGGTATCGTGATAAAATGCAGCAGCTCGAATTTGGTATGCAGTCCGTTGCCTTTGAATTTGCAGAGTGCTATATCCAGGCCATCTAAAGAGGTGCCAGACATCAGTCCGATACCCAGTTTCTCCGGTTTTTGAGCGATGGAAAACAGCTTTTGCAGGTTTTGATTCAGGGCAGGCATCGGGTTGGTAAAAGTTAAAATGAAATTAGCTTTATATAAGCAAACATATCTAATATATTTGCTTTCACCCACACCAAAATCAATTAAAACCTTTGACATGGCGCGATTAAATTTATTGGAAGAGACCCGGTATGAGAAATTGCCGGTGAGCGTATTTGCAAACCAGAAAGAAGCCTCGGTATCCGTAGCAAGGCGAATAGCCGACCTGATCCGCAGTAAGCAGGACAGGAATGAGCAGGTTGTGCTTGGCCTGGCTACAGGCGTAACCCCGCTGGGCGTTTATGCCGAGCTGGTGCGCCTGCACCGCGAGGAAGGCCTGAGCTTTAAAAACGTGATCACCTTCAACCTGGACGAGTACTACCCGATGAAGCCCAATGCGGTTCAAAGCTATGTGACTTTTATGTATGAGAATTTGTTCTCACACATCGACA